>NZ_JBXENV010000003.1:0-566179 GCF_059383755.1 Paenibacillus sp. JT22N15 | reverse complement strand
TTGGCGAATTTGACGGTACACCCCCTCTTCTATCCGAATAGCGATTTATCTATTGGAGAGATCCTGCGAATAAGCGAGCATTCGTGAGAAAACTACATTTTACCGAGGGAGCTCATCGGGAGCAAAATAGAATTGCCCTTGCTGTTACTACGCTAAATCGGTTATCTAACGTGCTTTCTCCTTATTTAGCTCAATATCCAGACGCTAATTTTAGAATTACCCAGGCATCAACAGAGCAGGATAAAATGCTGCTGCTGGAACGCAATGAGATTGATTTTTTTCTCACAACCGAATTAATTAGCCGTGATGATATTAAACATGTTCCGCTAATTACGGAGAAGATCATGATTGCGGTGCCGCAAACGCATCGATTGGCAGGTGCTGTACGGATTTCACTCCATGAAGTAGCCCAGGAAGATTTTATTTCCCTCAAACAGGGATATTCCTTTAGAGAATTAATGGATGCCTGTTGCAAGGAAGCGGGTTTCATTCCTCGCACGATATGTGAAGGCGATGAACCAGCAGCCATTGCCAGTCTCATTCGTTCAGGATTAGGGATTGCCTTCCAGCCGGCAGGCTCTCGTGAAGAGTATTCCGACCTAACCTACATTGAAATTGAAAAACCATCATGCCAATTAACCTTTTATTTGGCATGGATGAAGGATCGGTACTTATCGCTTGCAGCGATAAACTTTCGTGAATATATCATTCAACATTTTAAAACCATGGCTTCTCAATGAGAGATACGAAGCAAGCTGAAAATCATGAAGCATTGTAGGTGGCGGCATACCGCCATATAACGAGATACCAGTGATATCAATGGCTGTACAGGCAATCAAACCTGTGCAGCCATTTTTTTAATCGAAAAAATGATGCATAAAAGAAGATAAGTGATTGAAAATACTTAATATATGATGTAAAACGCCTTATATAGTTGTTTGCGAGTGAACGCTCATCAGCAGGAATTTAGGGGGGATTGGCATGTTTCAAGAGGAGCGGTTAAACGCTATTATTGAGCATTTAAATCAGCATCAGCGAATCGATATTAAAGATATTTGTCAGCAATTCAATGTGTCACGCGATACCGCTCGCAGAGATTTATTAAAGATGGAGGAGTCTGGTCTCATCATCCGTACACATGGTGGAGCTATGCTGCCAGCAAAAGAAAAAGCGATTTATGAATATAAAGAGCGTCTGGTCAGAGAATCGGATGAGAAACGTGAGATCGGACATTTTGCTGCTTGCTGCATTAAACGGTTTTGCTTTTGGAATGACTCAAACGGTTATAGGGACGTTTCTGTTGGAATCATCTAATAATGGGGCTGTGATGATGAGTCGGCTAGAGGTTGCGTTTGGATTCGGAGCTTTGCTTATGCCCGTCATGTCGGGCTTATTAATAGCCAACGTTTCCTGGATATGGTCATTTGCTATCGTTATTGTGTTCGCCATAATAAACCTCATTCTTTGGAGCAAGAAGCCTGACAGCCCTAAATCACAGCAAACCCCAGCCCTACATGCTGAAGCACTCGATCAAACGGGCAAATAGCGATTTGCTATTTTAAAATATGCCTTTTTAATTTGCTTCGTATTTTTGTATGTCGGCATTGAAACCAGCTTAGTTAATTTTCTGCCGTCCATATTCGTTCAGCAATATCATTTGGATACTTCAGCAGCCACGCTTTCGGTTACCTTTTTTTGGATCGCCATGGTTGTTGGGCGAATTTTTTCCGGAGCAATTGCCGAGAAGTTCAACTATAACAGGTTTCTGGTCACTAGCACTTTAGGTGTCATTTTATTTCTTGTTGGTATGGCTCTAGTCAAAAATACGATCCTTGCGTTTATTATTGTTTTAATGCTTGGGCTATGTTTGTCTGGTATTTTTGCAGTCGTACTCGTCTTTGCCTTGCTGATGCTTGTTTTTTTACATCAAAATCGAAAAAGACATTCTTATTTGGAAATAAAAGAGTCCGATCTTGTCTGATGATAAGATTCGACTCTTTTTATTTTTCACCGATCAAATGTTGTGAAACCTCCATATTTCAGAGGCTGAAATAGCTATAAGTAGTCATTTTAAAAATTCGATGATTCGTTATGATAGCAGTTGAAACGGAATGAGGAGGAGGAGTGAAATGATTAGAAGGCTCAGATACGGTGCAGTGATAGGCGTCATTATAGGAGCTTTGATTGTGTCGGCATGTGGCCAATCAACCACTGGATTCAACACGAAGAACAACAATATTGAAGGAGAAAGGGTTCAAAATAGCGATGCAGAGACCCTCTACATGAAAAAATGCGTGACTTGTCATGGCACGGACTTGCAGGGCAGGGCGGGTCCGAACCTGCAAAGCGTTGGCAGCACATTAACGCAGGAAGAGATTGCTCGGATTGTCACGGACGGCCGAAAAGGTATGCCGAAGTTCGGAACAAAAATAACCGAAGCGGAAATTCAAAGCATTTCTAAATGGTTGTCGGAGCACAAATAATCAGCTCGGGTGAGTCCGGAAAAATTTCATTTAAAAGGCGGTCATTTTATTGAAGATCAATAAAAGAGCCAGATTTCACATAATGCAGCAGCAACGGTAGAAGAACAACCGTATGATGGGAGTAATTGGGGCTCCGTTTTCCAATGACTCGAATGAGCCTTTTGTAACTCTGTTTTCTTTCCCCACTTGGGTGATACAATCACTTTATACATCTGAATGCAAAAGAATCCAGGGGGAGCTTATGAATAAACGTAAAAAACGATTGTTGGATACAGCACTTGTGCTATTTGAGGAATATGGTGTAGCAAATACTTCGATTCAAATGATTTTGGACCAATCAGGCGTATCCAAAGGCACCTTTTACAAATTTTTCGGTTCCAAGGACGATTGTATCCTGGCGATTTTGGAACAACGTACACAGGAAGATATGATACTTCGAAAAGATCTGGAATCCTTGAGCTATGCCTCGGATTTCGACTTGCTCGTGGATCAACTTGTGGTTCCGATTACGATCCCGGAAAAGCAGCGTGTTCTTGAATTATTTTGGACAGGCTTATATTCAGGGGAGTTGGATTTGCAGCATCTGACTCGAATCCAGTTGGACTGGCTATCGGGACGGCTGACCCAAATATATGGAGAAGAATTAAAAGCCTATACCTTTGAAGGAGCCATTTTTTGTTTAGGCATGATCCATCAAATTTCCAATACATGGCGGAACTTCCGCCTCGAACAGCCGGATTGGAAAAATCTCGTACCCAAGTTGTTGAATTATGTCGAAATTTTGTTGAGAGCCATGCTAGAGAGGCATGAACATATGATTGATTCTGACAACCTTGCATTGATCAACCCCTTGTCCAAACCAATCGTGCTGGATAAAGCCAGCCTAGTGGCTGAACTTCAAACGTTCAGTCATTCCATTCATCAAGTGGAAGCAACCACCAAAGCTCAAGAACTTACAAAAGGACTTCTGTCGTTGGTTATAGATGCTGAGCTCAATATATCGATGTTGGAAGTAGTATTAAAAGCCTTTCAAATCGAATTTGAGTCCAGCGTCTATCAGAATGAAGCTAGAAAGATTGCCAATGAATGCTGGTGGTATATAGAGCAAAACAGACCACATTCGAAATGAGCTAAACGGATTAAACACAAAATTGAACTAGTTGTATAAAATAGATGCCTAAATACAGAGAATTCCCAAATAGTTCTTACGAATTATTCCAATAAAATGAACGAGTGGTATAATTATTATGTGATGTATTGAAGTGCTAAACAAGGCGTCTGAAAAATGGAATAATGAGTATGCTCTAGTTTGTGAATTTATGTAATTAATCTGGAGGTGGCATCTTTATGTACAAAGAAGTGATTGCGGTTCATGAAATTTCGCGGTTTCAGTCAAGATCGGAAGAATTTTTTCCACTCGAATGGTATCGGAAAATGCTGTCCGAACACCCTGTATATTATCATGAAGGCACTGACACTTGGAATGTCTTCAGGTATGACGATGTCAAGATGGTACTGAGCAAGCATGAGTATTTCTCAAGCGAAGGGTCTAGAACTACGGTTTTAGTTGGAGCGAAGAACAAGGAGGGGACGCCTCCGGATAAACTGAATGTTTCAAGCATAGACCCTCCGCGCCATCTCAAGAGCCGCTCCTTGTTATCCGCAGCTTTTACACCCCGCAGCTTAAAAAACTGGGAGCCTCGCATTAACAACATCGCAAAGCGGCTGGTAGAGGACATTGAACCAAATACGACGATTGATATCGTTCAGGCACTGGCAACTCCGCTGCCCGCAATGGTTATGGCTGATTTGCTGGGCATTCCTCTTACGGACAGCACCCTTTTTAAAGGATGGGTAGACATTTTGTTCCAGCCGGCCGGCGAGGAGAACGCAGAAGAGATTGAATTGAAAAAACAGGCAGCCGCACAGGAATATTATCAATTTTTATACCCTATGGTCGTTCATAAGCGGACACATCCTGGCGATGATATTATTTCGGATCTATTGAATGTAGAGGTAGACGGGGAAAGATTCACCGAAGACGAAGTGGTACGGACATCGATGCTTTTGCTCGGAGCAGGGATAGAAACTACGAGCCATACGATTTCCAGCATGTTCTATTCTTTTTTGCATGAAGGAAAACCGTTGTATGAGCAATTAAGAAAAGATCCGAATCTGGCTCCTCAAGCTGTTGAGGAAATGCTGCGTTATCGATTCCACTGCTCCAAACGACATCGTACGGTTAAGCAGGATAACAA
The DNA here is from genome assembly GCF_059383755.1 of Paenibacillus sp. JT22N15. Classification (NCBI taxonomy): domain Bacteria; kingdom Bacillati; phylum Bacillota; class Bacilli; order Caryophanales; family Paenibacillaceae; genus Paenibacillus; species Paenibacillus sp. JT22N15. The sequence continues at coordinate 561,438 of NZ_JBXENV010000003.1, read as the reverse complement.
TCTATTAGGGGTCGATTTGAAAAAAGGCGACGTTGTCATCTCGTGGATGAGCGCGGCGAATATGGACGAGCGCATGTTTGAAAATCCGTTTGAGCTCAATATTCATCGTGCCAATAACAAAAAGCATTTAACCTTTGGCAATGGCCCTCACTTTTGTCTAGGTGCGCCTTTGGCAAGGATGGAGCTGAACATTGCCTTGAAGGCATTTGTGGAGAAGGTTTCTGGTATTGAAGCTGTTGAATCCTTTGACCTGGAGCATCACCTTACAACTTCCGCTGTAGGACAGTCGTTAACCCATTTGCCGATGAAGATCCTCTAAAGATAAAAGAGACCCAGCCAGGAACATGGCTGAGTCTCTTTTGTCTTTTTTAAAAAAAGGCTGTCGAATGGTTTGTGATTTACACATTAGGCTCCCGTTCTGCAAACTCTTGTAACATCCCTTTTATTTGTGCGACCAATACAGCGGGCGCTTTCTTTGGTGAACCTGTGTCAAATGGAGGTTGAGGATCGTATTCTAAGATCAACTGTACGGCTTTGCCTGTATCCTCTCCCAATTCCCATGCTATTAATTGGAGCGCCATATCGATACCAGAGGAAACACCAGCTGCAGTAACCATTTTACCCTGACGAACGACTCTCTCATCTGTAGGTATGGCTCCAAGGGATTGGAGCAGATCGAAGGAGCCCCAATGAGTGGTGGCTACGATTCCATTTAGCAAGCCTGCTGCACTCAATATCAATGAGCCGTTGCAAACCGACGTAGTCCATTTCGTAGTTTCATGTATTTGGCGAATCCAATTTAACGTTTCTTCATCATTCATTGGCGTTTTATAATTTGGCGGACTACAGCCTGGAACAACAAGAATATCAGCTGAGGTAACTTCAGAAAAGCTGTAATCGGCATGCAAATACCCCATATTCGAGTCCAGTTTGATTAAACCTTTTCTCTTAGCGACAAACTTCACTTCACATTTCAGTGTAGCGGCGAACACATCGTAAGGACCAATTGCATCTAATGCTGTGATCCCATCAAAAAGCATAATTGCGATTTTCATGATGATCGATGATCTCTCCTTTAATCTGGTATTTTATTTTCACAAAATGATTTTAACATACCTATACGGGGTATAGGTATGTAGAAGTGTGTATATTGTGAGAACCTTTCTAAGGCTGTCATCGAATTGAAAGCAGCCATCCCCTAAGGAACGGCTGCCTTTTCCAAGCTTATGGGAAGGATCGCGCAAAGTTCTCAAGCCATCTAGCTGCTTTAAACGGCCCCACTTGCGGTATCTGCAAGAGCAGAAAACAAATATTGTTTACTTTCACCCGCGATTTTACGCACATGGTTTAAATCGACGTGAAGCAGCTGTCCGTGGCGTTTTACTGGACGTCCGGACACAAATACGGAATCAACGTTTGAGGGATTCGCAAATTGTACGACAGCTCCAACGGGATCGGAAGCGGGAAACATATTCAAATCTGTCATTCGAACCATAATGAGATCGGCTTCTTTTCCAGGCGTTAAGCTGCCGATTTTATGGTCTAATTTCAAAGCTTTAGCTCCAGCAATCGTTGCAAAATTTAATACTTGCTGTGCCTTTAAACTCAACTCGCCCGGCATGTTTTTGGATGCTAAAATATTCTGATTGGTTCTTGCCCGCTCCGCCTGCAGCATAAATTTCATTTGCGCAAACATGTCCCCGCTGGTTGAAGTCACGACATCTACACCGAGGGTAGGTGTTCCGCCATTCTCCATAAACACCCCAGTGGCTGGATACCCATGCCCCATCATCATTTCCACCTCAGGCGTAATCGATATCGACGCTCCTGAATCTGCAAGCATTTTGTACTCGTCATAACCCATTGTATTCGCATGCACCATATTCAAATCGGGACCAAGGAGGCCAGCCTTATATAGCTTTTCAATGGAGCGGTCATCTGGACCCCAGCTGCCAAAACCGACATGCATGGAACAGATCGCATCCAGTTCTCTTGCAAGCCTTATTTCCTGAACCGTTGCATCCCAGTGGCTGAATTCTGGTCCTCTAATCGCTAATCCCATCGTTAATAATTGATTGTCGGAAGAAAAATGCTGTTTTTTGATACGGTACACGTCATCTGAAACGATTTTTTGGCTAGCACGGTCCCAATATTCGGTTTCGCCGGATGCTCCATATGCGAATACGGCGCGGATTCCGGCATTTTGCAAACCTTGAACGAACCCGTCTGCATGCTCAGGGGAATAAATCATCGACCAATCCAAAAGGGTAGTTACACCGGCATTCAGCGCATCCAACGCTCCCAGCAAATTAGCCGCATAACTATCGACTGGCCGCAATTTGCTGCCAAGCCCTCCGTAATAAATATTTTGCAAATAGGTAGGCAGCGACCAATCCGTACCTATGGTTCGGACTAAAGATTCCCAAACATGACGATGGGTATCGACGAAGCCGGGCATGACGATCATATCCGTTGCATCGACAATTTCGCAATCTATTGCATCGAGCTCTTCTTTTATTGCTACAATGAGCGAATCTTCTATTAGAATATCCGCTTTCTTGAAATCTCCTAAAGACTTGTCCATCGTTAACACGAAGCCGTTTTTAATTAAGTAACGTTCACTCAACTTTGCCATCTCCTTTGATAAATGAATGGGCATTACAAAAGTGATGATAAAAACGAATGCTCAAGGGCGACTAATCAACAAAATAATGCAAGGTTCACAATATATACATTACATAATTTAGCACAATTTGTAAATATGACTTAATAGAGTGTGAGTGAAACTCGGAAAGAGGAATTATCGGAGAAGATGAAGCTTCGGTAAATAGGAACCTGACAAAATCCTTATGAAACCAAGACATTTGTCAGGTTTTTTGCTGCGCTACAATGGCCGTTTGCGTGCTTCCGACGGGGTTATGCCCTTGTATTGCTTGTACAGCTTTGTAAAATAATTCGGATTGTCGCAGCCTACCGCTGCTGCAATTTCAGCAATGGTGGATGTCGTTTGCAGCAGCAGCCTTTGCGCCTCGTTGACGCGACAAACGTTGACATACTCGACGAAGGTTCGCCCAGTCAGCTTTTTGAACTGCTTGCAGAAATGGAATGGATTCAGATTAACCTGCCGTGCCGCTGCGTCTACCGTTATTTTAGTTTGAAAATCGGATTCCAACCGTTTGATCAGCTGCTTGAAGCGGTCACGGTTAGCGAGGTGGGAGGCGGCTGGGCCTCTGCCATTGCTTGGCGGCTGGCTGTCGTAACGGCGGGCAAGCAGCGTTAGCGCGCTATACAGCTTTGCTTTGACGAGCAGTTGATAGCCTGACTGCTTACCGTCAAACTCTCCCACTAGCTCATCCAGAAGCTTTATGATAGTTTCGGCATGCTGCTCATGCTCCAGCGGTTTGACGGGAAATCTTAGCGTCCCCTCCAGGTAAGGGGCAACAAGCTGCGCATGCACGGGATCATGAACCCATTCATTGAACAATGAGGCATTAAAGACGATACAATCGTAACGAATATCGCCTTCACTCAGCGCATAGCCAACATGCAGGCCGCCTCCAGGAATAACGATTAGCTCTCCCGGCGATATCTCATAAGGTCTGCTGTCGATATGCAGCAGCGCATGGCCTTCTCTCATCAGAATAATCTCGAAATGCTCATGCCAGTGCAAATACAGCATGCTGTCACCAGGTTTAATTCCAAGCACCTGGTTATGAAATAATTGAATGGGATACGCCTTATGCTCTAGTCGCGTATTTTCCCAAAGCTCTTTTGGATATGTCATAGTAAAATTCACCACCACAAGATTAGACTACTTTTGCTCAAGATTGTGTAGAGTCATCTCGTAATTCTCTCGTTATAATGAAGGTGCTAAGCATACTATAAGCCAATATTGGAGTGATATTCAAGGATGAGTGAACAAATGCGAATAGGTACGTTGGTAGGCGGCGGGAATGCCGATAGGATTATACCGCAAATCGTGGGACATGGTTTTGAATCTTTTAATTTAACGTTCTGGCAAACGACGGGCCAAACCGATTTGCCGGAGTTGGCCAAACGTGTAAGCGCTCTATCCGATGAGCATGGGTTTGTGGTGTCGGCGCTTAGCGTATTTGGCAATCCGCTTACGGGAGCGGGCGACAATGCGGATACTTTAGCCAGTTGGGAGCGCTTAATCGACCATGCATCACTTTTTGGCGCTAATATTGTATCCGGGTTTACTGGCCGATTGACGGATCAGCCGATTGATGAATCCATCCCGCGTTTTAAGGAAGTGTTCGGGGAGCTAACGAGGCGTGCAGCGGACAAAGGCGTGCGGATCGCGTTCGAAAACTGCGATATGGGTGGCACGTGGAAGCAGGGAGACTGGAATATCGCGCATAACCCGGCAGCGTGGGAGCTTATGTTCAACGCGTTGCCAGAGGATAATATTGGCCTGGAGTGGGAGCCTTGCCACCAGATGGTTAGCCTGATTGATCCGATCCCGCAGCTCCGCAAATGGGCAAGCAAAGTATTCCATGTTCATGGCAAAGATGCAACAATCGCTTGGGATATTGTGAAGGAGCACGGTGTGCATGGTCCTCAGCCATTTGTGTGGCACCGGACGCCGGGCTTTGGCGACAGCAACTGGAGCGATATTATAACGATTTTGCGTCAAAATGGCTATAAAGGCACGATCGATATCGAGGGCTGGCATGATCCTGTTTACAAGGACGAGCTGGAAATGACGGGTCAGGTCCACGCATTAAATTATTTGAAGCGCTGCCGCGGTGGCGATTTTATTCCAAATCCAAGCGTATAAATACTAGCTGAAGAGAAGCGGGAGGAATAGCATAATGACAGCAAAATATCAGGTAGTCGTCGCGGGCTGTGGCGGAATGGCTAACAAATGGGTGGACTATGCACAAGGTAGGAAGGATACGGAAATCGTCGGACTGGTCGATATAAAACAGGAATTTGCCCAAGCGATGGCTGAGCGTAAAGGATTGAGCTGTCCGACCTTTACCAGCTTGCAGACTGCGCTTGCGGAGACGGGGGCGAACCTTGTTTTTGATATTACCATCCCGTCCAGCCACTATTCGATCGGCACTACAGCGCTGGAGCAGGGCTGTCACGTATTTGGCGAGAAGCCTTTGGCAGAAACGATGGAAGAATGCTTGTCTATTGTGAAGCTGGCACAGCGTACGGGCCGTACGCATGCCGTTATGCAAAATCGCCGTTACGATGGGCGCATTCGGGCTTTGCGCAAGCTGATGTCGGAGGGCCATATCGGGCGAACCGGCTTTATCGGTGCGGATTTTTTTATTGGCGCACACTTTGGCGGATTCCGTGATGCGATGAGCAGTCCGCTGCTGCTCGATATGGCGATTCATACGTTCGACCAGGCACGGTATTTATCGGGAGCGAATCCGGTATCGGTCTACTGCCACGAATTTAATCCTCCGGGCTCCTGGTATGAAGGGAATGCGGCAGCACTCTGTATTTTTGAAATGTCCGACGGCTCGGTTTTTAATTATCGCGGCTCATGGTGTGCGGAAGGGTCTATTACCTCATGGGAAGCCCAGTGGCGTATTACAGGAGAATATGGGACAGCCATTTGGGATGGAATCGGTGAACCTTATGCCGAGGTTGTTGCTCCAGGCGATCAATCGGACAAATTCATTCGCGATTATGTGCGTGTAGATGGCGGACTTGTGCAGATGAATAATGAGTTCCACGAAGGCTGTCTGGACGAAATGTTCGCAGCGCTTGATGAAGGGCGCAAGCCGGAAACCGACAGCAGCGACAATATTTACAGCATGGCCATGGTGCTTGCATCGCTGGAGAGTGCACGACTTGGGCAAAAGGTACTTATTGCTGATATGATGAAATAGTGCTTGCTAATATGTGAGCGAATGTTGACAGGATTAGTGTCTTCATTTTCAGGTCGATAACCGGTTTCCATCCTTTGGAGACCGGTTTTGTTCGTTGCAGGGATGAAGAGATTTAGCAAAATTGACCAGAAAAAACGCACATGGTACAATATATACTGAACGTTCAGTCAGTATAATGTCGAAATTTGTTTCAGCCATGTGTAACGAATTTAGGAGGTGAGTGCTCTTATGAATAGAAATCAAGAAATGACTATCATCGAATATGAACCCCGATATGCAGCCTCCATCGCCGCAATGTGGAATACAAGCAATGAGAGTTGGGGTGGAGACAACTCGCTCCAGACGGAGGAAAGCATTCTTAAAGAACATCATAACAGTACCTTTCTTCATGTATTTTTGGCGATAGCTGGTGGGGAGGTTGTGGGATATTGCAGCTTCTCCCATTACAAGGAAGATGCTGGTGCCCTGTACATCCCTTTACTAAATGTCCGGCCCGATTATCATGGACACAAAGTCGGCAAGCGACTTATTTTGCGCGCAATAGAGGAGACCTTGAAGCTTGGCTGGCCTAGACTTGACCTCTATACATGGCCAGGCAATACGAAAGCAGTCCCTGCCTATAAGAAGAGCGGGTTTTTCTGGGAGAAACGGGATGACACCACACATCTAATGAACTTGATTCCATCCGTATTGCAGACCGGTGCTGTACAGGCTTATTTTGAAGAAATCAACTGGTACACGGATAGCATACGCGAAATTGCGGTCAGTCCCGATGGACGTCAGGAACAAGGTTTTGATTATTTTACTTATGAGTGGAGAAAAGGCAATTTACATCTGAGGATGGAATATGAGCGGACAGGACGCGGATTAAGACTAATTGAAACGAATGACTACCTCATTAAGGCAACGATTCCTGATCACCATAAACTGCCTTTTGGTGCTAGCTATCCGATCGTATATGAAGCCGTCAATAAAAGCGGGAAGGCTCTAGCTTTGGAAATCAAGAGCGTCGGCAATGCTGCCATTAGCTTTGAGCTGCATGAATCCAGAGTGGTTGAGTCACAGGAACGGATAGAAGGCAGCTTTTTTGTCCATGCCACTCAAGAGGATCAGAACTTATTTCAGACCCATCCGGTTGTTGAAGCCGAGCTTCTTATTAATGGTTTGCCAGCTGCCTTCAAAATTGGCATTGAGCCAAAATTTCCAGCGAAGCTAAAGCTTCAAGCACCAGTTGGGCCCATTTATGCGGGTAAACCTATTGCGCTTGATTTGACGATGGAAAATGAGTACGAGACAGAGGCTGAGTTTGCTTTCGAGCTGGCCGATGATGCGGTTCTTTCCTTCAGCCAGCCCTCCGTCCGTATCAAGGTACCAGCTAAAGGCCGGAGGACCATTACCATTGACGCTCGATTGCTGACCTATGGCATTTGGCATCATCATCTGGCTATTCACAAGGTGGTCGGCACTGGCGAATTACTCGTATCGCAGCAGGAGGTCAGTCTTGTGTTTCCGGGAATACATGCTGCTTTCGGAGGCGAAACCGATCAGGATTGGGTAATCTTTAACGGACAATACTCCGCTCGCCTAAGCAAATCAAGCAACACACTTTCCATTTACGAGGGAACTCATAGCACCATAAATCTTTATTATCCTAAGTTTGGGTTGCCTTATAGCAGCGCATTTGAGAAAAATCGTGTATCTCAAGTAACTTGCCGTCATGACGAAGCTATGGTGCTTGAAGCCCATTATGATTTGACTTCCGCAAACCTGCTGCTAACGCTAGTCGTCAAATTGTACAGCAATGGTATAATTACCCGTCATCATGTTGTACAGAACAAGGCGGCAGCAGTTCGAGAGGAACCCCTATTTTTGAAAGAAGGCTTTACCTTCAACCTTGAAGACAGCGTTATTCCATATGAAGGCCGGTATGTGGATTTAAGCAAAGGGCCAGACGCCTCCAATTCCGATTATTGGGAGAAAAATCGGTTTACGGAAAACTGGATTTTTGCTCATAACGGGGCATCGTCACGGGGAATTACCTGGCCTGAACAATTGGAGATCGTATCAGAGGGCTGGTATTATGGCATTGAGCATGCTTTGGGCGTTATTCCCGCGGGAGGTATGGCACAGACTGAGCCTATCCGCATTGCTTTAGGAACGTGGAGAAATTGGCGTGATTTCCGTTCTTTTGCCCTGAACAGGGGAACTTCACAGGAGCTGGAGACTACCGAGCAGCTGGAGACGATTGTGAATCAGGGAAATCCTTTTTTGCAAGGATCGCTGGAGATCCGGATTGCGGAGCGGAAAAATGCCTTTTTGGAAGGTGAAATTGAGATCTCATCTGCACTAGACAGCATAGATACGGCAAAACACCTCATATCCAGCGAACAGAAGCTCACCGAACTCGTAACGCCGCTTGCTTGGAAATCCAGCCTTGAGGCGGATATTCTAACCATGCGTCTCGACATGGAATCCTATAGGACAGGAAGAAGTCGCCTTGTTTTTCCAGTATCGGATCACCTAATAACACAACAAACGGAACAGACGGAATATGGCGAGGTACTTACTGCGGGCAATGGGGTTATGCAAATTCAGGCAAGCAGCAGCTTTGCCCCGGCCCTATTTTCATTAAAGCATCACGGCGTGGAATGGCTCGATTCTTCCTTTCCTCATCCAGGGCCTAAGTCTTGGTGGAATCCTTGGATCGGCGGCATTGCAGCAGAAGTATCCGGCATGTCCGCAGCGAGCTTCATGGAAGAGCCGCGTGAGACAGCCTTTGCAGCGATTACAGATAATTTGGGAAACAGCTGGTCGGGTATCCGAATGAGTGTGACGATCAGCAACCATGCAAAATTCAGAGGACTTGTGCTCCATCACTATTTCTTAATGCTGCCAGGGGTACCTGTACTTGCAACTGTTATTCGGGTGGAGCAAAATACAGGTGCGCCTTTGCATCCGCTAACCCTTTCCAGTTCGACCTTCTACCGGGCCAGCAGCGATATTAAGGATAGCAGGGGGCATGTTAAAAATAGCAATGGTGAAAATATTACCTATAAGGCTGGCAGGGTTCAGTATAGCGCCAGCAGCCCAAACGGGATTTTCCAGTATAGTTCCCGTGAGCGGAAGCAGCGCCTGACCTTCATGGCCCACCCAGAGCTTGATTCAAGCGAGCTGCATATGAATACCCATGTAGCGGCATCCGTAGCAACAGAAAAACTATTTTTGCAAGACGGGAAGCAGCAGTTCGCCAAGCCCCAGTTCTATATCGTTTCTGATCTGTTTGCCCCAGAGGAAGCTTATCAGGATTTGCTCAACATTCGTTTTGACCAGCTGACTTAAGAAAGGATACTTTGATGAAAATTATAGATGCACATGTCCATTTTTCCAATATTGCAGCTTTTAAAGAGACCGCACAAACGTTGGCCGCTATTGATTACACAGCAAGCGGTTTGCTGGAGGAGTTCAGAAACGCTGGTGTTATCGCTGGTGTAGGGATGGGCGTTACGGAAACGGTTGAAGGGGCCTTCCCGGATTCGGCAGCCCTTAATCCCATGCTGCTTGATTTAAGCGGCCAGCTTCCTGACAATCTATTCACTTGTGTCGGTATTAATCCATTAACCCTGCATCTGGATGGTCAGCTCGAAGCGCTGGAACAATCGTTGCGCTCGAAACATGTCGTTGGTATTAAGCTGTATGCGGGATATTACCATTACAATGTCGGTGATGAAATTTATGACCCGGTGTACAGGCTCGCTTCCGCGTACCAGCTGCCCATCGTCATTCATGGAGGACTGACTTATTCGGATAAAGGCTTACTGAAATATTCGCATCCGCTGTCGATGGAAGAAACCTTTTTGAAGCACCGTGAGCTTACCTTTATGCTTTGTCATCTCGGTGATCCTTGGGTCATGGAAACAGCCGCATTGCTGGAAAAAAATCCGAATCTCTACGCAGATCTGTCGGGCTGGATAGTAGGCGATGCCGCAAAGGTGGAACGGTTGTTAATGGAGCAAACCTATACGGATCATTTCCGACGTGCCATTGTGTTTGCCGAAAAATACGATCGGCTTGTGTTCGGTACCGATTGGCCGCTTGTTCAGCTGGATGCTTATATCCGATTTGTGAAGCATCTGATTCCTGAGGCTCACTGGGAGGATGTTTTTTATAACAATGCGCTACGGGTATTTCCGAAGCTGAAGCAGCTGATTGGAGAAAATTAGGATAGAGTAGAGTCGTCTGTGCAGAGTAAGTCGCCAATAGGGCGACTTTTTTTATTTTAATGAAAGACAAACAACTTTTCATCTTCTGCCAACCCTTTCACTGCTTGTTTTTCCATGAAATATGGTCAAGGCATTCCGAAAAGCTCTTGACATGGAGTTAACTCCAAATGCGATAATATCGAATAGCAGAGGGGGAAGCAAGCAATCGAGTTTTAACCTAGCAGCTTTAGTATTGTAACCGCTTTCGAACTTAGAAGGATTGGATGGGGAAAATGGACGATTATCAATTGCGTATCGAAAAGGCAAAAGAGGAAATAGAAGGGGCTGAATATATTTTGTTAGGCGGTGGTGCGGGCGTCTCGGCTGCTGCTGGTATAACCTATAGCGGTAAAAGATTTACAGATAATTTCGCCCCATTTATTCGCAAGTTTGATTTAACAGATATGTATTCTTCCGGTTTTTACCCGTTTCCTACACAGGAGGACAGATGGGGGTATTGGGCAAAACGTATCCGCCTTAATCGTTTTGAGACGGGGCCAACTAAGCTTTACCAGGAGATATACCGCTTGGTTAAGGACAAAAAATATTTCGTTCTCACCACTACGCTCGACAGCCAGTTTGAGCTCGCAGGTTTTTCACCCGACAAAGTATTTGAAACGCATGGCAATTACAGATACCTGCAATGTGCAGTCGGCTGCCATGACCGGCTTTACAATAATGAAATACTAATCAGAGATATGGTCGAGAACACAGTGGATTGTAAAATTCCTCATGAGCTTGTGCCTAAATGCCCTGTCTGCGGCGACGAAATGGCTCCAAACATTAGAATCAACAAATGTTTTGTGCAGGATGAGAAGTTTTATGAATTAGAAGCGTTATACAAAAACTTCGTGCTCGAATCCATCGGCAAGGAGCGGCTGTTTATAGGTTTGGGTGTAAAGGATGAACCTTTAGTTTTATTGAAAAAAGGCGATCCAGATCATTTTTCAAAAAAAGTAGGCACTATTATTTCATTTAACGAGGACATTCAAGAAATTGTACCAGCCTTATCAAATTAACAAAAGTTGAAAAATGAGAAACTATCTTTATCGCTAACAAGCAGCCTGAATTCGAAAACCTCGAATCCAGGCTTTTTTTATGCCAATCCTAACGTATTAACATTTCTCAAACATTTCATAAGCAACTTATAAACAAATGTTCGATACGATAGGTACACCAAATGAAGGGCGATTATGCAAGGAGTGATAGAGATTTTGAGCGAGATTATTAAAAATGAAAATAACTTCGTAGGCTATGAATACAAGGATATTACGGTAAAGCGCGGCAAAGAATCCCTTTATGCAGATGGATATACCCATTTTGGCTGGATGCTGGAAGGAAAAGCGACTCCAATCCAAAGCGTCGGTGCTGTAACGATGAAGTATAAGCGGGACCGCAACATTCGCAATAAAGCTGAACTGACCCGTTTGCAGCGACAATTTGAAGCCTGTGTAAAGGATATCGAGAGACTGGAACGTTCTATAACGAGGGCTGCTTCTACAACTGCTTATGTTGTCGGTGTAGCCGGAACGGGGTTCATGGCTGGCTCGGCGTTTGCCTATGTTGCAGGCATGCTGCCGCTCACGGTTATTTTGGCCCTCATCGGTATCACAGGGTGGATCATTCCGTATTATGGCTACAGCAGCATTCGCAAGAAAAAAACGGACAAAGTTGCTCCGTTCATTGATCAAAAATATGACGAAATTTATGAGGTGTGCCAGAAAGGGAATAGCTTGCTAGCAAAGTAAAGGAATGACGATCCGAAGGGAGGCTATAAATTTAGGAGATGCTAGCTCATTACCTCAGAAATGCTCAGGATCGGACTGCCATCGTAAATACCGCATCGCTTGTCCTTAATATTTTTATTGGCATCGGCAAGTTAGTCCTTGGCCTCTATCTCCTTTCCGGCTGGTTCATTACGAATGCGTTGTATTATTTGATCCTTTGCGCTGCCAAAGGACAGGCCCTTCACATGTATGCCGTGGCCAAAAAGATTGAATCTCCTGAGCAAAAGTATGACTTGGAATTCAGCGTGTATAAACGCAGCGGCTTTTTTCTCTGCCTGCTAGTTGTCTCCTATATGCTGGTCTGTTTGCGCATGTATCTGGCTAGAGACGTCTTTATCTTCGACGGTTTTATTGTTTATCTGGTAGCGGCCGTCGCCTTTACGAAGCTGGCAGTAGCCATCTATGGGAATATCGTTTACCGGCATCTGAAAAATCCAATTATTTCCACGCTGAAAATGTTTAATTTTATTGATGCAATGGTGTCCATTGTTGTCACTCAAACGACTTTGCTTACGATGCAAGCTTCACCTTATGCCATAAGCGTCAGCGCTTTGTTTGGGATGGCATGCAGTGCTTTGTTTTTTCTCATAGGCATTTATATGCTGTACAAAAAGAAGAAGGAGTCTTTGACAGAGGAAGAGGGTGTGGACCCATCTATGTAATTGGCTTGATTGTGCTTAACATTTGTTTAATCATTATAAAAATTATCAGACACTATCATCCGGGGGAAGAAGACAAATGAAAAACAGCTTTTTGAGAAGCAACACTGAAAAAGTCAACCCAATTATCGCCTGCATTTTATGGCTTGCTTTGTTATCCTTCTGTCTCTTTCTTGCTAGCGGCCAAGTTAAAGTTGAAGTGGTTTTCTCGCTGTTTTTGGAGCTGGTCGTTGCGACGGTACTAATGTCTAGAAAAAAATACCCGATTCAAACGATGGTTACTTTGATGATTGCCATATTAACCTGCACAACCGCCTATATCGAATCGGCTGGTGCGGGCATGCTCATTATGGTTGTGCTTTGTGTCGTTTCACTTTATTTGAATAGAGTGCTGCTATTCGGATTCGGAGGCTTGTACAATATATCCTATATTGTCATTTATTACTCCAAACACGAGCAATTCGATACAACCTTTTATATGACGATCGGTTTCATCGAACTGACGATTGTAGCGTTATATTTTGTCTGTAAACGCGGAAACGATCTCATTCATGTAAGCCGGCATAAAGAAGCCGAAGCCCGGGAGCTGTTGGACGAGCGGGATAATATGGTCGGTGTCGTTCACGAGAACACTTCCTCGTTAAATGCCGATATTGCCAACTGTAATCACGATATTGGCGTTTTAAAGAAGATGAGCAATACGATAACGGCCAGCATACAGGAAGTGACGGTGGGAATTCGAGATCAGTCTGAAAGCATGGCTCATATAAGCGAAATGATGAACCATGCGGATGGGAAGATGTCGGAAATCAATCAGCTGTCCCACAATCTCGCCGACCTCTCAGGCAGCAACGGAAGGGCCGTTCGCCAAAGCTCGGAGCGAATCGTTCAAATGGGCAAACAAATGAATATTATCAACTCGACTGTATCGGATTCATTAACTACCGTTCAGGAATTAAACAAAAGCGTGGATGATGTGAACACTTTCCTGTTAGCCATTAAGCAAATTTCCGATCAGACCAGCATTCTCGCTTTAAATGCTAATATTGAAGCCGCCAGGGCGGGGGACGCGGGAGCGGGATTTGCGGTCGTGGCGAATGAAGTTCAGAAGCTTGCTCAGGAATGCTTAAACTCGGTTAAACAAATCAACACGATTATTCATAATATTAAAAGCAAAACGCAGCTTGTGGTTGAAAAGGCTAGCAACGGCAGCGTGGCAGCTAAAGAAGGGGAGGCGCTCACCGAGCAAGTGCTTGAAAGCTTTGACAGCATCAGGTCTACTTTTCAACAGATGGATCAATACATAGCCCAGGAATTGGACATGACGGATCAAATGAGTGTAATCTTTTCTCAAGTGCGGACGCAGGTTGATCATATCTCGGGTATTTCTCAAAAGCATGCAGCAGCAACCGAAGGGGTACTGACCACGACACAAGAGCAGGAGAAGAATATCGATGTCATCTACGATTTTATCGGCAATATTAACAACTCCAGCATTCGGCTGCAGGAACTGATTGAGAAAAGCTCTAAATAAAACCTTAAAAATAGAATGGAGTGTTTGACAATGGATAGACAGCAAATGGATCATAAGCAACAACTGGAAATGGTGCGAAGATTTCGTGAAAATGTGGTGGGTACGGGAGCTGCGCTCCAGCCAAGCGCAAGCTTTGCTGTACAAAGGCAAGAGGCCATCATTCCTACCAGTGCTGGGGATACCCGTGTCCTAGTGTATACACCGGAATCTGCTTTGTCTGATTCTCTACCTGTATACATCAATATGCACGGGGGCGGCTTTATTTTGGGAAAGGCAGAAATGGATGATCCTTGGTGTCGATTGATTGCCCATCGGGCTGGCTGTGTCGTCATTAATGTCGATTATCGGCTCGCTCCTGAACATAGATTCCCGACTGCGGTTCATGAATGTTATGACGTTGCGAAGTGGGTTCACGAGCATCCAGAGTCTTTTTCAATCAACTCAGCGATCATGGCGATCGGGGGACATAGTGCAGGCGGCAATCTGGCTGCCGCTGTATGCTTGTTAAATCAACAGAGTGGGAGCGAGCTTCCGATTTTATTGCAAATTATTGATTATGCGCCATTGGATTTGGCAAAGGATCCCGCTTTAAAACCAAGCTTTGAGGAAGCGATCCCGGCGGAAATGGCAAAAATGTTTAACTCCATGTATTTGGCTTCCGCAGACGATGCCCATAGTCCGCTAGCTTCGCCTGTTTATGCGGAAGCCCTTCAAGGACTGCCCGAAGCATTGGTTATTACCGCTGGGAAAGATTCGTTGGCTGAAGAAGGCATAGCCTATGCAGAAAAGCTGAAACAACACGGTGTGAAGGTGCTGCATAAACAATATGAGGGAGCAGCGCACGGATTTACCCATTATGGTGATCTAGCCGTCGCAGAAGATGCCTGGAACCTGATGAGTGACAAACTGAAAGAAGCTTTCTCAAAAGGAGAACAAGGATAGGAAAGTATGAATAGTTCATCGTTTAATTTTCATTCATAGCAATAATCCCCCAGCCTTTGTCTGGGGGATTATTGCGTTTAAGATAGGCATTACGGGTGTCTGCCTGCGGCAAATCGAACTATGAAAGATTCATATCCAGCAGCTTTTCTACTTGCTCTTCCATGACACGTGGGGGATAGGGCATTCCATTTAGAAACCACCATTCCACAATTCCTACGTAAGCTGGTGCAAAAAATTGAACCATTACATCTTCATTGATTCCACGATTTTTCCCCTCCGTCATTTCCCAGCTGCGCTTAATATCCTCTATGACAAATTCTAGGAAGCGGCTGCGAAAGAAGGGAGCTCCTTTGCTTGCCAACATGGCTGAAAAAACAAATAATGACATTCAAAATATTCGAACCAGCTCATGCCCCATCTTTGGAAGCTGATTCAACCTCCGCTTCGCACAGTATTCTTCCCTAGCCGTTTCAATCGCAGGTCCCACAATGCCATTATTATTTTCCGGTATAAATCGCAAGAAAGTCATGCTGCTGGTCCTCGGGATTTTTGTTGTTTGTAATATAGTATCCCTATTTGCGCCAACCTTCACCGTTGCACTAATCGCCCGTATTATTCCAGGCTTTTTCCATCCCATTTATTGTTCCTTGTCTTTGACAGCAGCTGCTAGCTCCGTAAGCAAGGAAGAGGCTCCAAAAGCTATTTCTAAAGTGATGCTTGGCGTGACCGCAGGAATGGTACTTGGTGTGCCCATCACAAATTTTATAGCTAATGAAACTTCCATAGAAATGGCGATGGTCTTTTTTGCTGTCGTAAATGCTGTGGCCTTCATCGCAACATGGCTATTTATACCATCTATGCATGTTACGGAAAAACTTTCATACGGAGCCCAGTTAAGCGTATTAAAAAAACCGATTATTTGGCTAGCTATTGCTGCTGTTGTACTTATAGGCTCAGCAGGGGCTAGTGTTAGCAGTTACATTGCAGTACCTTGAAACCATTACTCATATTTCGGGGAAAATGTTAAGCTTGACGTTATTTTTATATGGCTTGGCCAGTTTGCTGGGCAACTTAATCGGAGGGAGGCTGCTCTCTAAAAATCCAATGAGAACAGTCGTGACTTACCCCATCGTATTAGGATTGTTTTTATCAGGGATGGGTACACGATACATCGTGTTAGGAGGAATTATATTTTTGGTATTTAGTTTGTTAGCTATTTTACTGAGAATGTACATGTATCGTCCGACCAAACAGCACTCTAGATAAGAAGTGCAGGCATGCAGCTAACGCGAGGACTTTTGTTGAAGCTGCGCCTGCCTGTAAAAAGGGATGCCTCCGGCCCTCAGCATAATGGGGGCCTTTTCTTACACATTTCGCTCAAGCAACGTCCCCAGTTGCTCTGCCAAGACATGATGGGGGACAGGCTTGTCATTCGTAAACCACCATTCCACAACCCCTACGTAAGCAGAGGCAATAAACCTGACTAGAAGATCTTCATTTAACTTCTCATTCTTCCCTTTGATTACCTCAACCTCATTCGTTAATTCTTCGATAAGCAAGTCGAGAAACCGGCCGCGAAAGTAGGGGGCGCCTTTACTCGCCAGCATCATGGAAAAAAAGGAATAATGAAGCTCAAAGTATTCCGTCCACATCAAAGTGGCTTCGGTAAATTCCAATTCGGCTGCGGATTTGCACATTTCCCTTAACACGTTGATGTGTTCTTCGATAAGCTTGTCCAGCAAATCAAATTTATCCAAATAATGAAGATAGATCGTTCCGCGGCTCACATTCGCCCTATCGGAAAGATCCTGGATCGTAATATCATCAAAATTTTTCTCTGACATCAAATCAATAACCGCTTTTTTTAACGCTTCCTGGGTTTTGAGTATTCTCCGATCCACTTTAGCCAACTGGGAATCACCAATCTTTCTTTAATAATAGACAATGATGATGCAACTGTTCATTACTTAACAAATCCAGCTCATTTAGCAATTGCAGATGTCCGGTGTCTGTTTATAATTATAGACGTGAGTACATTAATGAATCAAGGAATAGTAGAAATTCAATGTTTTTGATGTCCGAAAAACGCATCGGGGATTATACGTAAAAAACGGGGGGAAAGAACAATGGAACGTCTATGGACGAAATCGTTTACGCTCATGACGATAGGAAACCTATTTTTGTTTAATGCCTTTTATATGCTGTATCCGACGATGCCGCTATTCATCACACAGATGGGAGGCAGCGAATCGCAGGTCGGGCTGGCGATGGGCGCGTTTATGCTGTCCGCCGTTATTTTTCGCCCCATCGTCGGCGGGATGCTGGACCAATTCGGCAGGCGCCCGTTTCTCATTTGGGGGCTTATTCTGTTCATCCTGGCAATGTATATGTATAACTGGGTTGGAGGAATTGTTGTGCTGATGGGGCTCAGAATTTTGCATGGTATGAGCTGGGCCGTTTCTACAACCGCCTCAATGACAGCGATTACAGACATGATTCCAGCGGGCCGCCGCGGCGAAGGAATGGGATGGTTCAGCACATCCATGACCTTGGCTATGGCAGTCGGTCCGATGTTCGGGCTCTGGG
This sequence comes from Paenibacillus sp. JT22N15, assembly GCF_059383755.1. Lineage (NCBI taxonomy): Bacteria > Bacillati > Bacillota > Bacilli > Caryophanales > Paenibacillaceae > Paenibacillus > Paenibacillus sp. JT22N15. The sequence goes on along the minus strand of NZ_JBXENV010000003.1, from coordinate 543,798 downwards.
TGACAGAGAACCAGTCGTACAGCGCTTTGTTTTTAATCGCCGTCGTCCTCTCTGCGATAGCGCTGCTCCTGACGTTAGGAGCAAAAATGCCCTTCCAGCCCAAAACGGGCGTAAGAAAAATAGAATTGTTCGAAAAATCCGTTTTGCCGATTGCGGCATCCGTCTTTTTTCTGTTTATCGCGTATGGGGGCATTACAACATTTGTTCCGCTGTTCGCTAAGTCGATTCAGGTCAATTCCGGCGCATTCTTTCTGGCCCTTACTGCATCACTGGCACTCAGCCGTCCCATTTCGGGAAAACTTTCGGATCGATACGGAGAGATTTCTGTTATCGTACCAGCCCTTGTCATTACGATTGGCGCCTTGATTGTGCTCAGCATGTCGACCGGCTTAGGCGGTGTGCTTGTTGCGGCGATTTTATATGGCATCGGGTTTGGCTCCGCGCAGCCGGCCCTTCAAGCGGCAACGATCCGTCTGGCCCATCCAGAGCGAATCGGAGTTGCCAACGCCTCGATATCGACTGCTAATGATCTTGGCATCGGGCTCGGTGCGATCGTGCTAGGCTGGGTTTCCCAGTATATGAGCTATCAGGCGTTATTCACGGTCAGCGCTTTGTCTGTTGCGATTTCCTTGCTGCTGTTCACTTTATTTGTGAAACGTTTGTTGAAAAATAATGAATAAATGGAGGAACAATCAAATGGAATATGTGAAACTCGGAAATACGGGCTTGGATGTATCCCGAATTTGTCTGGGCTGTATGGGCTTCGGAGTAGCCGTGCAAGGAGGGCTTCAATGGATTATTAATGAAGCAGACAGTCGTCCCGTTATTAAAAAAGCACTAGAGCTTGGTATCAATTTTTTTGATACAGCTAATGTATATTCAGCCGGATCAAGTGAGGCGGTTATTGGACCTGCTTTAAAGGAATATGCAAATCGGGATGAAATCGTGCTGGCTACTAAGGTGAATGGGCGCATGCAGGTCCAAACGGTGCCGGACTTTCTCGAAAGGCCATTATGAGCGAGATTGATAAAAGCCTGAAACTCTTCAGAAAGAACCTGTAACCTCACCTATTGTTGGTGCTACAAAAATATCGCATATTGAGGATGCTGCAGCTGCTCTTTCCATAAAGCTGACACCTGAAGAAATAGCCCAGAAAGATGATCTTGAAAAGAATAAGCGGATCAATGGCTGGACGCCCATTATCTTGTGAATACATATGCCGAACCTTTTAGACAATAAAGGAAAAATCGATACCACAGAAACGCGGTGATGCGTTAAACTGAATGCTTATAAAGATGGCTGTCGAGACCTTCTCGACAGCCTGATGCCGCCTAAATGGCGGCTTTTTTGTTTTAAAATTTTCATAGCGTTACGTATCAAGGAAGATAAATCTGCGCAGGATTATTTCGTTCTAGTCTATCCAAGTTTCGTCTCCTCCCATAGACTTTCATTCTCTTCATATTAATAGGACCCCTCTCCCAAAAACTTTTTGTCGAATGAAAATATAAAAAAATGTAAAAAACGTAACTATTTGATGAACGGATTGTTTATAGATTAGGAATGGAATAAAACAAACATAAAATGGATAAAGGCATACCTATGGAAACATAGGGACGCAAAGCCATGGCCTAAGGCATCAGACGATGCTACGGTTGACAGGTTGCTGGAAAATGGGAGCAGACTGTCCAAAATCCGGGCAGTTTTTTATTTATCAAAACAAGTTATTGGGGGTAATTTGATGAAACGTTTTTATTATCCATTAACACATGCGCAAAAACGAATTTGGTATACCGAGCAGTTTTACCCCGGAACGAGTATTGCCAATTTGAGCGGTTTTCTCAAGCTTAGATCGCATGAGGGAATGGATTGCAGCAGGAAGGGAACAAAACCGTTGTCCAGCAAAATGGCAAACCAGCCGATTCAGTAGTCAAGCTGGAGGTGATTATGCCGGTAGCTGTAGCTATTAACGTATCACGAACGGTAGGCTGGTTTACCTCCCAATATCCGGTTGTGCTCGACATGAGCTATACGGACGATTTAGCCTATCAAATAAAACGGGTGAAAGAAGATTTGCGCCATATTCCCAATAAGGGAATCGGTTATGGCCTGCTGCGATATTTGGCAGCTGATGAGCATAAAGCAGGGCTCACCTTCTCATTCAAACCGGAAATCAGCTTCAACTATTTGGGGCAATTCGACAGCGAGGTGCAAACAGACTTGCTTTCACCATCCGTATACGATATGGGCGCGCAAACAAGCCCGGAATCTGAAGCGCTGTATGCGCTCAGCTTAAGCGGTATGGTAAGAGGCGAACGCCTCGTTGTGTCTTGCGCCTACAATAAAAAGCAATATTTGCGAGCTACGATAGATCAGCTGATGGATCGCTTCCACCATCATTTGCTTGTATTAATTCAGCATTGTACAGCCAAGACAGACAGAGATTTCACACCTAGCGACTTTACGGCGAGCGAATTGCAGCTCGAAGAGGTCGGAGATATTTTTGACATGCTGGCAGAGAAGTTTGGCTAAGAGAATGAATTAGCGCGCAGTTTAACTTGCTGCGGAATGGATAGAAGGAGGCCAAGCACAGGTGAACGGGATTACTTTTCAGAAGGATCAAGTACAAGATATTTATTTTTTATCGCCTATGCAAGAGGGCATGCTGTTTCACACGCTTCTGCACCCCGGACAGAGCTATTATATGGAGCAACTGGCCATTTCGGTGAAAGGCTCATTTCGCAAAGATTTGCTGGAACAAAGCATGAACGTGTTGATGGATCGGTACGATATTTTTCGTACCGTATTCCTCCACGAGAAAATCAACCGGCCGGTTCAGGTTGTATTCAAGCAGCGAGCGTTCCATGTTCAGGAAATAGATTTATGTGATCAGCCCCAAGAAGAGCAGCAGCGACAGCTTGCTGCCTTCAAGCAGCAGGATAAAATGCTGGGATTTGATCTGTCCAAAGATATTTTAATGCGGACGACCGTTTTTAAGACAGGTGAGGACACGTATGAATGGATATGGAGCTATCACCACATTATGCTGGACGGCTGGTGCTTTGGCATTATTGTAAAGGAGCTGTTTCAGATATACAGCGCCTTGCTGAATCATAAGCCATACGAGCTGCCCGTCTCGAAACCATATAAGGAATATATCAACTGGCTTGGCAAGCAGGATAAGGAGGCTTCGCTTGTCTTTTGGTCGAGCTATTTAGCTGAATTTGAGGGGCAGGAGTCTTTCGCCGAGCAGCGCAGCAGACGCAGGGAGGAAGGTTATTCGTCAGGCGAGCTTCATTTTAAGCTTGGAGAGGAAGACAGTGAGGCTTTCTCTAGACTGGCAAGAGAGCATCAGGTTACGTTAAGCACAGCGATTCAAGCCGTTTGGGCTATTCTGCTTAGCCGTTATCAGCGCAGCAGCGATGTGTTGTTTGGAGCAGTTGTATCGGGTCGTCCCGCTGAGATTAGCGGTGTGGAGAGTATGGTGGGCCTGTTTATCAACGTAATCCCAACCCGTGTCCAGATCGTACCGGATATGACCTTCAAGCAATTAGTATCGGAAATGCAGAGACTTTCAGTGCAAACCGAAGCGCATCAGTACGTGCCGCTTTATAATATCCAGAGCCGAATAGGCCAGCAGACGTTAATTGATCATATTGTTGTGTTCGAGAATTATCCGCTTCAAGAGGCCGGCAAACAAAGTGACGAGCAGAGTCTGGGATTTACGATGGGTGACATTCATATTTTCGAAAAAAGCAATTATGATCTTAATCTTCTCGCTGGGCCTGGCAAAGAGATGGTGATGAAGCTAGCATACAATGCCAATGTGTATGAAAGCTCCTTCATTAAACGCTTGAAGGCGCAGCTCATCTACATGATCCGCCAGCTCGTGAGGGAGTTCAATAAGCCGCTTGGTGAGCTTGAAATTGTGCCGGAGGAAGAAGCGCATCGCTTATTCGCTTTTAACCGTCTGGATGGCCGGGACGGGGAAATGGCAGCAGCAAGCAATATGACGCTTGCTCAGCGATTCGAATGGCAGGTGGAGAATACGCCGGAACATCTTGCCCTTTCTGCTCCAGATGGATTATTTACTTATGCTGAGCTGAACGCTCGTGCAAATAAGCTCGCTTACGTGCTTCGCGGCAGAGGAGTTAACGACGGGACTATCGTTGGTCTGCTCGTTCACCGCTCATCAGATATGATTGCAGCTATTTTAGCCGTTCTTAAGGCTGGGGCGGCGTACGTCCCAATCGATCCTGCGTACCCAGAGCAGCGAATCAGCTACATGCTGGAGGATAGCGGAGCGAAGCTGCTGCTCACGCAGTATTCGTTGACAAGCGTTATCGAGAAAGTAGAGTATCAAGGAACCCTTCTGTACCTCGATGATCCAGAGCTGTATAAGGAAGCTGCCGCCAGCAATTTAGACACTGGGGAAGCGCCAATAGACACATTAGCGACGACTCCCGGAGGCTTGGACAGGCTTGCTTATGTGATGTACACTTCTGGTACGACTGGCCAGCCTAAGGGGGCGCTGATCACACATGCCAATATTTCGCGGATTGCGATTAATACGAACTATATTGAAATAACTAAGAATGACAACGTGCTGTCGTTGTCCAATTATGCTTTTGACGGCTTCACCTTTGACTTATTCGGCGCATTGTTAATTGGGGCTGCACTGGTGCTTGCTCCAAGCGATACGATTATGCATGCTGGCAAGCTTGTACAGTTCATTAAAGAAGAGAAAATTACGGTCATGTTCGTCACGACGGCGCTGTTCAATCTGCTCGTAGATGAGGAGGATTCGTGGATGAAGAGCATCCGCAAGGTGCTGTTCGGCGGAGAACGCTCATCGGTGAATCATGTACGCAAAGCGCTGCATAGCATGGGACCGGATAAAATCATTCATGTATATGGCCCAACGGAAAGTACGGTGTTTGCGACCTTCTATCCGGTTCATGCGCTTTCGGAGGATATGGCTTCCATCCCCATTGGCAAGCCGCTTAATCAGACTTCAGCTTATATTGTAAATGAGACGGATCAGCTTCAGCCGATTGAAGCGGTCGGGGAGCTTATCCTGGGCGGTGAGGGGCTGGCGCTAGGGTATTTGAATCGGACAGCTTTAACCGCAGAGAAATTTGCTCCAAATCCGTTTGTACAAGGAGAGCGTATTTACCGCAGTGGTGATTTGGCAAGGTGGCTGCCCGATGGGAATATCGAGTTTATAGGACGCGTCGACGATCAAGTGAAAATTCGCGGCCATCGTATTGAGCTAGGTGAGATCGAGAAACAGATTGTAAAACTTGAGCAGGTTAAAGAAGCGCTCCTGTCTGTTGCATGTCGTGCTTCGGGCGAGGCATCGCTTTGCGCTTATGTTGTATTGAAGCCTCAAATGGAGTTAAGCAAGAATCAGCTTCGCAATTATTTGCTAAGCATGTTGCCAAACTATATGGTTCCGCCAGCCTTTGTTTTTCTTGATCGACTGCCGTTGACCGCCAATGGAAAAGTGGATCGGCGAAGCTTGCCTGCAATGACGGAGTTCATGAATGAATCCGAACACTACGCACCTCCTCGCAATGATACCGAGGCCAGGCTCGCTGTAGTATGGTGTCAGGTACTCGGGGTAGCACGAGTCGGTATTCATGATGATTTTTTTGCTCTAGGGGGTCATTCGCTGAAAGCGATGACGCTTTGTTCTATCATGCTAAAGGAATTTCAGATCGACATCCCCATAAAATTATTGTTTGAGACGCCGACAATTGCTGAAATTGCAGCTTATTTGCAGGAATGGGTCGAAAGTGGGCAAACGGTGTCTAGGGCTTCAGCGCATCTGACGCTGCTTAACCCTAAGGGTGGCCCCCATTTATTTGCTTTCCCTCCGGTGCTTGGGTATGGCATAGTGTTCAAGGAGCTTGCGGACCAGCTGCCTAATTATCGCGTTCACGCTTTTGATTTTATTGAAGAGGAGGATCGCATCACTCATTATGCCAGCCAAATGCAGAGCATTCAGCCGCATGGCTCCTTCATCTTAATCGGTTATTCTGCTGGATGCGCTCTAGCATTCGAAGTTGCCAAACAATTGGAACGGGGCGGCAGGCAGGTAGAAGTTCTAATCATGATTGATTCTTATTGGAAAAATAACGTGAGTGATTTGAAGGGCCGTACAGTGGAAGGTGACGTTGCAGAGCTTATGGAAGCCAATAAGCAAAATATTGCGCTGCAAATAGACGCAGTTCGTGAAGGAATCGTTCGCAAAACAGCGGCCTATTATAAATATTACGTAGAGTGGATTGCGGAGGGGCAAGTTCATACTTCTATTCATCTGATTCAATCCGAAACCGCATTTACACTTTCGTCCGAGCTCTCTTCCTGGAAAAGGGCTGCGGGAACGGGAGAATATGTGGAGCATCAAGGCTTTGGAAAGCATGGGGAAATGCTGCAAGGGGGCTTCGCCAGACTGAATGCTCAAACCATCCGCTTTCTATTAAAAAGGAGGCCTGTGAAAAAATGAATCCATTGCTCAAAACGTTTTGCACGGGAACTGGAAAAATTCCACTTATCTGTTTTCCATTCGCGGGAGGATATTCTGCTGCATTCTGGCCGTTGCACCATTTTGTTCAAAATGATTGCCAGCTGCTCGCGGTTGAACCTCCTGGACATGGAACGAACAGCATGACCTTGATTCCAAATTTGGAGGGATTGGTGGAGCTGTATGCGAGGGAGCTTGCTGCGTATTTTCAACAGCCATTCGTCCTGTTTGGACACAGCATGGGTGGAATGGTTGTATACCGTTTGGCACAGAAGCTGGAGCAGCAAGGAATAGTCGCTAAAGCGGTCATTATTTCAGCTATTCAGCCGCCACAAAGCAAGCGTGAGCGAACAGCGCATCTTGATGATGACGCCTTTCTCGATCACGTCATTCCCATAGGCGGCATACCCGAGGAGCTAATAAAGCAGCGGGAAATGCTCGACTTTTTCCTGCCCTCTTTCCGGGCGGACTTTCAGGCACTCGAAACCTTTGAACATAGCGATCACACGCTGCTTCAGGCGCCTATGCACGTGTTTTACGGTGCTGAAGACTATAAATGCGCGGAGGAAGCTGACGGATGGAGGAAATGGGCCCATAATGTCCGGCTGCATCGCTTTGAAGGAGGACATATGTTTCTGCTGTCAGAGCCGGAGAAGGTGGCCGCGAGCATCCGAAGCATTATTGAAGCAGCCAATAAAGAAGAAACTCACTATATCTAGAAAAAGAAAGGTGATTTAAATTGCTATTATTCAAAAATAGATTGTCGAAAGCTGCTATGGGAATAATGATTATTGCCAGTTTATTATTTTCGACTACCACCTATGCGGCACCGACCATAAGCAAAGGCATTGCGCTTACGGCACCACCACCTTCAACATTATCATTGAAGGGTTTTATGAATCCAAGTCATATTTACTTGCTTGATGGAACAAACCGCATTACTAAGGTGAATAATCAAGCTGTGACGCTCTCAGGTTATACATATGGCTATTATCAGCTTGATAGCCTCGGAATTACATTCTATTTGGAGAGATGGACGGGGAATGAATGGGTGACCCACGGAACAGGCGTGAACAGAAGCGATTTGAATAAAGATACTTTTAGCAGTTCTGTGACGATGAGCGCAGATAGCGGTTACTACTATCGTGTACGTACCATCCATTGGGTCATTGAAAACGGCAACTATGAGCAGGGCCAAGTTATAAGCGAACATATTCTTGTGTCATAAAAAAAATAAAACAGGGGCCGGCTGTGCGGAGCCCCTGTTTTATTTTTGGTTCATCGATTCAGCAAATGCGATTAAATCAGCTTTGGAGAGATTGCCAACGATATGAATATAGAGATTAGCTAACATGAATTCCAGCTTTTTTGTTTCATTCGGCATGCTGGTTAAATAACCTTTACCGCGCAGAAGTGGAATGATCTCTACGGTGGAGCTAGCTGCACTTGCAAGCGAGCCGACTACGGAGCCCGACTCCAATTGCTGCAAATTTACTCTAAGCAGCTTTGCTTCTTCATTTTTAAATACATAAAGCACTTCATTGGACTTAGCATCGTTTGGCTGTACGGAAATATCTATCCGGCTTAATTGATAGCCCTCTGGCAGTTGAGGAAAGGAGGGCGGTGTAAAGGTAAGCTTATTATTGACCTCATCCTCCATGACCGATATCGTATGAGACTCTTGCCCTGAAAGGGGATGAATAGATGATTCATTGTTGCTTTTGTCATGCGAGGTATCCCGTTCTTCAGGAGGGATAGTCTTCGCTCCTTTATCGCTTTTATCCTGATTTCCGAAGAAGAACGAAATCATTTGGCCAGGCAGCTCGACGATCGATTGATATATAGGGCTAAAGGCCTTGGTCTTTGCTGAAGTCCCGAACAGGAAGGATCCAATCATAATGGATGCCGTTATTAGGGCGACATAGGATAGAGCTCGATTTCGACGCTTTCTGCGGTTAAGTGCTTTTAATTTTTTTTGCGTTATTTGCCATGAGTTGTGATGGGTAGAATGAAAGGCTGGCGGCATTTGCTGGATAGCCTTCTCGAAGGCCTTCTCAAATAACGGATCATTTTCTTCGTCCTCCATTAGCAGCACCTCGTTTCTTATCCCATTTGTCTTTCAGTGCTTTACGAGCCCGGTACAGCTTCTGGCGGATAATATCCTCTGTCGAGTTTAAATGTTCAGCTATTTCCCGGTAAGAGAACTGTCGCTTCCACTTAAGCTCAATTAAGAGACGGTATTCCGGTTTCATTTCCAGCATGCACGTTATTAATTCCTCTTCCAGCAGCTTCGCCTCGACCTCGCACTCCACCGTCGCAGAATAAGGGGACTGCATAGCACCCGTCTCAATAAAAACACTTTCCAGCTCTACTTCGTTACGAATTTTTTTGTGTTTTCGCAAATAATTTAGCGTTTTATTTTTCACTAAAACTCTGATCCATGCTATTAACTGCCTTTCATCCTGAACTTGTGGCGTATGGGAGATGGATTTATAAAAGACCTCCTGAATAATATCCTCCGCCGCGCTGTGATCCTTGACCATATACATGATTGGCCCGTAAGTTAAATGATAAAAATCTTTGAAAACCTCTTCTTGGATCGTTGACCCTAGTTTACTAAAATCGGGAGAAAGCAGCAATAATAGCTTGCTTGTCAAGTAAACACCTCATTTTTATGCGTAGGAAAAGCCTTAGATTGACGAAAACCAATAGACGATATTCCTGCAATATGTATGACATACATACAAATCATTTTCAATTATGAATCGGAAATTTCGTTCCGTTATATTCCAATTTTGTTTTTTCGTATTCGATATAGAACCGCTATCAAGGACGAACTTTTTTTATTTAGTATAATTCTTTTATTTGGATATAGCACCGCAAACAGTTCCCGTATTTTCCGCAAATCTGTTGCGTGATATAACTTAAAAAAATGTTGCATTCAAATGAATGGGCTTGATTGGGTAGGTGAATATAGCTTTTTAAGAAATACTTATTGAAAAATTCAATCGATGGAGTAATTGACGCTTAGGATCGTTCATGATAATTTATATAAAACACTTTAAAACCAATAAATCCAATGAGATAAAGGGGTTTTTAATATGCCATCGATTGTGGTTGCTGCTGCTGAAGATGTACGAAGCAAGGATTCCGAGCAATTAATTAAGGAGCTAAGCGAAGAACTAGGATTGTTATATGGCGGTGATGGGACAGCAGGATTCCAGCTATCCGACGTGGAGGCACCGCGATCAGCCTTTATTGTTGCCCGTCTGGATGGGTATCCTGTAGGCTGCGGGGCAATCAGGCCCCTTGATGAAACATCAGTGGAGGTCAAGCGCGTATACACACGTTCAGATTTCCGCCGGAAGGGTGTTGCTCAGGCAATTATGGCTGAAGCGGAGCGTCTTGCGCTCGAATTTGCCTACAGCAATCTGAAGCTGCAGACAGGTCCCAAGCAGCCTGAAGCGGCGGCGCTTTATGAAAGAGTAGGGTACTACCGGATACCGGTTTTTCATGGGGATTGGGATGAGGTACTCGCGTTTCAAAAAGATCTCGTGCTCAAGCCGGTTAATCTCATATAGCCCCTATATTCGGTTAAATTATGTTGATGCATGGAACGCAGCCGCTTGCTGCTGTGCTAGCCTGTCTCCACCTAAAGGAATTGAACCGATATTTCCTTTGTTCACTCAAGCATTTTGGGGAATCATTTGATTCCAATGTTGCAAATGAGCGTGTCAGGAGATTCGGTTCAATGAATGGCAGATGATTAAATAGAAATTTAGGAACTAGGGCATTTTGATAAGTTTACTCTTTTAAAACCGAAGTATTCACAGCGCTTTCCATCTGGTCGTTATAGGCACGGAATAAACCTAGACGCCAGAAGGCCGCTCCTTTCAAATCATAACGCTTGGCAAGACCTAGCTTATCTTTGATGGAAGAGGGCGTTTCACTGCTTAGGCTGATGCCAAGCAGGAGCTTTTCCTTAGGCGCACCAGCATCCAGTGCAAGTTGAATCGCCTCATCTACAAGACTATTAGGTTCGGGTACCTGTGATTTGGTCCCAATCGGATTAAACTGATAAGCCATAATGATAAGATCATCTGCAATGGAAGCGAGAGTCTTATAATCGTAGCCTTTATAGGCGCTATTCAATGGTGGCACTGCTAAAGATAAGGAGATATCCTTAGGCAAGGAATTTTTCAACTGCTTAACGTAATCGTTTAGCAGCTTCTGCTGTTGCAAAGCATCCAGCTTATATCCCAACCCCTCAAAATCAAGAACAATCCCGCCAAAACCGTTCTCCGCAACGGAATCCGTTATGCCCTGTATAGACTTCTGGCGCAAGCTGCTGTCACTCAAAACCTTGGTTAGTTCACCGTTCCCGTCTAAAGCATAAACCATAAGGTACGGTTTGATGTCCTGATTCGCTGCATCCGCCACAATGGATTGAGGCGTAACGTCACCTGCCGCAGCAGGCAGTCGGTACTCGTCACCTTGCAGGGTAAACTGGCCTTCGCGATCGATGCGGCTCCACCCAAAAGCTACAGAATTCATGGATGAAACCAGATCTCTTTCCTGAAAAGATTGCAGGGCATAGAAGGCTCTCAAATGCATTTCGCGTTGTGGTGATAGAAGGGAAACCGTGCGTGTTGTTTGATTCCAGGCCACAGCGACACCGAATTGGCTGCTGAACGAACTGAGCGGGATAAGCACACGGCCTTCTAGTTGAATCGGCGCTGCAGCCAGCTTCACTTTTTTCTCGTTGACGGTAGCCGTAGTGCTCCCCACTTGAAGAAGTACCTCCGTTATTTCCCCTTTAAGACTGCCTGCCGCTTTGACCGTTTGTGTCTTGCTGTTCCAAGTGATTTGGATTCCAAGAGCCTCTCCAACCGTCCGGAAGGGGACATAAGTAACCCCTTTGTCTATCCGCGGTGCTGCATCAAATGGCAGTAGAACATTATCCAGCGTGACCGATATTGCAGGTGCTGCGTAGACATCACCGATATTTGGAGCAGTACCGATCAAGGATAAGGCAAGAAGGGTGGCGGCAACTGTTTTTCCTGCTTTTTTTATTAACATAACTTGTTTTCCTCCTTCTCATTGGATACTAGTAAAAGTAGAAAAAGTAGAATTTCAATTCATAGAGCATAAATCTAGCATCTGTTAGTATAGCAAAATTTTTATATAGTTCCAATTAAAAGAAGTCATATACATAAAGTAGAGAAGAGTGATATTGAGGGGGATTTCCGAGAACCGCTAAGAAAAAGAGGGTTTAATGCAATTAAGCTGCAGCAACTACACTATTTATCCGATATATTCCAAGAGTGGGTCATGTCAGGTGCGATAGGCCTGCGAGGCTGCACGCTGCGCGTTAAGGTTAATTCTGGATAATAGAAAGGGAGGATTGGATGAAATGGATAGGAACGTGCCTGTTGCTGGTGGCTGTGCTTATCTCGAGCACCGGGGCTACTGCTGCTGGCAAGCCCGCAACGTCCTTGAGTTATTACCACACGTCAGGCAATCAAATCGTCGATGCCAAGGGCAAACCGGCTAGTTTCAACGGGGTGAACTGGTTTGGATTCGAGACGGGCAATTTTTCACCCCATGGCTTGTGGACGCGATCATTGGACAGCATGCTGGACCAGCTTGCAAAAGAAGGCTACAATTTGCTGCGTATTCCTTATACGAACGAAATGCTGCTTCCTGGTAAAAAACCAAGCGGGATCGACTATGTGAAAAATCCCGACCTAAAGGGTCTGACGCCGCTCCAGCTGCTGGATAAGCTTGTTCAGAAGGCGGAAAAGCGCGGTATGAAAATCATTCTTGACCGTCACCGCCCACAGGCCTCGGAGCAAGCGGAGCGATGGTATACACAAGCGGTACCGGAAAAAACATGGATAAAAGATTGGACGATGCTGGCAAAGCGTTACCTGGCCAACGACACGGTAATCGGCGCCGATTTGCATAATGAGCCGCACGGTTCCGTATGCTGGGGCTGCGGCGATTCAGACAGCGATTGGCGGTTGGCTGCGGAGCGGGCGGGCAATGCGATTCTCGCTGTCAATCCGGACTGGCTGATCATTGTGGAAGGGGTAGACGCGAATGTAAAAGGTCAGAGCGGCTCCTATTGGTGGGGCGGAAATCTGTTGGGGGTTCGCAAATATCCAGTCCGGCTGAAAGTGCCTAACCAGCTCGTTTACTCACCGCACGATTATGGCCCAGGCGTTTCGTCGCAGCCGTGGTTCGCAGATCGGACATTTCCCGCGAATCTGTCTGGCGTATGGGATGCTAATTGGGGCTATATTCATAAGGAAAAAATCGCACCTATACTGCTCGGGGAGTTCGGCGGCCGCAATGTCGATTCAACATCGAAGGAGGGGAAGTGGCAAAATGCTCTTGTCGACTACATCGGGCAGAATGATCTGTATTGGACCTACTGGAGCCTCAATCCGAACAGTGGAGATACCGGCGGACTGCTGTTAGACGATTGGCAGACATGGAACAAGCCTAAGCAGAAAATGCTTGCCAGAATCATGAAGCCTGTGAACGGCGGCACCAAGTCGGCCACTCCGAAACATACAGCAGGCCCGGCGTCCGAATGGCTGCAAGTGGAAGCCTAGCAGATGAAGAGATAAGAATAGCGGTTAATAGGATGGACAGAGGAAGTCACCTGAAGGGTGGCTTTTTTTATTTCAATGATATAAATATTTCCCTAATCTGAGAATAAATTTTGCATCTATTTCATTCCTTTCACGTCATATTAACTATATTCACAGCACGCACGCCTGTCGTATTCGTGCACGGATTGGGAGGTTCGGATAGCAATTTCACTTACATTGAGAGTTATTTGCGCAGTCAGGGCTGGTCCAGTAATGAGTTATTTGCGATTGATCTGTAGTCCCAAATCCACTCCTGCCCCGACATGGCTCACCGGATGCATAACAATCTGATCTGAGCCTAGAGCTTCTGTCCGTTCTAATTCGTCACACATAAATGATACGCTGTGTTCAAATACTTTACTGTTAATCGTATTAGCCAAATTGACCAGGAAAGGGGCATCAACAACGATATGGCTAATGCCTTGTTCCTTCATATGTGCATGGCCCGCTGAAATGTTGTAGGCTGCTATGGGCTTTCTTTTACTATTTTGAGGAGCTCCTGTATATATCAAAAATGTATTAGCACCATAGGATGCAGCCTCTTCACTTGCTCTTAGCAGCATCGTTTTGCCACCCATAGATACATGACTGCCGATTAGCATGCAGAAGGCCTCCGTTTAATAATCTTGCAGAGCAAGTTAAAAGAAGTCTGCCCTTGACTATTTAGCATTATTCGAGGGACTGGATTATCCTGACATTCAACATAAATGGAGTTAAAAAATGTTGTTGACACGACACCAAATGGTGACCTATTATCCAAGTGACACTAAATGGTGTCGAATTAACAATTCTCGCCTCGTGGGCGCTACATCCGAAGAGCCGTATCATTTAAGAAGGTTGTGAAATTATCGGTTGTCCCTTGGTAATAATTTTTAGGAGAGGGTGTTGTGAGCGAGAACAACCCGATGCGGGATGTGTTTGACGCGATTGCAGATCCAACTAGACGCCGACTGATTCAGCTGTTAGCAGAAACAGACGAGGTACCGCTTCATGAGTTAACGGCAAAGTTTCAAATGGGGCGAACAGCCGTATCCAAGCATTTGACAATCCTTAAAGAGGCTGGGCTAGTGCTTGATCGAAAAGTCGGCAGAGAAACACGATTTAGGCTAAACGCCTCTCCACTCAGAGAAATTCAAGATTGGGTAGGTTTCTACAGCAAGTTTTGGAGTACGAATATGTTGCGCTTGAACGAACTATTTGATGAGGAAGAAGAATGAGTTTTACATTAAATTATGGACCCACCCCATTAACACGATCGGAAGGATGTAAAGCATGAGCGAATCTAATCAGGAGTATATCGTAATCTCGGGAGCGAGAGAAAACAATCTCAAGAACGTTTCCTTGCGCATTCCCAAGCGGAAGATCACGATTTTCACCGGGGTATCCGGATCTGGCAAATCATCGATCGTCTTCGATACAATCGCCGCAGAATCCACCCGGTTGCTGAATGAGAACTTCAGCATGTTCGTGCGCAATTTTCTGCCCCGTGTTCCACAGCCGGATACGGACGGAATCGAGAATCTGAGCATGGCTGTAATTGTGGATCAGAAGCGGCTTGGCGGCGGTTCCCATTCCACAATGGGCACGATTACCGATATATCTCCCATTCTTCGTCTACTTTTCTCCCGAGTGGGTCAGCCTTATATTGGACAAGCCAATATGTTCTCATTTAACGATCCGCAAGGCATGTGTCCGGAGTGCAATGGGCTCGGTCGCAGGCTGGGCGTCGACATGAGCAAGGCGGTGGATATGTCAAAGTCGTTGAATGAAGGGGCAATTTTGCTGCCGGGCTATTCGGTGAACGGCTGGGATTGGAACTTGATCATGCAGACGGGGTTCTTCGATGCCGACAAGAAGCTGAGCGATTATTCGGATGAGGAACTGGAGCAGCTGCTGTACGCCAAGGCGGGAAAAGTAGAAATGCAGTTCGCCGGCAAGGCAATGAACATTACACTGGAAGGCATCATTGAGAAGTTCACCAACAAGTACATTAAGCAGGATGTGAAGACGAAGTCCGAGCGTACACAACAGACTGTTGCGCCGTACATCTCCGAGGGCCCCTGCTCCAGCTGCCGCGGTGCGAGGCTTAGTCAGGCTGCACTCAATTGCAGGATCAATGGACTCAATATTGCAGAACTGTCCTCGATGGAGGTCGGACAGCTCATCCGCGTCATACGGGAGATTGACGAACCTGTTGCCGCGCCGGTCATTAAGTCGCTGACAGAGCGGCTGCAGCATCTGGTGGATATCGGACTTGACTACTTGACATTGGACCGTGAGACGGATACTTTGTCCGGTGGCGAGTCGCAGCGCGTAAAGATGGTTAAGCATCTGAGCGGCAGTCTGGTGGACGTCACTTACATTTTTGATGAGCCGAGTGTTGGCTTGCACCCCCGCG
Organism: Paenibacillus sp. JT22N15; assembly: GCF_059383755.1. Taxonomy (NCBI): domain Bacteria; kingdom Bacillati; phylum Bacillota; class Bacilli; order Caryophanales; family Paenibacillaceae; genus Paenibacillus; species Paenibacillus sp. JT22N15. The sequence continues at coordinate 528,215 of NZ_JBXENV010000003.1, read as the reverse complement.
ATGTGCACCAGTTAAATGAGCTATTGCAAAAGCTCCGCGACAAGGGCAATAGCGTCATCGTCGTCGAGCATGATCCCGATGTAATTAAGCTCGCAGATCATATTGTCGACGTTGGGCCACACGCCGGCAGCCGCGGCGGTAACATCGTATATGAAGGAAGCTTCCAAGGTCTGCTGGAGGCAGGTACATTGACAGGCACCCATATGAAGCGGCCGCTCCAGCTGAAGCATGATTGCAGGCAGCCATCTGGCAAGCTGTCTATCAAGAATGCCATACTGCACAACTTGCGAAACGTGAGTGTAGATATTCCAACCGGCGTACTGACGGTAGTTACAGGTGTCGCCGGTTCGGGCAAAAGCACGCTGATTAATGAAGTGTTCCTCAGCCAGCATCTGGATGCGATCGTCATCGATCAATCGGCGGTAGGCGTGTCAACGCGCTCGAATCCCGCGACCTACACGGGTATTATGGATGATGTGCGCAAGGCGTTTGCTTCCGCGAACAAGGTAAGCCCAGGTTTGTTCAGCTTCAACTCCAAGGGGGCCTGCGAGAACTGCCAAGGGCTCGGTGTTGTATATACAGACCTTGCATTTCTCGACAGCGTAAAGCTGCCGTGCGAAGTATGTGGAGGCAGACGGTTCAAGGAAGAGGTGCTCGCGTACAAGCTGAACGGCAAGTCCATTGCAGAAGTGCTGGAAATGACTGTGGAGCAGGCATTGGATTTTTTCGAGCTAAAAGTCGTTGTACGCAAGCTGCAGGCGATGAGCGATGTGGGGCTGAACTATATAACACTTGGCCAACCGCTCAGCACGCTCTCGGGCGGGGAATGCCAGCGCATCAAGCTGGCAAGCGAGCTGCATAAGCAGGGCAGCATCTACGTACTGGACGAGCCGACGACAGGTCTGCATATGTCAGATATCGGTCTTCTTCTGGAGATTATGAACCGCCTCGTGGATGCCGGCAATACGGTAATCGTCATTGAACACAACCTCGATGTGATCAGCCAAGCGGATTGGATCATCGATATGGGACCGGACGGAGGCAGCAAGGGCGGCCAGGTGGTGTTCGAGGGCACACCTCCGCAGATCATCAATGCGGAGCAGTCGATTACGGGAAAATACTTGATGTAAGGCATGAAATCCACTTTCGTAATGTGTGGAATTCATAATTTCTTAGCGTGACAAGGAAAATATACTAAAGGTTAAATTTTCATATGCTCAACCAGGGCTGCCAGCAAAATCGGCAGCCTTTAGCTTTAGTAACTGATGGTTGATTAGCTTCACTTTTAACGGCATCTACTGCCAGTCTCTAAATTTGAACGGTTGATAATTTGGTCATAAAGTATCTCAATCGGTTATTTGACAAGATTTGTTCAAGTACTCCTTAGAGACAAACGTTAATTGTTAGCATTTCTGATGAAAAAACATTGTAAAAATCAATTCTTTACCGATCGTTCTAGATATGTTATACTGATGATGCAAGCAAGGGAAATACAACGGCAAGAAGTGAATAGTAGAAAGAGCACGCAGTTGCATCCCTGTTTGGAATAGCTATTTGAACCTTTTTTAGAATTATCGTTCTTGAATTTTTAAAGGAATATAAACAAGGAGGAGGTTAGTAGTTGAAAACAATTGCGATAATTGGTGCTGGACCTGGTCTTGGTTTCTCATTGGCTAAGACTTTTGGAAGACGCGGATTCCGTATAGCTATGGTTTCCAGAACGCAGGAGAAGTTGGATCATTATGCTGCGGAGCTAAATAGAATGGGGATTGAAGCGCAAGGTTTTGCTGCTGATGTTACAAACAAAATGCAGCTTACCAGGGCTTTTCAACAAATCAAGAATACATTCGGTACCATTGATGTTGTGGAGTTTAGTCCGCATAGCGGAAATGTTCCTGTGACACCTGTTCTTGATACCACTGATGAGAGCGTTCTTCACATTTTTAACAACGTGGTCATCGGAGCCATTAATACGGCAAGACAAATCATTCCAGATATGATTGAACGAGGAGAGGGGACACTTTTATTTACAAGCGATCTCTCCGCTATGAGTCCAAGCCCCATGTTCGGCAGTTCAGGTATCGCCATGTCAGGCTTGCGAAACTATATCCTTAATTTACACGAACGCTTGCTTCCTCTCGGAGTATTTGTTGGTCATTTATCCATTAGTCCTTTGATTAAGAAAGGTACAGGCTTTGATCCAGATCAAGTAGCGGAAGCCTGGTACAACTTGTATGAACAAAGAGGCGCGGTGGAAGAAACTTTTCCTAAGGGTATCATGCACGTTTTATAAATTATTGCACGTATAGAAGGGAATGAGTGAATATGGAATATCGCGTATTAGGCAGTACAGGTCTTAAAGTAAGCAGTTTTGTATTAGGTACAGGCACATTTGGTTTTTGGGGAAACAACACAAAGAAAGAATGTGAACCTATTCTGGATGAAGCTCTGGCTGCAGGAGTCAATCTGATCGATACAGCAGATGTCTACTCAAGTGGTCAAGCAGAAGAAATATTAGGTGAACTCCTAAAAGGCCGCAGGGAGGATATCCTTCTGGCCACTAAAGGTGGTTTTCCCATGGGCAGTGGGCCCAATCAATCAGGAAGTTCAAAATATTGGATCAAACGAGCTGTAGAAGATAGTTTGCGAAGACTTCAAACCGATTATATCGATTTATATCAACTACACGTGCCTGATGTTAACACTGATATTGATGAAACTCTTGATGCGCTTACGGATCTGGTCAGAGAAGGGAAGATACGCTACGTTGGCACGTCCAACTTTCAAGCATGGCAAGTAACAGAAGCTCAGTGGACTAGCGATCGTAAAAATGTAGCACGATTTGTTTCTGAGCAATCGCCGTACTCTATTTTAAACCGAAGTATTGAATTCGATTTGCTTGCTGCCACAGCAAAATATGGAATAGGTGTTTTGGTTTGGAGCCCGCTTTCAGGTGGTCTATTAACTGGAAAATATAAATTTGGGGAAGCGTCCTCCTCCGATTCAAGAGCGGCCACCTTTGCGGGAAGCCTAAAATCTGTTGTCGACCCTAATCGGGAAGAAAATCGGACGAAATTTGAAGCCATAGCAAAGCTTCAAATACTTGCAGAAGAAGCAGGGTTAACTTTACCGCATCTTGCCATGGCCTTTACACAATCTCATCCTTCCATAACTGCTTCCATCATAGGGGCTAGAACGATCGAACAGCTCCGGGAAACTTTAAAGGGCAGTGACGTTCGATTGAGCAATGATGTACTTGATGCGATAGATGCGATTGTTCCACCAGGAGTGACTCTGGATGCGATGGAAAAAGGCTGGGTTCCTGATTGGTTAGGAGCAGACAAGCGTAGAATCAATGGGGAAAAAAAATAAGATAGCAATTTTTAAAACATAAAATCAAGCTGCTAAATGGGTTCACTTGATCTACAGCTTCATATCTGATGATGTACTACTGATGAGGATTAAACTGTATGTAATGTGTTCATTCTTTACTGATCGTTCTCGATATGTTAAATTATTAACAGGAGGGAATTGACATGTCAAGAAACAAGGAGTTTGATGAGATCGAGGTATTGGATAAGGCGATGCAGCTTTTTTGGAAACAGGGCTACGAGAAAACATCCATGTCCGATTTGGTTGAGCATATGGGAATCCACCGCAGAAGCTTGTATGACACATTTGGCGACAAGCATACGCTCTTTCTAAAGGCGATGGAGCGTTATGAAAGTAAAATAAACTCCTCTCTTGCAAGAGGAGTTAAAAGCTCCAAGACCGCAACGGAAGCACTCCAATTTGCTGTTGACATCTTGATCTATGGGGAAGAGAAAGGGCCTTCCGGCTGCTTAATGGTGAATTCGGCGGTTGAGTTGGCAGCGCGTGATGCCGATGTTAATAAAAAGTCTACTGAGGCGTTTACAACAGCAGAGCAAATGCTCAAGGAAATCATTTTTTGGGGGCAGCGAGACGGTGAATTCAGCTCTGAATATGATGCAGGGGCATTGTCAGAATATCTGCATAATGTTGGAGTTGGATTAAGAAGTATGGCAAGAACCTCGATTCCCAGAGAGAAACTTCAACGTATAGCCAGCATATCAATGCAGCTTTTAGAGGAATGATGAAATGAATGTTTGTTGCCACTACTAGAACGATCGTTCCCGTACGTGCAATCTCTCCATAAAAGGTCTTTTATATGGAGAAGCAACATTCAAATTAATAATCTTATTAAATGCTGAAGAATGGTTAATACTAAAAAAGAGGTGAACTTATAAGATGGGGAAAACTGTACTTATCACGGGAGTATCAGGTGGAATTGGTAAAGAGTTGGCGGATCGTTTCGCCAAGGGTGGATATGATTTGGTGCTGGTGGCGCGTAGTGAAAGTAAGCTTGTGGAACTTAGTAAAGAATACAAAAAAAAATATGACACCTATGCGACGGTCATCGCTAAAGATGTCACGTTACCCGGCGTACCGGAGGGAATTTTCGCGGAACTCAAGGAGAAGGGGATCGTCGTTGACTATCTTGTCAATAATGCCGGCTTCGGTTTGTACGGGACGTTTTTGGAGACGAACTTGGAACAAGAAATGAATATGATTGATATCAATATAAAGGCTCTGACGATTATGACAAAGCTGTTCTTGCCAGATATGGTCAATCGGGGCCAAGGGGGCGTGATGAACGTGGCTTCATTGGTGTCGTTTTTCCCCGGACCTATGATGTCGATTTATTACGCCACGAAGGCATATGTGCTATCGTTCACCGAGGCTCTTGAAAACGAACTAAGTGGCACGGGCGTGACTGTAACGGCGCTATGTCCGGGACTTACATCTACCGGCTTCGTAGCTCGTTCGGGTATGGGGGAGTCGAAAATGTTCCAGAGCGGCGCTATTATGGAGGCTGGTCAAGTAGCCGAGGAAGGTTATCGAGGCTTCATACGCGGCGATACCATCATCATACCAGGGGCGCGAAACCGATTAATGGCATTCATTCCGCGGTTGCTGCCACGCAAATGGGTGACTCGTATGGTTAGATCCACACAAAACAGAACGGGACACTGATCTGATTTTTTATAAACATGCAAAGCAATGCTAAATCGTCTGCTGACAGCAGGTTTAACAAGCAGGAGATGCGTGCCGCTTAATAAAAAATACTTTACTGATCGTTCTAAAAATGATATGCTTAGTCCAAGTTAGATCTAACCGTTCTTTTATTACCAAATTAGAATGATCATTCTTCAATATTAAAAATAATGATTCATAAAAGGGAGAGAATCGTATGAAGTACACAGTTATTACAGGAGCAAGTTCAGGAATAGGTTATGAGACAGCATTGGCGTTTGCGGCTAAGGGAAAAAACTTGATTATTGTAGCTAGAAGACTTGACAAATTAGAAGAACTTAAATCAAAAGTTAAGGAAATAAGTTCTGATTTAGACGTTGTTATTGTTACAAGCGACCTGTCGGTCACTGATCAGGCCTATACTCTGTATAACGATTTAAAGGAATATCAAATCGAGACATGGATTAATAATGCAGGGCTTGGTGAAGGCTCCTTTGTTGCTGAACAGAATCTTGAAAAAGTGGAGTCTATGCTGCGTGTTAACATCGAATCCTTGACCATCCTTACAACGCTATATGTGAGAGATTACGCTGATGTAGAAGGTACTCAATTAATTAATGTATCCTCAGCACTTGGCTATGTTATTGCTGTAGGCAGTGTTGCTTATTCTGCATCGAAATATTATGTTAGTTCCTTCACTGAAGGGCTTGCCAAAGAACTGGAACTGAAAGGTGCAAAGTTAAAGGCGAAGGTTTTAGCACCAGCCATCACGGAAACAGAATTTGTGAAAAAATCAATAGATGCTGAAGATTTTGACTACAAAGCCAACATGCCTAAGTATCATACTGCCAAGCAAATGGCGGGCTTCATGGTGGATCTTTATGAGAGCAACGAAGTGGTAGGAATTGTAGATCAGAACTATGATTTCAATTTGAGAGGGCAAATCTATCCGGTCATTTCAGAATTTTAAATCCAGTTGTACATCCGTGCAACTCATTTGAATAGGAGGAATAAAAGTGGAGAAATTATGGAGCAAAACGAAAATCGGTAACATGGAATTGCCCCATCGACTAGCGATGGCACCAATGACACGTAGTCGAGCGCAAGAAGATGGTACACCTGGAGAGTTGGCTGCACTTTATTATGCTCAACGTGCATCCCTGGGACTTCTTATTACGGAAGGTGCACAACCTTCAGATGATGGTCAAGGTTACTTAATGACACCTGGGATCTATACGGAAAAGCATATTGCAGGCTGGAAAAAGGTTACCGATGCCGTGCATGAAGCAGGAGGGTATATTTATATCCAATTAATGCATGCTGGTCGTGTGTCGCATCCTGACAATACACCACATCATCGGCAGCCCGTTGCACCATCTGCAATTGCACCAGGAGTAGAAACGTTTACGGCTACAGGCATGCAGGATATCCCTGTACCACGCGAGTTGAGTAAGGAAGAGATTCAAACGACCATTGCAGATTATCGTAAAGCTGCGGCTGCAGCTATTGCAGCAGGTGCTGACGGTGTTGAAATTCATGGAGCAAATGGTTATCTGATTAACCAATTTATCGGAGAAAATTCGAATATGCGGACGGATGAATATGGCGGCTCTATCGAAAATCGTGCTCGTTTCGCCATTGAAGTAGCAAAAGCGATCGTTGACGAGATTGGGGCCGAGAAAACAGGCTTCCGTATTTCGCCAGGGACCCCTCTTGGCGGGATTCAAGATGGTGAACAGGGACCAGATCTTTATCGTTACCTGACGAAAGAATTAGCAAAATTGAATTTAGCCTACCTTCATATTATGCACCTCGGAAATGATGAATTGCTTCAAAACATTCGTTCCTTATGGACAAATCCGTTGTTAGTGAATCGTGCTGGACGGACACTAGAAAATATCAGCGTTGATATCGATAGTGATCTTGCTGATCTGGCACCTGTTGGGGTATGGTCATTAGCTAATCCGGATTTTGTGGAACGGCTTAAAGCAGGTACTCCATTAAATGAAGCAGATCCTGCAACATTTTATGGTGGTGGAAGCAAGGGGTATACGGATTATCCTACGACGAAAGAATTAGAATCTCAGAAGGGGTAAATATAGTATAGCTTATATGCTAAATATCAAGGTTTCACAAACAGTTTGAAGCTGGAAGTGACTCTCTATTTTTATAACGAAAAAGAGGCAATAACAAAATAGATTTAAACGTAAACGACAATATGGACAGTAGTTTAAACATGGCGTACAACTAAAAAATTGTACGCCATAAATGTATCCGAGAGTCATCCATGTTGTGAGAAAAATGCTTTAGGTCAATGAATATTATATTTGTATAGTTTCTTGGATCAACCTAAAAATCAGTGCTTGATGCATGGATTGCGTTGTACTGCTAGGCTTTTACTGCATTCGGACGTTATAGGCCGATGTAAAACTTGTGGGAACACCAGCTACAGCGGTCAAGTCCAGATGATTCTGGAGTCGTGGGTAGGTCTTACAACAATGGAAATAGGTGGATTTTCGTATAAATTCATATCTTTTGTCAAGCACTGGTTTTTGTGTTTTGATCCATCTGCACCTGAAGCTAGCGATAGCGTTCATGAAACGATATTTCGATTAAGGTATTTAGAAAGTGAAAATAATAAGGTGAAGAAACCCAATGAAGGTAACTAAACGGAAGGATGCTGATTAATATGAACACACTCATGAAGGCAGCGCAGATCACCAAGTATTCAAAAAAAATCCATGCCCAAGTCAATGACATTCCAATTCCAAAAATTTCTGACAACGAGGTTTTGGTAAAGGTCAAAGCTGCAGCGGTCAATCCGCTTGAAATGTTGGTTATCACAGGTAGCGTGAAACTGATTCAAGATTATGATTTCCCGTTAACGCTTGGTAATGAATTGGCAGGTGTTATAGAAAGAGTGGGTAAAAATGTAACTAACTTTTACGTAGGGGACGATATCTATACACGTCTCCCACTCAAAAAAATTGGTGCTTTTGCGGAATATGCCGCAATTGATGCTGCCGCAATTTCCCCTATGCCAAAGAACTTATCTTACGTGGAAGCAGCTGCTGCTGCACTGACTGGACTTACAGCGTATCAAGGTCTACATGAAGAACTTGAGGCACAATCTGGTCAATCTGTTTTCATTCCTGGTGGATCGGGCAGCTTTGGTCAAATGGCTGTCCCAATCGCAAAGGCAATGGGTTTAAATGTCATTGTCAGCGGTAACGCGCACACGCGCGAACGCACTTTGGAAATTGGTGCAGACCAATATTTGGATTACACAAAAGAAAACTATGTAGACTTGTTGTCGAATGTCGATTACGTGATTGATACCTTGGGACCCGAACAATTTGACAATGAATTAAAAATCATTAAACCGGGCGGAAGATTGCTCTCTCTCCGTACAGGACCCAATAAACGTTTCGCACAAGACAATAACTTGCCATGGTGGAAACAAAAGCTATTTTCTCTTGCTGGTGCAAAGTATGACAATAAAGCCAAAAAACACGATGTGGAATACCGTTTTATCTTCGTTCGTTCTGACGGCGCACAGCTAAAAGAGATTACCGAAATCATTGAAAAAAACAATATTGTTCCACCGATTCATCCAACACTATTTACAATAGGCAACGTTAATGAAGCGCTGGAACTAGTCGCAAATGGGCGTCCAAAAGGGAAGGTGATTATTCATTTTTAAGGAAAAGATGATGAAAGCAGTCCAAATATACGGCTACACAAAAAAGCTAGAAGCACACATCAACGATGTGCCCATTCCAAAAATAAACAAACATCAAGTGTTAATCAAAACAAAGGTGGCAGGCGTTGACCCGCATCTTATATTAGCGATCACTGGAAAGGTGCGCGTTTTTGATAAATATGATTTTCCTTTGACACTCGGAAATGAACTTTCAGGTGAAATTGAATCGGTTGGCGAAGCGGTGACAGCATTTAAAAAGGGCGATAGAGTATATGCGCTGATGCCATTAGGTACAATGGGTGCGTTTGCACAATATGTTGTGGCTGATGCAAGTATTGTCGCGAAAATGCCCAAACATCTTACTTTTGAAGAGGGTGCTGCCGTTCCACTAGCGGCTCTGACCGTTGTTCAGGCACTTAATGTACTGAACGTAAAACCGGGGGCAAAACTGTTCATTTCTGGTGGAACAGGCGGATTCGGACAGATCGCCATTCCATTTGCGAGATCAAAAAAGCTTTTTGTAGCTGTCAGTGGTAGTGAATCATCTCGGCATTTAGCGCTATCCATTGGTGCTGACCAATTCATCGACTATCAGAAGCAAAATTATGTTGAGGTGCTGGAAGATTTCGACTACGTGATTGATACCCGTGGTGTAAGTGAGTTCAGGAAAGAATTACGTATTTTAAAACCTGGCGGAAAATTATTATCATTGAATGCTGTGCCAAATACACGTTTTGCAATTCAACATGGCGGATTTTCAACGATGCAGAGAGTCCTTTTTGGTGCAATCGGAATGCCGTTTGATATGGCGGCACATATTCAACGAAAAACTTATGATTTCTTATATGTTCAGCCAAATGGCAATCAACTAAAAAACATCGCCCAGTGGATTGATGAAGCGGGCATAAAACCAACCATTGATTCGATATTTGCGTTTTCGCAAGTGAACGAAGCTATTGCCAAAATCGCAAAAGGGACAGCTCAAGGAAAGATTCTTATGACTATACAAGAGGGAGAAACAACAACATAAAATTGATAAATCTAACTTGATTTTATTCAAGTTTTACCCTTGATTTTGCTGATCATTCACTTAAATGTATAATGAATGCATGAGGTGATGAAAATGGCAAGACATAAAGAATTTGAAGTCAATGTAGTATTAGATAAAGCTATACAACTCTTTTGGATGCAAGGGTACGAGAAAACTTCGATGCAAGAATTAGTCGATTTTATGGGAATTCACAGAAGAAGCATTTATGAAACTTTTGGAGATAAGCATGCTTTATTTATAAAGGCACTCCAACGATACGAAGCTATTCAAAACAAAAAATTGAGATTATTGGTTGAAAAGCAAGAACCGGTTAAGGAATTAATTCGACAATTTTTGGAGTCCTCTATAGAGAAAGAAGGAGAACCCCAAGGGTGTTTCATCGTTAATTCGGGTGTGGAACTGGGCTTGTTAGATCCAGAAGTTTCTTCCCTTGTTGAAGATAGCTATTCAAAAACAGAGAAGTTGTTATATAATCTCATTTTTATTAGTCAACAAACAGGTGAAATTGAAGCTCATCTTGACCCGGAAGCCCTTTCTCATTTCTTCATGAATGTTTGGTTAGGATTACGTACGATGGTAAAAACAGCAACTGATAAAGGGAAATTATCGGGTATTATTCATACTTCGCTGAGCATTTTAGGTTGAAAGGGTAAAAATATGATTTTAAAAGTCACTGATCTGACTTAAGTTAAAAAAATTGAAAAATTCTTTACCAATCGTTCTATATATGATGTATTTATAATACAGGGAGATGGAATTTCGAGCAATTATTGGATAAATCGATGAGACTCTTTTTATTCTATGGGGTAGCAGAACGGTGAATTCACCTCTGATTACGAGGGTAATGTATTTTTTTCATTTTATTAGAACGTTTGTTTCTGAATTCTTGAGTCTCCCCCTGGTCCACAGCTATTCAACTAACGGATACGAATAATTGATGAATGAGCGTTCAACATCCAATTATACGCTTAATATGAGGTGATGAGTATAGCAAATTCAACTTCATGTAAGAGGGATTTTTGCGGAAAATATAGAATGAACGTTCTAGTTTTTATTTATAGTAGCTAACTTGATTATTAAATGGAATTATTCATTATGGAGTATGAGAAATGGTCGTAGATGATGTTTACCAAGATATTGACACTCTAGTCATTGGCGCAGGCCCCGGCGGTTATGTAGCAGCTATTCGTGCTGCCCAGCTTGGACAAAATGTACTTGTTGTAGATAAAGAATACGTAGGTGGCGTTTGCTTGAACGTAGGCTGTATCCCGTCGAAGGCGCTTATTTCCGCGTCACATCAATATGAATCGCACAGCTACGCTTCTGCTTTTGGAATCGAAGTAGGCGAATCCAAGGTTGATTTTAGCAAGGTACAAGAATTTAAGAACAGTGTCGTTAAGAAATTGACAGGCGGCGTTGCTTCTCTATTTAAAGCAAACAAAGTCCAATATTTACAAGGCGAAGTAACGTTCATTAGCGAAAATGAAGCGCGCGTATTTAATGATCAGGAATCGCTGCGTTACCGTTTCAGTAACTGCATCATTGCTACAGGTTCCCGCCCAATCGAGCTGAAGGCTTTCCCTTTCGGCGGCCGTATCGTGTCGTCGAAAGGCGCTTTGTCCTTGCCTGAAATACCGAAGAGCCTCGTCGTTATAGGCGGCGGTTATATAGGTATCGAGCTTGGACAGATGTATTCGAAATTCGGTACAAAAATAACGGTAATCGAAGGCTCCGACGCTATTTTACCGGGTTTTGACAAGGATATGTCATCCATCGTCGCTAAGAAACTGAAAAGCACGAACGTTGATATCATTACAGGCGCACAAGCAAAAGGTGCTGAACAAACTGATAAAGACGTAACTGTAACCTATACAGTTGACGACAAAGAAGAGAAAGTAACGGCTGACTACTTGCTCGTAACGGTTGGACGTCGTCCAAATACCGATAACAAGCTTGGTCTTGACCTTATAAACGTTAAAATGACCGATCGTGGCCTTGTTGAAGTTGATGAGCAATGCCGTACAAACATTCCTCATATTTATGCGATTGGCGATATCATTGCTGGACCTGCGCTTGCGCACAAAGCCATGTACGAAGGACGTGTCGTAGCTGAAGCAATTTCCGGTCAACCAAGCGTTATTGACTACAAATGTGTGCCAGCAGTCTGCTTCTCCGATCCTGAATGCGCGAGCGTAGGCTTGAGTGAGAAGGAAGCCATGGACAAAGGTCTTAACGTTAAGGTCGGCAAATTTCCATTCGCTATTAACGCACGGGCAATGTCGCTTAATGCTAATGAAGGCTTCGTCAAAATCGTATCAGATGCGGATTCCGGTCTTGTATTGGGTGCGCACATCGTCGGTCTTGAAGCTTCTAATATGATTGCTGAGCTTGCTCTTGCTATCGAAATGGGTGCAACTCTTGAAGATATCGCGCTAACGATCCATGCGCATCCTACACTTGGCGAGATCGTGCTTGAAGCAGCGGAAGTAGCACTCGGTTACCCGATCCACACAGCATAAGCCGGAACGGATAGTTGTTTTGAATACAGAAGCTCTGGCGTTATTCTAACAACTCGGTAGGACAGCTGTTTGACTGCAGCTTGACTGATTTAAGCAACAGCACGGTGCTTGACAAAAGTTTTATATAAAACTAAAATGAAGCTCATGAATGAAACATACATTTTATCTTTAGTTGGCCGCATCCATCGTCAGGGTAATCGGTTTATAGAAAGTGAGCTAAGAGAAAGAAATATTAAGGATATTGCGCCATCACATGGTGATATCTTGTTTAGACTGTATCAGCAAGAAAGCCTTACTATGCATGAGCTATCCAAGCTAATTGACCGAGACAAGTCAACGGTAACCGTTTTGGTTGATAAGATGGTGAAGAAAGGATACATCCGCAAAGAGAAGGATCTCAAGGATACTCGTATATATCGGCTTACTCTTACAGAGAAAGGATACGATCTTAGAAAAGTTTTTGAAGAAATATCTGAATCCCTAATAGACAAAATATATAGCAAGTTCGCTATTGAGGAAAAAAATCAAATCATAGAACTTCTTCGAAAGATCGAGTTCTAATTTTTTTTGATGATTTAGTTTTATATAAAACTAAATGCTTGAGTGAATAGGTTTATGAGCACTTTTATGTTAAATATGGGCGCTTAGCATCCCCGTAAAACGTCGCAGCTATTATACGATGACTTTTCGAGGATAGAGGGGGAGTCACATTGGGCGTCAATTTATGGATGCAACTATCTGATTATTTTTTCAATCACTCTAAGGACTATTGGTTCTCTGTAAAATCGCATTTGGAGCTTAGTTTTTGGGCACTACTGCTGTCTGCATTAATTGGGATAACTTGCGGACACCTTTGTGTGAAGCATAAGCAATACGAAAGATGGATGGTAGCCCTGTTTCAAGCTTTGCGAATTATTCCGAGTTTGGCCGTTCTCCTGCTATTAATCCCGATTATGGGGACAGGGACGGGGCCCGCAATGGTCGCATTAGTTTTATTAGCGACTCCTCCCATTCTTATGAACACTGCTGCAGGACTAGAGAAAGTTCCTCCATTTTTATTGGAAGCAGCTTATGGAGCAGGTATGTCAGATCGGCAAGTATTATGGAAAGTCAAATTCCCTCTAGCCGCACCCATCATTCTTGCCGGAATGAAGACGGCAACGATCGAAATCATTGCAAGTGCGACATTGGCTGCCAAAATCGGTGCGGGCGGACTTGGAGGAATTATTTTCACAGGCTTAGGCCTTAATCGAATGGATTTGCTGTTGGTTGGCGGCATCTCGGTTGCCATGCTGGCGGTTGCAGCTGGATTGTCCCTTGATCTCACGGACAGGTTTTTGTTCAAATATAAATTTGTTAGAAAGTAGGGAATGAGAATGAGGAAGAAAATGAAGCCATTCACTGTTATCCTAACCTTTTTGGTATTGGCACTCATGATAGCGGCGTGCGGAGGCAATAGCGCAAACCCAAGCAACAGCGCAACGATTCGCATTGGAACAAAGGATTTCACGGAAAATTTAATTGTTGGAGAACTGTACGCCTTAGCTTTGGAAGATGCCGGGTTTCAAGTGGAAAGAGTCCCTAGCATTGCAGGTTCCGTGATTCATACCTCGCTCGTGAATCATGAAATTGATATGTATCCTGAATATACGGGCACCGGTTTATTGGCTGTACTAAAGATGGATCTCATTACCGATCCTGATGAAGTTTATAAGACGGTGAAGGAAGAATATAACAAACAATTTCAAATCACCTGGCTCAATTACTCCCAAGCGAGCGACGGGGCGGGACTTGTTATTCGTACCGATGTATCCAAAAAGCTTGGTATAACCACCATTTCAGATTTGCAAAAGCATGCAGCCGAGCTTCGATTTGCCTCACAAGGAGAAGTGGACCAACGAGAGGATGGCATCCCGGCATTAGAAAGAGTATATGGAAAAATGAATTGGAAATCATCGAAAGTGTATGACAATAGCTTGAAATATACAGTGCTCCGGAATAATGAAGCGGATGTTGCGCCAGCTTATACAACGGAAGGCCAATTAGTGAATAAGGATGAATTTACCTTATTAGAAGACGATAAGCGTGTATGGCCGCCTTATAATTTAGCTCCCGTTATTCAGAACACGGTATTGACCGCTAATCCTAACCTTGCAGAAATAATCAATAAGGTAAGTGCGGCATTAGATACAAATACCATTACAGCGCTCAACGCCAAAGTCGATGTGGATAAAGAGGAATATGAAGACGTTGCCAAAGCCTTTTACGAATCGATTAAATAAGCGGTTTCATGGAGGAGAACATGTCTCTTACAGCAATTGAGTTCAATAAGGTGAGTAAAAAATATTCGCATTCCGGAGATTACGTGGTCGATCATGTGAGTTTGTCGATCCAAGAGGGGGAGTTTGTCACGATTTTAGGCTCTTCAGGATCTGGCAAAACAACCTTATTAAAAATGATAAATCGTCTTTATGAACCGAATGAGGGGACGATAAAGCTATTTGGCGAAGATATTGCAATGGTTGACCCTGTAGTGGCTAGACGTCGTATTGGTTATGTCATTCAACAGGTTGGGTTATTTCCACACATGACCATAGCTCAGAATATCGCGGTAGTGCCAAAGCTTTTGAAATGGAATAAAGCTCAAATTCATACTAGAGTAGATGAGTTGTTATCGCTTGTAGGGTTAGAGCCGCAGGAATTTAGAAATCGCTATCCGTCCGAGTTGTCAGGTGGCCAGCAGCAAAGAATCGGATTGGCTCGAGCTTTGGCGACGGATCCCAAGATTATGCTGCTGGATGAGCCCTTTGGCGCAATCGATGCGATCAACCGGTTGAATTTGCAGGATGAGCTTTTGAGAATACATGGCGGGTTAAATAAAACCTTTCTCTTGGTCACGCATGATATCAACGAAGCATTTAAACTCGGAACCAGAGTCATGATCATGAACAAAGGTCGAATATGTCAATTTGATACCCCAAGCAATATTGTAAAAAATCCTGCAGATGATTTCGTATCGTCACTCCTTTATTCTTCGAGAGAGCAAGAACGTTTCTGGGAGGGATTGGCTTGATTGAATATGCCATACGCCATCCTGATAAATGGGTTAAGGCACTGCTGGAACATTTGGAAATGGTAGTAGCTGCTACGATTATTTCAGTTCTACTAGCTGCGATTTTAACGATAGCAGCCATGTCTTCGAAAATCATTTCAAAAATGCTGCTTCATGGATTTTCCGTCATTTACTCCATCCCTAGTCTGGCGCTTTTCGCGATTATGATTCCGGTAACTGGATTGGGAACAGGGACAGCCATTATCGTTCTAATCATATACAACCAATATTTATTATTGCGCAATTTTATTGCGGGTTTAACTGACATCGATCCGTCTATTATTGAAGCAGCTGCTGGCATCGGAATGAACCATATACAAGTTCTGTTTCAGGTCAGGCTGCCGTTATCCATAAAAACACTTTTTGCCGGAATCAGACTTGCAGTCGTGTCTACGATCGGCATGGCAACAATCGCGGCATTCATCAACGCAGGCGGATTAGGCAGCATTTTGTTCGATGGACTTCGTACAATGAATGTTAACAAAATGTTGTGGGGCAGCTTATTATCCGCTGGGTTGGCGATCGGTGCTAATGCTTTATTGATTCAAATCGAGAAGAAAATATATAAATTTTAGAGTGAGTATGGAAGGAGCGTTTTATCGATGAAAGCGATCGTTCTAGAAAAAGCGTGTGCACCTCAGGATTTGGTTGTGTGTGAAATTCCCATGCCCGAAGTGCTGCCAGGCTGGGTACGTGTCAAAATAAAAGCATTTGGCATTAACCGTTCGGAGATGTATACAAGGCAAGGCCATTCTCCATCCGTTAAACTGCCACGAGTGATTGGAATTGAATGTGCGGGGGAAATAGATGATCCTTCGGATAGTTCTTATAAAAAAGGGCAGCGTGTTGTGTCTTTGATGGGAGGACTGGGACGTGAATTTGACGGCAGCTATGCTGAATATGCGCTTATCCCGTGTGCTCAAGTTTACCCTATTCAAAATGAGCTGGACTGGGTAGAGCTTGCCGCAAGCCCGGAAATGTATTATACAGCTTATGCTTCGCTATTTGAATGTCTAAGGCTGAGAGAGGGGGAAACATTGCTGATCCGTGGAGGAACCAGTTCTGTAGGCTTGGCCGCCTTGCAGCTCGCCAAGTCCACCGGCGCAACTGTTATATCGACCACCCGAGATAAAAATAAAGCAGATTTTTTAAAGCAGTTTGGCGCAGATTATGTACTGCTCGATGATGAATCATTAACCGAAACGCTGTTTGCCATTGCGCCAAAAGGTGCAAATAAAATTTTGGAGCTAGTAGGAACGGCAACATTGAAACATTCGCTGTCGCTCGTGTCAGAGTATGGCATCTTATGCATGTCAGGGATATTAGGGAATGAGTGGGAGATGGAACGTTTTGAACCGTTGGTTCATATACCGACAAGCGTTTATTTTACAGCTTTTACAAGCGAGCTCATTAAAGAGAATTTGCTTGCAGATTTGTTTGCCTTTATCGAGAAGCATAAGATCAAAGCGCCGATTGCCAAAATATTTACGCTCGACCAAATCCATGAGGCACATCTGTTGATGGAAAGTAATCAGGCAAGCGGAAAGATTGTTGTGATCAATCCGTGATTTTCTAAAGAGCAATCCATATCTGGAAGGAACCGAGGAGAGATCGAAATGATGGACAGTTATCGTGCGCGTTTGGACAAAGCAAAAGCGGCGTTGGAGGAAGCGGATACCATTTTATTAGGCGGAGGGGCAGGTTTATCGGCAGCTGCGGGCATCGCATATAGCGGGAAACCATTTACCGACCATTTTGGCCCCTTTATTGAAAAGTATGGCTTCACTGACCTTTACACGTCCAGCTTTTATCCGTTTGCAACAGAGGAAGAGAAATGGGCTTACTGGGCCAAGCACATTAGTTTAAGCCGCTATGAAGCGGGTGCGACCAAGCTTTACCAGGATTTATTTCGATTGGTTCAAAACAAGCCGTATTTTGTCATCACGACCAACGTCGAAAGCCAGTTTGAAAAGGGAGGCTTTCCGCCAGATCGCGTATTTGAGATACAAGGCAATTACAGCTATCTACAGTGTGCTAAAGGCTGCCATAACAAACTTTATTATAATGAACAAATCGTTAAGGATATGATTCAGCAGACCGTTAATTGTCAAATTCCAGCAGAACTCGTACCTAAATGTCCGATCTGCGGCGGAAAGATGGATCCTAATTTAAGAATGAACCGGTATTTTGTGCAGGATGAAAAGTGGCACGATCGGGATACGTCATACAAAAATTTTTTGTTGAATGCTGAAGAAAAGAAGATCGTCTTTTTGGAATTGGGAGTTGGGTTTAATACACCTGGCATCATTCGTTATCCATTTGAAACAATGACTTATCATAATGAGAAGGCTATTTTAATTCGACTGAACAAAGACCACCCAGAGGGTATGCAGGAAATAAATGCTAAAACAGTCTCATTTACCGAAGATATGCAAGAGGTTGTATTAGCGGTTACGAAATAAAGCACATGTTGAGGGAGATGTAAAAGGGTGCAACTAACATTAATGGAGTATGCTTCTCTCATCCAATTGAACGACCGTTATATACCAGTGCAAAATGATTTCTGTCGTAAAGAGCAAATGGTAAACGATTTATTAGAAACGCTGCTGGAAGAACAACAGCAGGTGCGGAAAACGATGATTCCCTCTAATTATATGGAAAAACGCAATTTACTAAAGGGGCTTCTCACGGTCAGGGAACCGGCACCATTAGCAGTGGACTTTTTAAGCAAGCTAGACGCTCTTTTGCAAACCGAATTAAAAGAAAAAGGGACTGTTGATGTGGATCATTTAGATTGCGTTTCAACTTTGGTACCCCGGTGCAGCTATAGCCAAGCTGATAGATTCAGCTTATGGCAGGGCGACATTACACGGCTAGGTGCAGATGCAATCGTCAATGCAGCGAATCAATATATGTTGGGCTGTTTTCAACCATACCATGCTTGTATCGATAATGCTATTCACACCGCGGCAGGTCCGCAGTTAAGGGAAGACTGCAAAATAATTATGGCTTATCAAGGCGAGTCAGAAGCTACAGGTGGAGCAAAAATCACAAAAGGTTATAATTTGCCTGCAAGGTTTGTTTTGCACACAGTAGGTCCAATTGTATCCAAAGGAACGGAATTGATAGAGCAGCAAAAGGCAGATTTAGCTGCTTGTTACCGAGCTTGTTTGGAGCTGGCCAGTGAAATAGAAGATATAAAAACGGTCGCTTTTTGCTCAATCTCGACAGGGGTATTTGGGTTTCCTAAGCCAGAAGCGTCCAGAATAGCTGTCCAGACCGTCAATGAGTGGTTGAATACGCATGCCCACCATTTTGAGAAAATCATCTTTAATGTGTTCAGCGACGACGATTATACGGAATACCTCCATGTGTTTCAATCCTGATCTTATAGAGAGGGATGTAAATTTAAATGCCAATTGAAATGAAAGATATAATTTCCAAGAAAATTTTAAATGAAGCCAAAGGTTATTTAGATATTGGATATACCCATTCCTTGAACCCGTATAGCGGCTGCGCATTTTCATGCAGGTATTGTTACGTAAGAGAAATGCCGATTCAAAAGTTTAAAGAGACGCCTTGGGGAGAATGGGTGGAGATCAAAACAAATGCGGCTGAAAATTACCGGAATGAAGTCATCAAGCTGCGTCAAAAAAATAAACCGATCAAGATCTTTATGTCCTCGGCTACTGATCCTTATCAACCAATTGAACGTAAGGCAGCCCTTACAAGGCGGATTTTGGAAGCGATGCTCGAAACGCCGCCTGATCTGCTTCAAATCCAGACACGAAGCCCACTTATTACTAGGGATATTGATTTGATACTTAAATTAAAGGAGACTTGTGATGTCCTGGTATCCATGACGATTGAAACAGATCGAGAGGATATTAAGCAAATTTTTTCGCCGTATGCGCCTGGGATCAAATTGCGCCTAAGAGCTTTAAGAGAAATATATGAATCCGGAATAGCTGCGCAGGCATCCATTTCACCGGTATTGCCGTTTACTCCTGAGTTTCCTAAATTGCTGAACGGCATAGTCGATCGTATTTGGATTGATACGCTGAATATAGGGGACGGTTCGATGGGTAAGCGTTCAATGCGGCTAGGAATGCCTGAATTATTTGCAGCACATGGGCTGTCGGATTGGTACCGTGGGGATATCCACGGCAGAGTTGAAAAGTACTTCAAGAAAAGTTTCCCCCATGCGATGATAAATGTTTCGAAAAACGAAGCTTTCCCTAAGCCTTAAAAACAATGGAAGTCTAGAAAGGAGTTTCACCATGTTATTTGAAACTAACAAACATCAGATGCACAGATTTACGGAGTTTATTAATACAGCTAGCGAGAAGCTAGCTGATGAGCTTATTGCACCGGGTGCTATCTTCTTTGTCCCCGGACAGGCCGAGCCGATGCGGGGGCCAGCTGGCTATCTCGCGATCATCGGAATGATGCGAAGTGGCTTCCCTGATATAAAGTGGACGTTGGAGGAGATGGTTGCCGAAGGGGATAAGGTGGCTGTACGCTTCATCATGCGAGGTACACATCTGGGCACTTTCTACGGTTTCCCACCAACCACGAAGACGATCCAAGTGCAGGCAATGAATTTCTACCGATTTTCCGGTGGGCAAATCGTCGAAGAATTTGGCCAACCCGATATGCTGGGGTTGCTTCAACAGATTGGAGCTGTACCGACAGCTTGAAGAAGATGCTGCCGATAAGATGGTAGTGTGAGAGATCGGGCCCTTTCAATAGATGAGGTTTTTGAATTGACTTTAATCGAACGAACGTTTATTATAGGCGCATGAGACATAAAGATGAAAATAAAAGTGAGAGCATTTTTAATGCAGCGATCCACCTGATAAATGAACATGGTTTGTCTGAAACTTCGATGTCCAAGATCGCGAAAAAAGCTGGCGTATCTGCTTCAACGATTTACGTTTATTTTGAAAATAAGGAGGACATGCTGAATAAATTGTATTTGAGTATTAAGAAGAAGATGAGTCTAGAAGTGTTTTATAATTATGATGACTCAATATCTTTACAAGCAGCTTTCGAACATGCGTTGAAAAAGTTTATAAACTTTATTTTAACCAATAAAGAAGAATTTTTATTTATTGAACAATTTTCAAACTCACCTCTTCTTCATAAGTTATCTTTAAAAGAAGGAATAGAGATGTTCGAGCCGATTTTTAGCTTGCTTGAAAAAGGAAAGAGTCAACATGTTTTCAAACAAGTGGATACAGGCCTGCTTCATATGTTTATGTTTAGCCCGTCCATGCAATATGTTAAAGAACATTTTGGTGGTCGAATAGAGTTGAAGCAAGATAGCTTGAATGAATTAATTCAAATGACTTGGGATGCTTTAAAAGCATAATTTAAAACCTTCAGAGGGAGAAACATTCCAGTAGAATGGCTGCCCTCTGATAAAAAGCATTGATTTTAATCGAATGATCGTTTATTATATAGGCAGTCGACTGATAAGAAATGGGAGTATTATTAATCAGCTAAAAATAAACGAATGTTCGATTTATTAATGACACATGGACTTAAAGAAAGGTCGGAATAATTAAATATAATTAGTTCTCAATAAATCAAATGAGAAGAGGAAATGAAATGAATTCAAAATACAATCAATTGTTCGAACCTTTTACATTCAAAAATGGCATTACGATCAAAAACCGCGTCGTTATGGCACCTATGACCACTTGGGCCAGTAATGACGATTACACGATTTCAGATGATGAAGTGAAATATTACAAGAAAAGAGTGAATGGCGTAGGTTTAGTTATCACAGGATGTACACATGTCCAATCGAACGGTATTGGTTTTACGAATGAATTCGCCGCTTATGATGATACTTTTATTCCAAGTTTACGTAAATTGGCGGATGCAGCGAAAAGTGGGGGAGCTCCTGCTATACTTCAAATTTTTCACGCAGGTAATAAAGCACTACCGGTTTTGACTCCAAATGGTGAGGTGGTTAGTTCCAGCGATGTAGAGACTGAAGCCACAGCATTTGCGCCTTCCGTTAAGCCTAGAGCACTTACACACGATGAAATATTGGAAGTGATTCACGCGTTTGGAGAAACAACAAGACGAGCCATTGAAGCAGGGTTTGATGGCGTTGAAATTCATGGTGCGCATGGATTTTTACTTCAGAACTTCTTTTCTCCTTTCTTCAATAGGCGTGAGGATCAATGGGGAGGCTCACTGGAAAATCGCTTGCGTTTCCCCTTAGCAGTCGTTCAAGAAATGAACAAGATGATTAAAAAACATGCAACAAAACCGTTTATTCTCGGCTACAGAATTTCTCCTGACGAATCAGAAGAAGGCGGTCTAAGAATGAAGGATACCTATGCTTTGATTGAGCACCTCATTGAAGAGGGCGTTGATTATGTGCATGCGTCATTGGTTAATGCCATTTCATCAAAGCCAGTTGATAGTCAAGATGAAAAAAACTATCTTGAATTAATGGTTGAACATGTAAACGGCAGAATACCTGTAATGGCTGCTGGCACTATGGTAACTCCGGATAATGTTATAGCAGCATTAGATAAGGGATTATCCTTGGCTGCGATTGGCCACGCGTTAATCATGAATCCAGACTGGGTTGAAAAGCTTCAACAGGGACAAGAGTCTGAGATCCAAACAGCGATAAGAGCGTCGCAGGTGAGTGAGCTTGAGCTTCCGGAAAAACTTTGGAACGTGATTCAAGCTTCAGGCCCATGGTTTAAAATCGCAAAATAAAACTTGCAATATTTATGGACTAATAACCTTACATGGATTGAATCTCGACCGATTGGTAAGAAATAGGTGCCTATCGATTTTCATCGATGCTGATCATTTATTTACTCTTTAAATGGTCACACTCTCTAAGATGAAAACCTCCTCAACTCTCTGGTAGAATAGATACAGTGATTTAATGAGGAGGCGCTTGCAATGGACTTTCAAACCGTTATTTCTGATGAGTATGCGAGACTGAAAGGAAATTCCATCCTATCGTTTTTATTAGATTGCCTTCGCGGCGGTCGTCGCAAACAAATTGAGAGAGAGCTGAGTACCCCCGAATTTCAAACCTATACAAAGCTGATTTTTAGCAATCAATTATCTTTTACTTATATGGTTGTTCAATTTTTATGGCCTCAAATTGTGCGTTCTGCCGTAGACGGAGGAATGTCGGATATGGAGGCTTCAGGTATTTACCGTAATTATATCCTGAAGGCGCAACAGGCCAAATCTGTACAAGCTTTATTAGATTTGCATCAACAAGTTTTCCTTGAGTATGCCGGCAATGTCGCGCTTGCCCAAGAGGATAAAAGCTATTCACCGTTAGTTCGGAAGTGTCATCATTATATTAAAGAACATCTGTACGATTCTCTGACTGTCAGCGAAATCGCGGAGGCGTTGCACTTTAGCCGAAGCCATCTTTCCCATGCATATAAACGAGAGACGGGAGAAACGCTTTCTGATCGCATCCGTAAGGAGAGGATTTCCGCGGCTATGCAGCTTCTCGAACATACTTCGTTGACATTGAATGATATTGGACAAAAGCTCGGCTTCAGCTCACAAAGCCATTTTACCGATATATTCCGGAGAGAAATGAGAATCACACCTCATCAGTACCGTCTCAAGCCTAAATCTCAAACATGATCAAGGCTGAAGCACGTAATAACCAAAAATAAACGTGTAAGTTCAGAAAAGAAATAGACCATCTCCTTGGCGAAGTATGGTCTATTTCTTATTTACACCAATTTGGACCATCTAAAAGTTCACGTACAAATCTGATATAAAAAAGCATCAAGCTTGTAATGTTGCCGCTTCGAAGTTTGTTACAGTAAAGGTGTCATTTTATATGGACACAGGATCTGTTTTTCATAACATTCGGAGGTGTAGCAAGTGAAATTTAAAGATAAAGTTGTTGTGATTACTGGAGCAGCTGCAGGACTTGGAAAACAAAATGCGATCCGCTTTGCCAAAGAAGGGGCAAAACTAGCCATTTGTGATATTCAAGAAGAGAAATTAAAGGAAACGGCAAAGCTGTGTGAGGCAGAAGGCACAGATTTATTAGCAATAGTAACAAACTTAAAAGAACAAGAGCAAATGAAGGAATTTGTGCAGAACATTCAAGAGAAATTTGGCCATGTAGATGTATTAATTAATGGGGCCACTTCTTCGAACTATATGGTGCCTTTTTTAGAGCAAACGATTGAGGATTTAGATCATTCATTAAAAACACAACTATATGCAACATGGACGATGATGCAGCTTTGTTTCCCTTTGATGAAAGAAAATGGTGGATCGATTATCAATTTTATAAGCAGAGCCGTTCAAGGTTTAGATCGATATGCATCTTATACTGCAGCTAAAGGCGCTGTTGGGGCTTTAACTCGTACTATCGCTATTGAATGGGGAAAATATAATATTCGAGTGAACAATGTAAGTCCTATAGCGATAACGGATACGGTAATAAATGACTCTCCGAAAGAACTTTATGATGTCATTATGACGGAAGTGGCGAAATCTAGTCCTTTCAACAGAATTGGAATGCCAGAAGACGATGTGGTCCCCGTTATTTTATTTTTAGCCTCAGAAGATAGCAGATGGATTACAGGGCAAGATATCCGTGTTGAAGGCGGCGTAGATATTCACTGGTAAATCAATGATCATACATTAATAGTCATAGAAGAATAAAATGAAAGAATTCGCACAAAAAAAGTGGACATCCGTTTTAGAGAAAGGAAATGTCCACTTTTTTTTGATACAACTAATCATATTAGGAAATCAAAAAAGGACCTGATTAGTTAGATCAGGTTCTTTAATATTGCATATAAACAGACACGATGATACAATCTGAATACGACTCTCAAAAGTTGAATTGACATAGATAACACATCTTATAATTTAATTGTACTATGTCGATGAACTCGTGTCAAATGATTTTTTCTCAATTTAATGGTTAGGAGAGATGTTGAATGAGTTCTTTGGTTCTCGGTTTTCAGGAAATGGATAAAACGCAGCTATTGCTCGTTGGCGGAAAAGGGTTGAATTTAGGGCAATTATCCAAAATAGAAGGAATACAAGTACCGGAAGGATTTTGTGTTACAACAGTGGGATATCAAAAAGTCATCGAACAAAACGAAACGTACCATGCTTTGCTCAATCGACTAACGTTGCTAAAAGTAGAGGATCGAAATCAAATTGGTGAAATCAGCCGAATGATTCGACAGATCATTATGGAAGCAGAAATTCCTGCCAATGTTGTAAAAGCAGTTACTCACTATCTCTCCCAGTTTGGGGATGAACATGCTTATGCAGTGCGTTCTAGTGCGACGGCTGAAGATTTACCACATGCCTCTTTTGCTGGCCAACAAGATACCTATTTAAATATTATCGGCAAAGAAGCAGTCTTGCAGCATATTAGCAAATGTTGGGCTTCCCTCTTTACGGATCGCGCGGTGATCTACCGTATGCAAAATGGATTTGACCACAGCCAAGTTTATTTATCCGTTATTGTTCAAAGGATGGTTTTCCCACAGGCTTCAGGGATTTTATTTACTGCTGATCCGATTACTTCTAACCGAAAGCTGTTATCCATCGATGCCAGTTTTGGACTTGGAGAAGCATTGGTATCTGGCTTGGTATCTCCCGATAGTTATAAAGTACAGGAAGAGGAAATCGTCGATAAGAAGATTGCAATCAAAAAATGGGCTATCTATGGACTAAAAGAAGGCGGAACAGAGACACAGCAGATCGATCCTGATCAGCAAAAGGCGCAAACCCTTACTGAACAACAAATTTTACAACTAGCACGCATAGGAAGAAAGATTGAAGAACATTTCGGCTGCCCACAAGATATCGAATGGTGCTTGGCTCATGATACCTTTTATATTGTTCAGAGCCGGCCAATCACTACTTTATACCCGATCCCTGAAGCGGATGATCAAGAAAATCACGTCTATGTATCTGTCGGCCACCAACAAATGATGACCGACCCTATAAAACCATTGGGACTGTCTTTTTACCTGTTAACGACACGTGCACCTATGCGTAAAGCTGGTGGAAGACTATTTGTTGATATCACACAAACTTTGGCTTCGCCTGACAGAAGAAAGATGATCATAGATGCTCTCGGAAAATCCGAGCCACTCATCAAAGACGCACTTTTGACCATCGTTGCGCGAGAAGGTTTTATAAAAACGTCACCAGATGATGTTGAAAAAATACCTAGTCCCATTAAAAGTAATGAAGGTATAGCGTCTTCGGATTTTCAAGCACAAATCGAAAACGATCCGGCAATCGTATCTGAATTGATTAAGCGTAATCAAACATCGATAGAAGAGTTAAAACAAAACATCCAAACGAAAACAGGATCAGCTTTATTTGATTTTATTCTAGAAGATATCCAGCAATTAAAGAAATTTTTATTTGATCCACAAAGTTCGGCTGTGTTTATGACTGCTATGGATGCTTCTGCATGGATTAATGAAAAAATGAAAGAGTGGTTAGGTGAAAAAAACGTGGCAGATACGCTTTCGCAATCTGTTCCAAACAATATTACTTCGGAAATGGGTCTGGCGCTATTGGATGTCGCAGATGTGATTCGCCCCTTTCCAGAAGTCATTGATTATTTACAGCATGTAAAAGACGATAACTTTTTGTATGAGCTCGTTACGTTTAAAGGTGGACAGGAAACCCTAGACGCTATCTCTGCTTATCTCCATAAATACGGAATGCGCTGTGCCGGAGAAATCGATATGACGAAACCTCGTTGGAGTGAAAAACCAATGACACTTGTCCCGATGATTCTAGGTCACATCAAAAACTTTGAGCCTAATGCGGGCAAACGGAAATTTGAGCAAGGACGACAGGAAGCTTTAGAAAAAGAACGAGAGTTATTAGATCGATTGAAAACATTACCGGATGGCAAGCGAAAAGCCGAAGAGACAAAACGAGTGATTAGTCTAATCCAGAATTTCATCGGGTATCGTGAATATCCAAAATACGGCATGATTAGTCGCTACTTCGTATATAAGCAAGCTTTACTGAAAGAAGCCGAGCAGCTCGTACTAGCAGGCGTTATTCATGAGAAAGAAGATGTATATTATCTCACTTTTGACGAATTTAGCGATGTCGTACGCACAAGTAAACTGGATCACCAGATCATCAGCAAACGAAAGGACGAGTACAACATATATGAAAAACTAACTCCACCACGAGTTATTACGTCTGATGGTGAAATGATTTCGGGTAAATACGAACGAGAAAATCTCCCAGCCGAAGCTTTGGCAGGCTTGCCTGTTTCTTCCGGAGTGATTGAGGGGCGAGCACGTGTCATCTTAAGGATGGAAGATGCGGTTCTAGAAGATGGAGATATATTAGTCACGTCCTTTACTGACCCTGGCTGGACACCTTTGTTTGTATCTATTAAAGGACTAGTCACCGAAGTTGGCGGACTAATGACCCATGGATCCGTTATCGCGCGTGAATATGGCTTGCCAGCAGTTGTTGGGGTAGAAAAGGCTACCAAACTAATAAAAGATGGGCAACGCATTCGCGTGCATGGAACAGAAGGGTATATCGAAATATTGTAATGTTCTGAATCAATGGCACGATGCGACGTTGGCACGGCTTTCAAGGCAATAACGCCAGAAAAGACCGGGTCGCCGAAGACAGAGGGACTCCTCTAAGCGTTGCAATACCGATTTGCCGTTCGGGCAACGGCGGATCCAATGATATTTCAAAGAGCTTGCCGGACTGCAGCTCCTCTTGGACATAATTCCGAACGACAAAAGCAAGGCCGAATCCGCTGCGAGCGAATTGAACGAGAAGATCCACGCTTCCCAGTTCGAATTCAGGCTCCAGCTTTACTCCATGTAAAGCGGCATAGTCATCCAGGTACCGTCTTGTGCTGCCCCCCGACTCAAGAATCAGGAGAGGATATTGCTTGAGGGCTTCAATGGAAAGCGGGACGTCAGCCGCCAAATCCCGAAATTTGATCCCCCCGACAAGACTGTCCTGGATCGGCGTGCTCTTACGGAACTCAACTTGTTTGTCAGAAGCGGGCAGGCTGACGATGCCAAAGTCGATTTTGCCTTCCTTTAGCAGCGCTAGCGTCTCCGGAGTCGTCCGATTCGTGACTCGAATCCGTACTCCGGGGTGCTGGGCATGGAACTGCTCCAGATGAGGCAATAAGTAGTGTTTGCACAACGTGTCGCTTGCCCCAATCGCGATTTCTCCGCTGTTTAAGTTGTTCATCTCTGCAATGGCCTTCTCTCCGATGTCAACGAAATTGAAAGCCTGCTCCAGGTAGTGAAAAAGCACCTCTCCTTCCTTGGTCAAGGTAGCACCCTTCGGAGTGCGGAAAAACAGCTGCCCACCAAGGGTGCTCTCCAACTGTTTAATGGTATGACTGACGGCCGGTTGAGTGATATGAAGCTGATCTGCGGCCCGCGATAAGCTCCCTGTTCTAGCAATCCAATAAAAGACACGGTACCACTCCAGATTCACTTGCATATCCATTACCTCTCTTTATATCTAATATAACTAATATCTATTATTCTAATACACTTTACTTCCATTATCATTAGCTCTGTAAGCAAATTAGGATCGGAGGGCAAGGATATGACGATAACAGCAATTGTAGGTGCAAATTGGGGAGACGAGGGCAAGGGAAAAATGACAGATGTGATGGCGGCCGATTCTTCCTATGTGGTGAGATACCAAGGCGGGAGCAATGCGGGGCATACGATTATCAACCCTTTCGGCAAATTCGCGCTGCGGATGCTACCTTCAGGGGTTTTCTATCCGGATGTCGTAAACGTTATCGGCCCGGGAGTAGCGGTAGATATCGATGTGCTGCTGCAAGAATTGGATTCCTTAACGGTAAGAGGGGTTCCGCGTCCTCAATTACGTATTTCGGAGCGGGCTCAAATTGTATTGCCAGTGCACCGGATGCTCGATGAGCTTGAAGAAAAGCGATTGGGAGCACGCAGCTTCGGTTCGACCAAACGCGGTATTGCTCCTTTCTATGCCGATAAATACGCGAAGCTCGGAATTCAGGTTTCCGAGTTGTTCGTCCAGGCTCATCTTCGTGAACGGTTGGAGCATTTATTAGAGAGCAAGAACATTCTGCTTGAGCATCTTTACGGACAGTCTTCCATTAAGGTGGAGGACTGGTTATCCAAGCTAAGCGAGCAGGCGGAAGCTATAGCACCTTACCTGTGCGACACCACATCGTTGTTGCATAAGGCATATCGAAATGGAGAAGGGATTTTGCTTGAGGGTCAGCTTGGGGCGCTGCGGGATCCGGATCACGGCATTTATCCATTCACCACTTCCTCATCTACGCTTGCCGGATATGCTTCGGTCGGTGCAGGGCTTCCGCCGTATTCGATAGAGAAGATAGTTGCGGTTACTAAGGCTTACTCCAGCTGTGTCGGTGCCGGTCCTTTCGTAGCAGAGCTGGAGGGCGAGGAGGCCGAGGAGCTTCGAAGCCGCGGGGGAGATGCCGGCGAATATGGAGTGGTGACAGGCCGGCCGCGAAGGGTCGGATGGTTCGATGCGGTCGCGACGCGTTATGGCTGCAGGATCCAAGGCGCAACCTCCGTCGCCCTTACGAACTTGGATGTTCTAGGTTACTTGGATGAAATTCCGATATGCGTAGGATATGAGACGGAGGGGGAGGTCGCGAACGAGTTCCTCTTCCCACAGAAGTTATCCTCGGCCAAACCTATTTATAAGCGGCTTCCGGGCTGGAAGTGCGATATCTCGCAGGTGACTAAAATGGAAGATTTACCGGAAGCGGCAAGGGGTTATGTCGAATTCATCGAGTCGGAGATCGGAGTCGCAATCACGACGGTATCTGTTGGTCCTAGTCGGGAGCAGATTATTCTTCGGTGAGCGACGGCAACTAGGGGCTTAAGATTAGGCAAGTGTACTTAATGATAATATTTTAACCTGCTATTAGCTCACACTAAGCAAAAGAAAGGGCATAGTCCGTAATGGACTTGCCCTTCCAACTTCACTGAACCAACTGCCATTGCTGGTTCAGATCGCCGCGGTATAAATTTTGTTGGATTTTCGCTCCATCTGCGGTGGAGGATCCCAGCACTTCGACTGCTTTGTTGCTGTTCACGTTAAGAATGCTCCAGTATCCGTTACTTAGCTTGATCAAGCGAAACTGTTGTGCTGTATTGGAGAGAGCCTGCATAAGCTGAATCGCTTCCCCGTTGTTTTTTGTTCCGTTACGAACATCCATGACTTTATTATCAGATGAGCTCACGCTCCGCAACTCATAATAGTTGTTGTAGGTACCCTGATCCGTAACGACCCAGCGCTGCGCCGTCGTGTTATTGTCCGTCGACTGTTGAAGCTGCAGGGCGTTCGTATTTTGCCCGCCCGGAACCTCGAGCATTTTGCCCGATGCACGGTTTACAAGCTTGTACGTCGCACCATTCGTCACTCCATTCCAGACACCATTCCAAGGATTTAACTGAGCGCGTTCATAATACCATTCAAAAATAAAGCGGGCCATGCCATCGCGGGCTGTATTACCATCATACAGCAAGCCGGCTGTCGGGTCTGCGAACGAGCTTCTCGTGCCGGAATTCAGCAAAAATCCGTTCATATGGACAGCAATGCTCACATTACCTGCCGCTGTGAAGATCGCTTTAGTGTTTTTGCCGAATCCCTCGTTTGACCCGTTAAACAGCTCCCAATAGGAGGAGTCTCCGGGTTGTGTTTTAAACCAGGTTGTTTCTGTAATATTGATTGGATAATTATCAGCGCAAGGCTTAATATTGGTATCCCACTGCTGCTGTAAAAGCGTGTAATTGTCATTAGCACCATAGCCTGGATACCAATGGACCGAATAACCAACATTGTTCAGTGGATCCGTAAGTGGATATGCTGCGCACAATTGATAGTATTGATCCCAGCCGAGCCCCGCTGCCCAGACAACGTTATCTGCTCCTTTACTGCGGATCGTGGAGATCATTGCGTTTTGGAAATTTTTGAGCGAGTTCCAGTGCGCAACGAAATTGGACTGGGAAGGATGTCCGCCCCAAACACCATTAACATCGGATAGTACAGGCTCGTTGATTAGCTCGAACATGACGTTATCCGCGCTCTTAATGCCCGGCTGGTCAGCTAGGTAGCCCCAGATCTGATTGAATTTAGCAAGATTGTCGGGCGTTGTCGCTTGGTTGTTATTCAACGTGTAATCGAGGCCGAGTGTAACATATAAACCTTTGGTCTTGGCATAGTTGATGTAAGGAATGATTACGTTCTGGGTGACGGCCTGCAAACCAGCAAAGTTATAGGTGCCCGCTGCAACGTCTCCCATGTCTTCCCGGTCAATGAATAGACGGACCTGATTCATATACCATCCATGGTTGTTGCCGTATTTGGCGGAAGTGCTCGTAAAGGTATCGGTAATATCCTTCAAATATGCCAGAATAGCTGCATGCCGATTCCCGCCGTTCTGATTCAGATAGTAGTTGCTGTTCTGGTATGTCCAGTAAGCACCGGAAGGCTGATGCCACCCGCTGAGCAATACGGGCTGACCGTTGGTGTTCACCAGCTGATTACCACTAACATGGAGCTTGGACATTGGCATGCCAACCCACGCTTCTACCGGCTTTCCGCTTAGCAACATCGGCGACATCACTAATGCGAGAAGCAGCATAATCTTGACTCCTAAACTAAATTTCTTCTTACTCATTCATTACATCTTCTTTATTTTGTTTGATTTATGCAAATCATGATAGTAATTAGGCAGGGTGGAGAGGGCAATACTTCTTTCTTCGGGGACGTGGTTTAAAATGGAACTAAATGTATGCGTTTACAAAATGAGCTTACTACTAGACAATGGTCGACGGCAACCTGTCGGATTATGGGAGTATGCCCCGCCAATTTCTACTTTGGGGTATGAGAAAGAAGTATGAATTAACAGGTTGTTAGCGCTGAATGGAAGTAATACACTGTTGGCAGTGAAGCACTTTCATTCAGGAAAGGAAGATTATGAACATGGCTAAATATAATTTAATATTGAATACCGCACCGTCAGGATATGACCAATATGGGGATAACATAGCCCGTGGGATAATAGACACGGTTGAATATTTCTCTATGACGGTAGGCACCTCACGCAAAATGATGATTTACACCCCACCGGGATATTCAGATAATCAACGGTATAACGTACTCTATCTATTGCACGGTATTGGCGGGGATGAAACGGAATGGTACCATCACGGCAATCCGCAAGTTATTCTTGATAATTTGTACGCAGCACGCAAGCTTGCGCCTATGATCGTGGTCATGCCAAACGGTCGGGCAATGCCGAATGATCGAGCGGAGGGAAACCTATTCGATCCCGACAAGCTGCAAGCTTTCGAGGACTTTGAATCCGATTTGTTGCATGAGATCATTCCATTTATAGAATCAAACTATTGGGTTCAGATTGAAAGAGAAAATCGTGCTCTTGCCGGTTTATCTATGGGAGGAGGGCAATCACTCAATATTGGGTTAGGGAATCTCGACCATTTTGCATGGATTGGCGGTTTCTCTTCCGCTCCTAATACGAAGGCACCTGAGCGGCTAGTACCGAATCCTGAGGAAACAACCGCAAAACTCAAGCTGCTTTGGCTTTCATGCGGAGTTTTGGATAATCTAAAACATGTCAGCGACCAGACACATGCGTATTTGACCCAGCAGAATGTACCTCACATTTGGTACGAGGAGAGCGGAGGCCATGATTGGCCGGTATGGAAAAATGATTTATATCATTTTTCTCAGCTCATTTTTCAACCATTTCAATGTTGAACTGACAGTCGTCATAAACGAACGATGAGCTGTTTCATAAAATAAAATGTAAGCGCAATTGCATAATCAGGATTACAGTCCGAGCCTTTTGGCGATTCAGCGTATAAAAGAATTTAAAATATAAACAGACATGATGACACCATCATGTCTGTTTATATTCATATGGGCATCATTATAAAACTTAAAATTTATTTTGATAGAGAAAACTTATTTCTTCCTCAACAATAGGGGCAGAATGCGAAGCAACGCTTAGTAACTGTGGACGTAACAATTTCAGCTTCTTTCTCGAGCCAATGTAATGACCATTTCGATTCATGTATCGAGATGGTCTTTTTTCATTTTCATATCACCAGAAAACTTCATTGTCCCCATCCCATCGTTAAGTAAAAGTGAAAAATGAAAGAAGAGACTCATCCTCCTCCTACGAGGATTGCATAAAAGTGGAGATTAAGTTAATCGGCAGATTAATTCAATAGTGGACCTATGACCTGCGCTTATCATAGGTTATAATTGGAAGATTAAGACTCCGGTTTACTTGATAGAGGAGGCAGATATCGGACATACAGGCCATTGTATTGGATTTAGGCGGAACCTTAATAAATGAGGAAGTGTTACTATCTTACAAACGAAAAGAGGCAGAGTGATGGAAAAAGACCCTTTCGCACAACTTAATATTTGGCATCAAGAAGATGAACATGAAAAAATAGTAGATAAAATTATGGAAATTCCCCAATCAGACAGAGATTATAATACGATCAGTTTATTGGCAAGAGCTATGAATAATCTGAAACGTTACGATGAAGCACTTCAACAGCTTTTGACTATTGCAAAACTAGGTGAGGATGACCCTCTTTGGCATTTTCGTGTGGGCTACTCCTACTATTATCTTGAACAATATGAGGAAGCATTAAGAGAATTTGAAATTACAGATAAGCTAGATCCAGGAGATAGATCGACTTTAACATTATTAGATTGGAGCCGAGGTAAAGTCGAACGAAAGTCAGACAAAATGAAACCATCGGAGCTAAGAGTGCAAGACAAAAGTAGTGCATCAATTGAATATTTAAAAGATATGTATATTGATGCATATTTCCCTGATTTTCTTGTGGATAAAGTCAAAGCTGAACTAGTTAAAGTTGTTGAATTTTTGGAACAAGGAAATCAAGATATCGAAGAAATTCAAGCAAAGCTTGATTTCGCCATCCAAGCAATCAATGTTATTGCAGAAGAGTTTGACGAAAATGACAGCGAAATTGAAACCGTTGCGAGAGAATCAATTGCACAAACTGTTGAAGATATTTTAGCCTTTTTTGGTATCGAAATAGATACAGAAGTAGCCATTCAAGAACGTGATTGGTAGGTTAGACGAGGGATTCGAGGGTGGCGGTTAATTTCCAACTTGAATAACACCCTATTCATTTATATTTAGGATAAGGAGGAAAATAGTATATCCATCTATTTTAATATTTCAATGCCTGTTATGGATTTTCTTACTGAGAGCCATCAAGTAATGCTGAGTCATGGAGTTAAACTGTATGCTGAAATATTTGTTAACGCACAGGGTGAACGTCAATATTCATCTTTTGAAAGTGAAAAAAACGAATTGTTCTCCAGTTATTTTAATGATTCTGCATATAACTCTTTCTTCTTTTCCTGCTACCCTATACAAGATATAACCCAAATAAACGAATTTGGATATTTTTACGATGAACCAAGCTCCTATTCTATTGAAGTTAAAGGCGGCAGAGAAACCTATAAAAGTCGAGAACTTATACAAATGCGCATGATATCAAAGAATCCTAACAAACAGATACAATCTTTTTATCGAGCATTTCAAAGAGACTTAAAGAAAATTTCAGGATTGCAAAAGCATACCCAAAAGAATTATTTTTACTTGCCAACGGAAAAAATTATCATTCCTGCTAATCCACAATCACAGAACACAAGAGATAATTGGGAAGACTTTTATCTTTCAAAAATTGAGAGTTTTTAAATAATTGGGGATATATTATGAATACTTTTATTGCGGAACATTGGAATCTTGAAAAACATGAACTGCCCGGCATTAATTGCATCATCTTTCCAAATGGCACTGTAACCATTTTAAATTGTTATAGCACATATAACCCCAACACAAAAGAAAGTGAATTTTTTTGCTCTCCCTTATGTGACACAACCATTGAAAGCATAGCAAAGTATAATGATGATTATTGGACGATCGTTGATGAATGGGTCAGTATTGATTATCAAGATGGGAAAATATATGGCGGTGATGGTCAAATGGGAAATGAAGGATTTATTGCTTGTACGGATGCTGAAGACCATTTGGTATGGGGAATATTTTTTGAAAATTCAAATCCTATAAAGAACTTAGAAATTAAAGATAAAACCCTAATCGCTATTAATGAGCATACTGAATTACAAATTGAAATCAACTTAGAAAACCTCACCCAAATTAAAATGACTTGCTTAAAATCCAATTAATTAAAGTTAGAGGAGAGAATACAAAGATGGATAAGGATCTATTAAAGCAGCTCACTCTTTGGCATAACAAGGACCAGTATGAGAAAATTATTAATAAAATTATGGAAATACCCGAAGCAGACAGGGACTATGACTTAGTTTGCCATTTGGCAAGAGCATTGAATAATCAAGATAATTATCATGAAGCGATCAAATATTTTTTATCTGTGCAAAAGCAAGGCGAGAACGACCCTCTTTGGCATTACCGAATAGGCTATGCTTATTATTACCTTGAACAGTATAAGGAAGCGATAGTTGCTTTTGAACAAACTGTAGCACTAGACCCTGAAGATGCACATGGCAGGAGGTTTTTAGAAATGAGCCGCAACGCCGCTAGTAGAGCAGGAAATGAAACGATCCATATCGTTAAAGTTGAACAGGATGAGGGTTTGTTAGAAGTTAATGAAAAAATAAACCCATTTGGGCTAGTTGCTCATAATAATGGAAGCATATCCATGATTTTAAGTGTTGGCAAATATAAGCATGAAATTTTTCAAACACGAGCCGAAGAAGGATTTGAGGGCAATGGCTATGATTGGGGTTCATTAGCAGTCGTGTTTCTTGAAGAAAGAATGCCTCATTTAGTTGATATCGTACGATTTGACCCTGAAGCCGATATGTTCGCTGCTTATTCAGACAATAGAGAAGCCATACTTAGTTTTGCAATCGCCTTTAAGGAAGCATGTGAAGATGACTCATTAATAAAAGACCTATTTTCACGAGCTGAATTAGACTGATTGGAAATATCAAGGTACAACAGTATCCTCTGTTGCATTGAAATGACATTAGCCGATCTAACTTTCTAGAGGTGATGAGCATATGGGAACATGGAGTGCTGAGGTTTTTGGTAATGACACCTCGTGTGAGATCAAGGAATATTTCTATGAGCAGTATAATCGGGGTTGTGAAGTTACTCAGATTGTCAGCGAGCTACAAGAGAAATTTACTGATAGCTTAAATAATGCAGATGATAGAAACAATGTATTATTTGCGTTGTCCTACTGCCTTTGGGAAACGAAATCCTTAGAGGATTCGCTGTTAGAGCAAGTCGCTCAGATCATTGGGAGTGGGAGTGACTTAACTGTCTGTGAACAGCTTGGAGCAAATGTACCATTTATTAACCAGCGAAAAAAGTACTTACATACATTCATCGCCAAAATTAGTGTACCCAAAAGTATAGCAAAAAAGAGGGTCAAGCCGCCTACGAAATTTGAAAGTGATTATCACAATGGCAGCTGCCTTACTTTTCAATATCCTAATGGCTTATACGGCGGCATTATCATTATCGACTGCGCCTTTTATCGTAACCGAGGTTCAATGCGCATAGCATTCACCGATATGGAGCAGCACTCTGAACCCGATTATAACGATTTTCTAGCCTCTCGCCTGACCAACTTTAGCTGGGAGGGAGTATGGGGAGAGGCCAACAAGTATGCCGCCTTTGAGGGTAAAACTGCCCGAATTTCTACCTATCCGTTGAGCTATGATCATGCTAAAGAGCGTGTTTCTTATTTTGAGTATAACGATATGTTCTTCACAATTGTGGGCGAGCTCCCTAAATACACACAATGCCTAATATCTACAGTTGGAATTGGGGTCCATTACAACCTTGCTTATCCTGAGTTCGCCATCTCTATGAAAAAGACATTGCTATATTGGAAGCAAAATGAAGACCTATACGGTAAAAAAGTTTCTAAAGAAACGATTACTAAATTAAATAACTTATTAGTCCTCAACAAGTAGCTGTTTACGTATTTTCATATATAAATAAATCACTGAGTCCGGTTTTTGATATCCCTTTTTATTTGGAAAATTAGAATGCCTAAAAAGAAAGCGGAGATGAACATATGTACATAAGCAAATGGTGGGGAGATTTAATTGGCGGTTCCGATGATTCGCTGGCATTAATAGACTATTTGGAACAATTGGACTTAACGGATGTGACGCTCAATCAGATCTTAAAGGACTTGGGTTTCGATATTCTGCTTTCTGAGGGAGACTTGAAAAACGGCGGAAATGTTGGATATGATATGAAACGTGCTAACAGCATCTTTCGGGTAGAGCTTGATATTGCCTGCGGTGCTCTAATCGACCTTTCAGCCATTGTGTTAGAGAGTCTTAAATCAGGCTATGTCGATTTGCATGATTTGGATGAGGCTAGGCAGCCGCGCAAACTTTATATTGATGCCTCCGAAGAAAAAAGAAACCTGCTTCGGGATGAATTGAACAAGTTTTCCCGTAATCCGCTGTCCTACGATTTAGCAGAGCTTGTTCCGCCTGATGATATGAGGGAGCTTGCGGAAAAGGCAAAAATGATTGCAGATGAGCTGTAATAAGTTGGTCTTAGCTTTTGAATATGGGAAGGTTTAGTATTTTCAGACGTTAAGATTACTCAAGGCGTGACCAGCGGTAAAAATAGTATCATCGGAGCACCACGTCTTAAGGGGTACAATGTACCTGCTAAGACGTGGTTTTTTGTTTCCATTCAATGAATCAAAAATGAATGTTCCTGTACTGGCTCGGTGTAATTTGTTCCAGCTTTTTGAAGACAGAGCAGAAGTAGTTGGCATCTTCAAAGCCGCTTAGATAAGCAATTTCCTTCACATGCATTTGAGAATGCTGCAGGAGAAGCTCCTTGCTTTTTTTAATCCTTACGGAATGAATATATTGAAAAATACGTATACCGGTTGTTTTTTTGAAAACGGTGCATAAATGCTGCGGCGTAACGTCGATAACCTCGGCCAAGATTTCCAGCGTGAGCGGCTGGCTGAAGTTCTGCTCAATGTAATCGAATAACGGCTTAAGCTTGAAATTGAGGCTGGTGGCGCTATGGTTGGGGAGGACCGATGCATATTGCACAATATCTGTAAGCAGGGAGTACATCACTCCAGAGCATTGGATACCCTTCAATCCGGCGTTCGACTGCCCAATATCAAGGACATTCCTTATTCTGGCCAATAGCGCTTCAGGTCTGGATACATAATATACGCCGGATGCTGAGATGCCAGCAATGCGGTTCAGGAACGATTGCACTTGATGGCCGTCGAAGACGATCCAGTCGACGATCCAGGAGGAGCTTACTGCATAATACTCATGGGGAACTCCCTGAAATAGAAGCATAGCCATTCCTTCCTTCACCCGATAGACCTTGCCTTCGACCATTAATTCCCCTTCTCCTTCAACGCATTGAATCCACTGATATAAATAGCCTTGGGGGCGTATGACATTCTCCTGCAGCCAATGCTGTCCGGCCTGCACAACATAATAAGGCAATTCTCTGTCTAATTCAGTCAGGACTGGAATATATCTTTTCGTCATCAGATCACCTTAATATTTTAATGTTATTCGTAAAATCATTAGATTGTTTCCTTATTATCGGGCTATTACACTAAATAATATAACAGAGTATCACTTGTTACAACGCTGCCAAACGAAATAGCGAAAGGATGACAATAGAATGTACAGAGCCGAAACACTATTGATGAATGGTTGGGAATTTACAAAAAACGAGCCAGCAGACGATAACTTTGAGCCCGTTCATTTGCCCCACGACTGGGCGATAACCGCTCCGATCGATAGACATATGAAGCAGGGCGAACCACAGGGGTTCAGGGATAGATGGGGGATCGGCTGGTACAGAAAAACTTTAGTTTTAGAGGAGAAGAAGGAAGGTCACGTCTATCAGCTGCAATTTGACGGCGTATACGAGAACAGTACGGTATGGGTGAATGGCATTTCTGTAGGAGGCAGGAAATATGGTTATTCCAGATTCACCCTTGATATTACGGATGCCGTCCATGCGGGCGATAATCTGATTCAGGTCAAAGTGGATAATACATCTATGCCAGCGGACAGATGGTATTCGGGAGCAGGTATATACCGGACGGTCAAGCTGTTGACCT
Source organism: Paenibacillus sp. JT22N15 (assembly GCF_059383755.1). Lineage (NCBI taxonomy): Bacteria > Bacillati > Bacillota > Bacilli > Caryophanales > Paenibacillaceae > Paenibacillus > Paenibacillus sp. JT22N15. The sequence goes on along the minus strand of NZ_JBXENV010000003.1, from coordinate 489,526 downwards.
TGCCAGAAAAACATTTGAATCCGGAGCATATACAGGTAGTCTCGAAGGTTGAAGGCGACAACGCAGTGGTAAAGATTCATACCGGGGTCGCTGGCTTTGTGAGTGCAAATATGACAAACGGAAGACTATCTTATACGGGAGAGTCTGACAACGGCAGCATTACGATTGATATTCCGTCTCCGAAGCTGTGGAGTCCCGAGCAGCCGCATCTCTACAATGTGGAATTGACTCTGCACGAAGATAAACAGATTTCAGACATTTACAAGCTGCGAATCGGCATTCGGACAATTGAAATGGTTGCAGGCAAAGGGATGTATTTGAACGGTCAAGTGACAAAAATCAAAGGCTTCTGCGTACATCAAGATGCCGGATCTCTCGGTATAGCTGTCACGCCAGAAATTTGGAGAGAGCGATTCCTTAAGTTCAAGGAAATGGGATGCAACGCTGTACGCGTCTCTCATCACATCCCGGCATCGGAGCTGCTGGATCTTTGCGATGAGCTGGGGCTGCTGGTCTATGAGGAGCCATTCGACAAGTGGACGGGCGGGTCTTATCGGAGATACTTTGAGACGGAGTGGCAGCGCGATTTGGAATGTATGGTGCGAAGAGACAGGAATCATCCCTGTATTTTCATGTGGGGCGTCGGCAACGAAGTGGAGAACCAAGGACAGGCTTCCATGCTGAGCATCTTGAGAATGCTTAAGGATCATCTTCTAACGCTTGACGACACAAGGCCTGTCTCCTACGCGATGAATCCGCACTTCAAATACGAGGACAACGTCGATCTCTCCAAAGTGGAGGATATTCAGCAGTTCGTGGACACGGAGAGCGATACGGAAATTTACGATCAGGACGAGAGGATTGAACGAATCCGGCGGATCGCCGAAATTGTCGATGTCATCAGCTGCAACTATCAGGAGCAATGGTATCCCGGCATCCATAAAGTTGCTCCTGACAAGCTGATTCTGGGCACGGAGACGTATCAATTTTTCAGGGGACATCCCGAGCAAATGCAAAATTTCAGTGACGAGGTGCCATGGATGGACGTGGAGAAGCACGATTACGTCATCGGCGGGATGCTCTGGACGGGCATCGACTATTTGGGTGAATCCATGGGATATCCTGCGAAAGGCTGGGCCGGTTCATTATTTTGGACGAACAATGAACGCAAGCCGTTGTCCTATCTATACGAAAGCTACTGGTCGGAAAAGCCAATGGTATATTTTGCTGTACAGGATTACTCCTTGCAGGACGAGGGCGTCAAGCAGCATTGGGATGCTCCGCGATACGCAAGCCATTGGAATTTCCAGCAATTCAACAAAACGGTCATTCCGTATATGATCGCGTCTAACTGCGAGAAAGTGGTGCTAGAGCTTAATGGCAAGCAGTACCATGTAAAGCAACCTTCCTCTTACCCTAGCCGCATGATTACGGGTTACCTTCCTTATTTGCCAGGCACCGTGAAAGTTAGAGGGTTCAATGGCGGACAAGAGGCCTGTAGCTATACGCTGCAAACAGCCGGCCCTACGGTGAGACTGAGCTTCGATGAAGAAACAGTCAAATTGCCAGCCAAGGATGGTTACCATCGTTTGTTAACTGTCCGGGCAATCGACCAAGAGGGGACGCCCGTATTCCGTGAAAGTGCCAAGGTCACCTTCCAAGTTATCGGACCTGCTGAGATTGTGCGAGTGGATAACGGAGACCTGTGCTCCAGCGAGCCCTATGACCGAAATTGGATGCATATGTACCGAGGCTGCGTCAGCACAATTATTCGATTATCGGGAGAAAAGGGCCGTATTGTATTAACGGCTTACGCAGACGGGTTGTATTCTGCCGAGGTTGTCGTTCTAGTCATTTAAGTTCCAACATTCCTTAATGAATAATGCCGCATGATTTTCGTCCGAAATAGATAAGAGAAACAACCCGCTGGGCAGTAAAATCTGCTCCAGCGGGTTTATCGGTGTCTATGGTGGATTTAACCGCTAACTTCAATCTTCTTAAGCGGCCTTTCTGCCGGACCTTCAAGTACTGTGCCTGTTATCGAGAAGCGGGATCCATGGCAAGGACAGTCCCATGTTCGCTCCCCGTCATTCCACTCCACTTCGCAGCCCATATGCGTGCAAGTCGTATCTACGACATGCAGTTTTCCTTCCGTATCGCGGTAAGCGCCTGCTCGGCGGCCATGCACGCTGACTACGGCACCTTCGTCCGAATTCAGCTCATGAGGCTTTCGATGCACCATTTCTACTTTACCGCTGACAAGATGTTTGGCCACGTCCAAATTGTCCACGACGAGATTCTTCAGCGTGCTGAGAGACAGGGAACGGGATGGCGCGAAAAGCTGGGTATACGGATTGTCGTGCTCCTGAACAAGGTCTCGTATGAGAAGAGCAGCTGCGGTGCCTGTTGTCATTCCCCATTTTTTGAAGCCGGAAGCGATGAAGATATTCGGATTGTTCTCCGTAATACGGCCTATATAAGGCAATTTGTCTCCAGTCACTAAATCTTGCGCTGACCAGCGATAAGAAATGCTTTCCGTTCCGAAATTCTCTGCTGCAAACCGCTGCAGCGTTTCATAATGGTTGATCGTACAAATACCTTGTCCCGTTTTATGGTTCTGACCGCCAATAATCAAGAGCGGGGAGCCGTCCAGGTCCGTAGCACTGCGGATGGAACGTTTTGGCTCCTCCGCGCTAAGATACATGCCGCCTGGATAGTTAACCTTACTTTTTACGGCAAGGGCATAGGAACGCTCCGCATGCATTCTGGCGAAAAAAAAGCCATATCCGTCAAAGAAGGGAAAGTGGGAGCAGATGACGACGCGATCGCAAGTGATTTGGTAGCCATTAGCTGTTGAGACAACGGGGTGTTGATCCTGTTGAATATCTGTTGCCGTCGAATGTTCGTAGATCCGGCCACCAGCCTCGACGAACTTGCCGGCAAGCGCGCTCAAATATTGCAAAGGATGGAATTGTGCCTGCTTCTTCATGACGACGGCTGCTATTGCCGGAATGTTCGTCAAAGGAATATGGTCAACATAGTATCCGGTTATACCGAGCCTTTCATAAGCAGCCATTTCGTCTTGAAGCTTCGACAGGTAAGAATCTGTATTTGTATACACGTAGGCATCCTGCTCGGTGAAGCCGCATTCAATCCCATGTTCATTGACCGTATCTCGAATAAATTGAAGCGCGTCTGCATTGGCTTTGTAATAGAGTTCTGCTTTCTCATAACCCTGTTGTTTAATCAGCGCATCGTAGATAATGTCATGCTGAGCGGTTATTTTAGCAGTTGTATGACCGGTTGTCCCACTGAAGAGAGTGCTGGCCTCCAATAGAACGACTCGCAACCCTGCTTTCGCGAGCAAGTATCCTGTCGTTATTCCTGAAATGCCCCCTCCAACCACGACAACATCGGTTTCGATATTCTCCTCCAGCTTAGGGTAGGAAGGAAGACTCTCCGCCGATTTCATCCAAAACGGCTCTGGGTATGTAGGTAGTGCTGGGATATTTGCCATCGTATGTTCCCTCCAAAAATAAAATCCTTTCTTCTTCTTATTCCCTATAGAAGGAAAACTATTCTATTCACATCGCTAGCGTATAATTGGAAAATGTACCGCAATTTTTTATTATTTGGTTATTTGTTGATTCTCGAGGGGATGGTTAACAAGGGAAGGAGCGGAATTCAGGTATATTCGTACGTATATCGAATGGAGAGCAAATTATAATGGATAAGAAAAAATTGGATTTAGCAGCCCTTGCCAGCATCCAGAATATTCGGAGGGGTTTTTGCTTGCCATTCCGTTATTCGCGATATGCTCGACATCGTTCGCGGAAGAACATCGGCAAGAAAAAACAGTCATGAAATGGTTCACGGTCATCGGAATGGCGCTTCCGAGTATGAAACAGGAACGGTGGCTCTACTTCTTATTCGCTATCAAGCCTAAGAAGAACGAATATTATTAAAAGGCTGGTATACGGAAATCGTTTCACAGTCTTTTTTAAGTCTATCGTATTTTGCCTATCAACCTATCATGTGGTACGCTATTCCTAAAATGGATAAAGGTGATTCAGTGACATTTAACTTTTAGAGAATCCGCAGCTCTATTACCAATAGGCTTGAATCAGGGCTTATGAAGTTAATCGATCTCGAATTACTTGTTTAAAGTGAGGAGATTTTATGTACTATTCACTAAAAGAATTGCAAGTTGCTTATGAGTCTGGAGCGAAGTTAAAGTTTCTATTTTTCTGGGGCCATACATCAATGAAAGATGGCACCATAAGTGCCAGCTGTTTAAGCCAGTGGTGGGAAAGCTCATTTAGAGTGGAAGGGGAGCTATACAGCTGCGCCGAGCAGTATATGATGGCTGAAAAGGCACGGCTTTTTTATGACAACGAAATGCTTGAGGCAATAATGATGGCAAAGCACCCGAAAGAAATGAAGAGTTACGGTCGTGCAGTTAAAGGTTTTGATGCAGACATTTGGGAAATTCGTTGTTATGATATCGTACTTCAAGGAAACCTAGCCAAGTTCGGACAAAACCCCGAACTTTTGAATTTTATAAAGGCAAGTAAAAACCGGATTTTTGTAGAAGCTAGTCCAGTGGATCGGATTTGGGGAATTGGACTTTCAAAAGACCATCCTCACGTAAATAATCCTTTGTTTTGGAAAGGTAAGAATTTGCTGGGCTTCGCATTAACCGAGGTTCGTGATCGTTTGAATAACGAAGATTTACAAGGTAGAGTTACGTCTTAGAATCTTGCCTCCGGCGGCTATTTATTTTATGTGAAAAATTGAATTTTAAAAAACGTTAATCTTATTATTAAGGTTAACGTTTTTTTTATGAAAGAAAGGCTCGAGGAGAGGCTGCCACGTCAGGTTGTTCTTGAAACAATTTTAAATTAAAGCTAAAATATAGCCTAATAAATACCGAATTCGGGAGAAGGCTGTTACACCACATTTTTGATGCAGGAGGAACGCTGCTCATAACAAAAGGAGCTGTTCTTGACGAGTTCCACCTGATAAAATGCTGCCCTTGATCAAGGAAGTTACGAAGCGCCATAATCTATTCCAGCTTCTCAATGATTTGAAAGAGCATGGCGATTATCGTTACAAACAAACGATCGGAACCTCGGTCATCGCCACAGCGCTGGGCAAACGCCTCCAGCTTGACGATGCGGAGCTGGACATGCTGATTGTCGCTGCAAGCTTATACGATATCGGGTCGTTGCAGCTTCCGTCTTATTTAGTGAACAAGACGTCGCAGCTTGACATCCATGAGAGAGAGATCATGATGCAGCATACTTATCTCGACTATGAGCTGCTCAAGCAATCCGGCGTCGACGAAAGAATTGCATTGGTCGCCCTTCAGCATCATGAACGAGAGGTTGGAAGCGGTTACCCGCACGGACTTCGAGGAGATCAGATAGACCAGTTAAGCAAAATCGTCGCATTGGCAGACGTTTATGTGGCGATGATATCTGACCGTCCCTATCGGCCAGCTGCTGCTTTCTTTGAAGTGATGGTGGTAATACATCGTCAAATTATTGAGAAGCGGTTCGATTCGGTCATTGGAATGACGTTTCTGGATTCCCTGCTGGCCATTCAAGTCGGTTGCGAGGTTAGGTTGTCGGATGATAGCATAGGAAGAATCGTCCTTACCAACGTCAACTATCCAGCAAGGCCGTTTGTTGCACTCCCAGACAATACCTTCATTGATTTAAATCAAAATCCAGACCTTTCAATCAAGGAGGTTCTCGGTTGAGGGGATATGGGACATATAAATAGAATGTGAATTTTGAATTATACCGTTCAAGAGGGTGTCTCAAAAGCCATAGGCTTTAGAGGCACCTTCTTTTGGTTTGAGTGATCAAGAGAGACAGTGTGAAAAGTAACAAACCAAAGCACAGCAAAATCGACATTGGTTGAAAAATGAATTTGAGAAGTTTCAATAACTATTCTCTGGCTTCTTAAATTATTGGCAATATTCTCGAACACATTACCGGTCAGACTTCCAGCTGCTCAGCATTTGTAATATACGACAAACGGAAGATCGGGGGAGGGGATCATTCCAGAAAGCTGGAGCATCACATGTTTTACATTTAACGTCAGAGTCATTCATTTTAAAGTGCTCGCCTTCTGACTTTTTTGCGATCCGATACCTGATTACAAAAATGAATCCCAATGTACAATAACAATCGAACTGTTTTTATTATCCTAAGAGAGTCACCACGATCCTTTACGATTAGTAGAAGCATACAGCGGGGTGAACTTGAGGGGGGATTATACGTGCTTGAAGTCGGATCATTGCGAACGGAATATTTGGAAAATCCTTTGGGTCTGGATGCTACCCTGCCACGATTAGGTTGGAAGCTGTACAGTTCCGGGACGAACGTTATGCAAACGGCATACCATATACAGGCATCCGGAACGAAAGATTTTAAAGATTTGCTTTGGGATACAGGCAAGATAGAGTCTGACCAGTCTCAAGCCATCTTGTATGCGGGTCCGTCGTTGAAAACGCTGCAACGCGTTTATTGGAGGGTTAAGGTTTGGGGCAATCACGATGAAGTGTCATTATTTAGTGAATACGCTTTCTTCGAAATGGGGCTGCTGCATACCAGTGACTGGCATGCCTTCTGGATAGAACCGGAAAAGGAAGTGCAAATTGATGTATATAAACCTGCCCCTTATATTCGCAAGGAATTCACTGTAAGGAAGGGCCTTGCCCAGGCCAGAGCTTGTTTTACGGCCAAAGGAATATATCACTTTTATTTGAACGGAATGGAAGGAACGGACCATCTGTTTACTCCTGGATTTACGTCATATCATGACCGTTTGCAATATCAAGTCTATGACGTGACTCATTTTTTGCAAGAAGGATTTAATGCGCTTGGCATTGTTCTCGGTGACGGCTGGTGGAGAGGGTCTACTGGTGGTGCAAATCTGAAGAACAATTTCGGGTATAAGCTGGCCTTTTTGGGGCAATTGATGCTGCAATATGAGGATGGGACCATAGAGTGGGTTTGCAGTGACGGCTCATTCAAGACTTCATACGGACCATTGCTGAAATCGGACATGAAGGCAGGAGATCTCTATGATGCCAGAATAGACATTGAAGGCTGGAATCAACCCGGATATGATGATTCTGCCTGGGAGCAAGTACAGGTCGTCCAAGAAGGACTGTCTGGCTTGATTGCTACCCGTAGCGTGCCAGTAAGGCAAAAAGAAACCTTTTCTCCAAAGGTAATGCACACACCGAATGGAGAGACTGTACTCGACTTTGGACAAAACATCGCAGGCTGGGTGAACATGACCGTTCGGGGGGAGGCTGGTACTGAAGTAGTATTCATTCATGGAGAAACGCTGGATAAAGAGGGGAATTTCACGTTGCAGAACTTGGCGCATCACGGGCCATTGGAGGATTTCCAGGAAATTCGTTACATTTTGAAGGGAGAGGACAGTGAACATTACCGGCCACGCTTCTCGATTTTTGGTTTTCGTTACGTACTAGTCAAAAAGCATCCAGGTGAGGTAAAAGCAGAAGATTTTACGGCCGTGGCCATCTATTCGGATATGGAGGAAACAGGGGATTTCACGTGCTCCAATCCCTTAATCAACCAACTAGTATCTAACTCACGCTGGAGCCAAAAGAGCAATTTCATGGAAGTGCCGACAGATTGCCCGACTCGGGAGAGAGCAGGGTGGACGGGGGATGCGCAAGTATTTTGCAAAACGGCAACGAATTTCATGAACGTACAATCGTTCTATGAAAAATGGATGGCTGATCTTGCGGCCGAACAATTCTCGAACGGATCCGTGGGTAGTACGGTTCCTACGGTGATTGGTTACCACAACAAAGAGGAATGGGAGAGGTTCTCCAAACAGAATAAAGATCCCATGATGGCCATACGCAGACCAGAACCGGGAACGGCAAGCATGCTCGATGGTTCTTCCGGTTGGGGAGATGCCGCCGTTATTATTCCATGGACCTTGTATTTGTGTTACGGAGATAAAAACATTCTTGAGAGGCAGTTTGATTCGGCTAAAGCATGGGTAGATTACATGACCATCAGCGCCAAGAAAGCCAATGAACGGTTTCAAGATTCTCCCTCCTACCAGAATTATACCGATGGTGAGCTGGATGCGGATTATATTTGGGATACTGCATTCCACTGGGGGGAGTGGCTTGAGACCGATTCCGATTTCAATGATCTGGTAGCGGCGATGAGTAAATCCCAAGGCTGCCATCCGGATGTTGCGACAGCTTATTTGGCATATTCCACACGCCTCTTGGCAGAAATGGCTTCTGTACTTGGAAAGACGGAGCTAGTGGAGGAATACAACCTTCGATATGAAAAGATTAGAAAGGTCTACAACACTTACTTTATTAAAGACAACGGGACCATTTTGGACAATCGACAAGCTCCCAATGTCCGGACTCTGGCATTTGGGTTGGCAGACAAACAGAAAGAACAAGCGGTTGCGGATCGCCTTGCCGAGATGGTCGTCGAGCAGAACTATCATTTGAACACCGGATTTTTATCTACACCGTTTATCCTTCATGTTCTTGCGGATCATGGATATTCCGAAATCGCCTTCCGGCTGTTGGAGCAAACCTCCGATCCATCTTGGTTATATGCCGTAAGCCATGGTGCAACAACGATATGGGAAAGCTGGAGAGGAATCAAGCCGGATGGCGAGCGTACGGGTTCATTGAATCATTATTCTTATGGTGCGGTAAGTGACTTCTTATTTACTGGTATTGCAGGTATTCGTCCACTGTGGGAAACCCCAGGGTTCAAACATGTATTGATCAAGCCAATGGTTGGGGGAACGCTAACGCATGCATCGGCAACGTTTGAATCTCCTTATGGAATGATCAAATCCGGATGGCTGAAGTCGGAAAGTGATGTAACCTACGATTTCGGAATTCCTACCAATTCCAAGGCAACCGTTATACTTCCAGGCAAGCCAAAGAATATTGCGAGCTTGTCTAATGAATTTCCTGATGTCCGCTATGAAGACGGGCATATCATATTTACTGCAGGTAGTGGAGAATATACGATCGTGATATGATGCCCCTTTAAGGTTAAAACGAGCCCTGTCGATTGGGCTCGTTTTGCATTTGATCACCTTTTTTCGATCAAATGGTATTTTTCACGATATTGCTTAGGGGTAGCCCCCACGATCTTTTTAAATACTTTGGTTAGGTAGCTCTGATCATTAAAATGAAATAGCGAACCTAATTCGGATATCGAGATGGTGCTGTATGCCAATAATCGTTTGATTTCTTCGATCTTAGTCTGTTGAATGTATTCGCTTACGGAAATGCCAACCTCTTTTTTGAATAGAGCCGACAGATATTTGGGACTAATTCCAATTTCCATAGCTATGTCGTTGTGATGTATTTCTTCATAAATATGTTTATTAATGTACTCTTTGCAGCTCATGATTTTTTTGGAGTACTTATCATGTCTGGCTTGTTTCACCTTCTCAGCGAATGTATGCAGGACCTCGCGTGTCAAACTTCTGATTTCATCCAGTCGATCTAATTCCTCAAGTCGTTGTATAAACCTATCATGTAATGCGAAGGCGGTATCCTCGTTCAATCCCCCGTCCATTGAAGCCCTCGTTACCAAAGCAATCAGCGTGATCAGATGGTTTTTGTTAGATCGAAGATAGCTGGATTTGGACAAGACGGATGCGGATTCTTCTTCCTTAATAAAAGAAAGTTCATCGATATCCTCGACCCTGCCTTCTTTGATCATGAACAAAAGTTTCTTCTCGAACAATCGAGCCTGATTGTGATCCGAGGATTGCAAATACTGGGTAAACTCTAGATTCACAAATCCCTTTGCCTTCTCATAATCATCGAACTGAAAATCTTCGTATAAGACGGATTTGGGAGAAAGCAGCACCTTGTTGAACAAATGATAAATAAAAACGCTGATATGATTCAGCTTTTCATTGCTCAAAATCGGCAAGCATTCATAATAATGGGCGACTTGATCACGATAAAAAAAGGCATCCCTGTCATTGATAATTCCACTCAACACTTCCTTGGGAATGGGGTGGGAAAGAGTAGGGCCGGTAATTAGCGTGCCTTCAAATAGGTCCCCAATAAAATAGCTAATTAATATGAATTTTTCGGAGAAGACCGATTTCGTAATAACAGGATATAGGTATGTTCGGCTGGGGTTGAAATACAACGGGTTCAAATAACTTCCCGTGCGTTGTTCTATCAAAGGATTAATCGGTCGACCGCCCAAGTTGTCATAGATGACTTTCCCTTTCGGACTAATAAAGAAAACAGGCAATTCAAACGTATTAGAAACGAGATTGCACATTGCTTCAATGGTATTGCATGTAGTAGTCATTTAAAATCAACTCCCTGCTGAAGATTTCGTGCTGTATTCAGGACAATAATACTAAAAAACATACGAAATCACCATATCAAATCCATGGTGAATGCTACTATGGTCATAGCGTTAAGTCAGGGATTTGGAAACGCTTCCTTGAATAAATAATTCAATATGGAGAGGTAGAGAACGATGACAAAACCATTTAGGAGCGATTTTATGTTGGGTGCGGCTACAGCTGCGCATCAGGTGGAAGGAAACAATATCCATAGTGACTTCTGGGCGATGGAGCATATGCCGCATTCATTGTACAAGGAACCTTCTTTGCAGGCGGTAGACCACTATCATCGTTACCAAAAAGACATTCAATTGTTGGTGGAAGCGGGGTTGAATACGTACCGCTTTTCCATTGAATGGGCAAGAATTGAACCGGTTAAAGGACAGTTTGATGCAGATGAGATTGAACATTACAGGAAAGTCCTTGAATGCTGCCATCAAAATAAGGTTAATCCTGTCGTAACGTTGCATCATTTTTCGTCTCCCAAATGGCTGATTACCGAAGGGGGATGGGAGATTGAAACAACGATTGCACATTTCGAGAACTATTGCAGTCATGTCGTTTCAGAATTGGGGCATCTGATCCCTTACATTTGCACCATTAATGAAGCGAATATGGGGAAACAGATCACCAAAATCATGAAACGAATGACAGCCGAAGCAACATCTCAATCCGCTTCAACCGATTCTGCAGATGTGCAAGTTGGCTTAAATGTCGATATTCAAAGCAACATGGAGAAATACTTTGCCGGTTTAGGACAGGTGTTTGGCATTGATCCAAGAAAAGTTCAACCTTTTCTCTCCCCCCGAACAGAACAAGGCGAACAGATCATTATGAAATGTCATCAGGCAGCCAGAAATATAATCAAGGAGTTGAATCCGTCTATCAAGGTTGGTATAACGCTATCCTTGTACGATCATCAGGCATTACCTGGTGGAGAACATCTAGCAGAACAAGAACAGCATGAAGACTTTTTAAACTATTTGCCGTACTTACAAGGCGATGATTTCATCGGTGTTCAAAATTACTCCAGAAAGATTCATGGGCCGAATGGAGCGGTAAAGCCGCTACAAGTCGTGAAGTTAACCAAAATGGGATATGAAAACTATCCGGAAGCATTGGCTAACGTAGTGCAATTTGTAGCCAAACATTGGGATGGACCGATCATGATAACAGAGAATGGTCTATCAACGGATCAAGACAAAGAGCGCGTGGAATTCATCCAACAAGCCACAGCCGGCATACAGAAGTGTATCGAAGACGGCATTGATGTAATCGGGTACATGTATTGGTCTTTGTTGGACAATTTTGAGTGGCAACTCGGTTATGCGCAAACCTTTGGATTGATCGCTGTCGATCGGTCCACTCAAATCAGATATCCGAAAGAAAGTCTGTCGTTTCTTGGTTCGTTGAGAATTAAGTAAGCGTATACATTCAAGGGGGCATTATTATGGGAGCAGCCAACGTCACTCAGAATCAGCCAGTCACAAACATTCCGGAAGCAGATCGTAAACTTACATTCCGGGAGAAAGTGGCCGCCACGCTCGGAAATATGACGGGAACCATGCATAATCAAATCATTGCCACATTTTTGCTTTTCTTTTATACAGACATTCTCGAAATAAGTCCCGCATACGTGGCAGGTTTATTTCTGGTCGCCCGGATTATTGATGCCATTTTGGTTCCCGTTTTTGGTGTGTTTGTTGATAAAGGGAGTACGCCATGGGGAAAATACGTGCCGTATTTCGCGATTTTGGGAGTACCGATCGCCATTTTTGGATGGCTGACCTTTACTGACTTTGGGTTGGGGGCAAACGGAAACGTCATCTACGTTACGGCAACTTATCTGGTATATAGCATTTTGATTTCGATAAAGTATGCGCCCAGCAACGCCGTAGGTCCTGCAATTACCAAAAGAATCGATGACAGGATCTCCATGGGGCAGATCGGCTATATCGCCATTATGCTTGGTGCATTGTTCGCATCGCTGGCCTTTCAACCACTCTATAAAGCATTGGGAAACGGCAATGATGTCTTGGGCTTCTCTTTGATCATGGGCTTGGTTGGGATCGTGGGCATATTGGTATCCATTTTCCAAGTTGTGTCCTTGAAAGAAAGATACATCAATCCAAATAACAGCCAAAAGATATCGCTGAAAGAAATGATATCAGCTGTGTTTACCAACAAGTCGGCCGTTGTTCTGTACATCTACGTGCTGGCTTTGAACTTGTCCAATGGGATCCGAACGGCGATCATGATTCATTACTTCAAATATTTCTTTAATAACGAAGGGCTTTTGGTCATATACGGTGCGGTAAGCATACTGCCGACTTTTCTCGGTGTCATGGTTAGTGGCCCTATTACAAGACGATTTGGAATTAAAATCAATGTGCTTACCGCTTCCGTCGTAAACGTGATCTGCATGCTTGCGGTTATGGTCATTCCTGATACCAATACAGGTATCATCATCTTTATGGCCTTGAATGCAATAACGGCCTTTTTCCTGGGCGCGTCGACCCCGGCACAAGGTTCAATGATGCCTGCTGCCATGGATTATACGGAATGGAAGACTGGAAAAAATGTAAATGGGTTGATGGGTTCCATCCAAGGTTTTGTGCAAACGTTGGCTATGGCCTTGGCAGGGTCTATTGCCGCTTGGGCATTACATGTTGTGGGATATGTACCCGGAGTTGAACAAAGCAGTGAGACCATTTTTGGATTAAAATTGCTGATGGGAGTGCTGCCAGCATTTGCTCTTTTATTTACCGCGTCTATTATATGGTTTGATATTTCAGAAGAGAAACAGAAGCAAATTACGAAAGAGCTCGCAGAACGCAGACAACAAAACAGCTAACCCTTTCATATCAAAATCATTTTGTCCAGAAGGGCATAGTATTGTTAGAAGAATCGGACAGTATCAGGTTCTCTCAAAAATAGTCTCGAGGCATGTTGCGGGTAATGCAGGCGAAACCAAAATAGAAATGACGGTATTATTATTTCTGTTTTGCTTTCGCCCTTTTTTAAGCCATAAAATTAAAAGGTGAGTCAAAAAATGAAAAAATATAGTATCCCCTCGTATGAATTCGGCACTTAGAAACCAATGCATCGCAGTGTAAAACCCTCTTAGGGATCAAAGATGGACAATAGGAGGTATCAGCTTATGAAAACACAGGCTTTCAATCCTTATTTGCCAAGTTATGAGTATATTCCGGATGCAGAACCATATGTATTTGGAGACCGAATTTATATTTATGGCAGCCATGACCGATTCAATGGAGAGAATTACTGCTTGAACGATTATGTATGCTGGTCGGCTCACTTGGATGACCTTGGAAATTGGAATCACGAAGGCACGATTTACAAGCCGACCCAAGATCCTTTGAATACCGATGGCACACAACAAGGATTTGCCCCTGATATGCAACAGGGCAATGATGGAAGATATTATCTATACTACGCTTTGAACCGATCTCCAGTTATATCGGTGGCTGTTTGTAATACGCCTGCGGGAAAATACGAATTTTATGGACATGTTCGTTACTCTGATGGCACTGTTTTTGGACGAAAGTTCGGCGACGTTTTTAATTTTGACCCTGGTGTGTTGATGGACGATGATGGAAGGGTGTATCTTTATACGGGATTCTCTCCAAAACCAGGATACCTGAGAGAAATGCTGGAACAGAGTGGACTTATGATCGATGGTGCTTATTGTGTAGAACTGGAACCGGACATGCTCACGCTAAAAAGCTCACCCATTGTGGCCGTTCCTGGTGCATGCACGGCCAAAGCGACCAGTTTCGAAGAGCACGCATTTTACGAAGCTAGTAGCCCACGTAAAATAGGAAATAAATATTATATAATATATTCCTCTGAAAAAAGTCATGAGCTATGTTATGCCGTCAGCGATAGGCCTGATAGCGGATATGCATTTGGAGGTACCATTGTGAGCAATGGCGATGTGTGTAAACATTCTGCGGGGAAAGCGTTAAACTATACCGGAAATACACATGGTGGTATTGTACAAATCAATGGAAAATGGTACGTATTTTATCATAGACAAACGAATGGACACCATTTTTCACGGCAGGGTTGTGCCGAAAGGATTGAGATACTGACGGACGGTAGCATACCACAGGTGGAAATGACCAGTTGCGGCCTTAATGAAGGGCCGTTGACTGGGACAGGGGAATATGAGGCGCGCATAGCAAGCAATCTATCTGGACCTGAAGGAACCTATGAATACGGTAAAGAAAAAGACACTACCGGCAACCATCCTTACTTTACTCAAAGCGGAACGGATAGAGAAGAGGAGAGCAATCAGTATATTGCCAACATACGAGATGGTGCATGGGCAGGATACAAATATTTTGTATTCCGGAGTGAAAAAGCAATTACTGTGCGGGTACGTGGAACAGCAAGTGGGATTTTTAAAGTATCTACGATGGTACTTTAGGATAGAATAAAAACAAAAAGAACTTACTAGAGGCGCTTGTTTAAGAGTGCCTCTTCTTCATATAGAAAATTACTTTCTTTTCAATATCCTAGTTCCTTGGTTTTTGAATGTGGAAATACTAATGCCGTAAATTTTCTTAAAGTGGCTGTAAAATCTGAATGTTGAAAAATAGGGAGATACGGGCCAATTTTAACAAGTGGAGAACGGATCGAACAATCTTTAAGGAACAATGTTCTTGTCCTCAGACAAAGTTATACAAACAGTTGTGGGACAAGGGATTCGGTCGATTTATATCCATATGTATAAAATACTATATATAGACACCAGTAAACATTAGTACGCCGTACGTGTCTGATGAAATAAAGTTCTATACTGGTACGGTGGCGTTAAGCTCTAACGGAAAACGATAGCTCCATATACACCTACGAAGAAGCTGCTGGCATTATCGGCAGCTTTATCACGTTAATGGGAACGCAACAATTTCCAAATATTTACGTCTAAATGGTGAAAGAAATTATGCTGATAAGGAAGGCGATCGTGTATGAACTACTCTAATCAAATGCTAGGTGCTATGGTAATACTCATGACAATTACTATGTTGATGTTGTTAGCTGGCTGCAATAACAATAATGTACCTACTGAAACTATGCCCTCCAATACTGATTCGAGTTCAACACCGACTTCAACGTCACTTGAAACACCTTCTAATTCACCAGGTCCTACACCAAGTCCGACACAAAACGGAGAAACTAAAACTTTTAATCATGGCGGACTTAAACTTGAGGTAACAAATGTCTACGAAGTTCGAACCGAAAGCATGAACGATGACGGAGGTAATCCAAGGGAATACAGTGTTTTTGTCTGTTATCCCGGTGCAAGTGTTACGGTATTAACCGCCGATATGAGTGATAGTCATTTCTCTGCGGATGGAAAGTCTCATGCAAATTGGGGTGTTCTCTTGGCGTCTGGTGGACGGAATGATATCGTGGATGACATGAATTCATTTGAAGTTACGCCTGATATACTCGGCATTTATAACCTCGAATCGAGCATGTATGTATTGAAATTAGAGATGTACGAAAATGACTGAAAGACCTAACGAATGGCATTGTTTTTAGGTCCATGGAGAAAGGGCCTACAACCGAGAGAAAGTGGGAGCAATTTGTTTATGGTGATCATCCGCTTCCGCGACAATACGCAAGATCATATGAGAAGCCTAATGTTAGGAAGAAGGCAAGGAATAAACTGATGCCAACATGGATTGAAATTTTTACATGAAGATTGCTTTTTCCAAAAAATCTCGAATGGTATTCGTTCATAATGGGTTATCCCTCCAACGTTTTCCAACGGTCATTCAAACACAGTAAAGCAAGTTTCATTGCTTCACTTAAATCCATCATAAAAAACAAATCCTGAAGAACGAGGTAAGTAATTTCTAAAGAATTTCTTAAGACTAGAAAAAAATTAAGGTTGACATTAAATCATTCAGTTCTATAATTTTCATATATCGCAAAATACCGATGTGGAAAGATGAGATAATCTTAAACAAGCTTGAAGTGTCGCATGGAAACATTATACTTGATCTTCATGTTCCCCCGACAGCCCTGCTTGGCTCAGGTAGAGAGCAGTTCGCCATTGAAGCGCTAAAACATACATTTTTTCAATTTGGTGAGGTGAGTTCTATTGAACTTTTGGTTGATGGAGAACATAAAGAAAGCTTAATGGGACACATCGATTTGGAACGTCCAATGATCAGAAATGAGGATAGAGAACATTGATTTTTAGAATATTCAAACCATTAATCACAGTAATCGTCGTTTGTTTACTGGCAATATATGTGTTACCGCTCTCAGTTTCAGCCACGAACCAAGGAACACTTAACTCATCGGGGATGTCTGACATACCGACTGTGGAATCATTGCATCTTAATGTTAAATCCGCCATTCTCATTGAACAAACTACAGGAGATGTTCTATTGTCCATCAATGCCGATCAGGGCTTTGCGCCAGCAAGTATGGTCAAAATGATGACAGAGTACATTGTTGCCAAAAAAGTTAGAACAGGAGAACTATCCTGGGATGACATCGTTACAGTCAGCGATCATGCATCTAAAAGCATAGGTACCCGTGCATTTCTTGCAGAAGGAGATCAGCATACGGTAAAAGAACTGTACACCGCAATGGCAGTGGGATCCGCGAATGATGCTGCGATTGCTCTTTCTGAGCATGTATCGGGCACAGAACAGAACTTTGTAACACTTATGAATGAGGAAGCCAAACGCATGGAACTGACTAAAACCCATTTTATTAATGCTACCGGACTGAGCCGCGCCGACATGCCAGAAGGCTTTCGCCCTGATGAAATGGGAGAAACGCTGATGTCAGCAAAAGACGTGGCCACATTGGCGAAAAACCTTATTCAAGATGAACCAGATTATGCTGATGTCACATCCATTCCATTTTACAAGATGCGTAAGTCCGATAAAGATCCAATTGTCAATTCAAACCGGATGCTAGAGACTAACAAAGCTATTCCGAGTTATGCTTATGAGGGCTTGGATGGGCTCAAGACAGGATATACCAAAAGCGCAGGCTATTGCTTTACCGGAACTGCAGAGCGCAATGGTATGCGTTTAATCAGTGTTGTCATGGGGACTCCATCGATGGGGAGCCGCTTCGAAGAGACGGCAAAGGTATTAGACTATGGATTCAATCACTTTACAATGAATCAAGTAATTCCTGCTGGGAGTTTAGTCACTGGGATGGAAACATCTCCTGTCAAGGGCGGGAAAGAAAAAAATGTTCAGATAGTAACAAAAGATGATGTTTATTTTATTCTCCCGAAATCAGATGTATCTACACAACCTATTGCTACAGTCAATTTAGTTCCAGGTGGGCTCGCTGCCCCTGTGGTAGCTGGTACAAAAGCTGGAACGGCTACATTTACTTACGTAGTCAAAGGGCAAAGCGTCGTACAATTAAGAACTGTTGATTTAATCACTGAGCGAACAGTGGAGAAAGAAAACTGGTTTATGTTACTTCTTCGGTCAATTGGTGGTTTCTTTAGTGCGGATTAGCAGTGTCAAGATGCTTTGAAAGATTATGAATTGGAGAACGAATAAGATCTTTTAATTTGAACGGAATGATAAACAAAAAAGAAATATACAGCAGAACGATTTCGAGTGGAGACTGATCCCGATACTTGATCAGTTGAATATAAGAAGTCTTCCTAAGTCACTCCATGATTGAAACCATTTTCGAGCAGGAAATAAGCTGCCAAGTTTGAAGAGGGGTTTAAACTCGTCTTCTTTCATAAGTTGTCTCTTACAACCGATGGAATACAGGTAACCACTCCTGATTTTCCATCGGTTGTTCTATTTTTTGTGATGAAATTTTTTGCAGTAAAAAGTTTTTTTTAGAATGAAGATTTTTTCTTCGAGTAAAAGGGATGTAAGGTTGACCGCTTTTTCTTGTCCTCCGACAGAACGTTACGGATGGACGGTGAAGCAAATATGGTTGCATTAAAGTCCTTGAATACCAAGGGCTTTTTTTGTTTGCAACCTATTTTGCTTCACGGAAAAATGAAACAAAACAGGTTGCAAAAGCTACAATTGAACCGAAATAGATTGCATAATTAACAGCAAGGATGTAAACTGTTTCCATAAAATACTTTTTGAGGAGTGCCTATGCATTATGAACCGCTTGATATTACTAAAGCCGATAGGCTTAGACGTGGAGATTGGGATGGGGTAAGTGTAAAGCTTAAAAGAGATATTTGTCTATTAGGTGATTTAGAATATGATCATTGGATATATATTGAGACTGATCCAACCGTTATTGATTTTTGTGAAAGACCAATAAAAATAGAAGGACACATCAATGGGAAGAAAGTTGAAACCGTTTTTAGTATGTGGGTGAAAAAAATAAACGGTGAAGAAACTTTTATGAGAGTACGATATTCGAATTCTTATCACTCAATAAAAAAAACAGATAAAGAATCAAAAAAAGAACAATTAGAAAAGAAATGGTGCGAAACAAATGGGTACAATTATAAGATAGTTACTGAAATGGAAATCAGAAAAAATCATCAAGAATTGTCAAACAAAAAGCTATTGTTATCTTTTTTAAAGAACAGGCCTTTAGCTATTGAAACAGATAAACATTTAATTCTTAAATTAATTAGAGTAAGAATGAATATTAATGATATTCAAAGTCACTTTGCATCTAGCATTCCAGCTTCAAGAGTAACAGAAGCTATTTCTTGGTTGATTTATTCTGGAGAGCTTAAGAGCAATATTGATGAAGTTTCCTTTGGTTCTAAAATGGAGGTGTGGAGAAATGGTGCATCGAAGAATAATTGAAAACGAAGAGTATATCGACTATATTGATACCACTTTATGGCCAATCGTTCTAACAGATAATCTTACTGAAAAAAACAAATTAATTTATGAAAAACGAAAACTTGCAATAGATATGTATATGAGAAATGAAACCAATAATGAAATAGAGAATAAAACAGGGATACATAGAAATCATCTTAGAAAATTTATAAAAAGATGTCTTGAATTTGATGATGATGGTTTTATTTGGGGTTTCAGGGCGCTGATTCCTCATAAACACACAAAAACATATAGAAGTACTTCGTTACCTAATAATAATTCCCACGATGATTCTCTCCCTAATATGAATGGTGCATTTCAAGCCCTATTAGAGAAGTATCCTGAACTCAAAACATTAATTGAAAGTCTTTACTTTAAGCAAAGCTCAAGATCGGCATCTGACCCTATAATGAGGGGAAAAGATATCCATAAGAAATTTATTAAAAAATGTGCATCTTTAGGTATAAAATCACCTAATGAGTACCCTTTTAATACAATTGAATTAGCAAGGAGAAGTCTATATGGATATCTAAAGAAATTAGACACTCTGCATTTTGAAAAATCAGCTCAAAGAAATGGTGAGGATGCCTATTTACTTGCTACCACTACAGGATTAGAAAATAAGGTGCATAAGATAGTTCGTCCTTTTGAGCAAGTCCAATTTGACGCTCATCGGTTAGACGTAATTATAACATTAGTTTTATATACGCCTGAAGGTGATGAAATAGTAACAATAATTGATAGAATCTGGGTGCTGGCAATCATGGATGTCGGTTCGCACGCAGTTTTAGGTCATTATGTAAGTTACAACAAAGAGTACACAGCTAGCGATGTCCTCAAATGCATAAGAAACTGCATTACACCATGGAAACCTCGTAAATTTACTATTCCTGGGTTGAAATACCCGGATAATGGAGGATTCCCTTCGGGTATTATTCCGAAAGCGCAATGGGCGTTATGGAATGAACTATTATATGATCAAGCAAAAGCAAATTTAGCCCATATAGTTAAGCAACGATTAAAACAGACAGTTAAATGCACTGTAAACTCCGGTAGGATAAAATCGCCTGTAAAAAGGGGGCTGCTTGAGAGGTTTTTTGGACTTTTAGAGCAGAACGGTATTCAGCGATTACCAATGACTACAGGAAGTAATCCAAGAGACCCAAAAAGAAGAGACCCTGAGAAACAAGCTATTAAATATAAAGTTTCTGCTGAGCATATTGAAGAACTACTAGAAGTGTTATTGGCAGAGTATAACGGAACACGTAACGAGGGAGTTAATTTTGCTACACCTATCGAAGCAATGCGAAGTAGACTAGAACGTTTTGAGGTGAATCATATGCCCGAAGAACAAAGAAGTGAAATTAATTTTTTATCTCTTAAGGCGACTAGAGAGGTCCAGGGAGACATAAAAAATGGAAGGCGCCCTTATATTCAATATGAAAACGCAAGATATACAAATGATATTTTAGCCCGCTCCCCAGGTTTAATAGGTAAGAACCTCGATTTAATAGTTAATATTGATGATCTTAGAATAGTTGAGGCGTTTTTGCCTGATGGTTCAGGACTTGGGAAATTACGAGCGAAGGGAAGATGGGGACTTACTCCACATAATTTACAGGTAAGAAAAGAAATATTTCGATTGAAAAATCTAAAACTATTAGAATTTACTTCATCTGAAGATCCAATTGAAATTTACCAAAGATTTTTAAAATCATCTATAAAATCTAATAAAACCAACAGAAATAAGTATTTAGAGTTAACTAGGAATAAGGATGATATTAGCACTATCGAAGAAGAAAAGCACTTAAGCACAAATTCAAATATTGAAGATGTTATAGAACTTTCAAATGTACAAAAAGCTAGACAAATAAGTTCAAATACTCCCGGGCCAGCCACTACTAAAATTCGCAAAACAATTATATTTTAAAGGAAGTGTATTGATTGTATAAGCTAATTTTAGACTCTAATGAAGAAACTAATAACTTGAATATGCGTCCCAATATTGTGCGTGGTTCCCATCCCATAGATACAGGAAGATATCTTCTTTCAACAAATGAGATATCAGGTTTATACGCGAAACTAAAAATATGTATTGAAAATCGATTTCCTGGTGCCATAATACATGGCAGACCAAGATTAGGAAAATCGAGAGCAATTAAATACTTAATGAATATTCTTCCTTCAGAGTTTGGTAATTTGCCAATGTATGTACTTCTCTGCCGGGAGCATACAAAACCGAATGAAGATGTTTTTTTTACAGAGATACTTAGAGATATTGGACATAGTTTGGCTACATCAGGTAAAGCTATTGTGAAAAGAGAGAGACTTCTTAAATATCTAGTACAACAGGCTTATAGTGTTGGTTTAAATCGTATTATTTTCTTTATCGATGATGCACAAAGATTGCATGGTATGCATTACCAATGGTTAATGGATATATGTAATGAGCTTGACAGTTCAGGTATTAGTTTAACTGTTTTTCTTGTTGGCCAGGATGAGCTGATTGACCAACGTTCTGCTTTTTTTGAAGAAGGAAGACAGCAAATTATAGGAAGATTTATGGTCCACTGCCATCAATTTTTTGGTGTTAGGTCAATAAATGATTTAAAGGAATGTTTAATAAGTTATGATGAAGAAGCTTTTTTTCCTAGTGATAGCGGCTTTTCTTTCACAAAATATTTCTTCCCTAACAATAACGATTTTTCACTATCTCAATCTGCTGAAGAGTTATATAAAATATTTTCTGAACTACGAATTAAAGCTGGAATACGAACAGAATTTGATATTCCAATGCAATATATAACTTTGACAATTGAATACGCATTAAGAAAGTTTGGTATTGATGGAGAAAATCTTAGTCTAATAACAAAAGAAAAATGGCAAGAAGCAATTTTAAGTTCAGGTTACATTGAAGCAGAATCTTCTTTGTATTATAAAAATTAAATCTATGATTTTCAAATATACGAGTATTGCGAGATAAAAGTAAGAGAGAAGGATAAATAATGATTTATAAAGAATCATATCAAAATGCTGACCTAAATCGCACAATAACATGGGACGTAGATTGGATTTCAGATTATGAATCACCATGGTCTATTTTTGAAAAAATTAAATATTCAAATCTTGCAATTAAAAATGATTTATTTTACTTATTCGGGAACTCAAAAGTGCTTGCTCTAAAAAATATTAATGGAAAGAAACATCATAATCTATATACCTTAGCGGCATTTGAGAATAGCGCGTTTAAATCTATTATTGGGTTCGAATTAAAAAGGTATAACCATGATTTATTATCTGATATTTCTGAATTTTTAATCGATAATGACATTCAATTTGAATACAAGTACAGAAAAGATACTAACCTGACATATCGATATTTTCATACGGATCTTCATTTTTGCTTAACATGTATAAAATCGGGCTATCATAGTATTCTTCATCAATTTAAATTAATTCATCAATGCCCTTTTCATTTAACTGAATTATTTAGCGCTTGTCCAAATTGTGAAAAGCCGATACCCTATGAATTGTCTGATAGGTTTACAAATGGTCCTTTTATCTGTAATTGTGGATATTACTTTGTAGATTTTGATACAGGATTCAAAATAAATAAAGGAAAGATTAATATAGAGGAACTTCAAGATGTAGTCGTTCGTGAATGGCTTAGACTTGATACAACTGACAAAGAGAACTTAAGCAGGATACACCTCTATAATCAAACAGATATATCTAGTTCACCACAAATATTAAAATTACTGCTTTGTTCTTTAGAGAAATATAATATTATAGAAAATGATAATATACATATAATCAATAGTGGGTTGGTATATCATAGTACAGATTTAGTGAGCAACGATAAAAATGCTGTCTCGGTAAAAAGCGTTTTTGGATTGTCGTTTAAAAGAGAACCTAATCCCTTTAATAAAATTATCTTTGAGCTTTCAAATTCGTCTAATCTGGTATTGAATTCAGTATCAAAATATATTAAAAAGGATATGCTACATAAACATGAGACTTGCATAAAACGTTTTGGACAAGTCTTAAAAGAAAGTAAAGAAGATGATAAACCAATTTGTCCATTTGCCTATGCTTATATAATGTGGAAACAATATTTATGGGGAGTAGAACATTATTACGAAATTGATAGAAAGTTTTTTTACCGTGAAGGTACTGATTTTAATAAAATCTCATCATCTTATGATCATGCTTACATTTCAGATTTAATAAATAAATGGCTCAATCTCTTTCCCTTAAATGCAGGGTCTAATATTGTTCATTTAAAATGGATTATTGATAAAGCAACAGGGTATTTGGCCATGTATCACTTTAAATCTTGGTTAAAAGCAGCTTCAACAGAAGAATTCGATCAGAAACCACATGAGGTAATGAGGAATGTACCAGTTTTTGCTTTTATGCTTCCGAAAAATGCTGAAATGCCAATCAAATTCTTATGGATTTCTAATAATCAAAGTTTAGAATGGCCTCACATTTTAAAGAAAATTAAATGTCCTTATCCCACAGTCAGAATGCGGCGTATAAAACCAACCGAAATTTCTTATCATCCGATGAGATTAGCGATCAATAGTCCATGAGTCTAGTCGTATGATTCAATTAAAACTTGAGTATATCGGTGCAAGGCTTAATTCAAACCGTTGAATTTGAAACTGAATAAGGAACACATGTGTCCCCTTTGAAAAAGCTTTTTAAAGTTCACTTTATAGAAATTTCTCTTAAGCATAGACTTGACCTGGAGTCTATGGCGGGTCCGGTGCTCCCGCGATGGGCGAAGTGGCAAGGGTCTGTTTCGCGCTCAGGCAATCAACTTACCAGACCTGTCCCTCCACTTTAAGTCGCTTTAACGTACCTGTACACGATCTAATTAACATACGGTCAATTGCAGCAGAGTTTGCTTCCCCAATTTCGCACCCGAACCGTACATTTCCTTACATATCCATCGTAGCCAGATACAACATTTTCATCAACTGGATTAGACAAGCCATGGACCGTGTATGTACAGTAAATGGCTTGATCGTCCATTCTGATTCGTGTTGTTCAATATGCCAGCAAGAAATACCAACATCTCCTGAAGAAATACGATTTCGTCTGCTGCATGAGAAGCTTAAATGGAATGGCTTAATGATCGTAAATTTAAGACTAGAGCTGAGGATGAAATGAAAAAAATGATTTTTTTTACAACAGATGGAAAACTCATTCCTCTAACCATGACGTCACGCCACTGCAGCTTTTTTTGGCGGTTTAATGATTTGACTATCGGTTGTAATGAGGCTTTCTTGATGTTAAATTTATTAAGGTAAGGTTAGATGTGAGTATTTATATGATGTTTGGAGGAATAGAATTTGAACTCAAATTATTCACTTGATGAAAAAGCTAAAGAATATCTTGATACAGAAATCACCCTCTTATTTCTTCTAGATGAGACTACAAACAAGCAAGAAATTAATTTATTTACAGTGATTGAATTTAGACCTGAAGGTCAAGAAAAATCAAATTTAATTACATCTACAGGTTCTGGATCAAAGATTTACAATGTTAAAAGATTGAAATTAAGTAATAAAAGGAGTGTATTTGTAAGTAGAATATTTGTTTCGGTAAAGGAAGGTATTGATGTATACCGTTCAATGAGAGAAAATAACTGTAATCTTACAATCGATGGTATTAAATTCTTTGACTTAAAAAACGTAGGTATTCTAACTGAGGAACCACCTAACGAGTCTTTGGCGTTAATTCCGCCTAATTTGTATGAGGGATCCTCAGTAGGTGCGGTATTACCTAAGAGAAATATGTCCAGTAAAATCATTACGTTAATGGACTTAGAAAAAAAAACGTTTGCCATGCTAACAACTGAAGAAAAAAATAAAATTGCTGATTTTGCTAATAAGGAACTAGGAATTGATTTGCTTAACTACAAGGAGTATATTGGATCCTGTATCTTACGGCTGCCGAATCCTATTCTAAGGAAAATGAATGAAAGTTTATCTAAAAATAGTGATATTATCCTCGAACTGTTTGAGAGAAAAAATAAGTCTATTTTAAATGGAGTTGTAGAGCTCGCCGATAAAAGACGGTTAGGGCATGGCTTTGTCATTAGAAAAGAAATAGACAAGACTCGTTTAATAATTCCTCTTCCTTATAGTCCAAAATGTTTACAGACAAGAATTTTTGATGCAAATAATGAATTAATCGAACAATCCGAAGACCATTTTATTGAGTCTTTCAATATAACTTTTGGGATTATTGGGGAAAAACGTTTAATTAATTTCATTGATCCAGAAGGTGGGGAATCGGATTCAGTTAATTTGGATGTTATATCTGAAACGATAAATTTAAATGATAATCAAACTAACACTGTAGAGAAAATTTTAATGGAAAGTGATGCAGAGAGAGAGTTAAAAGGATTAGACGAAAAACGAGTTTTTATGTATTTCCCCGGTAGAACCGAAGAATCATCGAATCGTGCAAAGAAAATTGTAAGGGAATTACTAAGTACAGTGAGAGAAAGATGTATTATTTGTGATCCTTACCTCTCAAGTAGCGATGTTAATCATTATGCATTAATGGTACGGTATTCACAAGTGAAAGTTCGATTAATCAGCTCCATAGCATTCCTGAAAGACAAGGTAGAACGTAATATAGTTGAATCTCAAACACATGCAGAAAAAATGGTAGAGACTCTGAATAAATTAAAAGAACAATATCCAAAATTAAATATTGAATGTCGAGCTCTTGTAGGTCGAAATAAAAGTCCTCTTCATGATCGGTTTTTGGTCATTGATAATGAAGTTTATCTATTAGGGAGCTCCCTGAATGAATTTGGTTCACGAGCTACTACATTATTTCGGGCACCAGACTCAAGACTGCTAATTCATGCTGCGGAAACTTGGTGGAATAGTGATAAAGATACTACTGACTTGAACAACTGGCTGCAGAAAAAAGAGCGATAGGTGAAAGAAAACACTTTTCGAAACTAAGTAAGTTATTTAAATTGTTATTGGCACGATTTCATCGAAATAATTCATAAAGCCTACTAATGGATAGGAAGGTATAACGCATATGAATAAAATTATGAAGGGATATGGATATGTTACGGGACCCAAGATTACGTATAAAGACACCTCAAGAAAGCAAATATGATTTAGAAAATGAACAAAAAGCGCTATTGCTAGAAAGTCAATGTAGCCCAGTGGCTTTAGAAACGCTATCGGCCTGGTTAGCTTCTGGGTTCCTTTCGATGATTGAACCATCGGTTTTTACTTGTATGAATAGGCCAGATTTTAAGGGTTTACCTACAAGTTTGCTGATGGCAGCGGATCGTTTATTTCAGAATATTGTCGAGCAACAACGTAGGGATGGTAGTGAATTCGAAATTGAAGACCTTATACTTGATAAAGGAATTGGTAAGGAGATTGCATCAAAAACAAATGAAAAGTTAAATTGGGATGATCTAGCTAAGTTTTTGGGTAAATACCATGTTATCTATGCTGCATGGCTGGAACATACGCGAATTTCGCCAAACTTTACCGAAAATCAGATTTTTCAATTTCCTTCATACGAACATCCCTTTGAACTCGTTGAGACTTGGGGACAGTTCAGGAATAAAAGCGAATGGGGAAAATTTGATGCATGGCTGAATGAAGAACAATTAGACATTCTAGAAAATAAGTGGAAGATAATTGATGATTTTTATACATACGATCAGTCTACGCTAAAAGTGGAGCTTAATTGGCGAAATGAATTCTTACTAAAACATTCGATTAGCAGTTGGATTCTATGGGTTATGAGTTTACCTCTTCTGCCAATACAAATTACAGCTGTTAAAGACATAAGAAATTTGGATACTCTAGAACAATTAGTAGAGGGAATTTTAAATAATGGTAGTGATCTAATGGATAACCGAGTAAATCTTGTACTTCTGTTAGTGAGACGTGCTATAGAGTTGTGGAATGAAATAGGGCGAAATTTAAATCAATACTCCCAAGAAGCCGGATTTATAGGGGATAGGGATGAGGATGAAATATTTAGAGTGAAAATGGAAAAAGAAAAAGAGCAGTGGTTCATTACAGAACTTCCACAACGGTCAACAAAATTAGCAAAGTTACTAGTATCTGGGCAGAATTTGGTCGGAATGAAAGTGATAGACGCCATAGTTCCCCATCTTGTTGTTAAAAAAGAAGGAGAGTCTGTCAAACAACTGCGTGAAGCAATTAGTGAGCAGATAGCTTTACAAAAGAATGCTCCAGCAATCATTGGGAAATTGTTAAGTTTAAAAAATGGGAAAACTCCTATTCTTATTTCAACATTAGTCATTTTCAAATCTAAAGAAGTCCAGCCGGAAACACTCGATGAAATCTGGAGATCATATAACGATTGGTTAACAGCAGATAAATGGAGAGGGCGATTGTATAGTCAACCAGACGATTATATTTTTGCTTGGAATATGGCGGGAGTAGTACATTATACTTCTGATCCTCTTCAGAAAATTCAACAAGTACTAGAAACAATTAAAAAACCTCACGAGGGTTGGCTCTATAATAGTGAAGATCATCATAAATCTTGTGATCAAACGGCTCACCTCCTTATCGTTGGTGCAATGGCCAGTGAGTGGATGCATTTTAATAAACTAAACGCTGATGATATTTACCGTTATATATGGGAGACCTCCCATGATTTTCTTTTAGCATCAGCAAATGAGCATGATGGTGTGTACAAAATACTGATTAAACAGCTGTGGCAAAGGTTAAGGTTGATTCATCCAAGTGATTACAAGGACAAGGCAATATCTGCAATAATTAACATGGACTACCTCGATCATATTATGATTGCGGTTAGTTCACTTCAGAAGGGTTTTTTACAAAATGTAGATAGAGAGCAAGAGTTGGACCAGGAGCTACAACAAGCAATTATTAGTCAATACAACGAATTGATTCCGTTGTATCGTTCTCAAAAGCATGTGACAAAGGAAATGTGCCAACATTACGAAAGTCTTATTAAAAATTTACATTAGGAATTAGCCGATTGAGAAATTATGGGACAATACCTATGTTTGTCCCATAGGTGAAAAAGGTTAATATATATGATCCACCATCTTAAACAGGTCAATGAACGATTAAGCTCTCTCGAAATGATACAGTTTCCTCACCCAGATCCATGAAGTCGCGCGATTGTATCCTTTTTTAAATTGAATAATACAGTGATTGGGGGAGCCGGCGGCTCGGAGATGGAGAATTAGGCATGCGGAAAAAAGGTTAACAAAGATCACCTATAGCACTTATCCACTTCGCCTTAGAGACCCTCACTCCCATAACTCAATGGGTCATAGCCCTTTTGTTTAACGTCTCCCGATACTCCGTGCTTCTTGTCATCCTGCGAATTCTTGAGTTGGTGGGAGTCGATTATGTTTATGCTGCTCGTGTGAATACCTTGATCGGTTCGAAGGTTGTATTGCTCTTAGCAAGAGCTACAAGCATTCTAGCTACTTTTCTTCAAAATTTCATGATGGGCTTTATCATCTTCAGCTTTCCCCCCACATTGTAATACTGTGACTCTCGAAATTCCATTGACAAGAAAGATTAGAAGACTCTATCACTTTTTAATTACAAGGCAATTATCGAGCTTACATTGATTGCTTTGGAAGACGAACTACATTTAAAAAACACAATGAATCTTGTAGTGAAAATAGCATGCGGGAACCTGATGGAAAAGCATTTCATGAACAAGTATATTCTTAAATGTAAGCAAAAAAACGTGGCCCTTTTCGAGGTCCAGTTAATATACAAATTGATTTTTGATTACTATGACAAATCAACCCAGTTACATAATTATGTTTTTTCAAATCCCCTTCTGAACTAAATGAAAAGTGAATTGTCATTGTGTTAATTGGATAGGATAGTTATCAATATTCTGAAAAATTAAAAGCCCATCGTTCTAAATGTGTAACGATGAGCTTTTAAAATTTAATTAGAATAAATTATTAAATGCTTATGTGCATAAAGGATATTGATTATTTTTTATATAAATCAATTGTCTTAAGTATCTCTTTCGCAAATTTTTCGACCATGTTTATTTCTTCAGTATCTCGTTGAATTAATAACGCATATAGGCCATCTAGATGCTTTTCTTTTTCTAGCCGTTTAGCATTGTTAGATATTTTGTAAGTTGAAAATATATCGCTTGGGTTTATGTCCAAGGCAATGAGTAATCTTTCTAAAGTATCAAGCTGTATGTAGGTTTGGCCTTTTTCAATTGAGCCAATATACGATTGAGGAATTCCTACTTTTTCACCTAGTTGTTCTTGAGTGATTCCACGTGCTTTTCTATGTGAACGTATTCTTTGACCAATAAATTTTGCTAATTCTATCATAGTCATTCCTCCTCTTAAATAGAGTAGGAAACATTACATCTAATTTGAATGTAGTAATTCTATATATTTCAATTTGAAAATAACTAAAGTTACATATATCATTGGACGTAATATTAAAACTAAAGGAGCCGCTCCAATGACATCTACGACAATACTTAATCCAATAGTCATAGAAAACGTAATACAGAGTAAAATGCGCGGTAAAGTTACTTACCAGAGTTATATGTCAGCCTCAATTGCGCTTAATTTAACCTATGTAAAACCATACGATCACCCATCAGGAAAAGGGTATCAACGCCCTGTAGATGCATCAAGATGTAGTGATTTTGCAATGTACCTATCAAAAGGATCGGATTCTTTATTTACACCGATTTTAATAAACGCGGGTGGAAATTGGGAATTCAGCAGTTACGATAAACAAAGACCATCTTTAGGTAGATTAGTTTGTAAAGCGAAAGCATCACTTATGGACGGACAACATCGTATAGGTGGAATCCAGCAGTATATTCAAGAAACTCAGTCGGAGATTAATATTCCATTTTTGTCTTTTCATTATTTAGATGAAGATGAGGAAATACAATTATTTGATACGATTAATACAAAAGCCAAAGGGATTGGATCGTCATTAAGTAAGTATTTACGAAGAGATACGGATGACGTAAGTTGGATTGCAACGGAGCTCCTAATTAGAAGAGAAAGTCCATTTTATGAAAAGGGAAGCATTATCGGAAAAAGAAGTAAAGGTCGCCACATTACTTTACAAAACTTATATCGAACAGTTAATTTGCTTACGTCGAGAATATCTACTTTGCAAAAACAAGAAAAACTAATTGCAGCAATTGAATATTACAGTGCTTTAAAAACGAATTTTCCTAATGAGTGGGCAGACTATAAAGGAAGTAAGCTAACTCATATTGTTTGTATCGACGCATTTTCTATTGCTGGTAGCCATTTAGTTGCAAAATCTCTAACTGAAAATAAAAGACATATAGATATTAAAGTGATCAAGCAATATGTATCGAAAATAAAAAATAAAATTGACTGGTCAGCAGATGGGCGCTTGAAATATGTAAAAGGAATGAGTGGTTCTAAACAGCTTGCTGTTGAACTAAGAGAATTTATGGAGCCTGAAAATGAGGATTAATGAAAGAGAATTAATTATTTATCGTCGAATTAACCATAACGATGAATGAATCAAATTCTACTGTTTCATTTTATATTTCACTGACATACAGGTTGAAAACAATATAAGATAATGACTTATAATACTTCTGTGGTTATGAGGGAATTCATAAAACTTGGGCGTCCCACTCGGGATGCTTTTTTTCTTGAGAGCGGCCAATTCGGTCCAGAACTGCTTGCTTACTCCTGTTCAAATAAACTACTGATGAGCTTGCAATTTCGGGCATATAAAAAGTTATCGAAATAACTACGGAATGCGCAATATCAAAGTACTAAATATTCCAGTTAATTTTCGACTCAGATATTAACGTTCATGGAGAATAAGTAATCTAAATGGAAGGGAGTAAATTCAATTATGCCCCGAATGAACAATCGAAGAATAATGGCTAAACATTATGCACAAGGTGTTATTGCACATCTCAATCTTCTAGGTTACCATGATGAACAAGCAAAGTTAGCTTTTTTTCGACATTATAGAGAGATGAAACGTATATTTGGACTTGAGCCAAATGTAGACGAGTTTGCAAAACTAATTGATGAGTTTGAACGAGCTATAAAACGAGAAGAAGACAACCTAAAGAATCCAAATTCTATTAATGTAGGAGATCATCACGAACGGTTGATAAAGTTAAAGTCAAAACAAGAAAAATTGAAGAGTACTATGACATTTGAGCTTACAGAATCTATGCTGCAAAAAATAAAAGATTGGGATTCTTGTCATCCAACTGATGCAACAAAAGCGAAATTCGCATATATCTTCATACCCACTGGATTAGGTATTATTATTAAGGTGACGTGTGACATATGCAGTCGAGTTCTAGATCTGACAGATGATTCGCAATAACATGTAATTACAATGCATCTACTACATTTTCTACACGGAAAAACTTAATGTTATTGAATATGACTAAAATTGACTACAAAGTGCTTTAAGATAGGAGTACGGATATTAGTCATATAGATGAGCTCATTAGATCCTTCGACCAGCCACATATTGAATAAAGAACTTCTCATTTCATATGGAGCCAAAGCACGAGTCAAGCTGTGCTCAAGTTATAGCTTTAAAGCAATTAGATAATCTGAAGGTTTTGAGGGAGTATGAAAATAGGAGAGTAATAACGTAAGCTAAAAGCTATAAAGAGTTCCAATAAGAAGAGTAGTTTAGGAAGGAGATTTAAAAAATGGATGAAAAAACAAAGGAAGATAGGATTCAGTATTTAAGAAGTAAACGTGACGATCCTACTGCTAAGTATCGATTATATCTAATTAGAACTTATATAGAAGATTCTATAAAAGATAATAAAGGATGGAGCAAAGCCTCATCACGATTAATGCTTAAATATGTATATAAGGATGAACCAGATCATATGGGCTTGGAAATGATCGATCAATTTAAAAAAGATCTGCGTGAACTAGGGTACATCAAACTTATTAAAATAGATAATACATGGCGTACATTAATCGTAAAGGAACTTGATTTTTAAATTTCAAGAATGGTTCGGTACCCTGAGTGATATTGAGAATAATCAGAGTGTACCTTAACATGGTGCTTCACTATGAAAAAGTATGGGAGATAGTAGGAAATGGATAAAAATAAAAATGATCGAGATGATAATAAAAGTGGTGATACCACACAATTCAAATTAATTGCGCCAGGTATGGATGGTGAGATGGATCGTGAAGTTGTAGTGATTTATCAGAGACCAGCTATTTACGGGAGACCATCATTTCTTAAGTCTTTGGATTCTAAGTATGAAAATTTCTTTGGAATTACCGGGGGTTAAGCTGAGTTTATTTAGGTCCGGCGCATTGAGGTTAATTTCTCGCTTTATCAGAGTAAGGAGCTGCTTTCGACACATCCAAGCCCACGGTTACCGGAAGCCCACCGTTCTTTTTCGGCGGAAACATGGCCTTCTCATCAACAAATAGAAGGTGTACCGGCTCTGTAAATCACTGAATTTGCTGTCGCCACAGCGGGAGAAAACGAGCGTAGTTCCGCGAAAAAACGCGTGATCACCGGACTTAACTAGCTCTGGCAGATGGACATTAAATATAGATACGTAACGGGCCAGCGCAGGCACTTTTTCTGGCTAGTATTATTAATGAGTTTGACCGGACGATTGTCGCGTACCACCTGAGCTCTAGCTGTCGAACAGCCGAAATCCTACGGACCGTGCAGCAGGCACTAGAAGCCCGCAAGGTGGAGAGCTGTTTGACAGCCCTCAATTCATCAGTAAAGCCTTCTATGCGTACTGTGAGTAGGTAGGGGTAGAACACGAACGCATTCCGCCACGGACCACGAAAAAATGCTTTTATTGAGTCGTTCCATGGTACCTGGGAATGGGATTACTACCAGCGTAACTGTTTTGAAAGCAAGGAGGAAGCCTTTGCCGCAGTAGATTTATTTTTTCACTTGAAGTTTTTGATAATATAGCCTATGCACATGAAATTGTTTCAAAAGTTCTTATTCAATTAGGTCCAGTACTACCAGAAAGTATGGTAATGCAAAGATAAGAACAAGGAGCAGACGAAGCGCCGTTTACCAAACAACTGAATTAGGCGAGCAATGGAATATCCTCCATTGAACGATACAGCTCCTCTTAAACTCATCCAAAATTGTAGAGACCCAATATTTTTGTTCCAAAACGAGATCGCTTTGACCATCGTATAAAGAACGAACGGTTGAATAGTTTATTAATGATGGTTATTTTTATTGGGTGAAAAATACAACCTTGCCACATAATAAGGATGGTTATGATGATTAAAAAGAGTCATTTTTTAATAGTAGTTTTTATACTGTCATTATTGATTTTACTCTTCCTGAACCATCATTGGAGACTTGCAAAAGAAGAGGTTCTATTACATAAATCTGGATTAATAAAGCTTGAAATCTCTCTACATAACCCTGTTTTTTCACGAAATAGCGTAGGAAATGAATGGAATTTTACGTCAACTGTTAATGGAGTAGATATTCGACCTAATTCCTCAAGGACAATTGAAGTTAATGGTACAGGGACTTTAAGTTTTGATGCTTGTGCA
This sequence comes from Paenibacillus sp. JT22N15, assembly GCF_059383755.1. NCBI lineage: Bacteria > Bacillati > Bacillota > Bacilli > Caryophanales > Paenibacillaceae > Paenibacillus > Paenibacillus sp. JT22N15. The sequence goes on along the minus strand of NZ_JBXENV010000003.1, from coordinate 455,674 downwards.
GTAGAGGAAGACAAGGTGCCGGATAAAGGATGTACTTCAAATCAGATTTCAGTACAAAGTATGGATTTAATAAATGGCTCATCCGAGACCTTTGAAGTGGTGGTTCGTGAGAATCGAGGAAGATATTCGGGTAATGAAGCGGTGATTCCATTTACTTATGATATAAAACGAGTCATATCTAAATCTGATGTATGGGTGCTATTTAGTAGCCGCTTAATGGGTAGGTCTTTAGATCACTCTATCAATGCAACTACAGAAGGTGATTCCAATGAAAATACCAGCAAAGCTGATAATAAATTTGTTGAGTTAAATCGAAGCACTCCAAAATCCTTTTATTACTCACCGGAAGGAGGAGGAAATGGTTATTTTGAAATCTTCCCAGACCAGCAAGTTGATGTATTAGTAAACGAGAAAATTGTTTTTGACCTTATGGTTGAATATAACGAAGAATTTAAAATTTATTTGAATAGTGATCTGATAACAATTAATCCTGCTGCAACTAATGAGAACATGCTATGGGTTTCATTTATCTCCAAACAAGGTGATAATATTTTAACCTACGATTATCATGGGAAAACATATTCTTATTATTTTTATGCAAGTTAAAGATGAAAATATAGTGTTCATATATTTAGCTTTTAGAAGCTAGACGGGCAAGTGGCTATGAGCCCTTATTAAGCAAAAGCAGGAGCATACTTCGTGATGGATTTGCCCCTGCTTTTTTTAATTATCGACCTTACTTCAACCCCAACTTCTCAGCATTTTTCTAAAAAGTCCAACTAATGTTTGATCTTCTTCTGGATAATTTCAGATCTCCATACGCTTGTTACCTGCTAGTTTGGATATTTCCACACCTTTGAGGGAAATGAAGATTGTATATAACAAGAAGCAGGTATTAAGGCAGTCAGCTTTGCAGCTTGTGTGGGTGTCACTTCTGCTGGTCCAAATTCGCCTACGACCTAATTGCCTATTGATTTGGCTGCAGCCATCATGTAAGTCTGAGCAATTACACAATTTGTTCTAGCGCCCAACTCGGTAGTTTCAGTAAGAACTGCTTTGAATGTGCCCCCATTCTAAAGACGTAGACTGAACTGGCGACGAATCTGCCGATCAAGCGCCTGGTCGGCACACCGGACGATGGGTACCTGGAGTATCGATTTTCCAAAGTCGAGATCTTAATTATCGTGAAAAATCGGAGATTGCCTTCCCGTAAGGTTTAAATTACAAACAAAAGCTCAGAATCCAAACAAAGTCTTATATTCTTCTCACTCCTCCATCTTATATACTTATGTATGTGAGACCCCTAATTAGTCAAACTTGTTTTAGAAAACGCATTCATAAGAGGTGGGGATAATTACATGATTTCTTTAAAAATTGTTCGTAAGACAACAGCAAGTGTCATAGCTATGGTCATGTTGAGCACATTGCCATTGCCAATGCAAAGCACGAGTATTTCTGCTGCAGAAGGAAGCACTACTTCATTAAATGTAAGCGCTTCACAATTGATTACGCCTAACAGCGTAGATCCGTTGTACAACAATCCTGTGATTGACAGCAAGACGGATCTGACCACACCGGTGCCACATCGTAAGGTAACGGGACACTTTCAGGGAACGGATAAAAAGTTCACCTTCTACTTCCCTATGAAGAGAAATTTTACCGGACGATTTTTCCAAAATGTATATCCGCTCCAAGATGAGAAGGCGACCGATGTGAATGTAAGCTTCGGCGTGGACAGCGGAGCTTATACAGTTCAAACGAACGGCGGGGGCGATTACCGGGTCGATGCCGCTGCAGCCCAATTTTCCAGAACGGTGGCAGAGAAATATTACGACTGGTCTGGACGCATCTACGGCTATATCTATGGCGGCAGCGGAGGCTCTTATCAGACAATCGGCGCGTTGGAGGGCAGCGAGGGCATATGGGACGGTGCTGTACCTTATATAACGGGCGTTCCAACCTCGATTCCTAATAATTTTTTTATTCGAGCATTCGCCCGTTTTGTCTTAGAGAAGAAGGCGAATCAGATAGCTGACGCAGTCAGTCCTGGTGGCAGCGGAAATCCTTACGCCGGGCTTAACGATACGGAGAAGTCGTTCCTTCGGGAGGTTACGAAACTGGGCGTTCCATTGCGGGCCTGGGAAGATTATGAATACCTGCTCGGGTTGCATGATACCGAGGGATTGTTAGGTTTTCTGCCTGTCCTTCGCGGTATAGACCCTTCTTATGTGGGGGACTTCTGGAATAATCCGGGCTATCTTGGCACGGAGCAATCGGCACTTGGCGAGCTGTTCCGATCTTCGAAGGTCGACACGACCTCCACGGTCACGCAAGTTATGCGTGATGGTCAGAACGTCGTGACGAGCCTGATCCTCGATCAGGTACCGATCGTGACGACGCCGAAATATTGGCTCGATTACACTTTGTTTGCAGCCGACGGCACAACGACGGTCGGGAAGCTGACAGGCTCTTTCGATGCGGCCACGAAGGTGTTCACCCTCGGGAAAGGCAACCCAGAGAACGTATTATCCGCCATCGCCGCCGGTGCCAAGCTAAAGATCGATAATCGCTGGTACTTGGCCGCGCTCTCTTATCACCGGCATCAGGTGCCGAAGGCGACTAGCTTCACCGCCTGGAATCCATTCAGAGCAGCTGACGGTACACCAATCTATCCGCAACGCACCATGGAAATTGGACCTCTAGTCACCCGAAGCGTGAGCGGCGGCGCTGCATATAGCGGCAATATCCATGCCAAAGTAATTATGGTCGTGAATCTGCTTGATATGGATGCTTACCCATGGCATGCCGATTGGTACAGCGCAAGAGTAAGAGAGTCGCTCGGTGAGCGTTATGATGATTACTTCCGGGTATGGTACAACGACAATGCGGATCACATTAGCCCTGCCCGAACGCCTAAACTCGTGCAATACGATGGTCTTCTACAGCAGGCGCTACGGGATGTAAGCGCCTGGGTAGAGAAGGGGGTGGCTCCAGCACGGTCGACCAAGTATGAATTAGTCGATGGTCAGATTGAAGTGCCGGAGAAGGCTGCCGAGCGCCAAGGGATTCAGCCTGTTGTGGATCTGACCGTGAACGGCGCCTCGAAGATGGAGGTTAAGTCGGGTCAGAGTATCACCTTCATCGCGCGGATTCAGGTTCCGCACGGAAGCGGGAAAATCGTAGCCACAGAATGGGACTTCGCAGGCACGGGTGATTTTAAGGCATGGGAGTTCGGCGTTCCACGTCATACGACAAATATCTCAATGAAATTCAAGTATACAAAGCCAGGAACTTACTACCCATCTATTCGAGTAACATCCCAGCGTGAAGGAGAGACGAGGACGGCTTTCGCCAAAATTCAAAATCTGGGCCGGGTTCGGGTCGTCGTACATTAAAACGCAATACGGGCAAGTTCTCTAAATAAATGGCAGTCTGACAAAAGGCATAAATCAAACTTGTATAGAAAAGAACAAGGGGGAAGCTGTATTACGGCTTTCCCTTTTCACCATATTATCGTTATGATAATGGAAGATGCTCTCAATACGAGCCCAACTTTTAATCAGGGGAAGATAAAGGATGCAGATGTTTAAGAAGCTAGGCTCATTGCCGATACTGCCGAAAATTGCGCTTACCTTTCTCATGGTGCTGACGCCGCTATTCTATTTAGGTCTGCAGATGAACGAAGCCGGCGCTGATATTGTTCGCCAAGAAATCGCAGACTCGTTGGCTTCGCGCGTAGAGTTGTATTCGGATATTCTGGACGGGGACTTTGACCGAACGATACGAATGCTGCGGGAATATATCAATGACGAGGATTTATTGAAGCTGAGCACAACCTCGGAAATTATGCCGGTCATCGAAAGAACCCGGTCAGTGCTCCGACTGAAGCAGCAGATGGACCTATTAAGTAGATCGAGTGCGTTCACAAAGAATGCGATGGTCTTCATTCCCATGATGAACAGAATTGTTGCCTCCAACTCTAATTCGATTGTCGATTTCAATGACGAAATGTTCCGTGTGTTATCGGAACCAACTAGCCCGTTGGAATCCCCTTTCACCATCTGGGGTAACCGTATCTTTATTACGATGCCTTATGGGTACGTCGACAATTCTCCACTGTTTTTGATTGCGGTAGAGATATCCGGGTCGGAAATATCTGCCAAGCTCAAGCAATTTGCTTTGGATGAGAGCATAGCTGTTCTAGCGAGCGATCAAATGGTATGGTCTTCATCAGGTACAAGTGCCTCAAAATTGGACGACAAGACGAACACCTTGTTACACACGGCGGAGGAGGGTAACCGAAGAGTTTCGATCGACAACCGGGATTTCCTGTTGTCTGTCAAGAAGTCGGAAATTCTACATACGAAGCTCCTCATGATGGTGCCGTCCGAAAAGGTTGAGGGACCGCTTACGCGTTATCGAAATTGGGTATTTGTTCTTTATGGCGTCGCCGTTTTGGTTATCATCGCCTTCTCGTTTAGCATGTACCGCATTATCCACCAGCCGCTTATGCTGCTAGTCCGTTCATTCCGTAAAATCGAGCAAGGACGATTCGACGTGTCCGTCGATTACCCATTCCAAGATGAATTTGGCTATCTGTACCGGCAGCTGAATGCGATGATTCGGGAGCTTAAACGGCTGATTCAAGAAGTGTACGAGCAACAGTATCGGATTCGTCTCGCCGAGCTAAAGCATCTACAATCTCAAATCAACCCACATTTTTTATATAATACTTTTTTTATTTTGTACCGTATGGCCAAGCAGGACGGCAATGAGAGGATTATGGGTCTGACGAAGCATCTCGGCGAGTATTTCCAGTTCATCACCAGAGACGACGTAGAGGAAGTCACGCTCGCCAGCGAATCGGCTCACTCGAAATCGTATACGGAAATCCAGTCGATTCGATTCTCAAACCGCATCATCGTTCGTTTCGCCGACGTGCCGAAGGAGGCGGAGCAGCTTCTCGTACCGAGGCTCATCCTTCAACCGATTATCGAGAATGCATTCGTTCATTCGTTGGAGAAGCGGGCAAAGGGCGGTATATTGGAAATCGATTTCCTCATGACAGATACCGAGATGCTCATCCGCGTGGAGGACAGCGGAGGAATCGAGGAGGAGAAAATCACCCGTCTGCAAGCGCTGTTGAACGGTCAGCAGGACGTAACGGTCACAACGGGAATGATTAACGTGCACAGACGGCTTCAGATCAAATATGGCGGCTCGGCTGGCCTGAATTTGAGCAGAGGCACGTTAGGCGGACTTCAAATCACCATTGTAATTCCTTTGCAAGGAGGTAAGCATCATGTATAGATTAATGATCGTTGATGATGAACCGTTTACGGTAGACGGGCTTTATGAGATGCTCTTGGATGAACCAGATATTGACCTCGATATTTACCGGGCGTATTCCGCTGAGGATGCGATGGGGTGGCTGTCCCGAACGAAGATGGATATCGTCTTAAGCGATATCCGTATGCCAGAGATGGATGGCCTGCAGTTGCAGCAATGGATACAGTCCCGTTGGCCACGCTGCAAGGTGATCTTTCTTACGGGGATCAACGATATCAATTATGCGCAGCAGGCGCAGCGCGGAGGTGGCGCAGATTATATTTTGAAAACCGAAGGCGACGAGGCGATCGTGAGTAGCATTCGGCGGGCTTCAATAGCCATTCAGGAAGACCTCCGTAACGAAGACCTCATGGTTCGTGCCAAAGGTCAATTGAAGGAGCTGCTGCCCATGCTGCGCCGCGAATGGTTTATGGCGCAGGTGGAGCAGGGCGGAATCGAAACTGATAATTTGCCTATACGTTTGAGGGAACTTGACACACTGCTCCGGCCTAAAGAGACCGTTATGCTCGTCTGCGGCCGAGTCGACCATTGGGACGAGCGTTACAGTCTGTCTGATCAGTCACTGCTTTTATATGCCGTTCAAAATATTGCCGAGGAGTTCATGGATCGCGGTGTTATGCTTCCCGTTATGCTCGGCGGCGCCTACTTCGTATGGATTATTCAGCCGAAGGATACGGGTGAAATGGAATGGAATGAATTGCCTGCGTACATTCAGGGAACGCTGGAAAGCATACAGCAAACGTGCAAGGAGCTGCTGCAAATTCCCGTGTCGTTTATCAGCTACGGAAACCGAGCCGATTGGGAGGATATTACGAAGATCTTTCATCTCTTGAAGCAAAGTCTGATCTTGGGGCTGGGCAACGGGGAAGAGATGATTCTCTTATACCACGGGGAAGAAAGCATGATGCTGCACTCCGCGGGGATGCCCGCGCTGTCCATAACCAGAATTGAGAATGCTGTCGATATGGGGCAGAAGCCATTGTTCTTGGAGCTGCTGAATGAGCTGTTCAAGGGAGTACCGAACAAATTTACCATCTATGCGCAGACGTATTACGCCGTTGCCGTCATTTTGCTTAATCAATGGAACAAATTGAAACAAAACGATACTGGGGATGACGCGGATGATGAGAAGACGATCCGCATGTTGCTTGATGTAAACACACATAAGACGAAAGAGCAGGCGGTACAGTTTCTGAGTGAGATAGGTTGCAATCTTATACGACAGGGGAGGCAAGAACAGGACGAGCGGACTGAGCGTATCATCCACAAGCTGAATCGTTACATTATCGAACATCTAGACAAGGATCTTTCGCTGGCCTTCCTTGCAGACGTCGTCTATCTGAATCCTTCGTATCTGTCCAATCTGTATAAGACGCATACTGGACGCAACATTTCCGACTACATTACGGAGCTGAGAGTGGAGCGAGCGAAAACATTACTTACGGAATCCCAAGCGAAGGTGCAAGAGATCGCGATGGCGGTTGGCTTCGATACGGCGGGATATTTCTCGCGTTTCTTTAAGAAGCACATGGGCGTAACCCCGCAAGAATTCCGGAGCAGACTGTAGCTAATTAGAAACTAGACAAGATAACCTTACTCCACAAGACAGCTTACTCCAGCTACTGCATGCTGGAGGCAAAAAAGGAGAGCCTAAATCAAGGCTCTCCTTTTCCTTTCCGCCTGTTCTTGAAACGGGGCCACGAAAAGTTGCAAACGAAAGTACAGAATACAAACAGAGTACAATATACGGTGTGTAGGCTATTTACTATACTTAATTCAGGAGATCTCTTACAAAATCTCTGAGAATATGACAAGGGGGAAAAAGATATGAAGAAACGTGTAGGATTACTGGCTGTATCAAGTTTATTAGTTCTTAGCTTAGCAGTAAGCGCATGCAGTTCTAACAATGAGCCTGTTAATAATTCAAACAAAGAGGGGAATGGCAATACGGAGACAACTCCTGCAAAGGAATCTGGGAATCCAGAGGATCTGTATCTCGGAAAATATGCAGAGCCGATTGAAATATCGACCGTACGTATACTCAGTCCTTCGGTGAAATTCACAAATGGAGAAACGATAGACGACAACGTATGGTATCAGGAATACGCAAATAAACTTGGTATTCTATTGAAGAACGAATGGTCTGTCGTAGGTGATGAGCCAGGAGGTCAAGGTGATCAGAAGCTGAATGTCTCTGTCGCATCGGGAAACCTTCCTGATATCGTTCCGGTCAATTCCTCGCAGTTAAGGCAATTGGCGGATGCAGGGAAACTGGCTGATCTTACTGAGATTTACGAGAAATATGCCAGTCCAATTACAAAAGGAGTCTTGACATCTTCAGGACCTGAAGCACTTGAATCTGCCACCTTTGATGGCAAGCTGCTTGCCATCCCAGCCCCTACTTCAAAAATTGATCAAGCGACGATGATTTGGATCCGTGCAGATTGGATGGAAAAGCTCGGTCTTCAAGCACCGAAAACCATGGACGATGTTTTTAATATTATGGATGCATTTGTGAATCAGGACCCGGACGGCAATGGAAAGAAGGATACGTACGGTATGGCGATGGATAAGGATCTGTATGGGTTCTTTGATGGGCTTGAGGGTTTCTTCAACAGTTACAACGCCTACCCGCGCCAACAAGGAAAAGGGAACTGGGTTAAAGCTGATGACGGCACTCTTGCATTCGGCAGCATTCAGCCAGAAGTGAAAGCTGCGCTTGGTAAGCTGCAGGAGTTGTATAAAAAAGGGTATATTGATCCTGAATTTGGCGTGAAGGATTGGAACAAGGAGAAGGAATTGGTTGTGGGCGGTAAGATCGGATTGTGGTTTGGCAATATGCCGGCCCCGCTCGTCTTACAAGATCTTAAGAACGCCGATCCGAATGCGGATTTAATGCCGTATCCGCTTGTAACTGTCGATGGCCAGCCTGCAAAAGCGCAAGTGCCAGGCATTAATCTAAAAACACCGCAGTATATTGCGGTTACTAAGGACGCAAAGAATCCAGAAGCGCTGCTTAAAATGATTAATTTGTATTTTGAAGTCGTCTACGGTAATACTTACACGCAAGAACAAGCCGACAAACTGTCAACAAGCCCTGTTGATGGCATAGAGCGTTGGATGTATTCCATCTATACGGCTGAACCGGAAAAAAATCTGAATACGCATCGCTTGATGAAACAAATCTTCACTAGTGGAGAGAAGACGGAAGCGGACGTTTCAACCGAGCAGATGGGAGCTTATCGCAGTGTCAAAAAAGCCGTGGACGGTGAACCGCTGGAGACCATTGATTGGGCGCTAAACCGCGTATTCGGTCCGGAAAATTCTTCATTCAGCATAATTGACAATTATGAAAAGAATGGCCAGCTGCTTCCAAGCGCCTTTACTCAGGTCATGACTGCAACTATGGTAAAACGGGATTCCACTCTTCTTAAGCAGGAACTCCAGACATTCACCAAGATTATTCTAGGTGAATCGCTAGATAGCTTCGACACCTTCGTAGCAGACTGGAAGAAGCTCGGCGGCGATGAAATGACCAAGGAAGTCAACGAATTAATGAATGCCAAGTAATGGCAGCCAAGTCCGAATTCTGCCCTCAGGAGAGCAGAATTCGGACATATAGGCAAGAAAGGAAGATCCGCCTTGTTGAATAAAGTGACAGAAGATCGCATAGCTATCGTGAATTCGGCGGCCAAGCAAGGGAAGAAACGCGCTTGGATATTTCAACTGCCCTTGCATCTAATGATCTTACCGGGCTTACTTTTAATTCTTATCTACAGCTACGGTCCGATGCTCGGTTCGATCATCGCCTTCCAGGATTTTAATCCCGCCCGCGGCATATTTGATTCTGAGTGGAATGGTTTTGATAACATTCGCTACGTTATGGCACTGCCAGGTTCTATTCAGATTATTTGGAATACCCTTATCATTGCCATAATGAAAATCATTGTCGGTCTGATCGTTCCGATAATAGCGGCGCTGCTGCTTAACGAAATCCGTAAGGAATTGTTTAAACGAACGGTCCAAACCTTGATTTATCTACCACATTTCTTGTCTTGGATTATTCTTGGAGGCGTTCTAATCGATATCTTATCTCCTTCGCAAGGTATCGTTAATCAGATGTTGAATTGGTTGGGCTTTGATTCGATCTATTTCTTGGGCAGTAACGAATGGTTCAGATCTGTTCTTGTAACATCGGACGTTTGGAAGGAATTCGGTTTTAATACGATCGTTTATTTGGCCGCGCTGACCGGTATTAATCCCACGTTGTACGAAGCGGCCGTTATTGACGGAGCAAATCGGTGGAAGCAGACGCTGTACGTGACTTTACCTGGCATGGCGCCGATTATTATTTTGACAGCAACGCTGGCTTTGGGCCAAGTCCTCAATGCCGGATTCGATCAGGTATACAATTTGTATAGTCCTCAAGTATATGAAACAGGCGATATTATTGATACATTCGTTTACCGGATTGGCATCGTAGATGCGCAGTATGGAGTAGCGACAGCCGTTGGTCTTTTCAAGTCGGTCGTTTCTCTGATTCTGCTTTCAACGTCTTACTTCCTTGCCTACCGTTTTGCTAACTACAGAATATTCTAAGAGGGAGAGGGGATGAACAATAATGGTGGAACGCTTTACGCTTAGCCGTAAAATGTTTGTTGGATTTAACTATATTTTTCTGGCGTTTTTGTCGATTATGTGCATATTACCGCTTGTTCATGTGCTGGCAGTATCGTTCAGTTCCAGCTCCGCGGCGTCTGCAGGATACGTCAAGCTATGGCCGGTTGAATTCACACTGGATTCTTATAAGTATGTTCTTGGCAAAGAAGCATTTTTCGATTCGATTTTAATGACGATCAAACGCGTATCTGTCGGGTTAATCGTCAATATGGTTTTAACAATCCTCGTCGCTTACCCCCTGTCAAAGGAGGTAAATAAATTCCGGGGGCGAACGATATACGCCTGGGTGTTTGTATTTACAATGCTGTTTAACGGCGGACTAATTCCGCTCTATATGATGGTGAGATACACCGAAATTCTCGACTCTGTATGGGCGCTGGTGCTGCCGTCAGCGGTTCCGATCTTTAATATGATTTTATTGCTCAATTTCTTCCGGGGCTTGCCGAAGGAGTTGGAAGAGGCAGCCTTTATCGACGGCGCAGGCCACTGGACGACGCTGTGGAAAGTATATGTGCCGTTATCCGCGCCAGCTCTGGCGACCATCACGCTGTTCACCATGGTTTTCCACTGGAATTCCTGGTTCGACGGGCTGATTTTCATGAATTCGCCGGAAAATTACCCGCTGCAAAGTTATCTTCAAACCGTCGTTATTCAGCAGAACTTTAATTCTGCTAGTCTCGAGACAATAGCGGAGTTGTCCAAAATCAGCGACCGCACCTTTAAATCGGCGCAAATCTTCCTAGGCTCTCTGCCAATTCTTCTTGTGTATCCCTTCCTGCAACGGTTCTTCATGAAAGGAATCGTGCTTGGAAGCGTCAAAGAATAGCCGCATTCTGGAGAAACCCGACAATCATCTACATGTATCAACTCAAAGGAGTCAAAGAGTATGACGTACAATTCGATTAGACCAGGCCAGATATGGCTGGACACAGAGGGCAAACGAATTCAAGCTCACGGCGGATCTATTATTACCGTAGGTGATACATTCTATTGGTATGGGGAAAACAAAGAAAAGACGAAAGCTGGTAGCGGAATTTGGCACTGGGGCGTAAGATGTTATGCCTCAAAAGACTTGTACAACTGGGAAGATAAAGGCGTCATCATTCCTCCGGACGTTGACGATGTGGATTCCCCGCTGCATCCTGCCCAATACATGGATAGACCTCATATTATCTTTAATCAGTCGACGAAAAAATATGTATGCTGGGTTAAAGTAATGAGGCAAGTTGGGCAGAAATCTACTATCCTTACCGCTGACCATATCCTTGGCCCGTATACGGTCGTGAACAAAGATATCCGTCCTTTAAACATGGGTGCTGGCGATTTCGATTTGGTCGTCGCTCCAGACGGCAAGGCCTATTACTATTTTGAAAGAGTCCATTCCGAACTCATTTGCGCCGACTTGACAGACGACTATACGGACGTCACCGGTTATTATTCTACTCATTTTCCGAATGTACAGCCGCCTTATGTGCGCGAAGCGCCTGCTTATTTTAACCGAAAAGGGCTGAACTATTTGTTCACCTCGGGAACGACCGGCTATCATCCGAACCCTTCGGAAGTCGCTTGCGCGAAAACTTATCATGGTCCATGGGAGCTTCTGGGTGATCCGCATCCGGACGACCAGTCCCGCACGTCTTATAATTCACAGATTACGTCCGTGTTTAAGCACCCGTCCAAGAATGATCTGTATATTGCGCTTGCGGATCGATGGATACCGAATCTTCCAGAGCTTGTAGGGGATCGTTTTGCGGATGGGACGCAATCCCGCATCGCAGCCGACCTGTATAAGTCGATCTTCGACCCGGAAATCGACTATGAGTTGAAAGAGGAAGACAAACTGCCCGTATCGCTCGATTTCGATATTTGCCATTCCGATTATGTATGGCTTCCTGTCCGGTTTGAAGGGAATATGGCTTATCTCGATTGGAAGGAAGATTGGAAAATCGAGGATTACGACTAACTTGGACCGCTTAAGGCCAGAGTGGAGGAAACATGGACACAAGGACGCGTAACTATTTGGATGCTTCCCTAACTGCTCAAGAGCGTACGGATGATTTATTGAGGCGCATGAGTATCGAAGAAAAGATGGGTCAAATCGTCGGCTATATGCCGGACAAAGGGTCGATTGAAAAGTTGGAGCAGGACTATCCGCAGGGCGCCGGGGAAGTTGCCATGTTATTCGCGGGCGAATTGGAGAACAAGGAGTCCGTAGTTGACAAGGTAATCCAGATCCAGAATAAAATCATGGAATTAAGTGAGCACCGTATTCCCGCTATCTTTCATCTGGAAACGTTAGCAGGCGCGCTGCTACCAGAAGCGACAAGCTTCCCGCCGGGAATCGGCCAAGCCTCCACCTGGAATCCTTCGCTCCAGAAAGAACTGGCTAAGATCATAAGCAATCAGGCACGAGCTGTAGGTGTTTCACATGCGTTTGCTCCGGTGCTCGATATTGCCCGCGATCCTCGCTTCGGGCGTCAAGGCGAAACGTACGGGGAAGATCCTACACTTGCGGCAGCAATGGGAACGGCTTACGTGTCGGGCTTGCAGAATGATGGGAATTTGAAAGAAGGGGTGCTGGCCTGCGCTAAACATTTTGTCGGCTACCATATGACTCAGGGAGGCATTCATGCCGCGGCAACGCCAATTCCGCCAAGAATGCTCCGAGAGATTTACGCAAAGCCCTTCCAGGCTGCTATAACGCTTGCTAACATGAAATCGATTATGAATACCTACAGTTCCATCGATGGCGAACCCGTTGTAGGTTCCAAAAGATACCTCACCGAATTTTTGCGTGAGGAAATGGGCTTTAACGGCATGGTTGTATCCGATTATACTTCTATCTCGGAGTTGCATACGAGGCATATGGTTTCTGAAACTAGAACAGATGCAGGTGAATTGTCCTTAAAAGCCGGTATGGACGTAGAATTGCCTTCTAAAGACTGCTATAACGATGAATTAATGCAGCGTATTCATGGCGGTAAGGTTTCAATAGAGATTCTCGATCAAGCCGTCCGTCGTGTATTGATTGCGAAGTTTGAATTGGGGTTGTTCGAGAATCCTTATCCGAGGTCGAGCGATGCCGTAGAGCGTATATATTCCGATCCCCATAATAAAGAAATCAGCCTGGAGGCAGCGCGTCAATCGATCGTTCTGCTGAAAAATAATGGCGTGCTTCCGTTACAACGGAGTGCACAGAAGAAAATCGCCGTTATTGGCCATCATGCAGCATCGATGAGATCCTTGTTCGGCGGCTATTCTTATACGAGTTTATTCGATGCCATGCTCAATGTCGGGAACACGATGGCAGGAGTGGATTTTGAAAAAATCTCAAACCTGAGTGAAAACCAGTTTGGTGTGGATAAGAGTCACTACACCTATCCCGGAAGCATCGTTCAAGTAGAGAGCGAGAAAACGGATGAGCTTGTAAGCAAGCACTATCCGACGTGTCATCATTTGCTCAAGCAGTTGATTATGGAATGCTCGAATGCTGAAGTAACCTATGCTTATGGTTATGCCTATGCGGGGAACGACACCTCGATGCACGATGAGGCACTAGCGGCTGCCGCAGCTGCGGATGTTGTCATACTTACTTTAGGAGGAAAGCATGGCTGGGGCATGTTCTGCACAACAGGCGAAGGCATAGATACGACGAGTATTGGGCTTCCAGAATGCCAGGAAAGCTTTATCCGTAAATTGGCTGCATTAAAAAAGCCTACCGTCGCGGTTCATTTTGACGGAAGACCGATCTCAAGCGATATGGCTGATCAACACCTCGACGCGATTATCGAGGCTTGGAATCCGGGCCAATACGGTGCTCAAGCCGTGACAGATATTCTATTCGGCGATTACAATCCGGCAGGAAGATTGCCTGTTTCGGTCGCATACAACGCTGGACAGATTCCTCTTTTCTATAATCACGATCATGGATCGAGCTATCATGTTGACACGGTAAACGAGTATACGAGTTATCTGGATTGTCCACGCGAGCCACGGTATTACTTCGGGCATGGTCTATCGTACACCTCCTTCCGTTATTCGAACATGAAGATGAGTAAGAAAGCCTATGAGCTTAGGGAGCAAGTTCTCGTCACAATCGACGTTACGAATTCAGGAGAGACATTTGGAGAGGAAGTCGTTCAGCTTTACGTTCATGACAAGTATGCCAGCATCGTGCGTCCCGTACAAGAACTGGCTGGATTCGTTAGAGTTCCGCTGCAACCTAGCGAGACGAGAACGATTCAATTTAGGATGGATCAGAGTCAACTGGCCTTCCTGGATACGAACATGCAATGGAAAATCGAGGCGGGAGAATTCGAGGTTATGATCGGGGCTTCCTCCCATGATATCCGGGCGAAAGGATCTTTCCGAATTTGCTCTGATTCGTTCATTGATGGAAGAACAAGAGGGTTTTATGCAAGTGCAAGCTTCGAGCCGTAAAGCAGGCAAGAATAAGCGTGTGGAATACGATTGCTGTAACTATGCATGAGGGGAGAACCAGTAGTATGAATTTTCAAGTGCCTGATCAGAAGAGGGTTAGAGTGCTCATGAATACGGATGCCAAGAATGAGGCAGACGACCAATACGCGATCGTTCATGCTTTGCTCACGCCGATGTTCATTAACAAGGGAATCATCGCGGCCCATTTCGGTACTCATCGGACTTCGAATTCCATGGAAGAAAGCTACGCCGAAGTGAAGCATGTTCTAAGTCTGATGGGAGATGCGGGAGAGGTTCCGGTTTACAAAGGAGCTCCCCAGGCGATGGAGGATGAGCAAACGCCTGTCATCTCGGAAGGCGCTGATGCGATTATCCGCGAGGCGCTTTCGGATGATCCGCACCGACTCTTCGCCGTGTTCCTGGGACCCTTGACCGACTTAGCCTCAGCATACCTGATGGAGCCACGCATTGTAGAGCGAATGACGGCAATATGGATCGGGGGAGGACCATACCCGAACGGAAGAAATGAATTTAATCTGAGCAACGATATTCATGCGGCTAACGTAGTGATGGACTCCCGCATTCCTCTCTGGCAAGTCCCGCAGAACGTATATAACATGATGCGGGTCAGTCTGGCCGAATTGGAAGCCAGGGTGCGTCCGCATGGCGAAATCGGGAAGTATCTGTTCGAGCAGCTTATTCAATTTAATGACGACAATGCTGACGGTTGGCCACGAGGAGAAGTTTGGGGGTTGGGCGATTCTCCAGTCGTAAGTCTCATTCTTGACGATCTGGAGTATTCTGACGGTTTCGTCACGGTGTCCGCGCCGCGAGTTACTCCCGAGATGCATTATGTTCATCATCAAACGGAACGGCTGATTAGAGTGTACCGTCAAGTCGATGTCCGATTTACGTTGGAAGACATGTACGCCAAACTAAGCTTGTTCGCGAAGAAACAAGCAGATAAATAAATGAGAACAGTAAGTAATTCGCCGTCAACGTGGATTACTTATTGTTTTTTATCGAACTGCGTTCGATTCGCGGGAATGATTCATTTTGCAGACAATAGAGGAGGAAGTTAAATGGAAGAAAATCGTATATGGGATGCCAGATGGATCTGGCATCAAAGTTATCCCTGGACATCGGATCCGGGAGCTCACGAAATGGTGTGGTTCCGGCGTGAATTTGACGTCGATGATCCGCATTTTGCACGACTCGTCGTCGACATTTCCGCAGACAGCCGATATCGCTTGTTTCTCAACGGCGAATCGGTCTCGGTTGGACCATGCAAGGGCGACCGATCGACGCATTATTATGAGACGGTTGATCTGAGTGATCGTTTACTTGCAGGGACGAACGTGTTGGCGGTTCAGGTACTTCACTTCGCCCCTTCTGGTCCTCATTTGTTAGGCGTCAGCGGACCGCTTTCGATTCATCGCGCAGTCAGCGGTGCTATGCTTCTTGAGGGAGTACTGGTTGAACAAAATGGACGTTCTCAAGTGTTGCATACCGACGAGAATTGGCTGTGCAAAAAAATGCCGGGCTTCAAGCTTGTGCCGAGTCCGATCATATTCTTTCTCGGCGGGTTCGAACATACCGACGGAAGAGAGTTAGACCATGGCTGGGAGCTACCGGGATTCATCGGTCAAGGCTGGTCGAAGGCAGTAATTGTCTGTGAGACAGGCGATACATTCGGACAACTGACACCTTGGCAACTGTCGCCGCGCCCTATCCCTCCGATGCGGGAGGAACCTGCTTCGTTCCGTGGCATTACGAAAGCGGATGATCGTACTGCCATCCCTGGCTACGAGGCTATGTTGAGAGACGGAGGGACAAAAACTGTAAGAGTGGAAGCGGGTAAATCTATTTGGTTGGAGCTGGATGCCGGCGAATTGGTGACCGGATACGTGACGCTGAAACTGAGAGGGGGCTGCGAGAGCCGAATTAAGCTCCTTTATGCGGAATGTTATGAGGAAGCATCATCTACGCTCCACCACCGAGTCAAAGGCATTCGTGATGATGCGGAACATGGGATTCTCATTGGGGAAGCGGATTATTATACGGTAGCGGGCGTAGGGATTGAGGAAAATACAGAGAGCTACGAGCCATTCGACTTCCGCACCTTCAGGTATATCCGGCTTGAAGCTGAGGCGATAGACGAGCCGCTTGAGATCGTGCTGCTATCCTACCGGGACACGGGTTACCCCCTACATGTTCAAACTGCCTTCACTTGCTCCGATCCGGATTATAATGCGTTATGGGAATTGTCTTTGAATACGCTTCGGCGCTGCATGCATGAAACCTACGAGGATTGCCCGTATTACGAGCAACTGCAATACACGATGGATACGCGTCTGCAAATGATGTTTACTTATGCGGTCAGTGCGGACGACCGGCTGGCTCGACGCACGTTGTTTGATTACCATAGCTCAGCACTGCCTTCGGGTATGCTGCAGAGCCGCTATCCATCCGAGTACAGGCAGGTCATCCCGTCCTTCTCTTTATATTGGATTCATATGCTCTATGAGCACTTTTTGCATTTTGGAGACCGCGAGTTGATCCGCAGATATGTACCGTCAGTGACAGGTGTACTGGATTGGTTCCGGAGAATGTTGACGCCAGAAGGGCTTGTCGCTCCTACGCCGAGCGCGTACTGGGCTTATTTTGACTGGTGCAAAGATTGGGAGAATGGAACGCCTCCAGCGCATGCTAAAGGCCCGCTCGCCCTTCTGAGTCAAATGTTCGCCGCAGCACTTCAAACCGCTTCTCAAATCTATGAAGCTGTTGGTTGGAAGGATGCTGCAAGTGAAGCGAATGCCGATGCAAATGCTGTGAACGAAGTGCTGCTTCGGCTTTGCTGGAGACCGGAACACGGGTTGTTCGCGGATGGACCAGAATCGGAGGATTTTAGTCAACATGCTCAGGTCTGGGGAGTCCTGTGCGGCGCAGTGCAAGGAGAAGATGCTGTTCGTTTGCTGGAACGAACGATCGATTCACAGGCTGGGCATATGGAGCAGCTATCGGTGCCAGCTTCTTATGAATTGTTCCGCATGTTGTCACGCCACGGGCTATACGCCAAAGCATCCCATGTGATTGACCGCTGGAAAGCCTTTCTGCATGTGCATTTAACGACGCTGCCGGAGGTAACGGATGACAATCATCCTCGCAGCGATTGCCACGCTTGGAGCGCGCTGCCGCTATCGGAGTTTACGGGCGAGATTCTAGGGGTTCGACCTGGTGCTCCAGGATATTCGGAGATCATCGTGGCCCCTAAGCTATTGCAGCTGAGTTGGGCGAAAGGCAGGGTTGCTACCCGACATGGGGTTGTTGAAGTTGAG
Organism: Paenibacillus sp. JT22N15; assembly: GCF_059383755.1. NCBI lineage: Bacteria > Bacillati > Bacillota > Bacilli > Caryophanales > Paenibacillaceae > Paenibacillus > Paenibacillus sp. JT22N15. The sequence continues at coordinate 437,867 of NZ_JBXENV010000003.1, read as the reverse complement.
TGGACGCTGGATGAGAAGTCGGTATTCCAATTGTCAGGCAGGGGGCCGGAAGGAATCCCGCTCACAGTCATGCTGCCAGGCGGCAAGCAGATTGACTTCCGGAATGGTGGGCAATTCAAAGCGTCAGCCAAGATGGTGTAATCATGCAATCTCAACCTGATTATAAGTGGTTTTTATGCAGATATAGCCATAGATTTTAAGTAATGTCTAAGCTATTCGGGTGGAAGAACACTAGAAAAAACATAGGAGGCATATGGACTGATGAAAATTTCAAAAAACACAAAAATCGGAAACATTTGGGCGAACGAATATGGACGTTCGGTTATTCGCAAATATACGCCGGATATTGAACAGGAATCTCTATTTATTATCGTCCAAGCGAGTACATTGGAGGAATACGCATTTAATAAACTGAAACATCCAAATCCAAGTGAATGGCTTAACTATATTATCCAGGAATTAGAGGGTGTTGATCTTTCGAGGAAGTGGGAGCAAGAAAGCATTCTTCCTCTCGATTACGAAGATGCTTCGGCAGTAATTGGCAGTGCCTCCTGTTCTGCATCAGATGTTGCTGAAAAGTGGTCGGTTTTTGAAATTGAACTTCATGGTCCGAAGCAGGGGAATCCCTATATGGATGTTGAACTTGGAGCTCAATTCATAAACGGCGAACAATCCGTGAACATACATGGGTTCTATGATGGTGATGGTATCTATCGGATCCGATTTATGCCACGTGCAGAGGGTGAATGGGTCTACCGAACAACTAGCAACTGCCCAACACTGAAAGATATTAAGGGGCGGTTTACGTGCACAGTTCCCCAAGAGGGGAATCATGGGCCTGTTCGAGTTACGGATACTTTTCACTTTGCCTACGAAGACGGAACCCGCTATTTGCCTTTCGGTACCACTTGTTATGTATGGACTCATCAAACGGAGGAACTGGAAGAACAGACGTTATCGACGCTCGCCCAATCAGCTTTTAATAAAATCAGAATGTGCGTCTTTCCGAAGTCTTTCATATATAACGAGAATGAACCTCTCCGTTACCCATTTCCGGGTTCAACTGAAGAGGGCTGGGACTTTACTCAGTTTAATCCTGAATATTTTCGACATCTGGAACGCCGGATCGCCGATTTGGGTCGGCTCGGGATTGAGGCGGATTTAATTTTGTTCCATCCTTATGATCGATGGGGCTTTGCTACAATGCCTCCATCTGTCGATAAGCGTTATCTCAAATACATTACGGCAAGATTGTCAGCTTTCCGGAATATCTGGTGGTCGCTTGCCAATGAACATGAATTGCTGTGGGATAAGCCGGATGAGGATTGGGAGCGTTTCGGTCAAATCGTAACTGAGAACGATCCATATGGACATTTACTATCCATCCACAACTTTGTTAATGTTTTTGATCAATCAAGGCCATGGATTACCCATTGCAGTCTCCAAAAGTCAGAAACCGAGCGTTCGGCGGAATGGAGAAAACAATGGAACAAGCCCATCGTCATCGACGAGTGTGCGTATGAAGGCAACATAAGTCCTTTTTGGGGCAACATTACCGGCGAGGATATGGTCAGAAGATTTTGGGAAGCGGCGCTACGAGGAGGATACGCTGGCCATGGGGAAACTTACTTCGATCCTTCGGATATTCTCTGGTGGTCGAAAGGCGGTCAATTGCACGGTTCCAGTCCAGAGAGAATCAAATTTTTGAAGCAGGTAATGGAACAAGCACCTTCCGGCGTTCTTAATCCACTTTGGACAGAGTTTGAATTTGTAGCCGGCGTTACGGATGAGTTTTATCTATATTATTTCAGCGCCAGACAACCCTGTTATTTTGACTTTATGATGAAACCTGACCTTTCGTACAAAGCAGAAATTATTGATACATGGCATAGCACGATTGAGGAAATCGAAGGGAGTTTTGAAGGGGATTTTCAAATCAAGCTCCCGGGCAAACCCTATATCGCAGTTCGGCTTACACGGATATAAATCGTCGTTCAGCTAATCGGTTGGGAATTTCTCTTCAATCTGGATCATTCATCAGTTAATAGGAAAGGAGATAAGACTGAAATGTTATTGAATGAGGAGGCTTACACCAACCCAATCATTCCAGGTTTTTATCCAGATCCGAGCCTATGTAGGGTAGGGGCCGATTTTTATTTAGTCACCAGTTCTTTTCAATATTTTCCCGGAGTCCCGATTTTCCAGAGCCGGGATCTCGTCCATTGGGAACAGATTGGGCACTGCCTGACTCGGGAGAAGCAGTTGGATCTTGAGGAATGTAGAAGCTCGATGGGGATTTACGCACCGACCCTTCGCTATCATCAAGGGCGGTTCTACATGATTACGACGAATATGAAGCGGTACGAGAATTATTATGTCTGGTCCGAGAAGCCGGAGGGACCTTGGTCCGATCCGGTCTGGCTTGATTGGCCAGGTATTGACCCATCCCTGTTTTTCGATGAGGATGGCCGCGTGTACATTTCAGGTACCAATAGTTTTCAGAAGCCAGAGGTTCTAGGAATTTACCAAGCGGAGATCGACATTGAAACCGGAAAGCTCTTAACTGAACGGCGGTTAATCTGGGAGGGAACTGGTGCTACAGCACCTGAGGGACCTCACATGTACCGGATCCAGGAGAAGTATTACCTCATGATTGCCGAGGGTGGGACCGAGTACGGGCATATGGTGACCATTGCGCGCGCCGACTCGCCGTACGGACCATTCGAAAGCAATCCCAATAACCCAATTCTAAGCCATCGGAGTTCACCAGAAACGATTCAAGCGACTGGCCACGCTGACCTCGTCGAGCTTGAGGATGGCAGCTGGTGGGCGGTATTCTTGGGCATTCGTCCGGTATCGGTTCCTTTTGTGGGTAGGCATCACCACTTGGGCAGAGAGACTTTTCTGGCTCCGGTTACATGGTCTGCCGAAGGGTGGCCCGTAATTGGAGAGAACGGTAAGGTAGCGGAAGAGATGCCTGTTGGAACGCTCCGTTTAGAAGGTGGGGCACCGCTGAACGTTTATGATGGGTTTGACGACAAACAGCTTCAGCATTGTTGGAACTTCCTGCGGAATCCGCAGGCTGGAGATTGGTCTCTTGAAGAACGGCCGGGCTGGCTCACGCTGCATGGTTCATCGGTCACCTTAAACGATGTCGCCTCGCCGGCTTTTGTCGGCAGGAGGCAGCAACATTTTAATTGCACCGTTTCAACGTTGCTCAGCTTTGACCCGGTACGTGAAGGCGACGAAGCCGGTCTTACCGTCTACATGAACGAGAGTTTCCATTATGAGATTGCCATAACTTATGATTCTGAAAGGGGTCGTAAAATCATTTTTCGGCGCCGAATTAATTCGTTATGGAAGGTCGAGCTTGAGACCGCAGTAGAAAGCTCGGAAGTCATATTGGGGTTGGAAGCCGATCCGACAAGTTATTCCTTCTTCTACGATGAACCGAACAAGGAGCGAGTACCGTTCGGTACTGGCGAATGCGCTTTATTATCCACTGAAGTAGCGGGCGGTTTCACAGGCGTGTATATCGGAATGTATGCAACGGGCAATGGCCAGCCTTGTTCGGTTCCCGCCGCTTTCGATTGGTTCGAATATAGATGTAATGACCAAAAGGAGCGATTTTCAAGATGAGCTATTTCACAGTTACGAACCTTCGGGTGAATTATAGAAAAAATCCATTGGGAATTGACGATATTCATCCCCGGATTAGTTGGGAGTTTATCTCGCAGAAGAGAGGTTTTGTCCAGTCCGCCTATCAAATCGAGGTAGCGAATCAGGGCGACTTTACATCGGCATTAGTATGGGATTCGGGAAAGGTAGATTCGGATCGTAACGTTCATATCGAATATGCCGGTCCTACCTTGAATTCTCGTACGCGCTACTATTTCAGAGTTCGCGTATGGAGCAATCAAGGAAGCGTATCGGAGTGGAGCGAGCCTTCGTACTGGGAGACGGCTATGTTGACTTCTGGAGAATGGCAGGCCAGCTGGATTACGGCATCTGCACCGTCTCAAGATACGGATCAAGAACCGTGTAACTACTTGCGCTCGGACTTCACACTATCGCACGAGATCGTTTCCGCACGGCTATACGCTACTTCGCTGGGGTTTTACCGGCTGTTCGTTAACGGTGTGCCTGCCGATGATACGTTGTTTAACCCCGGTTTTACAAGCTATACGAAACGCCTTCAATATCAAACCTATGATGTAACCGCGTTGATCTCTCAGGGCGTAAACACCATTGGCTGCATGCTAGGGAACGGATGGTACAAAGGATATTTGGCGTGGGAAGGCCAGAAGGAGTTTTTTGGGACAAGCCGTGCGGCTCTGATTCAGCTGCATGTGACGTTGTCCGACGGATCGGAGCGCGTCATCGTGTCGGATGGAAGCTGGCGCGTATCGACGGGACCGCTGCTCTACTCGGAGGTCTATCATGGAGAGACCTATGATGCCAGACTTGCAATCGATGGCTGGTCTTCGCATGGCTTCGACGATCAGGCATGGCCGAATGCGGCTATTCATCAGACACCTAGTGCTGCGCTTGTCGCCCAAGAGAATGAGCCCTCTAAAGTGACAGAGTTGCTGAAGCCCCTAGCGGTAATCACGACACCTCAAGGAGAGACGGTGCTCGACATGGGTCAAAACATGGTTGGGTGGGTCAGATTTACCGTGAATGCCGAAGTCGGGAGCGTGATTACGCTGCAGCACGCAGAGGTGCTTGACCGGGACGGGAACTTTTATACCGGCAATCTTCGTTCCGCGAAGCAGACGGTTACCTATATTTGCAGGGGAGGCGGAGAGGAAACGTATGAACCGTATTTCTCCTTTCAGGGTTTCCGCTATATCAAAGTAACGGGAGTACCCAAAGAGCAGCTTATGGAGCATTTCGTTAGCTGTGTCATTCATACGGATCTAGAGCCAACGGGAAGCTTTGCGTGCTCAGATGAGCTTGTCAACAAACTCCAGCAGAATATCGTTTGGGGCCAACGGGGAAATTTCCTCGATATTCCAACAGATTGTCCACAGCGCGACGAAAGGTTGGGATGGACGGGAGACGCACAAGTCTTCATCCGTACGGCCGCCTATAACATGAACGTCGTCCCGTTCTTCGAGAAGTGGCTGAAGGATTTGGCGGCGGATCAAGAACCGGACGGCAAAGTGCCGCATGTCATTCCTGATATCCCGGCGGCAGGCTACGGTTCTTCCGCTTGGGGAGATGCAGCCGTTATTTGTCCGTGGACGCTGTATGAGTGCTATGGAGATACGCGCGTGCTGGAAACCCAATATCCGAGCATGAAGGCTTGGGTGGAGTATATGCGGGGGGAAGGTGACAATGAGTATTTGTGGAACACGGGCTTCCACTTCGGTGACTGGCTTGGTTTGGACGCCAAAGAGAACAGCTACACCGGCGCGACGCCGAAGGATTTGATCGCCACTGCCTTCTTCGCGTATTCGACCGGTCTGCTAGCTAAAGCCGCCGCCGTAATCGGTAAAGTTGAAGAAGCCGAAGAATATAGCGTCTTGCACGAGCGGATCGTATCGGCATTCAGGAAGGAATTTGTGACGCCAAGCGGTCGGGTCGCATCTCCGACGCAAACTGCGTACGTGCTCGCTCTGATGTTCGATCTGCTGGAGGAGAAAGACCGGCCTCGTACCGCAAGCATGCTTGCAGAGCACATTGAAGAGAGCGGAACACATCTTACGACCGGGTTTGTAGGCACACCTTATCTAAACCTGGTGCTCTCACGGTTTGGTTATACTGATCTGGCTTACCGTCTCCTGATGCAGCAGGAATATCCGTCGTGGCTATTCTCTGTTGTTCAGGGAGCAACAACGATTTGGGAGCATTGGGACGGCATTAAGCAGGACGGGACGTTCTGGAGCGACGATATGAACTCCTATAACCATTACGCTTATGGCGCCATCGGGGATTGGCTGTATCGAATCGTTGGCGGAATCGACCTGGTCGAGCCGGGCTACAAGAAAATACGAATTCAGCCGAGATTTGGCGAACCGATGACTTGGGCAGACGCCTCATATGAATCAATTCAAGGTACTATCGCCGTAACATGGAGGCGGGAGCAGAGCGGTTCATTCGAGATGAAGGTGACGATTCCGCCGAATACGACAGCCGAGGTGCTCCTTCCGGTAAGCGACTACAGCTGGATTGCAGAGAGCGGGCAGAGGCTGGAGCAGATTGCGGGCTTGCTCGGCGTTGAAGAAGCCGAAGAAGGCATTATGCTTGCGATTGGCTCCGGGAGCTACCGATTTACGATTGATAGGGCTGACGGTCTGGGTTAGAGCTTTGCTACGTCCGTGTAGCCATTCATGAGCATGAGATTCAGGCAGAAATGATGACGAATGATGGCATGTTAACACGTTACGATACGTGAAAAAATATGTTAAAGAGGTGATTGCGATGCATTATTCACAAAAAATCGAACGCTGGTCGATTTTCGAGATCGAGCTGCAAGCTTCGGTGAGTTTTATCCATCCTTTTCAAGACGTAAGGCTACAGGCTTCTTTAAAGAAGAATGGCAAGCGTTCCAAAGTTTCAGGGTTCTATGACGGTGGATCAACGTGGAAAATTCGTTTCATGCCAGAGGAAGAGGGGGAATACACCTTCCAACTTGTGTCCAATTACGAGGAGTTCAGCGGGTTAACGGGCACCTTCGAATGCACCCCGGCGCTACAAGGCAATCACGGACCTGTCAGGGTGAAGGGAAAGCATTTTACCTATGCCGATGGAACACCATTTTTTGTAATGGGCACAACTGCTTACGCTTGGACTTACAGGCCAGAGGAGATTCGGAAACAAACGTTGGCGTCTTTCTCGAAATATGGGTTCAATAAAATTCGAATGCTTGTATTTCCGAAGTATTACGGTGGCGGTGCTGATGATGACTTCCAAGTTTCGGAAGTTCCTCCTGTTTTCCCGTTTGCAGGCTCACCGAATGCATTTGATTTTCAGACGTTGCTCCCGGCTTATTTTCAAAACTTTGAGGACCGCGTAATGGAGCTGCTGAAACTCGGAATCGAGGCGGATGTCATCTTGTTCCATCCCTACGATTGTTGGGGCATTGATAAGGGAATGTTGCAAGAAGACGACCTTTTGTATGTGAAATATATGATTGCGAGACTTTCTGCTTACCGGAACGTATGGTGGTCCCTCGCGAATGAATACGACATCATGGAAACCGAGGATGGGAAGTTCTGCGTTGGTATGGACCGGAAGGATTGGGACCTGTTGGGGTCGTTCGTTAAGGTCAACGATCCGCATGGTCACCCCATTTCCAATCATAATATTCCGTTAGGCATCGTGTACCCGAATCGGGATTGGATGACCCATGTTTCGTATCAGCACCCGGATACTTATGCCTTAATGCTTGAATTGAAGAATACGTACAATAAGCCCGTCATTAACGACGAGTATCAATATGAAGGCAACATCAGGCACGAGTGGGGCAATAGTGATGCGAAGACAACCGTTCTCCGGCATTGGCTCTCGGCTATGGCAGGCGGGTATGCCTCACATGGCGAGGTATTTAAGCTCAAGGAGAATGATACGGACCTGTTTTGGTCATATGGAGGGACGTTAATAGGAGAAAGCGCTACCCGGTTAACGTTCATGAAGCAAATTCTTGAGACTTGCTCTTACCAGGAAATGGAGAGAGATCTACGAAATACGGAAGGACACCATTATTTCGGCCTGCATCAAGGAATCGACGAATATTTACTCTTCTGCCGCTACGATATGCCAGGAAAGAACTTTTGGTATGGGCCGTATGACGGAACAGAACCGGAGTATGAAGCCACTGTGTACGATGTATGGAATTGTGAAGTAGTAGAGAAGAAAACGATCAAGAAGGGATATCTCTTTCCGCTCCGGGAATGGACGGCAATACACTTGAAGAGAATGTAATCGTTTATTCCGGTATTTTCTGGGCTTTGAAGGCTGGTAGGAAGATGAAGTTGAGGGGGAAGAGGATGAACCGGTTTGAGAAAGCAGTGCCGATATGGCCTGTTGGACGAGAAAAAGAAATGAATTTGACCGTTGGGTTCCGTACGATCCTTAGCGGGACCTGCGAAACCGAGGTAGAACTGCGAATCGCGGCTTCCACGATCTATCGCGTTTTCGTAAATGGGCGCTTTGTTGGGCATGGCCCTGCACGTGGACCTCACGGGTTTTATCGTGTTGACGAATGGAAGCTATCCCGGTTTTTGATCGAGGAACACAATGTAGTCGCGGTCGAGGTGAATGGCGCGAATGTGAATAGTTATTACGTTCTGGATCAACCCTCTTTTCTGCAAGCCGAAATGCAAGCAGGAGGCGACATCCTCGCATCAACGCATGACCTAGAGGGGGAATTTGAAGCCATCGTGCTGCAGCATCGCGTTCAAAAGGTGCAGCGGTACAGCTATCAGCGGACCTTTATAGAATATTACCAAATGGACGCCAAGACCGACGAATGGAAGCTCGACCCCAATGCTAGTGTTGAGATTGTAGCCTGCCAAGCTGCTGAACAGAAAGCGCTAATTGGCAGAGGGGTGTCTTACCCCGTTTTTCGAGTGCAGTGTCCGAGCAGTGTATTGTTCAATGGTGAATTAATCCCGTTTAAGCCTGAAACCTTCCTGAGACCTGGACATTTGAAGGAAATTGGTTCAGATTTACGTGGCTACAAGCAGGAAGAACTAGAATTAGTGCTGAGCGACCGCATTCAAGAGTTCAGGTCGGTAAACAGACAGCCTGTCAACGAAGCATACGGCTTGACGACGAACAAATATGAACCTTGCACATACCGTATGTACGATTGGGGCGTAAATCGAACCGGGTTTGTTCGGCTGAAGGTGCGCTGCGAAACCGAAACGATTGTGTATGCTTTATTCGACGAGATCCTACGCGATGATCAAGAGATCGACCCGCTGTTCGCTCAGTGCGTCAATGCCATAGGATTCGAGTTGCAGCCCGGAGAGTATGAGCTGGAAACGATGGAGTCTTATACGTTTCGGTATTTGAAGCTCATGGTGACGAAAGGCAACTGCGAATTGGAAGAGATCAGCTTGCGCGAGCTAACGAATCCGGATACGAAGCAAGCCTCTTTTCGTTCGGGCAACGATGCGTTAAACACCATTTTTGAAGCTGCGCGAGAGACATTCATTCAGAATGCAACGGATATATATATGGATTGCCCATCGAGAGAACGAGCCGGTTGGTTATGCGATAGCTATTTTACGGCACGAGTCGAGCATTGGTTGACAGGCGCCTCGCGCGTAGAAACGAATTTTGTCGAAAACTTCCTGTTACCTGACTCCTTCATCGGAATTCCTTCCGGTATGCTTCCGATGTGTTATCCGGCTGATCTGGACTGGCAGCCTTTTGGCAACATACCGAATTGGGGCTTTTGGTTTGTACTGGAATTGGAGGAGTATCTGCAACGGACGCATCATATTGAATGGAAGAATAGGATAAGAACCAGAATTTACGACTATCTGGCCTATTTCAAATCATTCGAGAACGAATTCGGCTTACTGGAACGATTGGAAGGCTGGGTTTTCGTGGAGTGGTCCAAAGCCAACGATTTTGTACAGGACGTGAATTACCCGATCAACATGTTGTACGCAGGCGCTCTGGCTGCGGCGGGGCGAATGTTCGGCGATGATAGACTCTTGAGCAAGGCGGAGCAGATCCGAACGGCGATTCGCGGGCAGTCGTTTAACGGCACGTTTTTTGCCGACCATGCGATACGCGTCGATGGAGCGCTGCAAGTATGCGAAGAGATGACAGAGTCTTGCCAATATTACGCCTTGTACTTCGGGATCGCGACACCAGAGTCGCACGCAGAGCTGTGGTCTGTTTTGTTGAACAAATTCGGTCCTGCGCGCGACGTATCGGTAACGTACCCGGATGTACATCCAGCCAACGCGTTCATTGGCAATTACTTGCGTCTCGATCTCCTTTCACGCCACGGGGAAGCCCCACGGTTGATGCAAGAGATCGAAGGCTATTTTCTGTATATGGCTGAACAAACAGGCACGCTTTGGGAGCATAAAGATACGAGTGCCAGCATGAATCATGGTTTTGCGTCACATGTTGTACATTGGCTATATAAAGACGCGCTTGGCATCGAAAGCGTGGATCCTGTAAGGCGTCTGATTACGGTTCAGCCTCGGCGAAGCGGGATAGATGTGTGCGAAGGTGAGATTCCCTTGCCTGAAGGCGGGACAGCCCGGATAGCATGGAGGATTGAAGAGAACATCATAATGATGCAGGCTGATACGGATTCGGGTTATACCATCGAGGTACTCGAAACAGAGTAACATTTACAATAGAGGACAATCAAGAATCCAAAGCACCATTTATTCCCTTTTGTTTAGTGGATTAAATGGTGTGTTTGGTTTATATGAATTTTAATGTACAGTTTGCGTTTACCCAGGATGAGAGCCAGGCATATGAACCTTCGTAAGCTATTCACCTATATGTTCTGCTAAGATATTCCGAAGGGACGCATTCATAACTCAAACGAACGTTTTTTTGGTGGCCGGGTGGGAGAATACAAATATGATGATAGGGATAAAATTGTAGAAGTTACTGTACAGAAGGCAAGAGGAGTTTAGCGGTCTGTTTTGATGAAGTAAGCGAATAATTCAGCACTCTCTGGAAAAGGAGAATAAACTAAACACGTTTCCAGGGAGGGTTTATTTGGGGTTTTCAGGATAAAGCGCTTGTTAAGTATGATGAAGCTGGAAATAAAAAATATGTCTATGGTGGTGGATTTCAAGAAGATGTCATTGATTCCGCTCCAGAAATGTGCCTGAATGGTATTGTATTTCCAGATTTAACGATGAAACCGTCTACCAATGAAATCAAATATGTACAGTCTCCTGTTAAGATAGAATATATTGCGCTTCCTAATAATTTCACTGGGGCCAAAGGGTATCGAATGTCTAACGCTTGAAGAATCCGTCCCTCAACTGCATGCTGGAGATATTGAAAAAGATAGTTTGACTTATGAAGAAACGGAACAACAAATTATTATCCGAAATGAAACTACCGAAGTTGTCTTTTCGAAGGAAACGGCAGAGTTCATCTCGGTAAGATACAAGAATGTTGATTATTTCTCGGGGGGGGAGCGAACAATTTTTATCGTCCGCCAACAGGAATTGACTCTGGCATTCATCTGAGTTCTGCTAATTATGCAGACGAGTGGAGTGCTCTTGGGCTGGGCTCCAATCAAAAGGAAATCAAGGATATTAGGGTATCTGCAGCTACTACTTCCGTAATCATCCAAGTTCATTGTGTATATCATGGATGCATTGAAGCAAAAGCAAACTATGCTGTCGGTGGTAAGGGCATCGACATCACGAATACGGTTGTGAACAAGGCTAAAATTGAAACCATTCCGAGAGTTGGCCTAAGCTTTAAATTCACAAATGCGTGGAGAAATATTAAGTGGTATGGACGCGGCCCTTGGGATAATTATGCAGACCGTAAAACGTCAGCTCTCGTCGGAATATACGAAAGCTCCGTCGAACAGCAACATGTGCCTTATATTGTTCCAGTTGAATGCGGCGGTAAGGAAGATGTCCGTTATTTATATGTATCCACGGAAGACAATCGCCAAATAAAAGTTTCGGCAGAAGGTCATTTCCATTTTGATATTCATTATTACAGCATAGAACAGTACGACAAGGCATCCTATGAAGACGAACTTGGGACGTCAGATGCTATATATCTGAATATTGACTATAAGCATGCAGGACTAGGCGGGGACACTGGCTGGCACAAAAACATTCACGACGAGTATAAAATTGGAAAGGGGATCTATTTTTACAAGATAACTTTAGAGTTCACGTAGTTTTTCAATATATGAGCTAAGACTGGCTTTGAAAAATACAAAGCGGTATGAGACATAGCGAGTTCTCTTTGTTGTAATGGGGTTATGGTGACTACTTTTTACCACAAGGAGCGCGCTTTGTCTCTATTCTTTTTGACTATACAGTTTATTGGAAGCGAATCTGCTCATTTATAGATTTATATTGACACTATGGGTGCCTTTTGCGAAGCTTAGCGATTAGCTTGTAGGCTTTTTCAACCCGCTACTTGCCGTCGTGGCAGAAAGTTGGATAGCTATAACGATGGTCATCGCAACACTACTACATCTATGGATAAAAGAGCCAATCTCCGCAAGTATTCCTGCAATAGCTATAGGTTGTCTGGCATTAACCGTTACTTTCTTAAATTTATGATTAATCATATTCTTTAAACGAAAATAAGCAGTTGCTACAGCAACTACTTATCATGTCGCTTAATGGATAAACGGTTCGTTCGAATGCCTATTATCCGAAGTGGCGGCGGCTCTTCCACAGAACTCCGCTCTTCAGCATGCGCGGAATACGACCCATGAACGAGGTGCTGCCCATGACGGCAAAGCCGGACTTCTTGCCGAGGGAGCCAACTGTTCCTTTAAGTTGAATGCGAGGCAGCTTAATGGCGTGGTTCCCCCAGCGGGCATGAAGCACCTGAGCGACCTGGTGCGCTTGCGCCTGAGCCAACTGCCCGCTCGGGGAGAAGGGCTGGCTTGAGCAGTCGCCGATGACGTATACGTCAGGAGCGTCAGGTAGCTCGTGGAATTCGTTAACGATAAGGCTGCCCTGCTTGTCCTTCGGAAGGTCGATATCCTGAATGAGCTTCACGGGCTGAATGCCGGCCGTCCAGACGGAGACGTCGCTCAGAATCTCCTTGTTGCCGTTATAGATAACCCCGTCTTCAATTCTTGATATATGAATTCCGGATCGCAGCTCGACTTGGTGTTCCGCAAACCAGGCGGAGACGTACTTCTGGAGCTTCGTCGGGAACGCGGACATAAAGTTACTGCGGTCCAGAATACGAATGTTCAAGTCCGGTCGGCTCTCGCGAAGCTCGGAAGCGACTTCGACGCCGCTTAGACCACCACCCACGATGGATACTTGTCCATAGGGACGAATGTCGTTTAGCAACTGATAGGTTCTGCGGGTCAAGGAGAGAGACTGCACGCTGGTCGTGAATTCGGCAGCGCCGGCAATTCCATGAAAGTTGTCCGTACAGCCGAGAGAGATGATAAGGGAGTCGTAGAAGAGAGGATCGTGGTTAAACAGATGGACCGCTTTATTCTCGAATGAAATGGCGGTTACTTCTCCGTATACGATCTGAAGCTGATAGTGGGATGGGAAGGATACTCGAATATCCAACTCGGACACGGTGCCGGCTGCAAGCGCGTAATACTCCGTCTTGAGCGCGCCGAACGGCATCCTATCCACCAAGGTGACTTTGACGTTTGGGGGGATATTGCACAGAAGCTCCTGAACGGCCGTCAAGCCGCCATATCCTCCGCCAAGAACGATGATGTTCTTCACTTTTTCACTTCTCCTTTAATTAGTTATTGCAACATGTCTCTTTACAAGGGTTAAGGAGAGGCAGCTTTACTTATTACGAATCCAGTTTCTAGTCTATAAAAAATAGACAGCATGATCGCTGTCTATTCATTTCTAGAAGGAAACGATCATCACCAGGAAGTCGTTTTAACGATAGAAACATAGTCGTTCAATAGAGTTTTTGGAACTGTATCGATTAACTCATCTACCGTCCACGGCCCCTCTTGTTTCTTGATCGTGTTTGCCTGTTGAGGTTCAGTATATAAGGTTACGCGGGCATCGCCAGTTACTGAAAATACAGCGCCATTTATATAGGCGGCTTCTTCGGTAGCTAAGTAGGCTAAAAATGGAGCCATGTTTTCAGCCGGTCCGTGAGCAGCCTCCACCGCTTTCATCTTTTCTGGATCTATCTGAATGGTTTCACCCAATTGCTCTTCGATTTTTTTCTTCGCGATTGCGAAGTGAAGAACATGACCTGGAGAATCCGCTTGCGGACAAATGGTATTTACTGTGATACCAAATGCCGTCAACTCCTTGGCAGCCGCCTTACTTACGCCGACAAGACCCGCATTGCCAGCACTGTACGCAGCAAGTCCGGGAATTCCTGTCCATGCATCGGAAGCAACGTTAATAATTCTTCCAAACTTCTGCTCTATCATGAACGGTATTGCGTGTTTCATTGTGTTATAAGAGCCCTTAAGTTTGGGAACCGTCTGATAATCCCAATCCTCTTCAGAGGTATCCAATAGGTTACCGGATCCTAAACCAGCGGCGTTATTAATTAAAATATCAACTCTTCCCCAGGCATCGATTGCCGTCTGTATGAGCTTACCTGCCGTTTCATAATCCGCGACATTTCCATAGAAGGGAATGGCTTCACCGCCCATAGCGATAATCTCGTTAGCCGTCTTCTCCGCGTCACCACTCAAAGCTGCATGTTTTGCCTTTGCTTCTTCATCCAAAATACTCATATCGACAACTTCTCTTTGAGTGCTTGGTTTGCGGTTATTTGTGATGACTTTCGCTCCTTCTCGCGCAAGTACAAGAGCGATGCCTCTGCCGATTCCTTGTCCTGAACCTGTAACAATTGCAACTTTACCGACTAAACTCTTTCCCATTTGTCATCCCATCTTCCCTAAGGTGATATTTGATACACAATAAGGATACAAAATGGGGGATGAAAACGTTAGTACATTAATGTATTCCTGTCACATTCGTGCTATTTTTTATTTCACGAAATCGTTTCTCTGATACGATACTGACTAGGTGTTTCACCTGTTTCTTTACGGAAACTCTTGGTAAAATGACTTTGCGAGCAATACCCCAATCGTTCCCCGATTTCCATTATGGCCAAGTCCGATTCGCAAAGCAGTTTTTTGGCTTCCTTTATTTTCAGCTTGCGAATGTAGTCCGAGACGGTTTCGCCAGTTTCTCTCTTAAAGGCATGGGCTAGATGGCTTTTACTTATCCGAAGTGAATGAGCTAATTCGCTAACAGATAACGGTTCATAGAGGCGTTCGGCTATGAATTTACGGCATTTACATACAATTGGAGAGAAAGAATTTATTTCTCGAGAGCGAGCAACGTTGCTCGCAAAGTCGAGGAATAAATGACGATAAATCTCGTACATGTTATAGACCGAAACCGTGCTAATGGCGCTCTTGGTATGTTTCTTGTATATCGCCGTTGCGGATATCCATGATAATCCCCCCTCTAATGCGGCACGTACGACCTGTGGTGCGATGTATTGAAATACCATTCGAGCAAAGTTCAAATCATCCCCGACAAGTAGACGATTCAACTCAGGAAACGTAGAACTCTGCACTACATTTAATATTTCATTAGCATCCCCTCGATTAACCCTTTTCAGCAATTCGGTTAGCATTGCATTTCCCTTGTTCTTGACAAGAGCCTCTTGAAACTCCAAGTCTAGTTGTTCATTCATAGTATTTTTCCTTTCTTTCAAATATCTATTATAGAAGACCTTGCCTCAGCGTGGCTATTCGAATCAAATAACTCCCCTTATTCTGCAGTATGGATGATGTCAACCTCAGGCCATTCTTTTATGTTAATTTTATCTGACCCTGCGAAATTATCAACATCCCATGTATGTTTTCCTATGGACCATCATGTATTATCCTGTCCATCTGGACTTTAACTTCCTCTTCGGAGGGGGAGGTACCGGAGAACTTCTGTTTAAACTTACATTATACGCCGTTGTTTGCTTGATCGTCGTCTTGGGTCTGCAGTACAACAGGAAGGAAGAGGCCCCGGCGATGGGCGCGGCTCCAGTGGCTCAGTCTGCTCAATAAGCAAGGTGTCAGAATCTTATGAAACAACCGACTTTCCTCGGAATCTGCGCAGCACAGGCTCCGAGGATTTTGTTGCACGAATGTGGGTTTTCATGACTAATATAAACGGTTAGTTCAGTAAGGTTCTAGGGAAATATACCATCCAAGATCTCTCAGATATTGCGACCACTATTCGCAGCTAAGAGATGACTTGTCACTTGTACCGAATGCAGTTGAAGAGATGCTTCGATATCGCTTCCAAATCTCCAAACGCCATCGGACTGTCAAACAGGACAATGATATTTTAGGAGTTGAACTGAAGAAAGGAGATGTGGTCATTGCATGGATGAGCGCGGCTAATGTGGATGAAGCGATTTTCGAGAATCCGTTCGAACTGAATATTCTCCGCAAAAACAACAAGAAGAATCTGACCTTTGGTATCGGTCCTCACTTTTGTCTGGGGGCACCATTAGCCCGCTTGGAAATTAATCTGGCTTTAACGGCATTCCTACAGCGCTTTTCAAGCATTAAACCTGTCGATGGTTTTGATCTGGAGAAGAATTTAGCAACTTCAGCTCCCGGCCAATCCCTAACGCATCTTCCTGTACAGGTTATTCAATAAAAAGGAGAACAAAATGATTGAGAGCTTGCCGCAAATGGGCGGGCAGCTCTCTGCGTTGTATCGTCCATCGTCGTGATAAGTTCCGGGCGCATGAGCATAGTGTTGAGACATTCCTCAATTCGACCATTGAGATCCGAACCCCTTGGGAGATATCTGCGTTTATTGGCAGGGGTTACATTCAAAATGTACAGTTAAAGCGGTCCGTCCTTGGTAACATTGAAGAATTAGAAGTAGAAAGCTTCTTATCATTCTGGTCATACATCAAACTCACTGGCAATCGTAATTTCTTATCTATCTGTATTAATTAGCGAAAGAGATGAGCTAAACAAGGAAACTGAAGATGATGAATTTGTATTAACAGATGAAACCTAAGATCGGTTCATATCGGAATTGACTTCTTTTAGAGTTGAAGCTATAGTACTCCCTCATGTGAAAGTGAGTGAGAAAGATATGAGAGCTGGGGGAAAGCTAAAATTTGTTAACCTTTGGGATACTCCCTTCACAGAATCTTTAAAGAACCTAGTGCAAGATCGTGATGGAAATAAATGTGTAGTATATGAGGCTGAAACGGATTTACATTTACATCACAAAATTCCGCGCAACCTCGGGGGAGTCCATCACAAAGATAATTTAGTCACGCTATGTGCTTCCTGCCATGGTGTTATAGAGACTGCAGACATCCGAAAAGCTTTTATTAAATGCCTTTCTAATTTCAGGAAAAATCGTGCTATTCGATCAATAAACCCTGATCTTTCTGTAAATAAAGCCATTTTGAGAAGAGAGATTAAACAAAGACTGGACATTTTGTTGGAACAGCTTACTCCAAGAAATCATGATCTGTCCAATGAAGTTATTGAGATCATTACTAGATTTGAGGAGCTATTCCAAAACTCTAAATAGTCACTAATGTTGCGAAATTCAGAAAAACAGGTGCTCAATCACTTCAATGAAGTCAGCCGTATCTACATCAAGGAATGGGACATGATTTCGCCCTTGCTGTTTTCATAACTTTTAACAAATGACGGTAGCTCCGAACAATAACACAGAGCACTACCTAAAAAGGTGCGAGAGCATAATGGAATGAAAGGTTTGATACAGCATTGAAGGCTGAGATGCCCATGCCAAGAATTATCTACACAGGACAACTTCCCAAAGAGACGGTTCACTTGCCAGGAACT
Source organism: Paenibacillus sp. JT22N15 (assembly GCF_059383755.1). Taxonomy (NCBI): domain Bacteria; kingdom Bacillati; phylum Bacillota; class Bacilli; order Caryophanales; family Paenibacillaceae; genus Paenibacillus; species Paenibacillus sp. JT22N15. The sequence goes on along the minus strand of NZ_JBXENV010000003.1, from coordinate 420,358 downwards.
GGTGGCATTTATTCCACGGCGGAAGGTTTGGCTCGCTTCCCCATCACATGACTCTAACAGAATATATAGATGAAGAGATGAGGAAAGCTGTAGATAACTGTCGTGTGAAAAGACATTATCTCATTAATTGCCGCGTAAACAGCGGCTTATTTTGTTTTATGGGATAAAGTTCTTGTCATTTCCATTTGACATGAAATTTTACTCAATCCCTAAGTCATATTGGTGGTACAGAAAAACAAAGGAAACCTTGAAGTGAGTTACAGTGAATAGGTCTATTTCACTACTATGTAGCAGGAAAATGTCATACCTTGACGAATGTTTACTGTAGGAAGACACTAGGGTTGGAGGAAGTTTATGGATAAGAAAGATCGATGTTTCTGCGGAAGCGGGAAAGCTTCGAAAATTGTCATCGTGTCACTATAGATAGTCGAGTGGCGCTTCTGTTTATGTTATATGAGCAAGTTGAGCACAGTTGAATCGTACTTCACTTAAAAAGGCAGCAACTATAAAGTAAGTTACAAGGGAGTTTCGGTAAGGCGCATGGATAGCTAATCTTCTTTAGATGAAGTCGGATCAATATTACTTAAATAAAGTTGGACAACATCGCAACTTAAAATTAAAAGATAATGGAAATTTACCTGCAGACCAGTACGAAGCCGAGCTAATGTTAGGTGTATCTCATCTAGTATCTAGAAAGACTGAGTGGGGGAATTAACAAATGAAAATTAAAAAGGTGAAAATCCAGAACTTTAAGAGCTTTTATGGAGAGTTCGTCTTAGAACTTAGTGGTGGAATGAATATCCTAGTAGGGAATAATGAGGCTGGGAAAAGTACTATTCTAGAAGCAATCCACTTAGCACTAACTGGGCTTCTTAATGGCAGACAAATTAAAAATGAGCTAACACAGTATTATTTCAACAATACAGTTGTGAGTGAATACTTAACAAAATTGGAGCAAAGACAAAGTCATGAGTTACCATACATATTGATTGAAGTATATTTGAGTGGTGATGATATATCATTGTTTGAAGGTAATGGTAATAGCGATCGGGCAAAGGAAAGCGGAATTTCACTTAAAGTTTGTTTCGATGAAAAGTATCAAGCAGAATATGAACAGTTAGTTAGTAAAGGTGATGTGAAGACATTACCCATTGAATATTACGATTTGGTTTGGTCTACATTTGCCAGGGATATAATAACGCCTAAAAGCATTCCACTAAAGTCTGCCATGATTGATTCATCAAGTAATCGATACCAGAATGGATCTGATGTTTATATTTCCAGAATTGTTCGGAATAACTTGGAGCCCGATGATATAGTGGATATTTCCCAAGCGCATAGAAAAATGCGAGATAATTTCATGGATTCAGAGTCAATACAAGCTATTAATGCAAAAATTCAAGAAACCGCCGTTCTAACTGGAAAGAAAGTTAAACTTTCTGTTGAGCTACTTTCTAAGAATGCTTGGGAAAACAGCTTAGTGACGTATCTTGATGACGTACCTTTCCACTTCGTTGGAAAAGGCGAGCAATGCATTGTTAAAACTGAGTTGGCATTAAGTCATAGGAGAACAAGAGAAGCTGCAGTCATCTTAGTTGAAGAACCAGAAAACCACCTATCATATACTAAATTAAATCAATTCATAAATAAAATAGCGGAGAATCAGCAAGATAAACAAATAATTATTTCTACTCATAGTAGTTTCGTAGCTAATAAATTGGGGTTAGACAATTTGATCCTATTAAACGACAAGAAGGCAATAAAACTGAATGATCTAAAATCCAATACAAAAAGTTATTTTCAGAAGGTCGCTGGTTATGATACCCTTCGATTGATTCTTTGTAAGAAGGCTATTTTAGTTGAGGGAGATTCCGATGAGCTGGTAGTCCAGAAAGCTTATATGAACACTAATGAGGGCAAACTGCCACTTCATGACGAAATCGATGTCATCTCGGTAGGAACCTCTTTCTTACGATTCCTTGAGATTGCTGTATTGCTTAATAAACCTGTAACAGTTGTTACAGATAATGATGGTGATGTTGAAGCAGTCTCTAGGAAATATAGTGACTATCTAGGCGATAACAATGTACGCATTAAGATTTGTTATGACCAAACAGTTGATGAAGGTGACTTGCTTATTGGGAAAAACCCATTTAATTATAATACATTGGAACCAAAAATGCTGAAGGCTAATGAGTTGAGCACATTCAATACGATTTTTGGCACAGAATACGCACATATTGATGAGATGCATAAATATATGAAGTCTCATAAAACTGAGTGTGCATTGAAAATTTTTGAAACTACTGAAACTGTGGTATTCCCTGGATACATCGCAGAGGCAATTAGGTGATCAATATGAAAACCAATAAACTGGTTATAGCTGCAGCAGGTTCTGGAAAGACAACATTTCTTGTAAATGAAGCATTAAGACAACTTGAGGGAAATGTACTTATTACAACTTATACTCAAGCGAACGAAGCCGAGATCCGTAAGAAGTTTATTGAATTGAATGGGTGCGTTCCGTCACATGTCACCATTCAGACTTGGTTTTCTACTCTGTTACAACATGGAATTAGACCTTATCAAGGTGGGTTATATGATGAAGCTATTAGAGGAATGTTTCTAGTAAATGAATCTTCAGCATTTAGATTTACTGATCAGAGGACAGGTAGAAAGGTTTACTTTGGTGAAGGCGCTCACTTTAAACATCACTACTTTACAAGTGACTCTAAAGTATATTCGGATAAAATTTCGAAATTAGTTATCAGATGTAACGAATCAAGCGAAGGTGCTGTTATTAAGAGATTATGCAGTATCTATCCGCATATCTTTATCGATGAAATTCAAGATTTGGCAGGATATGATTTAGACATTGTAAAGTTACTTTTGATGAGCGATTCTAGCATACTATTCGTAGGTGATCCTCGTCAGGTAACATATCTTACTCATATTGAAAGAAAATATGACCGTTATAAAGAAGGACGTATTAAAGAGTTTATTCAATCAGAGTGCAGTAAAATAGTATGTGATATTGATGAAGAATCGTTAAATGTATCTTATAGAAACAATGCTTTGATTTGTACATATTCTTCAAAGCTATTTCCTCAGTATACGCCTAGCCAATCAAACCAACATGAAGAAACGGGACATGATGGCATTTTTCTTGTAAAAAAACAAGACGTAGAGCAGTATCTACAAAGATATAACCCAGTTCAATTAAGAGATAGCATTAGACAGACAGTAAATAAAAATTACAAGTGCATTAATTTTGGTGAGTCTAAGGGTCTTACTTTGGAAAGGATATTAATATATCCAACTCAACCCTTTATTAGATGGATTAAGAATAACACTTTTGACTTAGCTTCTACGAGTCGTTCAAAACTGTATGTTGCTTTAACTAGAGCGAAGTTCAGTGTAGGGATCGTTTATGACTATGACCAAGCTACTGTTCTTGAAGGACTTAATCACTATGTAATCTAAAGATGTCAAAGAGAAGATTTAGAATACTATTAACCTGGCAAATATCAAGTTTCTCTCTTAGGCTACATTTCTCCATTAGAAATTGTTTCTGTCTGTCAATAATTTTGAGTAAACACTCCGTTAATGAATATCGTTCAATTCATCAATCTCCTGCTCTTCATCTGGGACATAATTAAGCTCCAAGCGTTTTGAGACCTTTTGAAGCCGAATATCAAAGAGTTCATTCACTTGTTGACTAAGCAGATCCGCACACTAAAGAAGAACCAAGAGAGCCCCGTTGTTGTCAAGTTGCTTCCGCCGACGGAGGTGTGCTGAAAGGTGAATGCTAAAGAGGGAGTTCTGAAAGAGCAACCTGAAAGCATAGCTGCAAATGGCCGCTACCATGGTTGGTTTGCCGACTGCACCGATCCGGAAGAACAAATAGCCTCACGGCCACAGTTTCGCTGTCGTATCAGTCTACTACTATATTTTCTTACAGTGGAACGATAGCTTCACCTGGTACAACTAATTTGGAGTATTCATTATGCCTTGACAGGTGTTTCTTGCTAGAGCAGGAGTTGTTAGAAAGTCAGGGGAGTATCCATGGATTCACGATCAATAGCTGCTATGGATGATTATATTAAGGATCATGACGATAGCTGCGAGTTTACGCTCCAGCATATGGCTGAACACTTTGGCATGGCGCTGCCAAATTTAAGTCAACTTTTTAAAGATAGACCTTACTGGAGTATACGACCTTCCTGAGAATGGAGAAAGCCAAGTAGATGCTGGCGACAACCCTATTGCAATTAAAAGCAGTTTCCGAAAAAGTCAGCTATTACAATACATCAAGCTTTATACGACGCTTCAAGCAAATAACGGGAGCTACGCCTGGTGAATTTCGCTCAAGCCAGCCTAAGTCTAAACTGGATTCAGGTTAGAAAAAAGGCAGCAATAATCAGAGCCCTCACTTGAAAAATGAGAGTGTTTTCTGATGCGCATATAATGCTCGTATAAAAGAACGAGTACCTTAACCAATATCAAGAAAAAGTAGGCTGCCATCGAACAATTCACCAAGCTAAAGGTAGTGAGTTTAAGAATGTTTTAGCCGTTGTTACACCCAAACCAAAAACCAATTCTGATGAAAAGAGAGATTTAAGTTTTTTGCTAAGTCCTGATATAGAGAATGAAGATTATAGAGTTTATTATGTAGCGGCAAGTCGAGCTCAAGAAAATCTTTATTTTTGTGTACCTAGTTTATCAGCAACTGTTGCCAGCAGGTTGGATGAGGATTGTGAAATAAAGTATTTATAACAACAACCATTAAAGGGTAAGTATTGTTTGACATGCGGTTCACTATGGGCATTGGGCGTATCAACATGCAATGAATGCCTTGTCTGTTGGTGCTCATGTGATGTAACAACTGTAATAATCAGATTCCCTCGGGGTATCGTTTTATTACAGTTGTTGTTACGATCTATTGTTTCGTTTAAGCGCTTATGCTGCCGGATAAAAATATTTAATCTCTCAAAAACTTTTGAAAATGACCGATATGAAATAAAACTTATTTATTTGTTGAAAACCATGCAAGAGCCTGTCGTTTAAATTTTGCAGATTTCTTTTTTATAAATTAGTCACTATGAACTTATTTGGGGGCATAAAAGAAGAACTGACTACAGTGCATAAGAAAAATATTTTACTTCACAAAATAACCGTTTCGTGAAGTATTTTCATCTGATAAAATAGAAAAGGGTGATATGATGGAAAACTATCCTTTGGATGACTTAATCGACGTATTTACGATCTATCTTGAAGTAAATAAAAACTACGCTTTAGGAACTGTTCAGGCCTACAATACTACTATGGTTAAACTGTCTTGTTGGCTTCAAGAAACACGTAGTATTTTATACATAAAGGATATAACTGCGAACGACCTTCAATTGTTCTTAGGAACTCTACGACATCCTCAAAAAATTGACAAGAGTACCAAGAATCATCCTAAAGCCGGCAAAGTATTTGAGGCTACAACTCGAGCCAGAATCATATCTGCAATTAAACATTTTTTTAAATGGGCAATAAAACAACAGTATATCCAATATGATGTTTCACAATATATTGAGAATCCTAAGATGCCTGAACGCTTACCCAAAAGTGTAACGTTACAAGATGCAATGAAATTAGAAGATATGTCTGGGAAACGCAAGTTTAAAGAAAGAGATCATCTAATAACTGTATTATTTCTTTTATTGGGGCTCAGGGTTTCTGAACTAGTCAATATTAATCTCCACCAAATTAATCAAGATGAAGGAACAATCATTATCATTGGTAAAGGTAATAAAGAAAGGAAGTTGGCAATAACTCCAAAGATTTTAAAATGTCTTGATTTATATATGTTAAAAAGGAAGGAAGTTCTTCAGCATCGAAACAATTTGGCTGAAGACGCGTTATTTATTTCCTTAAAACGAGGGCAACGACTTACTAGAAGAGCAATTGAGCTTATTATTGAAGAAATTGCACGTGATGCTGGAGTAAAAGCAAATAATTTAAAGGTCACACCTCATAAGCTAAGGCATACTTGTGCTACCGTATTATATAATGATGGTGAAGGAGCAGATCTTTTAGTAATAGCGGATTTATTAGGCCATGCAGACCCTAAAACTACAACTATTTACACCAAGGTAAGCACCGAGAAATTGAGAAATATCATTATTTCAAATCCATTAGAAACTACATAATGAACGGGACAGTACTAACATATATCAATTCTCAATTTTGGTGTCCGTGACACAAACTTATTCTAATTAATATTAATGACAAGTATGCAACCACTTTTGCTTCAATGAACTGTTAATTTCGAAGAATATAATGAAGCAAAAGTGGTTGCATTAAATTTATACTGTTAAGATTGAATGGAGCAATGCAACCACTTTTGCTTCACAGGGATGGAATGCAACCACATTCGCTTCACCGTACAGCTACAGACCAAACTCATACGGGCAGGCAGCTGCCATACACATATGTATAAAATACGGGTTTTGTGAACATGTCTATGAGTGGTAAAAGAGATTCGGGTTGCACTTTGCAATACGTTTCAAAAATCTCATTGCCTTTAGCGTGCTCCCCTTCATCGACTTGTACTTGGACTTCGTCCATCTGGCTATAGTGAGGTTTACATAAGTCAGGATTCTTTTGGCTGAGCCAGCAGCAAACTTCGAGAAATAGTTGAACCAACCACGTATTACAGGATTCACTAACTTAGCTAATTCCTCTATGGAAACCGATTTATTGCAAGTACGTATGTTACGTATGCGCTCTCGCAATACTTGTCCTGCACTTTTGCTGGCTACCGGTGAAAAACCATTGAAAAATTCCCCTTGCTTGTTTCTCATATACCGTTTGCGAAACGTGTATCCTAGGAAGGTAAAATCTTCATACTCATGTCCTCCTTGATATCGATCACTTCTACAATATACGATTCTGGTTTTATCCGGGTGTATTTCCAATTTGCAGGTTTTCATTCGACTTTTCAACTCCTCAAGGAGTTGTTCAGCTTCTGCTTTCTTCCAACAGTGTATGACTCCATCGTCAGCATATCGAGCCCATGGATTTCTTGGTTTCTGCCTTTCCATCCACTGATCAAAGGCATAGTGCATATAAAGTTCCTCATCGTTACAGCCTTCAATAAATTCAACGGTCTGATTCGTGTCCTTTCTAAGCTGGTTCCATATTTCGGCTGAATCCTCAATGGCATGAGGGGATGAAAATGTAAATCGTTCTTTTCGATGAAGCATCCACTTAATTTTCTCTGCGTCTAAAAGAAATGGCTGGTCAAACAGTGTATCATCAAATAATCAGGGGTTCAATGAATTTATTGGCCTGAATGCTCCTAAATTTATCAAATTTTTCTCATCCATATCGTCTTCAGGTGTATACAAAATGAGGGTAACATCGTCGTATTCGCCTGCATAAAACGTGTTGGAACGAACATTAATTTCACCTGCAGAGGGATGCTGTATTTTAAAATGGTTATCATCCCGAAAACACTGGACGTCATGGAGTTCCCAAATCGTTTTGAAGTCTTCGTTCACTTCCAAAAGCTTCTTAATAATTTCAATGATGTAGGGATCTTCCGTCCGCCGAGCAAAAGTGTAACGAAAAGCTGCGAGTAGCTTTCGGGCCGAGTCTTCCCAGTCCGCATAACGGCCTCGTACAACGGGGTCGTTGAACATTAACCAGATCAGATTTCCCGAACAGTTTTTCATCTTGTTAGACTGCAATCCAAATACTTCAATGGCTGTCTGATTCCAAACTAACAGATTCCACTGACCGTCAATGGCGTAGGCTGGCAGATGTATATATTGATCAACGATGCGTTGAAGCACAGGGGTGGATATTTGCAGATATGACGCATCTGAAACCGATTCCAGAGGGATCTTGCGATCCGCTATGACATAGAGATGAGCTCTTTCATCACGACTTAACTTTAAAGTACGGGCCAAGCTTTCGATGACACTATCTGATATACGCACGTCTCTCCCTTGTTCAAGGGATGTGTACCAAGACACTGAGATTCCGGACAAAACCGCCACTTCCTCCCGGCGAAGGCCCTTAGTTCTTCTATGAGAATTAGAGTTGTTACTCAGTCCAACTTGTTCTGGTCTTGTCCTGTTGCGACGGTTTTTCAAAAATTCAGCAAGCTCCTTACGCCGCAGTTCGTCATTCAAGAGTCGCATCCCCTTTCCAATGATCTATGCTTAATAAATTGTACCAGAATCTTATAACGAATGCATTTGTTTTATCGGATTTCGTGTGAGTTAAGTTAAGGTAATAGTTTTTATAGTAGCATAAACACCGTACTAGTTGACCCTTAGTTCTCGCGGTATGATGTTCCTGCAATCGAATATAAATCCAACAAAAAAGGAGAATAGAAGCATGAATTTACATGAGCATGGAAATCGGATAAACGATTTCAACAAAATTGTTTTTGAACGTAGGGCGATTAAGAAATACGATACTTCTGTTAAGATTAGCCGCGATGAAATGAAGGATATATTAACCAAGGCGACCAAGGCTCCCTCGTCCTATAATTTGCAGTCATGGCGTTTCCTGGTCATTGAAAGCGAAGAGGCTAAATCCAAATTGCTGCCTTTGGCCATATTCAATGGGCAACAATACAATGAACAACAGATAGTAACTTCATCTGCTGTAATTGCAATTTTTGGTGACCTAGAGCATGTTGCGAGTGCGCCAGAAATTTTCAATGCAGAAGTAAAACAGGGGTCAATGACTGAATCTGTGAAAGAATATATCCTTGAGGCTATCAATATTCATTATAGCAATAGCCCGGATCATTTTCGTAAAGACGTGGCCTTAACCGATGGCGGACTGGTGGCTATGCAGTTAATGCTGGTTGCGCGTTCTTACGGTTATGACACTTGTGCCATGGGTGGGTATGATAAGGAGAACATTGCTGAAATATTTGGATTGGACAAGGAACGTTACGTTTCGGTTATGCTGGTATCCATCGGTAAGGCAGATTCTGATGGCCGCCCTTCAACACGAAAGCCGATTGCCGATGTTGCAGAGTGGAAATAAACGTTGAATGATGTTTTTTAAGCCTTCGTCCCGGGGCCTCTCATAACATGAGTATCCTAGTTTAGCGTGACCAAACGTGTGACCACGCCCTCAAATCATCATTATCCAGATATAGAAAAAGGCCTTCAAACACTCGGAAATCCTTGTGTTTAAACAACTTCATTAACTTAACCTTTTAACATCAATTATTCCGATGAGAGATAATCGTTTTCTAACGATTGTCTCTTTTTTCTCTTAGTATGCTTATAGTTCCTCATGAGATCGTAGCAGTCACTCGCCCAAGTTGGAAATAATGGTTCATATTACCGTGTACATCTTATCCACTGATGGAGGACGTAGCCCAAGCGAAGGCGCGGGAGCAATTGTTTTTCTCTGTTATTCAGTATGCATCAAATCCGACACACATGGAACTAAGATGAAGCATATGAGATGATGGAACTACCGATTTTTCGAGAATATGAAGACATCGCAACTCAAGGAATGCCGAATAGCCCCTGCTTATCTAGAAGAGGCTTTGGCTCGAGATTATTTCTTGAAATTGCGGCAGATGAGCGGCAGTGATGGCGACCATGGCGCCAGTTTCTGCAAGGCTTCATGATCCTTCACATCTTCAAGCTGCTGCGGCAACTGCTCGAATAGATACTGCAGATAAGCCTGCGGCTTCAGGTCATTCGCCTTTGCGGTTTCCGCGATGCTGTAAATGATCGCACTTGCTTTTGCTCCGCGCGGCGTGTTGCTGAAGAGGAAGTTTTTGCGTTTATTTGCTTAAGCACATAATCGTAAAAACTGGCTTTTCGCGGGCACAGCTCGCGGAGCCAAAGCCAGCGCGAAGATCTACAGTGTGATGGAAACAGCAAAAGAAAATGGCCTAAATCCATTTAAGTATGTGCGCAGTACCTCTTCGAGCAACTGCCTCAGCTGACAGATCCAAACGATCCCGAAGTCTTAGACAAGTTGCTTCCGTGGTCGCCGATGCTACCGCTCGCCTGCCGAGTATTTAAACAACAATAGCTATAGTATACGACAGCCCTCAACATGACTGCATGATGGGGGCTGTTTGACGCATACCCTTTAGGGAAAAGTTTTATTCCTATACTAGATAGTATGGGCAAGTGGGGAAAAAAATATAAAGAATTAAGAAAAAGCTAAAGCCTATACTGGTCTTTAGCTTTTTCATTTTTATTATGTTTGCATGGTTTATCTTAAACTAACCTGCCCAATCGTATTATGAGGTCACCAGATCTTTCTGGTAGACCTTATTTTTGTGTGATCGTAAGATAGCGGTAGCCGGGGATCGAACGTTTCTGCCCGTGGGAGTTGGATCCCGAGAGCTATACAGTTCATCCCCCCTACTTGTTAAACCATGATTAGGCTGGTTGGGACCATGATCCCGAATCACATGCGATAATGTGGACGACAAGAAGGTTAGGGGTTGCCGGCGAAAAATATTATGGGAGTGATTATGTGAACCCTGTCATTAGTTTGGATGTGTCCAAAGGGGAAAGTCACGCGCAAGCTTTTGCAGACAGAGGAACGCCCTATCTTTTACTGGGAAACGTGCGGCAGTCGTATTAGAGGCAACGGGTCATTATCATAGTCCAGTTGTTCAATTCTTGGATGAGCATCAGTTTGTGCATATGGAAAGTGGATTGGTATTTGTACAAAGAACGCCACTTAGTGGAGTGCTTTTTCAAAAAATCAAACATTTTCGCCGCGTGGCTACCCGTTATGACAAGCTAGCAAAGTCATTCTTGTCGTTTGTATACGTGGCTGCCATTTTCAAATGGACTCAGTAATGAGTTTTCAGACACGTCCTAGTGTTGTCAAAGCCATAAAGCGTCATTTCCTTGCCTGCAGGACGATCGGGGTGCCGGTGGGTGAAATCTTGCTGTCGCTATCTATGTACTTGGTTGCCCGTTTGTTCAGATCAATAAATGGTTTGACGCCTTGATGCTGAAGCAGTTCATAGATAGCCGCTACATCATGAGCGGCATCGAGCATCATCTTGTCCAGCATGATCAAGGTGAAACGTTGCGAAAATTCAACCGAACTGACAACAAAGCTTACGGCGTCGTGGCGCGATGCGGGCTGAAGTCTTGGATAAAACGGCAAATCATGCTTACTGTTTGCAGCAGTAAGCATGTACAGGTCTCCGTTCCATGATCTGCTTCTGCATTTAGCATAGAATGACATTTTTTCATCACAATCTGCATATATCTAAAAAGATTTGGTCAAAAGGTGGAGATCACGATGAGAATCTGGATTGCTCATGAGGGAGAAACCTTAAGAACAATCGCGTACAAAAACGATGTGCAAACAGAAAATCTTATCTCCCTGAATTCGCACATTGCAAATCCCGATCTGAACATAACCGGTAAACCGGTCTACCTTCCTTACTCACCTGCAACGAAAACACCAAAGTACCACTCTCCCTCTTGCCCACCGCCATTGACTCCGCCAATATATTTAAATCATTGGCTTCCCCTTACCTCATTGGAACAAATGGCCGACATCGAATATGATGTCCTCATCGTCGGTACTGGCGCAGGAGGAGGGACTGTCATTTGGCGATTATGCGAACAGAGGCAAAAAAGCAATAAACGGATTGGCGTCATTGAAGCGGAGACCTTTTGCTGCCGACGAATGCGGCCAATATTCCCTCTATGAATAGCGAACGGGTGCAAAGATATTTCCAATATGTATCAAAACCTTTAATGGGTTCACTTCCGGAATTTTCAGGAGCAAGGCGAATTTTGACCCTTGGGGGAAAAACGTTATTCTGGAATGGAATTAGCCCCCGTATGGACCTACATCAATTAGAATATTGGCCTATTCCAATTCAGGAAATGGAAGCTTATTATTCCATCGCCGAACAGGTCATGAGCGTCACGAACAGATATACCGATGGTTCTTCGTTCACTGACATTTTGCGGAATCGACTGCATCAAAACGGGTTTCCCACAGCCACGACTACTCCGATCGCCGCCAACCTGCAGTCAACCGCATATGGGCAGGTTCCTTCCGATGTATTTTTCAGTTCTACCTCCTTTCTGGCTGAAGCGATGAACAACAGACCTTACGATTTGGCTGTCAAGGCCCGGGCGGGTCCAAGTGTTCGAAGAGAATGGGTATGTTACCGGTGTAAAAGCTATATCTCCGGACAAAAAAGCTTATGTTCTTAAAGCAAAGACGGTCGTATTATCGAAAAGCACATTCGAAACCCCACGTCTGTTGCTTCATTCGGGAATCCGGGGGCGAGCCATCGGTCATTATTTAACGAATCACTCTTTTGTTTCAGCTGTTGGATCAATGAACCGCAAGGAGTTTCCTGATGTATTAGGCACGCTGGGTATTTTGATCCCATCATCGCCAGAGAGACCTTATCAAGTACAACTGCACGGTCCGGATGCATATTTTTGGTATCAGCCTTATCAAGAAAAACCGTTGTCGGAGGAATTGGAAATAAATTTTCTATGCAACGGATCAGTTGAACCCCGTTTTGAAAATAAGATCACACTGGACTAAAAAAGACCGCATTGTTCCATTTCCTCATAATTTCAAAGAGTTGCTGGCCATGCACGCTGATACTATGAAAAATAAGCAAGCGGCCTATTTGTTTGAGTCCTCATGGAAGAAAAAGTACACAAACAGGGGAATCCGCAAGATTTTGGAAAAATATTCAAAGGAAGCCAATTTATCTCAAAACCTTTCTCCTCATTACGTCACATTCTATTAACCTCGCGAAAAAAGCAGGGCATAGATGACGCACTTATTCAACCTTATTCCGGGACATGAAAGTAGAAAATCTTTAGAGTATACTCAAAACTGGCAATTACCGATGCTCAAAATGAGTATATTGATTGCGGTTCCAGTTTTTCAAATCGCCATAGTTACGCTATCCTGACCGTCAGCTAAATGAATTAGCTGGCGAAAATCGATTAGACATATGCCTAATCGGTAATCGGACTATAATCTTTTCCATTACGGCAATCGGTACAAGTTCTTGTCCTTGGCTCGGGACACGAACTTGCGATAAAACAAAAAAAGCCGCTAAATTAGTGACTTTCAATGGGAATATGTTCTTGTCCCCCGACATCTACAATACCACATGGCGTGCCATTACAGTGGCACGCCATGTGGTATTTATGTTCTTACTGCTGTGTTACTGCCTTTGAGCTTTCACTTCATCCATCGTAGGATAATCTGTATAACCCTTACTTCCGGTACCAGCATATAAAGTATTACGATCAACTTCATTTAAAGGGAACCCTACTTTGAGACGTTCCACAAAATCTGGATTAGCCAAAGACCATACACCAACGGGTACCAGATCAGCTGTGCCACTATCAATATCTACACTAATATCATCAATAGCACGCCCTGCTCTGTTGACCAATAATGCGTTTGTCCAGTTTGTGCGAATGTCTTGGAGAAGCTTCTCATTTCCAAGATGCATGACATGAAGGTAAGCTAAATCCAATTGAGCTAATTCCTTTACGAGGTGGAGATAAAGTTCAGGACCTTGTTCCCCATCTTGTATTCCTCCAAGAGGTGTTCCTGGCGAAATACGGAAGCCGGTTCTTTCTGCTCCAATTTCTTCGATAATAGCTTTCGCTACTTCGATCGCGAAGCGACTACGATTTTCTATAGAGCCTCCATATTCGTCTGTCCGTGTATTTGAATTCTCTCCAAGAAACTGATTAATCAGATAACCATTCGCTCCATGAATTTCGACGCCATCTGCTCCTGCTTTTATAGCCGCTGCTGCTGCTTTTCGGAAATCAGCAATGGTTGTTTGAATATCCTCTTTACTTAACTCCCGCGGAACCGGGATATCCTGCATTCCTTTAGCGGTGAACATCTCCACACCTGGCGCGATTGCAGATGGAGCAACAGGTTGACGATGATGGGGTGTATTATCTGGATGCGACATGCGGCCCACATGCATTAATTGGATAAATATATAACCATCAGCTTTATGCACTGCATTCGTAATCTTATTCCAACCTTCTATATGCTTTTCAGTATAGATACCAGGTGAATTCAAGTAACCTTGCCCATCATCAGAAGGTTGTGTGCCTTCACTAATGATTAACCCCATAGATGCTCTTTGAGCATAGTAAAGGGAGCTTAGTTCACCTGGTGTACCGTCCTCTTCTGCTCTGCTACGTGTCATTGGTGCCATAGCTAAACGATGAGGCAATTCCATTTTTCCGATTTTTGTTTTAGTCCACAATTTACTCATTTCAAACAACTCCTCTGTAGTTTAAATTAGTTTTTTATTTAGAAAGTTGTGGGTATAACGCTGATACCCCACCTGCAAGTGCACCTTGTAGCTTACGACTAATTTCATCTGCGATAATTTCAAAGCTGCCAGATTCTATACCGTCAATAGCTATTTTCGCGATATCTGCAGGATTGGATTTAGGCATGTCTACGTTGGCAGTCATGTCTGTCTCCATAAAGCCAACATGTAGACCAGCTACTCTTACATTGCGTGGATATAAATTTAATCGTAAATCATTCGTTAATGCCCACTCTGCAGCCTTTGCAGCCGTATACGCGCCTAAAGTTCCCGAACTAAACCATGATAATCCGGAAAGAATATTCAAAATTGATCCTCCCCCGTTTTTCTCTATGATCGGTGCAAATTCCCGAACCATGGACAGTGTACCGAAAAAGTGTGTATTAAATTCCAAACCTATTTTTTCAGAATCACCGTCTAGTAAAGACGCCCCTGTTGATGAGCCTGCATTGTTAATTAGCACGGTAACATCCTGAGCGATCATAGCAGCAGCTGCAACTTCTTGAGGGTTGGTAATATCCAACTTAACTGGTGTAACACCTGGAATATCAATAGTCTCCGGGTTTCTTGCACCTGCATACACTTTCGCCCCTCTTGCTAGAAGTTCAAGGGCAAGATGGCGGCCAAATCCCCGGTTTGCTCCAGTAACAAATGCGACTTGTTCAGAAATTATCATTTTTATTGTCTCCTTTGTTCTGTTTTTAAGTGAAATTCCTTATTATTACTGCCCCTTATTTTAGGAAAGTTGGGGGTATAGTGCAGCTACACCACCGGCAAGTCCACCTTGTACTTGACGACTAGCATCATCCGCAATAATTTCAAAATTGTCAGATTCTATACCATCAATCGCTGCTTTTGCAACGTCCAAGGGGTTAACTTTGGGAACTTCTAAGCCCGATGTCATGTCTGTCTCCATATAGCCCACATGTAACCCCGCTACTCGAATATTTTGAGAGTGGAGATTTAAACGTAGGTCGTTCGTCAATGCCCATTCTGCAGCTTTTGCAGCCGTATAAGCGCCCACAGTACCCGAACTGTACCAAGACAATAAGGAAAGAATATTCAGAATCGAACCACCGCCATTTTTAGTTATAAGTGGTGCAAAAGAACGAACCATAGAAAGAGTACCAAAGAAATGCGTGTTAAATTCTAAGTGTATTTGATCTAGATCTCCTTCAAGTAAAGAAGCACCTGTTGACGACCCCGCATTGTTTATTAGAAGTGTTACATCCTGAGCGATCTTAGCAGCTTCAATCACCTCTTGAGGATTAGTAATATCCAGTTTCACGGGGATTACACCTGGGATATCAATAGATTCTGGATTTCTTGCTGCTGCATAAACTTTTGCTCCTCTGGACAGAAGTTCTAGCGTTAGATATCGACCAAGACCTCGGTTGGCACCAGTGACAAATGCGACTTGTTCAGAAATTTTCATTTTTATTACTCCTTTTTATTTTGTAGTATAGTATTCCAATTCCAAAACAACATTTTCTGGATTCTTCTCATTACGAAGATACAATTTCTTATTAGATGGAGGGATATGTTTTATAATACAAGAATGATCATTCTATATTTGGTAAAAAGAAGGGTCTCTTCAAGAAGAAAACTTTGTTGGTTCAATATATTAAAACGATCATTCTAAAAATTATAAACTCTAAAAATTATAAACATTGATACATAAAGGACAATTAACCTATAACTATTTAGTTAAAAGTTTTATAGAGATGTTGGCTGTACGTTGCAGGTTCTCTTTAGGAATGGAAGTTCTCGCCATTGCCCTCAACCCAATACCCACCACATTCAGATGTTCTGCCAGTACTGAGGCATCATAATCTAGGTTTAATTCTCCATTCTCCTGTCCCCACAAAATAATATCCTTGAACAGTTGCTCTGCTAGTGTAAATGATTCAGTGGCCTTTGAATCCACATCTACATCGCGCATAGCTAATTCCACGGCAGAATTCACCATTAAACAACCAGAAGGTGAATCTTCATTCCCATATATCATGTAACTAATAATCAATTGAAGAGCCTCAACAGCCGTCTCAGAGCCTTTAACTACTCCTGCAAGCTCGCTATTTACTTTAGTTCGAAATCGATCCATTGCTTTCAGAAACAACGTATGTTTGTCGCCAAAGGTGTCATACAAACTTCTCCGATGGATACCCATATGCTCAACTAGATCCGTCATTGATGTCTTTTCATAGCCTTGTTCCCAAAAGAGCTTCATTGCCTTATCTAGTACTACATTTTCTTCAAATTCTTTGTAACGTGCCATTCTGGTTCCCTCCTCCCGTATTCAATATAACATATTGAGAACGATCGGTAAAGAATAAAAATGTTATTGCTAATCCATTCAATATCACAAACAATGAAAACGAACTATAGTCCGTAAAAAATGTATAAGATTAGTTTTTCTTATTACTTTGCTTAAGAATCATTTGACCCCAAGTATGCGTGATAAAATCCGGGGCGAACTTCATTGAAAAGCGCATAACTTTGGTAAAACCTACGTTCACGCGTAGTTTATTTCTCAACATGCCTTTAATACCAACATTAACAAGCTTTGTTAAGGGGAAAGAGATCAATTTATTCATCAATCCTTCATCATAAGTGTCCGTGAGATTGGTTTCAGAAATAACTGGTGGACAAAGCTCCATCACATGAATATTTTTTCCTTTGTAACGGATTTGCTCACGTAATGCATCACTGAACATGTGTATGCCAGCCTTCGTTGCAGAATAAGTCGGTGCGTTGGCTACTGTAATATTAGCAAGTAGTGAAGTAACGTTAACAATCATTGCCTCTCTTTGTTTGGCTAATAGTGGCAACAAAGCCTTGGTCACATATATTGTACCATTCAAGTTTGTGTTGATTTCTGAAATAAGATACTCGTAGGTAATACTTTCATCGAATAAGTCAAACTCGTTTATGATACCAGCATTATTGAAAACAATATCCAGTTTGGGATAATGTTTAGCTAATTCTTTGGCAAGTTGCTCAACGCTTTTAGCATCACTAACATCAGCTACCATCCCAATGATTCCAGGATTGTTCTTTACTGCTTGATCAATGCGTTTTTGTGAGCGCCCTGTGATGATCACTGTGTTTCCCATCTCATGAAAACGTTTTGCAAAAGCAGAGCCAATTCCAGACGTGCCGCCTGTCACCAGTATCGTTCTATTATTCAATTTCATTCTTCATCATCTACTTTCAATATGACTTTCCCTTGACTATGGCCTGTCGCAATTTTAGTAATTGCGGCATTCACTTGATCAAAGGGGTACTCAGAATCAATTACCGGCTTAGATTTTGCTTTTTCAAGATACTGTGTGAAAGCTGCTAATTGCTTGCCACTTGGTTGAACGTATATGAAATCATAACTTTTATTATGCCATTTCGCTAGCCCATCAAAAGGCAACCCCAGTAAACTGAAAAGAATCTTCTTCGCCGTTGACAAGTCTGCGCTTCGTTTAGCGAAACGGGCATTGGGACCAGCATTTAACGACAATAATTTACCACCGGGCTTTAATATTTTAATTTGTTTACTAATTTCACTGGCGCCCCGGGTATCAATAACATAATCATAGCCTCTCAGTATGTGAGTATAATCCTGCGTTTCATAGTCGATAAACTCATCTGCACCGAGTCGATTGGCCAAATCACGCGCTGATCCACTACCACTGACGGTCACAAACAGTCCTTGTGACTTCGCGTAAGGTATGGCAATCTGTCCAAAGCCCCCCGTACCTCCAGAGACAAATAATTTACTGCCTTGTTGAGCATCTAAAATATCTAGTGCTTGGATGATCGTCAAAGCAGACAATGGTACGGCTGCTGCTTCTGTAAAGGAATAATTAGCT
Source organism: Paenibacillus sp. JT22N15 (assembly GCF_059383755.1). NCBI lineage: Bacteria > Bacillati > Bacillota > Bacilli > Caryophanales > Paenibacillaceae > Paenibacillus > Paenibacillus sp. JT22N15. The sequence continues at coordinate 402,133 of NZ_JBXENV010000003.1, read as the reverse complement.
GGTATTTTAGCCACAATAGATGCATCTACTGCGACATATTCAGCGAACGCTCCCATTGTATCTAGCGGTGGCATAGTGTACACGAAATCACCTGTTTTGAAATTTTGGACACCGGTACCGACTTCAACCACAACTCCAGCCAACTCGTTGCCTAGAGTCAATGGAAAGTTGTAATGATCGAACAACTTAACTTTTCCTGTAATCGCCAAGACAAGGTGTGGATCAACACCGGCTGCCTTAGTCTTGATCAGAACCTGAGTTGATGTGATTGATGGAACATCGACTGAGTTGATTTCCACTTCAAGTGTTTTGGAATATCTAGAAATTTGTGCAGCTTTCATTAGGTGCTCCCCTTAAAATCGGATAATGACTTTTCCTTTAGGATGACCAGTCGCAACAAGCTTCAGAGCCTCATTAATATCTTCAATGTGGAATTCAGTCGGGTCCACCGCTGGTACAATCCCGTTATCTTCAATAATCTTCGTAATTTTCTTTAATTGTTCGCCATCACTGCGAACAAAAATGAAATGATATTGAATCTTCTTTTTCTTCGCTTTGTGATCATACTTAGCCCCGGCAATGGTGAAGAGCTTTTGTTTCCAACCTGGCAAGCCCATATGCTCGGCGAAACGTTTGTTAGGTCCGGTCCGCAGAGAAAGAAGGCGACCTCCTGCTTTAATAATGGAAAGTTCATGATCAAATTCGCTTGGTCCCAACGTATCCATCACATAATCTACATTACTAAGCTGCTCCCAATAATTCTCAGTCGTGTAATCAATATATTGGTCTGCTCCAGTCGCCATTGTCCGTTCACGCGCTTGCGGATTTCCACTAACGATGACCCTCAGCCCCATGCTTTTGGCGATAGGAATGGCCATTTGGCCAAATGAACCAGAACCCCCGGGAATAAACACGCTTTCGCCAGCTTTGGCAGCCAATTCTTCATGCAAACCTTGATAAGCAGTCAATCCTGTTAATGGCGCAGCAGCACCGGTCACAAAATCGAGATTAGCGGGCAAGTGCCCGATGGCATCCGCATGAATCGCCGCGTATTCCGCAAAGGCACCGATTTTTTGTAGTGGCAGGCGTGAGTAAATTGCATCGCCAACTTTAAATCCCTGGACGTTCTTACCAACCTTTTCTATAACACCTGTCAGCTCGTTACCCAGTACCAACGGGAACTCATAATCCTGGATCAGCTTCACGCTCCCGGTACCAATGAGCAATTCCAAATGATTAACCGCCGCTGCTTTCACCTTGACCAAGACTTCGTTATCACTTATTTCCGGGACTGGAATATCATTGACTTCTACTATGAATTTTTTTGAATATTTGGTAATCTGTGCTGCTTTCATAATTAATAGCCTCCTATGCGCTGAATAATAAGTAACATTTATTTGTTTTTGTAACTTATGTGACAAGCATAATGCCAGAGGTTACAAAAGTCAACAATTGTTACTCATTGTTTTATATGATAAAATACAGGCAGGTGTATAAACGATTATTGGGGATTTATTGAAGAAAGAAGGGTTGGCAGCACAGTGGCTAAAATCACACAAGAGCTCATTATTGAAACAGCGGAGACATTAATTGAACGCACGGAAAAATCCGAAGTGACCCTCTCACAAATTGCGGATGAATTAAGTATCACCCACGCAGCGCTTTATAAACACTTTAAAAATAAGCAAGAGCTCTGGGCAGCCGTGTCGAAGAGCTGGTTCAACCGGATGATTTCAGAACAAATCAAAATAGACATGACTAATATGGCTAATCCACAGGAATTGCTCCACGATTGGCTTTGGGCATTTGCTAACGCAAAAAAACGTGCCTATAACGAGAATGCCAAAATGTTCGCCTTGAATACGCAATATGTTGACAGCAATCCACTGGTATTACGTGACGTTCTCTGGGATTCCTACCAAATTATTGACGGCTTAATGGACTATCACGATCCCCACTTGGAACGGGCAGAAGCGATTCTCTCCGCGTTTGCGGTGTTTAGCCTCCCGTCCTTCAAAGAATCCTGGAATTTACCAGACTACCAGGACAGGTTTGAACGCATCTGGAGTTTAATCAAACAGGGTCTCTGAATCCAAACCTCTAGTTGGATTCAAAAAAACCGCAAAAGAACTCTCTCTAAAACCAAGAATGTCCAAACCCTTTTTGGAGCTTCGTCGAATTCCAACTTCATCGTGAATCCCTTTTTTTCGTAGAGATATAGCAGTTGGATATACTAATCCGCATTCATCAGGGGTTCACCTAAAAAACAAAAGCAACTTATCCGCAGACAAGTCGTTTTTTAACGTTTTTATTTTAAAATACTACTTTGTAATTATCATTTCATTTCTTACCGCTTCACCTTATAAAACTCATGATACAGCTTCATCAGTGCTCTTTTCTCAATCCGCGACACATAACTCCGCGAGATCCCCAGCTCCTTCGCAATCTCCCCCTGCGTCCGCTCTTCCCCGCCGGTGTCCAAGCCAAACCGCCCACTACAACTTCCTTCCCCCGGTCATCCAGAATGTCGAGATTGCGGTAAATCTTGCTCTTCTCGATCTTCAGATAGACTTCCTTAACAATATCATCTGCATTGGTCGATTAAATGGAAACGATTTTCTTCACCGTGCAATCCGTAATGTACACATAAACCCCATTGCTGCGGGCTGCAGCTCAATTCAAAACAATACTTTACCTATCGTTCTCAATATGATAATATGAATTTGCAGACAGGAGGTGGGGCAGCAAAAGGGCGTGAGAATGATCATGGCGAGAAGCAAAGAGTTTGAAATCAACGTGGTATTAGACAAGGCAATGGACTTATTCTGGCGTCAAGGCTACGAAAAAACCTCCATACAGGGGCTTGTCCAGGGCATGGGTATTCACAGAAGAAGCTTTTATGATACGTTCGTAGACAAGCATCAGTTATTTATGGATGTCTTGAACCGATATACTTTGACTTTGAATTCAAATATTACGAATCGCATTCATCGCTCAAATTCTGCCAAAGAGGCTATCCAGCAGTTGTTTGAAATGATAGTCAGTTGTGAAGAGAATCAACCCAAGGGCTGTTTAACGGTAAATTCGGCCGTTGAACTGTCACTGCTCGATCCAGAAGTGGCAGTTTAAATTCATGAGCAGTTTTTTTGCTTCAGAGCAATTGTTGTATGATTTGCAGGTGAGCGTTCAGTTCAGAAAACGGGAGAAATTCCCGAACATTATGATGCTGTGAGCCTTTCCCTCTATCTGCATAATGCTTAGGTGGGATTGCGTGTAATGATTAAAACGACAGAAGACAAAGAAAAGCTGGAAAGCATTATTAATACAACTTTAGCAGTCCTGGGATAAATTTTTTAGCATAATTAGAACGATCGTTCTCGATTTAAATCTAAAGCGGCATTAATTTTAGGTATGATGCCAATCCTAAAATCATCAAGGCTAAGTCAAAGGACTGTATAAAATAAATCTTAAAGGAGAATTTAAAAATGACTATAAACATGGACGGCAAAGTTGCTTTTATAACTGGAGGAAATCGTGGCATTGGATTGGAAACGGCACGTCAATTAGGTAAGCTTGGAGCCACTGTCGTTATTGGGTCACGCGATTTGGAGAAAGGGAAGGTTGCTGTGGATACACTTCGTTCGGAGGGAATCCAAGCGGAGAATATCAAATTGGACGTCAATCTAGCCGAAGACCTTCAAGTTGCCTACAATTTTTTTGAACAGCGGTACGGTAAGCTTGATATGTTGATTAATAATGCTGGGATACAGATAGAGATTGAAGATCTTGCACCCATTAATGAAACAAGTACCGTTTCTCCGGTCGTTATGCGTGAAACCTTCGATGCCAATTTCTTCAGCATGGTTGAATTAACTCAGCTACTGCTGCCGTTGATTCGCAAAGCGCCAGCCGGAAGAATTGTTAATGTATCCAGTGCGCTTGGATCGAATACACTCCATTCCGATCCCGCTGCTCAAATTTATGATGTCAAGCTTCTTGCTTACGATGCCTCGAAGGCGGCAATGAATACCTTTACGACCCATCTTGCACATGAGCTGAAGGATACACCAATTAAAGTGAATTCTGCTTACCCTGGTTGGGTGAAGACTCCACTGGGCGGAAAATACGCTGATATGGATCTTGAAGATGGCGGTAAGACAAGCGTAATGCTTGCCACGTTACCTTCGGACGGACCGACAGGCAAGTTCTTTCATATGGACACAGAGCTGCCTTGGTAATACGGTAGTTAATAGAAAAACGTGTTAATACGGCGAGCGCTTTCCCAATATAACGGGAGAGCGCTCGCCTGATTAAAGCGAAAAAAATGATGTGAACTTATTTTGAAAGAAATAAGGTTTAACAGGTACATAACTCCGCGAGATCCCCAGCTCCTTCGTAATCTCCCGCTGCGTCCGCTCTTCCCTGCCGGTGTCCAGGCCGAAGCGGCCCACTACGACTTCTTTCTCCCGGTCGTCCAGAATATCCAGATTGAGGTAAATCTTGCTCTTCTCGATCTTCAGATCCAACTCTTTGATCACATCATCTGCCTCTGAGCCGAGGATATCGATTAACGTAATCTCATTACCTTCCTTGTCCGTCCCTATAGGGTCATGCAGGGATACGTCCTTTTTGTTTTTTAAATGCATCAGGATTTCGTTCTCGATACAGCGGGTAGCAAAGTAGCCAGCTTCGTGCCTCTGTACGCGCGGTAGCTCTCAATGGCTTTGATCAGCCCGATGGTGCCGATGGAGAGCGGATCCTCCATATCTTCACCTGTTTTTTCGATTTTTAAATAAATTGTGTCACAATATATAAAAATATTATATTTATACAGCAAAAAATCATTGGAATTAAACTAAAAGAAATACGGGTTTTGTGAAGATGTCTGTGAGAATCCGCGTAACCACGCGGGTTTATCGGTCCATTTGTCCAGTGATGTCCAGTGACACAAAGTTTATCCCTATATTGATAGCAACTTTACCCCTTTAGATAAAATGACACAATGATAACATAGTCTGAATCGTTAAACATCCTATCTGTTTATTAATCTGTTTATTTATTATGTAGTTTCTAATGGATTTGAAATAATGATATTTCTCATTTTCTCGGTGCTTACCTTGGTGTAAATAGTTGTAGTTTTAGGGTCTGCATGACCTAATAAATCTGCTATTGCCAAAAGATCTGCTCCTTCACCATCATTATATAATACCGCAGCACAAGTATGCCTTAGCTTATGAGGTGTGACCTTTAAATTATTTGCTTTTACTCCCGCGTCACGTGCAATTTCTTCAATAATAAGCTCAATTGCTCTTCTAGTAAGTCTTTGTCCTCGTTTCAAGGAAATAAATAACGCTTCTTCAGCCAAATTGTTTCGTTTCTGAAGAACTTCCCTCAAATACTTTGCCGGCTTTAGGATGATTTTTGGTACTCTTTTCAATTTTTTGAGGATGTCGTAGAGTTCCTAAGAACAATTGAAGATCGTTTGCAGTTATATCCCTTATGTATAAAATGTTACGAGTTTCTTGTAGCCAACAAGAAAGCCTAACCATAGTAGTATTGTAAGCCTGAACGGTTCCTAAAGTTTAGACGACGGGATCTTGGTTCGAATCTCGTTTGAGGCCTTTATAAGACACATAAACATACAAATAACTGAATTAGAGTGAATTTATCATAATTTAATTAAGCAACATAGCACATTCAAAGAAGGACAATAATTCCATTTGTACGTAAGATAATGATCGGGTCCATCCCGAGTTGAAAAAGCATTATTCTTGTTAAGAATATAATTACATTAGTGCTAAAAAGTAAAGATAGAGGGTATCCTTGGAACGAAAAGAATATTGATGGATATATAGCCACGATAAAAAAGAAAGAAACAGACAGTTTCCAAAAAGGCCTGGAATCTATCTGTCTTTTTAGCAGTTCTAAGGTACTTTACTATTTACAACACTATACTTGTTATAGAAGCTTCACTTGGCTATTTAGTACGAAAAGGTTTTTTGATCTCCGTCTCATAAACAGGGATCAGTTCAGTTCTAAGCAAGCCTACTTATTCTTTCGGGGAATAGAAATTATAGCTGCCAGAGCTGATTTTAATTACCCCATAAGGCTGGCCATTCTCCCATTCAGGATCGAACTCCCTTTCCTGCCCAGCCTCTAATACCTTGGCATTCGCTGAAGCAAGTGGAATCTTAACTTGACCTATGGTGTTAGGAGGCAGACTTACCTGTAATCTCACTCCATCTTGCCCATGCGAGAAATCGACTTGGATGATACCTCTAACGGAATGATAGCTTCCTCGCACAAAACGCACCTTATCAAAATAAATCGGCGCGATCCCAATTTCTTGATAAGCGTCTTTTATCGATGAGATACCAAGCATATGCTTATATAGCCACTCTAAGATGTGGCCCATCATATCATGATTGCGTGACCTAGAATCGTCCGTCCAAAATTCAGGCAAAGCCGTCTCGCCCTGCTCCACAAACCGGATATAACTCGGATGCTCCGGCTGCATCATCATATCGAATACGATATCGTTTCGATTTATTTTGGCTAATGCGCCAAATAAATAACGAAGCCCAATCTCTCCCGAGCGCAGCTGATGGCTGGCTGTCGCCTGAAGCAATGCGACTTCAATATCAGCAAGCTTCTCCTCCGGAACCAAGCTAAAATAAAGCGGCATCGCCTGCATGACCTGGTTCTCTGGATCATATTCGCCGTTCAGCTTGCAATAGGCGTAGCGGTTTTGACCTGGAACTGGTTTAAGCAGACGCTCATTATAAAGCTGTTTAGTTCGCTCCGCCTCGGCAGCATAATACGTATGCTCCTCGTTATATCCCAGCATTAAAGCATATTTTGCCATCAAACGGAAGGCTTCGTAATAGAAGGCGGTTTCCACGTTTTCAACATAATCACCGCCTGTCTGCGGTGCAATGCCCCAATCGCCTAATCCATGTCCAATGAATCCGCCATGAATCTCTCTGGTATGCAAGTAAGCCATATAAGCTTTCATAGCCGGATATGCCTCTTCTATAGCGGTCTTATTCCCGTATGTCTGCAACAGCAGCTCTGGCACGAGGATGATCGCGCTTCCCCATGCGATGGAATCACGGAACCCCTCTTCAAACCTGGAATACTCAGGAGCGATATCAGGAATGAGCCCTTCCTCTGTCTGAGCCTCCATCATGTCGCGCATTATTTTCAGCCAGAGCTCTTCCACCTGCTTAACATACATAATGGAGGGTCCCATCAGACTGGCCGTCTCTACCCAGCCCAGCTTCTCAATCGTCGGACAATCCGAATGTACGCTCTGTAAATTACTCTCGATTGCTTTAATGATAATTTTGGCAAGCTGTGTGATGCGCGGATCATCCGCCTCCAACTCGCCCACATTTTTCGCGGCAGAAGTGACAAAGTAACCTTTGACATCGTGTATGACAGGCTTGGCAGGGTCTCCACCATCACGCGTACAGCCTTCGATTTGCACCCATCTGGCCCCGTAGCAGGAAAAGTCAGGCTTCCATACCTCGATCTCACCCGTGCCGGCAAGGATGTATTCAGAAAAAGTAACAATATCCCAAGGCGTTGCAACCGTATTATCTTTATTTCGCAACTCACCCGGCTTGATCGTCACTTTGCTGCCTGCCGGTCCGCTCACATGGATCTCAAACATGCCGGACATGTTTTGTCCAAGATCGTAGACATATACCTGTTCAAGCGGCTCCTCAATTCCAATGGTGTCATATATTTTTCGCACGGTTATTGGTGGCTGATTTTGGCGAACCAATCTGCCTGATGGAGCTGCCAACACCACTGCCTGCTCCCATTCTGCAGCATCAAACGGAGCCTCATACCAGCCGACCGGGTAACGTCTTGCATCAAAATTTTCAGATCCGTACACATTCGCAAGCATCGTTGCGCTATCTCTAACCTTCCAGCGGTCTGCTTCCGTAAGGATTAGCGCTTTGGAGCCATCCTCGTACTCAATATGCCATTCTCCAATGGCAAGCAGGTTCTCTCCGAATGCTTCATACCCTTTTCCTATCGTGTAGAAATGTCTTCCGCCCGCATCTCCCGCATAAAAGCCATTGCCGACCGATAAGCCAATGACATTGGTTCCCATGCAGATATGATCCTTTACATCAAAGCACACATATTGCACGGACTGGTGATAATTCGTCCAGCCAGGGTCCATTTCATGGTTGCCTACTTTGCTGCCATTCATAAACAACTTAAAATGACCCAACCCTGAAACGACAGCATAAGCCCGTTTTACTTTATTTAATATTTGAAATTCATGACGGGCATAGAAAGGCTGCTTTCTTCCGCTGCCGATCCACTTTGCCTTCCATTCCGTTACATGCAAATAGCCTGTCAACAGTAGCTGCTGCTCGCTCCATGCCTGCTTGCCCGCCTGATTCCAAACGGCTACTTTCCAATAATAAACAGTTAGACTCTGGAGCGGCTGCCCCGCGTAATGTATATTCAACTGCTCGGTGGAGCTCACTTTGCCGCTATCCCAGCATAATTCTGTTTCCGCTAACAAGGCCTCCTCCGATTCAGCAACCACTATACGATAATATGCTTGCTGTTCTCCGTGATCTTTGCTTTCCAGCTGCCAAGCAAATATCGGACAATCCGTATCGATCGCAAGAGGGGAGTCATAGTTTTTAATTTGCAAATGAATAGGCCGAATGATGTTCACTCTCCTGATATTTACTTAAGACCATACTTTAATTTTGGCGGTTCCATAAGTCCATAAGGCTTGCCCTGGTACTCGGGCGTATATTCGCCCTCCTCCGGATGAAATGACCACCAATCCATCCAGCTAGGCCGAGGATCAGCAAGGTGGAGCGGCCCAAACAAATTGCGAGGACTGCCCACGACTTTAATGGCTATAGCATTTAAGCCTGGCTTCAGTATGGTATCCAGCTCTATGAACGCTTCGCTTCGCCAAGGAACCGTTTTGCTTGCGGATTCATTCACCTTTACTTCCAGCAAAACAGCCTGGTACTGGCCAAGCTCGAGCCTGCATCCTGTGCTATGCTCCGGCGGATGTTCCATCTCGAAGAGGTAATTCATGCTTCCGCAATAATAAGGATAGCCTTGGCTGCGCCAATCTCCATACGTTAGTTTTAATGGTTCATTTATCAGCTCTCGATGCTCATTAACAGCAAAGTCGCCGATGAGGTATCCATTCTCAAGCTCCATATCATTTTGATACGAAATTTGAATGTCTATTGTGTTAATTCCAACAGTCAGTGCAGGCAGCTTAAGCTTCTTCATGCTGACGTCCAAATAATAACCCTCGGCTTTCGCAGGCACTTCCTTTCCGTTAAGAGTAAAGCTGAAGCGTTCCGCATCCTCAAACACAAAAAACACATCGCTGCTCGGCAAATCGTTTACGTTAAAGGTAAACCGTAGCGAAATAGGAGTTCCATTCCCCGAATGCGGCTCATGAATCCAGAAATAGCGCTGTAAATTACCGGAATGAAACACCTGCCGCATCCCCAGACGTTCCCGAATTAGGCGCTGAGCCTTCCAAACCTCCATCGTCTCTGTCCATACCTCTTCTCCAAAACGATACTGGCATTGATCCAATATCAAAGCATTGGGCGCTGTGCGCTGGAAGCCTATAGGCTCCAAATGAAGGTCTGTCTTTCCTGCTGGAAATATCTTTATCTGCCCGGCTTCATCTTCCGGCTTATTCGAAAATAATACAAACAGCTTCGAGTCAGCAGGACCAAATGAAGCTCGAAAGCTGACCCCATGCTCTGTCGCTTCGGTTTCAATCGTTTTAATCTCACCTGTCCAAGCATCCCACTCCTGCAAGTAGCTGCCGCCTTCTAGTATAATTTGAACCTCAGAGCCTCTTTCACGATCATTATTGACGATGAACGCAATCGATTGCCCCTCAAGTGAACGATGCATATGAATAAAGAATGGGGCTTCCGATCCAGGATGCTCTTGAATACGGAGAGAACGCTTTGTCTCATTATCGAGCAGCCTCTCCAGTTCTTTCAAATCGGCTGCTTGCGTAAATCTTTCGTGTAGCAGCAGCGCAGCCAGCTTGTCTGATGTCTTGCCATCAATTAGCGAAGGCTGCTCACCGTAGGAAGCTACTTTACCACCATGACTCATAAACTCAAGCAGCAACTCCAAGGTAGAGGATAATAAATTCGTTAGTGAAGGCAGCACAACATAGCTGTACATGGCCTCGCCCACAACGATGCTGTCCCCCTGCACCTTGCCGAATTCCTTCATGATTAGTTCATCGCCTAGATCATAATCATGGTGAAGCTGGACAAGCCGATTCACGAATAGGTTGAAATCACGGTCATATTTTTGAAGCTCCTGCTCGTTGCCGGCACTGTTTTTCCAATCGGTTATCTTCACGTCATACCCTAGCCTCGTCCACACCGATGTAGAGGGATGAATAACCAATAGATCACGAGTAAGCTTGCCTTCACTCAGCACGGCGCTTAATCTGGCATAATAATCCTCCATGCCGCGGTTGTGCTCCCACCAGTTCGTATGATAATTAAAGGATGGCGGATAATCGCGCTTCCGGCAGCCGCGCAGCGAATACCAGGAAAGATGATGCGTCAGTACATTGACACCCAGCGCAAATTGCCAATCGCCAATCCATCTACGTGTCTCAAAGGTGAGATCCCAACCCGTTACGCCATACGTTTCGGTTATGACTCTCTTTTTCCCAAGTTGATTTGCAACGCTGGATGCCTGTTTCATCGTAAGATGCTCATCCGTTTGCTCGCATAAGGTATCGACACCGGGAATGTCCAAATACCTATAATGCGGCATTACTGCACCACTGTTCAAAGTGGAACCGATTAGACTGCTCTCCGAATGGAAATGTCCAGTGAATTGGATTCCCTGCTCTCTGCACCAAGCGCCAATTTGCTTCGTATACGATTCGCTGAACGTTTCCGTTATCGTGAGCCAGTAATCATGTCTGATCTGCTCCGAGCCCTCTCCCTGAAAAAAAAGATAGGGAAGCAGGCTTCCGATTGGATATCCTCTTCGATGTTCAAACGATTGCTCTATCACTTCACTCCAAGTCATCCAGGTCAGCTCCGGGTCATTTAAACGTTCTGAAAAACCTTTAACCGTGGGCTCATCTGTAAAAATACCAGGAATCGTCTTGCCGAACTCTTTTCCAACAGCTTGGCGATAAGGCTCATAATTGGCCTCAATAAACAATCGGGTCGTTTCGGGATTCATCAAATCTGTATACGTATCGCCATGGCACCAGTCATTTTTGGCAGCAATCCGTTGTTCGAATACAAGATAAACCTCGTTAGCAGCTTCAAGATACTCGCTTGGTTCATCTATGGATAGTTGTACCAGCGAGTAAAGATGATTTCCCTTGATGACGGCTCGGTAAACAAAACGGAGGTTAGCGCCTGGACGATAATCCCGGCATATATGAAGTGTCAGTGCCTTAGCCCGCACTGCGTCACCGCCAAGCCGTGGAACCATCCCTCCTCCCATACCAGAGGAATATCGATCCTCATCATAAAGCCATGCTTTAAGACCGATCTCCTTCGCTTTGGCGACGCACTCTTTTACACGATCCATAAACATTTCACTGAGATAAGGCGTCTCGAGTCCCTCTCGGACGTGCATCATAAATCCGCCCATCCCCTGCGCATGAAACCCCTCAATTTGACGGTCCAATTCCTCCTGCTTCAGCTCATCGTTCCAAGCCCAGAAAGGTACCGATCGGTAATCGATACCCGGATTCTGGAATGATGCTTTCAATTCATCCCGTTTCATCTCGCACCTCTATCGTTACAAAATTGGCTAACCTTTCACGCTTCCCAGAACAAGACCTTTAACAAAATATTTTTGCAGGAAAGGATAAATGCAAAGGACTGGCAGCATGGAAACAAATAGCTGTGCTGCAAGCACCGTCCGATTTGAAATATTGGCGATTAACGAGAGATCGCTTGCATTCATATTCGTTAAATCTCTAGCGACGATGACCGTTCTTAAATACGTTTGCAACGGGTAATTAGAAGGTGAATTCATATAAATCATGCCATCAAACCAAGAATTCCAATGAAAAATGATTGTAAACAATGCGATCGTAGCCAAGGAAGGCTTCGAGATCGGCAAATAGATGCTCCAAAGCGTCCGCCATACACCAGCTCCGTCCATTTGAGCAGATTCTTCCAGCTCAATCGGCTGCGTACGGAAGAAATTGAGCATGAGCACGATATTGAATACATTTACTGCTGAAGGAATAACAAGTGCCCAAATGGAATCCATAAGACCAGTCTCTTTGACAACCATAAAGGTCGGGATTAATCCGCCATTGAAGATCATCGTGATAACAAAATACCAGGAATAAATCGTTCTCGAACGGAATTTCAAGTTTGACTTAGATAATGGATAAGCAGCCAGTACGGTAAGAATGAGGCTAATCGATACGCCTAGAAACAAACGCTCAAAAGAGACAATCACCGTCTGTAGAAAGATATGATTACCAAATATATATTTGTATGAATCGAGGTTAAAGCCAACTGGCCAAATCGTCACCCAACCAGCCGTGACTGCTGAGTTGCTGCTCAGCGACATCGCCGCCATATGAAGGATAGGGAAGAGGCAAGTTAGTGAAAATAGCGTCAAAAAAGCATAATTCGCGTACAAAAATAAAACTCTAGAAGGCGTGCGCCGTTCGATCATCGTGAGAGTACCTCCCTTTCTTTAAAAGATGCGATAGTTGGCAATTCTGTAGGCCAGCAAATAAGAAACACATATAAAGATGAGCGACACGACCGATTTAAATAATCCAACAGCGGTCGCTACGCCATATTGCATTTGCTCCATCCCGATCCGAAACACGTAAGTATCCAGAATGTCCCCGCTGGAATACACTTGCGGACTATATAAATTAAATACCTGATCGAAGCCGGCATTCAAAACATTTCCGAGACTAAGCACGCTTAGCAGCACGATAATTGGCCTCATGCCCGGCAGTGTAATATGCCAGGCTTGCTTCATATGACCTGCCCCGTCAAGGGCTGCTGCTTCATACAACGACTTGTCGATGCTCAATATAGCAGCAAGATAAACAATCGTATCAAAACCTAATTCCTTCCATATATGAGAGGCTACAATAATGAAACGGAACCAGCCCCCTTCACCGAGAAAATAGATAGGCTCCATACCCAGAAATTGAAGGAAGTTATTTATAATGCCACCTGACGGCGAAAGAATATCAATGAGGATGCCTGATAAAATAATCCAAGATAGAAAATAAGGCATATAGACAATCGTTTGAACCGATCTTTTGAATAAGACATTTTTCACTTCATTTAACAATATGGCAAGCGTCAGCGGAAAAATAATGCCTACGATAATTTTCATAAACGAAATCAGTAAAGTATTACCGATTACCTTCATCGTGTCAGGCATCCCAAACACATATTTGAAATTTTCGAGTCCAATCCACTCTGAACCAAACCAGCCGCGAGAAGGAACAAAATCCTGAAACGCGATGGCAATACCCATGATTGGTCCATAGCTGTAAATAAGCACAAGGATGACCGCTGGCAAAAGCATCATATGATAAGCACCAGTGGAAAACCGGCGTTTGCGGATTCCTTTCATTTCCATAATTGCATACACTCCATCCATCTGAATAAAAATAAGGAGGGACTAGAGTTGCCCCTCCGCCTTCATTTATTTCTTAGCTGCGTCCCAATCGTTAACTTCCTTCGTCACATCTTCCAACCCCAGCTTATTTAGCTGCTCAACAAATTTTTCGAAATTGTCTACCGAATCCGAGCCCATAATCACTTTCGTATAGTACTCTACTACTGCTTGTTCAATGGTTTTCAATCGGTTTTTCATCGCATCTGTAGAAGCGCCGTAAAATTCATCCATTTTAAATAAGTTGTTTTCTACGTACTCATTCATCGATTTGAAGGAGCCTGTCTCGCCAAACACCTTTTCAAATTGAGCATTCGCATTGTCACCCGCTTTAAACTTCTCGATATTATCATAGTAGCCTTTTTCTTCTGCATTCAGCTTAGAGGCATCGCCTGTTTTGAACGCTTCAACAATTTTAAGATGCGCCTGCAAGTTCTTCTGCGCTTTCCATGCTTTTGCAACCGCATAGTGGTGGCCGGGAGCAGGCTCAGGTCCCATAAATTTATCGAACTCCGCTTGTGTCGTATCGCCGTAATTCAAGTCCGTCCAGAAATTCAACAGCTTCATAATAGCTTCCGGATGCTCATACCCTTTGCGTACAACAAAATAGTTTTCCACGTTCAGCTTAATTTGCGGATTAGCAGGTTGGTCATCCTTGGAAACAATCGGATGTGCAAGCCAGTTGGCACTCGGAAAATTATCGATTGTTTGCTGCAGTGGGAACATCCCATTCCACATCGCCCCAATATTAATGCCAACACGGCCAGAAGCGGCAAGTTCAGCAGCTTTGCTTGAATCCTTCGCTCCAAAATCCTTTTCAATCAATCCTTCCTTATACAGCTTGTTCAAATAAACGAGTGCGTCCTTCACTTCCGGCTGTGCGCTTCCGTATACAAGCTTGCCATCAGCTCCGCGAACCCAAGCTTTCGGATAAGCATCAAATGCGTTGAAGATACCAAGTGCTTCAGCTACGCCTGGCATCAAGAAATCTCTGTTCAGCATCATGCCCACTGTGTCCTTCTTGCCATTGCCGTCCGGGTCCTGCTCAACAAACGCTTTCATTACTTTATAAAGCTCATCTGTCGTTTTCGGAACCTGCAAGCCTAGCTTATCCAACCAGTCTTGACGGGCCCACAAGAAGGAAGCGCCGTCGATGGCCGAGTTTGTTCCGGGAATTGCAATCAACTTGCCGCCAAAGGTTGCGGATTCCAATGCAGAATTGCCTTCCTCCGTAATAATCTCCTTAGTAAGCGGTGTAGCATATTGATCATAAATATTCGTTAAATCCTCATACATATCGGTCTTGGAAAGCGTTGCCAGCTGCTCTTGGCTTACGGCCAGCAAATCCGGAATATCGCCAGAAGCAATCGCTACGCTTATTTTCTGTTTACCGGCATCAGCACCTTTGGTATACCATAGCGGCTTGATCTCTATGCCAAGCTCATCGCGATAGGCTTTGATCCACTCGCTGTTTTCCCATTTCTCCTCTGTAAAACCGTCGGCAATTGGATCACCAATCATCACGCCAACCGTAAGTTCAACAGGAGGATCGAACTTTGCTGTCGGATCTACGGGCGTATTGTCTACTGCAGCCCCATTACTGCCCCCGTTTGTTGCCTGTCCGTTATTAGCCGTATTGCTGCCATTACCCGTGCACCCTGCTAGAAGAGATACACTTAAAAGTACGACTGCTGCTGTAGAATACACATTCCTATTTTTCTTCATCATGCTTGCTCCCCCTCTGTTTATCGCGAAATGCTTACAAGTTCATCTTACACTTCGCACAAAAAGAAAACGATTTCAAAATTCCGAGATTTCTTGCACTCTACCGACTTCCTAATCGCTGTGAACGCAAAAAAAAGAAGCTGAGCCTCTTATCTCGAGAACGCTTCCAGCTTCTTCCTTACTCACATGTTATAGCTTACCAGATTTCCACTTATTCACTTCTCTTGTTGCGTCATCCAAACCAATTTTGTTCAGCTTGGCGATGAAGGCTTGAAACCCATCGAGGGACTCTACTCCCATTATTGCCTTTGTGTAATATTCTTCTACCAACTGATCCACCGTTAGAAGTCGAGTATTCATGGCATCTGTTGAAGCTCCATAAAATTCATCCATCTTAAATAGATTTCGCTGCTTGTAATCATTCATGACCGCGTAAGAGCCTGTGCTGCCAAATACTTTCTCATATTGGGCTTTGGAATTATCCCCTGCCTGGTACTTGAGAATATTATCGTAATAACCTTTTTCTTCAGCGTTCAAAATGGTATGATTTCCTGTCTGGAATGCCTCCATAATTTTCAAATGGGCTTGGAGGTTTTTCTCTACTTTCCATACCTTTGCCACCGCATAATGATGCCCTGGAGCAGGTAAAGGTCCAAGGAAATGGTCAAATCTTTCTTGGGTTGTATCACCGTAATTAAGCTCCGTCCAGAAATTGATCAATTTCAATAGCGCTTCCGGATGAGCATAGCCGCTGCGTACGACATAATAGTTCTCTACATTGAGCTTGACCTGCGGATTGGCAGGCTGCTCATCCAATGAAACGATCGGATATGCCCGCCAGTCGGAATCCGCATCATTGTCTTTAGTCAACTGCATCGGATACATCCCGTTCCACATGGAGCCAAACATAACGCCAACTTTCCCGCTGGCTACAAGCTCGCCTGCTCTTCCGGAATCCTTTGCGGCAAAATCCGTCTCCATCAGCCCTTCTTCGAACAGCTTGTTTAGAAAGGCAAGCGCAGGCTTTACTTCCGCCTGTACACTCCCATAAACAAGTTTCCCCTTCTCCCCTTCAACCCATATTTTAGGATACGCATCAAACGCATTAAATAGGCCAATCGCCTCAGCCAAACCCGTATTTAAAAAAGAGTTGCTGAGCGCTAGACCCACCGTGTCCTGCTTGCCATTGCCATCCGGGTCCCGCAGTGTAAAAGCACGAATCACATCATAGAGCTCCTCTGTCGTGCTAGGCACCTGCAACCCGAGCCGGTCCAGCCAATCTTTGCGAATCCATAGGAAAGATGCACCGTCAATGGCTGAGTTTAGCCCGGGAATCGCAACAAGCTTTCCATCAAAGGTCGCTGATTCCAAGCCCCTTAAATCATCTGCACTTATAATCGATTTGGTCAGCGGCGATGCGTATTGCTCGAATATATCCGTTAAATCCGTATATAAGCTTGTTTGGGATAAAGCAGACAGCTGTTCTTGATTAACGGCGATCACATCGGGTATTTTGCCTGAAGCTATAGCAACGCTCACTTTTTGTCTGGCGGCTTCCGCACCTTTGGTATACCATGCCGCTTTCACATCAATTCCCAGCTCCTGTTGGTACGCTTGCAACCAAACACTGTTCTCCCACTTCGCTTCCGAAAACTCCGGCGCAATCACATCGCTTATTCCGACGCCAGTCGTCAGAGCTATGAGCGGAGCAGCTTCATGACCTTTCTCGCTTGGGCCCTCACTTTTGTCCATGGTCACTGTGCTTCCGCTACAAGCCGATAAACCAATCAACATAATGAGTGGAACGAGAACCGTACGGGCTAATCTGTTATTCAAATAAACCAATTCCCTTCACCATTCGTCTGCGCCGTTTGATGTCTGTTTTACCCGCTTGTCCGAAACTCCTGCGGCGTCTGACCTGTTTCCTTCTTGAAGAAGCGGCTGAAATAGCCAGCCGACGTAAAGCCCAGCGACTTGGCTATGTCCTGTATAAGCAATTGCGGCTCAGAAAGCAGCTCTTTCGCTCTTTGAATTTTCAGAACGGCAATGTATTCACTAATCGT
Organism: Paenibacillus sp. JT22N15; assembly: GCF_059383755.1. NCBI lineage: Bacteria > Bacillati > Bacillota > Bacilli > Caryophanales > Paenibacillaceae > Paenibacillus > Paenibacillus sp. JT22N15. Next base: position 384,665 of record NZ_JBXENV010000003.1, on the reverse strand, counting down.
TATGCCTTTGGCTTGCTTAAATAAACGAGATAAATAATCCGGATTCAAATAAACCAGCTCCGCCAAGTTCGTCATGGACAGATCGCCATCCAAATGCATCTCGATGTACGTAAGAACCACTCCGAGCACATCGCCGCGCAAGCGGGAGGATTGCGCATTATGATAGCTCTCAAAAACATTAATCATATGTTCAAGCAAAATAATGCCGTCGCTTCGCACAGGAAGTGCTGCTGCATGAAGCAACTTGGCGACATGCGGCCCTGCTAGCGGGTCGCGATCCAGGCCGTATTTGTTGGCAGCCGACAAAAAACGCAGCGCGACTGCAGAATACAGCTCCATATATCTGATTTCATCAATGGCAGGCCAGCCTGAATACATGCTCAGCTCAGCAACGATTGCCTGTACTTCCTCTTTCTTGCCTGTTTCTAAATAGAGATCAAGCGCATTTGCTTTCTTGTGAAAAACATCGATGAAACCGCGTACTTCCTCATCATTCGATTGTGCATCATACGGCAGATTTTTGTCCGTCACGATAATCTGCTTCTCCGCGTAATATTGGGAGAGCAGCGCTTTCAGAGTGGTGAATTGCCTTGCCACTCCTTCGCAATCGACTGCGTTATCTGTGTACGCAAAAGAAAAGGTACGCCCGGTTGATTTTTCCACCGTTTTTTGAATGGTCTCCAGCGAGCCTTGCAAAAATGTCCTCAATCCCTCGGGATGAGGGGGCGTATTTTCTTGCGCCTGCAGGAACAATACATAATATTCCCGATTATAAACGACATCCATCATATTTACGTAGCCTGATAAATAACGAACACAGACTGAATGCAGCGCGGTCAACATCAGCTCTTTCTCAGAAAACCGCAAGGCACTCGACGCCAGATCCAGCCGCGCAGCCACCATAATAAGCGGCTTATTCGCCATTAGCCTGATTCCGAACAGATCAATCGTTGTTTGAGATAGCTCTTCTAAAGGCTGAAGTCCATCAAGCACATCAGAAAGCATCAAGGAGCGATGATGAACGGCCTGCTGTCGCTGCGTTTCCACAGCCTGCTTGAGCAGGGTTTCAACAGCCATTTGCTCATCAAGCTCCGCCACCGTATTGCGAACTGCCTCTACGATCGCTTCGTCTCCCTCGGATTTCAATATATAATTTTGGGCTCCATTGTTTATGGCGTGGTGCACATAGTCAAATTCGTCAAAGCCCGTTAGGAAAATCAGCTTGCATTCCGGCCAACTTTGCTTTACTCGGTCCCCCAGCTCCAAACCAGTCATTTTCGGCATTTTGATGTCCGACATCAAAATATCGATTCTTTGCTGCGACATCACAGTCAATGCATCAATGGCGCTAGAGGCTTTATAAAGCTCAAGGCGATGCCCTTCAGACTCCAAAAACAATTCATATAAGCCATCGAGCAGCAGCTTTTCATCATCTACGATCAGCATTCGGTACATACGCCATCTCTCCATCCCACTCAATAATCATTTTAACCTTAAGGCCGCCAAGATCACTTCTTTCTACCTGCAAACCACTTCCGAGCCCAAAGCTGTATCTCAATCTTCTATGCACATTTAATGTTCCCGTAACCTCTGCAGCCTCCTGCTCTTCTGATAGTAATGCCTGCAGCTTCTCCAGCCCTTCCTCGCTAGCTTCCCCGTTGTCTTCAACCACAATGATTGCTTTACCAGCCTGCTCAACAAAAGAAACCCGCAGCAGACCGCCCTCTGTCACATTTTCAAGTCCGTGTACAAATGCATTTTCGACAAGCGGCTGTATGATCAGGCGCGGTACGGATATGGGCTTCAGCCTCTCTGGAATGTCTCCAAAATCGATGGTCACCCGGTCAGAGAAACGTGCTAGCTGTAACATGACATAGTTTCGAGCATGTGCAGCTTCATTCTCTAAAGGGACCGTATCCCTTGTATTACGTGTAATAAACTGAAAATATTTCGCGAGCTGATTTGTAAACTGCACGGCCTCATCCTCTTTTTGCATCTTGATCAACCGAATAATACTGAACAGGCAATTATAGAGAAAATGAGGATTGATTTGCGATTGCAGCTGCTTTAGCTCCGCATTTTTCCGATGGATTTGCTGGTTGTACACTTCATCAATCGATATTTGGAGATTAACAAGCATTTCATTAAAGCGTTCGTACAAAAAACCAAACTCATCATCCTTGTGATGCCTAATATTCAGATCAAGGTTCCCTTCCTCTACTCGTTTGAACGCGCGCACGATTTTAACCAATGGTTTGTTTATGACCCGGTTAATATAGAAGAGATAGAGCCCTACCATAATAATGGTGGCAGCAAAAAACAACCAAAACCATTGAATATACGGAATGACAGATCGAAACATGGTTGGCTTGTACAGAAAATGATCCAAAAAAATGCCGCTTTCCTTGTCAACTGAGCGCACATAAATATAATCTTCAGCCTTGTCGGAAAATGAACCCTCCGTCAGTTTCTCCGCATCCACGTTAGAAGCATAACTCTGTTCCATTAATCGAGAAAGCTCTGATTTTTTGACAGATATGATCCTGTCTGAACTGCTGCTGAGGCCAAGCACCATTGCTCCCGTAAAGTCGCGTTCTGCTGCAGCCTTTAGACTCCGTTTCAACTCAGTAGCCCGCAATTCGATTTCCACGACAAGCTCCGGTGTCCCGCTGAGTGAGCTATCAAGCGGAAAAGCGACGATAAGCAGCTTGTTTTTGTACGAGATCACATTATAAGGATTTTTCAGTTTTTCTGCCGGAACCGCGTTTTTCTTGAGCTCACCATACCCGTCTACCGCCGATATTTCCACATGTATCGATGATAAATACAACCGGACGTCAAAGATCAAGTCACTGCTGTTCCGAATGGAGACAAGCTTTGCGCGGAGAAAGTTAATCAATTCAATTTTTCGATACGATTCTAAAATATCATACGCATTAACGAGCTGAACCAAATACATGTCGTTCATCATATCGTATTGCAGGGAATTAAACCGCTTAAACGTGCCATTTAGCTCCCTAATGTAGTTTTCGGACTGCGTTTCAGCCGAATTTACGATATCCTGTCTAAGCATGCCCGTCGCCCAGCTATACAAGATGCCTGCCAAAATATAAATTGGAATGGTGGCAATGATAAAGGCTATGATTAACCGCTTATAGATGGAAAACTGCCATTGTCGATGAGACGGTCTCATAATTAGCCCCCTTGCGCTTATTTTAATTTTTGATTATAGCTTACTCCAACCTATGAAAACAATGCTAAAATTCCGACTTGACTAGCATGATTCCGACTTTATGTATATTACAGAATCCCGAAAGAACGTAGCCCAGTAATCAGCTAATGAGTTTCTCCTCGCTTGTCTTCAAATGCTTCGTGACCGCCTTCACTACATTTCCTCATCCAAATCTTAATTTGACCTTTATCTTGTACGCCTAAATGTTCTACGGTTTTCGATAGCACCAGAATGGCATTCTGTTTCAGTAACTTAGGAAAATGTTTAACTTCTGTCCTTTTTTTGCTTACATAAAAGTGCACCCCTTAGAATTTAATCGGATAAACCAAGGGTTTATTCCAAGGTCTATTCTAAGGAGTGCACTTCACTCAAGGATTTCTTAAAAATCCAAAGCGAGTAGGAGGTATTTTTCCCAGTTCAAGATTTCTTGCAGCTAAAACTGTACAGTCCATACCTTGGAATGAAGTTAAGGCAATCGCAGAGCTTGGATCAGGCACTGGTGCCATAACAACGCACATTAATACACATCTAACTGATTCCGCAAAGTTGTTTTTGTTTGAAAGAGACAAAAAAATGAGGGAGAACCTAAAAGTAAAATACCCGGGCTCCATGTTCCATTCTAATGCATCCTATTTAATAAAAAAATGAATCAAGAAAGCGTTCATCAGCTTGACTGTATTATTTCTGGATTACCATTTTCTAATTTTTCAAATGGAATCAAGGAAAATATACTACATCAGATTATTAAAGCACTCAGGCCAGGCGGATATTTAGTTGCCTATCATTGCTCTCGTCGAATGAAAAAGAAATTTGCCAAGCAACTGATCCTCGAAAAAAGTGAGTTTGTTCGCTGGAATTTCCCTCCATCATTTGTTTATATTTTTCGAAAGAAATAAGAAGTCAGCTAAACGCAAATTCAACATACTTTCCCTAACAAAAAAAGCCGCTAGTTGGCGGCTTGTAAAATGAAACTACCTAATATTGACTTTCCTAATAATAAAAATAGCGGTAAGCCTTGGATTCCCTCATGAACGAAGCCTAGATGCTCATGTAATGCTGCAGAACCATCATTAAACGCATATACGTGAGCATTGACCTTTACATACGTAATTCCTCAAAGTATTACCCCAGTAAAGATTCCATGGCATCAGATGAATTGATGCGATGTTTATTCAGAAAACGTTAAACAGCCCCACTTTACTCGAAAGTGAGGTTTACCTGTTATTGACTCCTAGATTTAGGCTATTTTGAACAATGAGTCTTACGGGACATAGAACATTATCATTCTAGTCGGGAGGTAATTATTCAGAAATCTTATTGTTCATTATCGGAATAATTATTTATAGGCAGTCCTAAGATAAACTTGAAGTTGCCATCTTTATGATTGAGTTTTAAGGTTCCCCCATGCAATTCAATAATGTTTCTGGCAATGGAAAGACCTAATCCAGCTCCAGTCTGAATACCTTCTGTACTACGAGCTTCGTCAACTTTATAAAAACGTTCAAACAAATTGTTTTCTTGTTCTGGTGTAAGTGGATTCCCTTTATTTTCTATCGCGATAAAAGCGTTTGAAGCGTCTGATTCTATGTTAATGCTAACAGTTCCAGGTTTTAAAGAGTATTTAAGGGCATTCATAAGCAAATTATCAATGGCTCTGGCGATTTTCTCACTATCAAGAAGAGTGAAAATAGGAGGATTCCCGATTTTTTTTGCAACCGTTATTCCATTTTCTTGAGCGATCGGTTCAAACTCAAAAAGCAATTGTTCCAGAAGTTTACACACATTAATTCTTTTAAGATCCAAACGCGTTTCACTCGAAGTAAGCCTAGTGTATTCAAACAAATCGTCGAGCATGCTCTTTAAATGAATGGCTTTATTAAACGTATTTTGAATAAATCGCCGATATTCATCTTTTGATTGAAATAAATCGTTTCGTAACAATTCAATATAGCCAATAATACTAGTAAGAGGCGTTCGCAAATCATGAGAAATGCCGGAGATTAATTCCATTTTAGATCTTTCAACCTCCCTCTCTTTAGCGATCTGCTGTTGTAAACGTTCAGCCATTAAATTGATATTTAGCGCAACCCTTCCGAGCTCATCTTTTCGAACGACAGGTACCCGGTAATCTAAATCTCCTTCCGAAATAATTTGAAGCCCTTTCTCCAATGTAATAAGATCTGAGACAATTCGCCGTGTCAAAATAAAAAAAGTAGAAACGAAAATTCCTGTAAACATTGGAACAGTAAGGTATGCTAATATTTCGCTTACAGCTACACTAGCAAGATAAGCACAGTACTGCAGAACCGATGTTAGGATAATGGAAATAAAAAAACTAAAAACGGAATTCAATAAAATATTGATCTGAATTTTACTTTTTCTTTTATGTACTTTATTTGTCAATTTTATAGCCAACTCCCCATACCGTCTTAATATATTGAGGTGCTCTTGGAACTATTTCTATTTTCTCCCGCAAGTTGCGAATATGGACCATCACAGTATTATCTGAATAACCATACGGTTCTTTCCACACACTTTCGTAAATTTTTTCCGAGCTGAATACTTGTCCAGGGTAACTTGCGAGCAATTCTAGAATGCCAAACTCCAACGGAGTTAACGAAAGTTCTTTTCCTCTTAACAATACGGAATGTTTGACTTTATCAATGACGAGATCCTTGAGGTGAGTGACAGCTTGGATTTCTTCTTTATTTTTCATTGAACTTCGCCGAAATTGCGCCTTGACCCTTGCAAGTAATTCCAAGGGGTTAAAAGGCTTAATCATATAATCGTCTGCCCCTGTTGTAAGCCCTGTAATCTTATCAATATCTTCCTGCTTAGCCGAAAGCATAATGATGGGAACGTCATAAGACTCCCTTATTTTGAGACAAGTGTGAATGCCATCTAGTTTAGGCATCATAACATCCAAAATGACCAACTGGACTAAGTTTGTTTGGATGACATGTAGCGCTTCTAAGCCGTTTTCCGCTTCAAGAACAAAATACCCTTCATTGCGGAGATAAACATGTATGATATCTCGAATTTCTGAATCATCATCTACAATAAGGACCGTGTTCATTATATATTGCTCCCTTTCTCATGGTTATCTTTTTGCTCTTTACGACAAGTATAAACGAAAGCAGGCGGGAAATTAAGGGGGACAAAATCGATACTGCCTAAACTGAACTTCTCGGATAAACGATTTTTCAACTGACTCAAATTTATAATAATGGGATGATGAAAAATCTTCCGATAACAAAAAACGTCGCTGTCCACAATAAAGCACTCGAATAGGAAATGAGAATGAATGTTCTGAATTTGACATTACCTAACCCAACAAGCATAGGCATAATATACCTGACCACAGGAAGGAAAAAACCAATGACCATTGCCCAATTTCCGTGTCGCTGCAAGATGGTTTGAGCTTTTTGAAAGTAACGGTTTTTTTCTATTTTTTCTTTAAAATGTTTCCCAAAGACTTTTCCCATGAAATAAGACACGGTTACAGCTATTAACAGTCCAAGCAATATAACTAAATAGGTTACCCAAGGATTTAAGGTACCATTACTACTCAGAAAAGCGCCAGTTAATATTGATATTTCGTTTGGTATTGGGATTCCGAAAGGCCCTAGAGAAAAGGCAACTAAGAAAATAAAATACCCATATTGATCAATTAAATGCATGAATGTCTCGCTGATCATGTTGACCCTCCTCATCTCAAATTCCATAGATGAAGAATACCAGTCAAAACTAAGGAACCTATAAGAATTTTTCTAAAGAAATTCTGAAGAAAGGCTGCTACTAATCAAAAAGCACTTCTAAACAGGTCATTAAACCTGGCTTAGAAGTGCTTTGTCATATGTCACACCGAAGTTTCCATCAATCTGGAACGGAGGATGCGCATCAAATAAATTGGCATAACCCTGCAGGAGCTTGCTTATCTCGTTCAAGTTTTCAGAGAAACCAACGAACGTCTTGTCTTGAATGACAATGGTCGGTAACCAAACTCTTGTCCCGCGACACGAATCAAACGAATCAAACGATATGCCGCGCTAAGACTCCAGCTTCCACATTACAAGCAGGAGTACACGACATTTCGCAAGCGTCGCTGAACGTAAGGCTCCTGATTGTTCAGAAGGTGCTGCGCATACATAACGGTAAGCTTGGAATCCGGGTCAATGATAGCCATGCACCCGGCGGCGCCGCTCCATCCGAATTCGCCGAGCGGGCTCAGTGAGCCGCTTAATGACTGGGATACATGAGTACGGACACCAAGGCCATACCCGTATCCACTCATGTGATCCCATGAATAATCGCCGCGGGTCTGCTCGTTCAGATGGTCCTTGCGCATCAGTTCCACCGAGGCTTGTGACAGAATCCGCACGCCTTCGGGACTCGTGCCGTACCCAGTCAGTGCGTTCAGGAACAGTGAATAATCACTAACTGTGGACAACAATCCGGCGCCACCACTCTCAAATTCGCTACCAACCCGGTACCCGTTTCCATCCATACGTACGGCTTTTTCAAGCTCGTCATTGTACATATACTGCGGAATTAGTCGGGTCCGCTGTTCATCGTTCAGATCGAACGCTGTATCGTTCATGCCAAGTGGTCCGGTGATTTCTTCTCGCAGATACGTACCGAAGCGTCTTCCGCTGACAACCTCCACCAATGCCCCGAGCACATCGTGGCACATGCTGTAGTTCCAATGCGTGCCTGGCTCAAACAAAAGGGGTTCCTTGGCAAGCGCTTTCGCGAAAGCACGTGTTGGTAGTGTTCCGTTGGTGTTATGCACAGCTTCCTTAAAAGATGGAGAACCTATATCATAGGAGAACCCCCCAGTCATCGTAAACAAATCGCGTACCGTAATGAGACGGGTTGCTTTTTCAAGCCTAATTTCCCCGTTCGGCAAAGTTTTCCTTACCGTCATCTCGGCATACTCCGGCAGATAGTCGGAAACCGGATCACTTAGCAGCATATCGCCTCTCTCCACCAGTTGAAGCGCCGCCACGCAGGTCATTATTTTCGTCAAGGAGTAGAGATTGAAGATCGCTCTATCACCGATTGGCGTCTGTTCCTCCAAGTTAGCATAGCCGCTACGGTAACGGAAAACGGTATCATTTTGATACATCACCAGTACCTCTGCCCATGGAACTCGCCAGGAAGTGATACGGTCAACAAATGAAACAAGCGGTTGAAAATCCATTTTTTTCCCCTTCCTTCTATGTAGAATCGTTTATCATTGCGTAATGTGGTCCATGTTCTCTCTCATAATCCACATACTAATAATATACGACCATTCGCATGTAATGACCACCATCAATCGTACATCTCATAGGTAACCTAGGAGATGGTTCTCTATCATTTATCTGATTAGCATCCCTTTGTTAACATAATAATTGTTATTGAATCATAGTTACCCAAATCCATAGTCGACAATTGCATTAAAAAGGGTTAACCATTCGAAATGGCTAACCCTAACCTTTTTGCCCATCCCAATCAAATAGAACATCCGAACGTGCTCATTAACAGGCTCGCTGTACAATGCATGATGCTCCCTGTTTACGAACAACGCCCGGCAAAGCTGTGTAATTGGGAACCCTTCGCTCTACTACTTCAATAGCAGGCGTGCAATACGCTCAAGCTCTTCTTGGACCGAACGCCGATCCATGCGCAACGCACAGATGGCTGGAACAACTTCATGCTTGACGCAGGCTTAAGGGCGTCAGGTCGCTCCATACTTCCTTCACATAAGCTAGGCATTCTTCCTTCGTCCCACTCTTGCCGGCATTGCTCCAGCCTTCTGGATTGCTCAGATGCAATGGCCATATCGCATATTGCTCTTCGCCATTGACGACTACTTTGTAGCTGAATTCTAGTATTTCGTTCTCCATCAAAAGTAACCTCCCCTATTCCACAATTAAATTCTGACGCCCATCTGGCGGTCTGCTATTTGCTGCAACTGATCCTTATCTCGTATAATAACGGCATCCGGCACGGCATCCGGCAAGATTGTCTCCATATGACGCAGCTGCCGATAACGCATGCCAAGCAATCCCCAGATGAACAAGATGGCGCCAATCGAAGTGATCAACAGCCCGATACCCATTCCGCCTCCCGATCCAAACAGCCCGGCAGCTTCTGTACCAGCTGGCAGCGCCGATGCAAGCGGAACGAAAACAGATGCAACAAGCGGTCCTGCAAGGAGGAAGCTAAGCGGACGCATGCTGAAGGCCATAACTTGGTTCGTTGCCAATACGCGGCCTTGCAGCTCAAGCCCTACCTTCGTCTGTATGAGTGCCAGCCAGTGCGTATTGATAAGCGCCAGCGCAAAGCCAAAGCCGAACAAGCCGATGGCTGCCGTTACAAGCGAAGGATAGATCCCGGCAACCGCTATCGATAAACCGGTCAGCATAACGAAACCGACCATTCCGTCCGCCCGGCGGTCGAACCCGCCCCATATCGTCATAAGGATCGAGCCGATAAATAGCCCTGCACCCTCAAACGCGATAACGATGCCTACTTTGTCAGCAGTCATGAACTGCAGCAGAAACGGCGTTGTCAGCACGTTATATAAGCTCATGAAAAAATTGACAACGATAAAAAACACGACCATCGCGACCATGCTCTTCCTTTGAATAATGTACTTCCACCCTCCGACGATTTCCCTGCTCATCGGTTCCTCACGTTTCTTGAACATCAGGTTAGGGAATCGGATCAGTGAAAGGATGACTATAGATAAACTCAGCAGTACTAGATCGATAACAACAATGGTTTGCAGACCGATCAATACAACCAAAGCTCCTCCTAGCGCTGGTGCCATAATCCCGTTCAAGGACATGACAAGCTGTCCTAATCCGTTTGCATGTCCTAAGTACCTTTTCGGCACGAGTTGCGCTGTTGCTGCCTGATAAGCCGGCATCGTGAAAGCACCTGAGATTGATCCGATGCCTGCAGCCACATAGATCGCCCATAGTGACAACGCATCCAGATAGAGCATAGTCGCGAGGAAAATTACCGAGCCTAACGCTAACATTTGTCCCGCCAGCATTACCTTTCGTCTATCATAGCGGTCCACAACCGCACCGGCCACCGGAAGCAGCAGCAGCGTGGGCAAAATCGCATAAAGCGAGATCGTCGCATAATCCGAAATCGACCCGGTATGCTGAAATACCCAGATGCCAAGCGCAAATCCGGTCAGTGACGTGCCAATTGTAGCGATGATTAAGCACAGCGTCACCGTGAGAAAAGATTTCACGCTCGGCTGAATATCCTTCTGCTTTTGCTTGTGCTCCATCGCAAGTTTTGGTACTTGCTGAGGAGCAGAAGCAGTCTGAGAAATAGGGCTCATTGTCGTTCGGCTTTCCCCGTTGTCACGCTCTTCCTCCCATGCACGAATCTGCTGCGACATGATTTTCGCGGCATGGTCCGATTGATGCTTGTGAAAATAATGCCCGGCATGCTCAACAACATGCAATCGCACATCCTCGCTGAAATCATACCACTCCATATAACGCTCCTCGTAGAACTCGGTCATTCGATCAGCGCCACCCACGATGCAAGCTACAGGTGCCTTCAGCTTCGGCTTATTCGGCAATGCGTAGAGCGCCGTGTAATAATCCTCCGCCTCCCGTGCATCATGCCGCAGGTTGCGCAGAACGAACTTCTGCTCTTCCGGAGAGATCTCGTCATCGAAGCCGCCAAAGGCGCGGAGCATGTCGCGTGCGAACTTATCAGACGTCCACTTCTCCCGCGGAAACAAGCGATGCCACCATTCCGTCAGCTTGAATGGCAATCTTGCTCCCGGGAAGGTGCCCGCCATAAAAATCCCGCTTACCTCTACATTTGCTTCCTGCAGCAGCAACCCGGTGCGGAGCACCATTGCCCCACCTAAGCAATGGCCGTAGAGATAAACCTCACCCTTGACCTTGCTTTTGATTTCTTGAGCAATCCGAGCCGCCGTTTCCTCATGCGAGGCCAGCAACTGGCTAGGTCGACTGTAATCATGCCCGGGCAGTTCGACCGCATACAGGGCGTAGTTGGGAGGCAATCCCTTCGCCATTGGCTGGAACGTAATTGCGCTGCCGCCGCCATACGGCACGCAGACTAGCGTAATCGCTTTGCCCCCGATATTCGATGCCTTTTTGAATTCGATCAGAAGATCGTCGCTCCGTGTAGCGCCGGATGCGAGATGCTCGGCCAGCTCACGCACCGTCGGATACTGGAAGAGGTCCATTACGCTAAAGGAATTGCCCATCTTGCGTAAGACCTTAATCGCCTTGAATGAATCACCGCCAAGGTCGAAAAATTCATCGTTGATACCGATCTGTTCGAGCCCCAATACTTCCTGCCAAACAGCGGCGATTTCATGCTCTTCCTTGGTCTCCGGCGCAGCAAAGCCATTGTCTCCCGCTCGATTTGCAGCGCTTGGCGCAGGCAGCATTGCACGGTCCAGCTTGCCGTTCGCGTTAAGCGGCAGCCGCTCGATCTCGACAAAGGCCGAAGGCAGCATATAGTCGGGCAAAATGCTTTTTATGTGTTTTCGAATCGCGCTTACATCAAGCTGCGCTCCACGTACAGCCTGCTCCTGAGCGTCTGGTAACAAGCGCTGCTCCGGTACCAAATAGGCAACCAGCCGTTTGTCTCCCGGTTCATCTTCGCGAATAGTCACGACCGCATCGCGTAATCCTCCCATTTGCAGCAGAACATGCTCGATCTCGCCAGTCTCGATCCGATAGCCGCGGATTTTGACCTGTTGGTCCATTCGTCCAATAAACTGAATCATGCCGTTAGGCAAATGGCGAACCAGGTCGCCCGTGCGATACATCCGTTCTCCCGGTCGATCTGTGAACGGATTCGGCACGAATCGCTCGGCCGTCAGATCTGGCCTGCCGTAGTAGCCGCGCGTCACGGCGCTACCGCCGATGTACAACTCGCCGATGACGCCAGCTGGAACCGGCTGCAAATTAGCGTTAAGCACATAGACCGGCGCGTTCGGTATCGGACGTCCAAGCGGAAGCACTGCAAGATGATCTTGCTCGCTTCCACCTACTGGCACCTCATAGGTGAGTACGGAAACGGTTGTCTCCGTAGGACCATAATGATTTTGAATCCGACAGCCCGGACGAAGGCGCCGAATGTCTGCAATTGACCCCCAATGCGAGGCTTCGCCAGCAAGAATCAAGCATTCGCGCGGTATGATGACGCTGGGATTTGCTACGCCGAGCAGCACCTCCATATGGCTTGGAACGATCTTCATAACATCGATCGGATGCGCTTCGCAATAAGCGGCGAAAGCATCGGGATCAGCAGCACGCTCATACGGTATGACATGCAGGGTGCCTCCTGTTCCGAATGCCCCCCAGATCATCGGCGTTCCAAGATCGGCAGCAAGCGTGCTGACGATGGCGAAATGGAGGCCTTCCCGCAGCGCCAAACGCTGCATAATGCCTTCCAAATAGTTGGCATAACTTCGGTGCTCCACCGCCACGCCCTTCGGTTTCCCCGTTGATCCGGACGTGAACAGCACATACATAAGATCGTCCAGCTTTGAGATTACTTCGGGATTATTCGCATCTTCTTGCGCTATCTTATCCCAATCCCGGTCGAGCGAAACCATGCGTATGGGCGCCGACGCTGCCTCCTCGTTTTGCGGCAGCAGATCGGCGAAGGCTTCCTCGGTCACGATGACCGATACCTCAGCCTCCTGCGCAATCATTCGCAAGCGCTCCACCGGCAGCTTAGGATCAAGCGGCACATAGGCGCCGCCTGCCTTCAAGATGCCGACCAAGCCGACGATGATATCGACAGTGCGCTCCATGTAAAGGCCGACGGTTGTATTAGGTCCGACCTGCATACCGCGCAGATGGTGCGCCAAGCGGTTAGCCCGTTCATTCAGCTCAAGATAGGTAAGTGTACGCCCCTCTGAGCATACAGCTGCGGCCATAGGTGTAAGAGCCGATTGACGCTCCACGAGAAGATGCGGCAATTGGAGCTCTGTACCGGTAGACTCGCCAGCATTCCAGTCGACCAGAACCTTCTGCAGCTGTTCGCCCGAGAGAGCTGCAACTGCATATATCGGCAGCGCGGAATTGTCTATTACGCGTTCCAAAATCATGCAGTAATGCTCCGCCATTTGCTGGATTGTCGACTCGCGGAATAGATCTAGGCGATACGTCAATGTAACTTCCATGCCTAACTTTTGATTTTCGAATACCGTCATCGTCAGATCCAGCATCCCGCCTCGCGTACGATCACCCACGAACGGTACAATCTCAAGGTCAGGCAGTTCTCTCAGCGCCTGCCCATGCCGTTCGAACAGAAACATGGTATCAAAAAATAGCGCATGGCCTATAACACGATCTGGATTCATCTCTTCGACGATTCTGTCAAATGGCAAATCCTGATGATCATTCGCCTCCAGCACCGTCTCGCGGACTGCCGAGATAAAGTCGCTGAAGCTGCTGCCCATATCAATCGCGGAGCGAAGCGCGACCGTATTCGCGAAGAAGCCAGCAAGCTTCTCGATTTCCTGCTTGCCTCGATTCGCCATGGGCGTGCCGACAACGATTTCTTGCTTGCCGTTGTAGCTTGCGAGTAGTACCTTGTAAGCGGCTAGCAGCAGGACAAAAGACGTGCAGCCGAGCTGCTTGCTCGCTTCGCGGATACGCTGCGAGAATGATGGATCGAGCGTCAGGCTGAAGAAACCGACTTTGCGCTCAACTTGAATCGAGGGGCGCGGGTAATCCGTCGGCAGATCCAGCGTCGCCGGTGCTGGCATCAGTTTATTTTTCCAGTAGCGCAGCTGTTCTTCGTATTCCGATCCTGTCATCCACTGCCTCTGCCAGACGGCAAAGTCCGGGTATTGAATCGGCAGCTCCGGAAGGGAAAGCGGCTCTTCCAGGGCAAAGGAACGATAAATCGCGGCGAGCTCTTCGTCGAACACGTCGGCTGACCAGCCATCATAGATTAAGTGATGCGTCATCCAGACGAGAACATGCTTTTCGGGATCCAAGCGGAAGAGCATTGCCTTCACAAGCGGCCCGTTCAGGAAATCATACGGTGCCGTGGCTTCCTTCTCCATAAGCTCATAGACCTTGTTTTCATCAGCCAACTCGATAATTGGGAGGTCGATCGTCAGCTCGGGGCGAATGATCTGCACGTAATCGTCGTTCTCATAAGCAACAGCAGCGCGCATGATTTCATGACGCTTGATCATTTCGTTCAGCGTGCGATGCAGGGCAGAGACATTCAGCTTGCCGATGAGCTTGTAGCCGTTGGCAAAATTGTACCGCTCCGTCCCCGGCATATATTCTTCGAAAAACATAATTCGCTGTTGCGGAAATGATAGAGGAAACTTGTTAGCCCCTGCTTGCCTAGGCTGCTTTGGGATTACCGACGAAGCTGCGGCAGCCTTTGCCTTATTCTGTTTGGCTTTCAGGGCAAGGAGCGCCCGTCGTTCGGGCGAAAGCTGCTCGATGCGATCAATCGTTTTACTCATAGTGCGCCTCCTTCAAAGGCAGGGGATGACTTCCGAGCTGGCGCTGCACCAGCCACTGCGATAACAGTGAACGCTTGCCTGCTGATAGTGACTGATTGATCTCATCCAGGCGATGATCAGGCGCGGTCACTGCGCTCGGCAAGGGCTGCTGGCGCTGCGCTGCAACGTAATCAGCAATAAGCTGATCCGAGGCAATGGCGCAGTCGGGCTTGCCGATTACCGATTCCATGGCCGTGCAGGCCGCTGCCATCGTATCATGCTCCGCAATAACCCTTGCCAACTGGCGGCAGCGCTCTTTCACTGTGCTTGTCTGAATGCCTTTTATGGCATTTGCGATCAGCGCGGGCTCCCACTGAAGCGGCGGCAAATAATCACCTATGCCCAGATGCTTGATCCGCATTCCGTTATCTGGACGATCCGTATCGGCTGCGAGCGCCAGCTGCGGCACAGCGGCGGTCATGGCTCCCGTAATCGTACCGATTCCGCCGTGATGGATGACGCTGCTGATTAGCGGATATACACTGGCGAGCGGCAAAATCTTGTACCAGCGAATATGATCCGGCAGCTCGCCTTGAATGAATTCTTCATGCCTCGTAACAAGTATGGTTCGCTGCCCCAGCAGCTTGACGCCCTCGATTGCCGCTTGGTAGAAATTCGGCTTAATCATTTTCCCTGTCCCGCCCGTAATCAAGAGAGGCGGTTCGCCGGCGCGGATAAAATCTAGCAGGTCGTTTGGCAAAGGCTCATATTCGATCGCATCGGCCAGCGGAAATCCGACGGTATCCACCTTCAGCGCCCATTCTGGTGCTTCCACAGCAGCATCAAAGCTCTCATGCCAGAAACCGATGTTTTTTTTCACGGCGCCCATCCATGATGTCCAGCTTGAGACTGGCGTAAGTCCAAGATCGCTGCGAAAAGTGTTAATAAGTGATATCGCAAAGTCCAGTCCAAGCTCTTCCCAAATATGCAGCTGCGTCACATAGCTGGGCGCGAGTACGCCCGTGACGATTGGCACATGCATCATCTCAGATACGATCATTGCAACGAAGCCGTCACGCTCCTTGCAGATCAGCACGGAGTCCTCCGCTTGGCACAGCTCCGTCAGGATGTCATACTCCTGCTGGAATTTCTCTTTCGAATAATACTTGCGTTGGTAAGCTTCATAGAGGTCGGGCTTGTTCAGCGGATCCTCCATCATGTATAGATCCTTCATGATTTCGGTGTATTCCTCTGGTTTATCGATGCCGCGAAAAGCGATGCCGGACTTCTCGGCCAGCGGCGCAAATACGCCGTGAGTCACCAGGGTTGCCTGGTGTCCACGCCGGCGAAGTGCAGACGCTAACCGCAGAAACGGCAGTACATCTCCGTTCGTCATATGCGTGCTAAGAACGAAATTTGCCACGAATCGTCTCCTCCTGATCATCTACTGACTGTTACTTCAGCAGCGCCTCAATTTCCTCTTCCGACAGGTGCTCCATCTCGCTCAACAGCGCTTCGATCTCGGCATCGTCAGTCTCCGCAAGCAGATTGGCTTCAATAATTGACGCGAGGGCGCGAATCGTCGTTCCTTGTGTGAGCATATCCTTCAGCGATACCTTCACGCCGAAAACATGTCCACACCGGACAAGAATTTGAGTTGCGACGAGCGAATGGCCGCCCAAGTCGATGAAATCGTCGTCAAGCCCGAGCTGATCGAAACTGAAAAAACCTGACCAAATCACGGCAAGCTCCTTCTGGATATAGGTTTCCGGCGGAACATACGCCTGGCCAATCATCAGGCGTGACAGCGTCGGACTCGGCAGGAGCTTGCGGTCCGTCTTGCCGCTAGGGGTAAGTGGGAAGGCCTCCATCTCAACGAAATAAGAAGGGACCATATAGTCTGGCAAATGCTGCTGTAGATGGCTCCTCAGCTCGCTGATCGAGGGAGCGAACTCAGCATTTGGAATGAAATAGGCGGTAATGCGCTGGTCTCCGGGCTGATCCTCGCAGACAACCGTCACAGCTTGATTGACTCCTGGATGCTGTTCAAGCACCGTGCTAATTTCGCCCAGCTCGATACGGAAGCCCCGTACCTTCACCTGATCGTCGTTGCGGCCCAGACATTCCAGGTTTCCGTCCGTAAGCCAGCGCCCGAGATCTCCGGTATGGTACATCCGTGCCCCCGGTTCCTTGCTGTATGGATCGGGCACGAATCGCTCGGCCGTCAGGTCCGGTCTGCCGTAATAACCGCGCGCGAGCCCGATGCCACTGATGAAGAGCTCGCCAATCTCACCAGGTGCGACCGGTTCATAGCGGTCGTTTAATACGTACATAGCATTCTCAGGGATAGCCTTGCCAATTGGAATGACCGAACGGTTCAAGCTGCGATCGCTGGTCCAATTGGTAATGAATACCGCTGCCTCGGTCGGACCATACAAGTTGTGAAGCTGCGCGGACATCGTACGGCAGAACCGTTCGTTCAGCGCGGCAGACAACGGCTCCCCGCATAAGAAAACATGTTTCAGAAAGGGGAGGTCCTGAGCCTGCTCCGCACTCAAGAACGTCTGGAGCATCGTCGGAACGAATTGCACGAACGTAATACATTCGCGCTTGATGACCTCCCACATATATTCGTTGTCAAGGTGGCCTTTGGGCTTGGCCATGACAAGGCATGCTCCGCATATATGCGGCCAGAAAAATTCCCATACCGATACGTCGAAGCTGTATGGAGATTTCTGAAGAAGCTTATCATTTTCCTCCATTTCGAAAGTGTGCTGCAGCCAAAGAACCCGATTGCGAATGGCAGCGTGCGTATTCATTGCCCCCTTCGGCCTTCCCGTCGATCCGGAGGTATAGAACATGTAAGCCAGATGGCTCTCATGCAAGGCAATATTCGGGTTTCCCTCCTCATCTCCATATCCATCCAATGGCTCTGACTCGTCTAAAATCAATACATCACCGTCGAACCCAGCGAACTGTTCCGCAAATTGACGCTGCGTAATGATTCGTCTTACCTTGCTGTCCTGAATCATGTAGGCTAGCCGATCCTTCGGATAATCCGGATCCAGCGGCACGTAAGCGCCCCCTGCCTTTAGGACGCCGTACAGCGCGACGACCAGTTCAATCGAACGCTCCATGCAGATGCCTGCCAGCACGTCAGGACCGATACCGATCGCACGCAAGCGATACGCTAGCCGATTCGCGCGGCGGTTCAACTCGGCGTACGTTACTGACTTCTCCTCAAATCTAACAGCTTCACGACTAGGCGTACGTTCCGACTGCTGCTCGAATAACTGGTGAACCAAGCTTTTTGCTTGCATTCAATCACTCCTCATATGTAGTGACCATCACGATAATGCTAAAACATGTGCATAGAATATCCTACTTGAATATGGTAGAAAGCGCTAATGCTGGGATGACTTCTTTAACACTACTTTAACGCTAAAATGACCCTTTCCGGCAATCTCTCAAACATTAGCAAATTGCAGCCACACAACAAGAAGCCTCCGTGGATGGGAAGGCTTTAGAGGGTTTGTTTTATTTGTAAATATTGCATCTATTTTACAGTTCAGTCATTCCACATCCTCACAAAAACAGATGAACTCCAGATTCAAGAGGTCATCCGTCGGCTTGTTGTGTTCTTATTCTTATTGCTTTAAGTTAAAGAAGAAAAAAGTTTCATATCAAGCAGCCGTTTTATATCTATTAGGTATCCCTTCACTTTATTCTTATTTTCTTTTTATTTTTTTCGATCTTATTTGTACAAATAAATATTTACTCCACCTTGCATTAGATGTTGACTCATAGAAAAAATACTGCTACTGTTTCAATGCAGACTTCCTCAGTCAGCACATTCCTCTCTTTTTTACTAGGATTAAGCGGATAATTCTCCACTTGTAATAGGGGCTCAGATGAAGGATGGGAAGTGATAAACAGTGAATGAAACAAATGCAATCTACCGTTCAGAGCGCCGTGATGCCGCCGAGAACCGCCAGCGTATTCTGGATGCGGCTAACAAGTTATTTCAGCTCCACGGCGTCGAGCAGGTCAGCATGAACCAGATCGCCGTCGAAGCGCAAATCGGAGCGGGAACCCTGTACCGGCGTTACCGCAACAAAAGTGATCTGTGCATGCATTTAATCAAAGACAACGTGACGGTGTTGTTTGAGGATATTGAGGAATACTTGCAGGAGAACGCCTACCACCCGCCTAATGACCGATTGCGTGGGCTGCTTGCTGTGTTTATTCAGTTCAGAGAGAAAAATGCGCAGCTGCTTGCCGGTGTCGAGAATTCAGCTTATAATGTGCCGGACCCCAGAACGAAAAGTCCCATCTATGACAAATTTCATAAGCTGCTTCTTGGACTGATTGAAGAATGGATAGCAGAAACCAACCAACCACAGCCCCTCAGCTTATTCAAAACAGACATGCTTATGAACGCCCTCAGCAGCGATTCGTATCTGTTTCAAAAAAATGTGCGCGGCAACTCGCCCGACCGTATTTTGGAGCAGCTATGCCAGACCTTTCTTTAATGCATCACATTAATACGAACAAGCCTAATTCATCGACGGCAGTCTGCCGCTTGAATTAGGCTTGTTTTAAATGAAGCATGTTTTGTCGTCTTTTCCCTAAAAAACGACTGGCAGGGCAGCTAAACTCTGTGAGCTCAGCGCGAAATGCCAGGAGATGTCTGCCCGAGGAATGCTGAGTCGCAGGTTGGGCATCCGTCTCAGCAGCGTTTGAAATGCAATGTCTCCCTCTACGCGAGCTAGTGGCGCGCCCAAGCAGGAATGGATGCCATGACCGAAGGCTAGATGGCGATTAATCGTACGAGTTATATCCAGTTCTTCTGCTTGTGCGAACGGGCATTCATCCCGGTTTGCAGATTTCAATAAAGGGATCAGCATATCTCCCTTTTTAATCTGCTGACCAGCAAGTACAATATCTTGCGTTGCAAAGCGAGGTCCCGACATGGTAGCTGGTCCATTGAAACGAAGCAGCTCTTCGAAGGCGGACGGAGCCAGACTAAGATCAGCTTTGAGCTTCTCCAGCTGCTCCGGATGATCTAACAGCATCAATGTTCCTGTGGCAATGAGATTTGAGGTCGTCTCATGGCCTGCAAAGATCAATAGGGTAATCATGGAGATCAACTCTGGCTGACTCAGCTTGTCCCCCTCTTCTTCGATGGCGATTAACTGGCTGATCAAGTCATCAGCTGGATGCTTGCGTTTGTCAGCAACAAGCTCCGCCGTGTATTCACCGAAAGCACGCAAATGTTCCTCTACTCCCGGTGCGCGCACACCAAGACCCAAACCATGTGAAATCGCTTTAGACCAGTCATGGATCTGCGAGCGGTCTGCTTCAGGTACCCCAAGCATATCGGATATTACGTGAATGGGTAAAGGATAGGCATAATCTTTGACAAGGTCCATCTCACCGCGAGCTTGCACCTTATCCAGCAATTCATCCGCAATCTTCTGCACACGCGGTCGAAGGCTTTCCATGTATTTGGGCGTGAAGGCTTTGGAGACCAGCCTGCGTAACCGCCGATGATCAGGATCATCGACAGATAGCATGGATTTTCCGGTGAAAAAGGTATCTGGAGCGGATGCATCTGCGTTTTCCATAAAGGCTTTTTTAAATTCGTTGCTGCCACCGATCGTTTCTGGGTCTACAGTGAAGTGGGCATGATCCTTAAGTACCTGAGACACTTCTTCCATTCGCGTGACCAACCATTGTTGGCGATCTGTGCCACCCATAGGCACAGTAATAGGAATAACAGCTCCCGTTTCACGCAGCTGCGCGAAAATCGGAAATGGGTTTTCAGGACTGTCACTACTAAACAGGCTAAGCGCTGCTTTTTCACATACACTATTATCGGAATAATTCATCTTAAACCATCCTTTCGCTACTGCCTTTTATTTTAATGAAAATGGGTTATATAAATGGAGACTTACGTTATCCTGCTCCCCTCCTTTTATTGAGATTAAGTGGATAGTTTTCCACATAATCTCTTCTTAAGATTAAACGGAGAACTCTCCTCTTGTCAACTTTAACCAAATACAAGCGTTTTCCCCCTCCCCCTTGCTGCTCCCATACGGCTAAACAAAATAAGCAGCCTGAATTCGATTGTTCGAATCCAGGCTGCCCTGCTGCGCACTGATTACTTTTCAACTTTTAATTGGACTGTAAAGGTTGTGCCCTCTCCAGGTTCGCTCTTAACCGAAATGACACCGCCTACCAATTCAATTACGCGGAGCGAAAGAGCAAGACCGAGGCCATTCCCCTCCGCATGATGGGAAGGATCGCCTTGATAAAATTTATCAAAAATATGCTTCATCGTTTCCTCGTCCATCCCACAGCCTGTGTCTGATACCATGACCGTGATCGCATGTTCATCCGAAATTTGCTTTAGGGTGATCGTTCCCCCGGGAGATGTGAATTTTAAAGCATTGGAGAAAAGATTATGCCACACGATCTCCAACATACTTTCTTCAGCGCGAATGATGGCACGATCCTCTATATCGACCATAAATGCGATCTTTTTTTCTTCCCATGCATTTTCAAAGTATAGCGCGCAATCGCATAGCTGCCTGCACAGATCGTAGGGCTCGGCAACAGGCACAATCTCCTGATTTTCCAATTTGTTCAGCTTAAGGATGTTGACGACGAGTGTTGCTAGCTTATTGGTAGAAGAAATGATGGTAGCCGTATAATCCTTCCGCAGCTCCGGCGGCAAATCGTCCTGCGTCAGTGCTGTAGCGTAACCGTGAATGACGGACAGTGGTGTCTTGATTTCATGGGATACATTGGAAATGAAGTCGTTTTTCAGCGTTTCAATGCTGTTCAGTTCCTCGACCATCTTGTTGAAATCCTCGAACATCACATCCACATAGTTCTTCTTATCCGCTCTGTGTATAGGCTCGAGATAGACCGAAAAGTCTCCTTCTGATACCTGCTTGGCCGCCTCGCTGAGTTTTCGCATGGGCTTGTCAAAAGATTTGTACTTCTGCCTTGCGGTAACCAGGCAAAAAATAAGGCTAACGATAATCCAATAGCCCGAGATTCCGAAAATGTACGGCCAAGGCACGTGTTCGATTGGCCGATAAGCATCATAGATTAGCGCTTGTCCCGCAGTTAGCGTAGACAACACTAAATAAGTGACCACAAATTCTTTCCATGAAAAAAGAGGTGACTTCATTCTCGCATCTGGTTTCTGTTTCTTATTCATTGCAGCACTGCCTTGTAGCCTAGCCCATGCACGGTCATAATTTTGAAACCTTCACAGCAGGAAAACTTGTCCCGAAGCTTGACAATATATACGTCCACAGCGCGCAGGCTGGTTTGACTTTCAATGCCCCAGAACTCGTCCATAAGCTGGGCACGCGAAAAGGTATGTTTGGGATAGGAAAGCATTTTGTACAGGATGTTGAATTCTCGAACCGTCACGGGTACTTCCTTGCCATCTACTGTAGCGGTCATATCGTCTGCGTCCATCAGCAGGCTTCCTACCCTCAGTTTTTTTTCATGGGCAATATTCGCTCTTCGAAGCAGGGCACCCACCCGCAGAACCAGTTCATCCAAATCAATCGGTTTAACCATGTAATCGTCAATGCCGGCAAAAAAACCTTTTTGTTTGGAGGATATATCATCACGGGCAGTAACAAAAAGAATGGGAATGGTCTTATTGATCCCCCTTATTGTCTCTGCAAATTCAAAACCGTCGATCTCCGGCATCATAACATCGGAAATGAGAAGATCATAGATATGGTTATACATTAAATCATAAGCTTCACGCGGGTTCAGACAACCTTTAGCGTTGTAACCATTTTTGGACAAATAGGCGCAAAAAATTTGGTTAAGCTTTGTATCGTCCTCCACTACAAGTATATTGATCATAAAAACATCCTTTCTGACGCATTAGTATCATCATAATAGATAGTTGTTAAAAAATTGTTTAAGCTAAGCCGCGATATCAAGTAACATGAGGCCTGAATCGTTCTTATTTTCACGATTAATATCTCATAAACATTATTTTAACAACTTTGAAACATTATTATTGCATGATTAGGACATCCAATCGATCATTGGAATCTGTTGTAAGTATTTAGTCTATCCGATTAAGACTTAACAGATGCGAAAAAGCGGTTGAGCGATTAACATTCATGAGGAGTGAAGTTACATGATGAAGGCAGCGATCTATTCTGGCAAAAATGACATTCGAG
Source organism: Paenibacillus sp. JT22N15 (assembly GCF_059383755.1). Taxonomy (NCBI): domain Bacteria; kingdom Bacillati; phylum Bacillota; class Bacilli; order Caryophanales; family Paenibacillaceae; genus Paenibacillus; species Paenibacillus sp. JT22N15. Next base: position 361,732 of record NZ_JBXENV010000003.1, on the reverse strand, counting down.
TTGAAGAAAAAGCGATTCCTGTTGTAGGCCCAAAGGATGTTCTCGTAAGAAATCTGCGTGGCGGCATATGCGGTACAGATATTAATATTGTCAAAGTCGGTGCAGGCAATATGGGAATTACTCTTGGTTCGGAATTTGGACATGAAATGGTCGGCGATGTTGTGGAAATAGGGTCCGAAGTTTCTTCCCAGATTGAAATGGGAATGCGTGTAGGCATTAATCCGATTACAGCCAAAAAAGTCGGGAGGCGCAAATCGCTGGAGTGTTCCGGATTTTCACAGTATGTCTTAATAGAAGAAGCTGAACTTAACTATAACTTATATGAAATAGATAAAAGTGTTCCAGTGGAGGTAGCTTCACTGATCGAGCCGATGAGCGTCGGACGACATGGTGCTTTCAGCGCAAACCCGCAGCCTGAAGATCGGATTGTCGTTATGGGTGGAGGTCCTATCGGTCTTCTCGCAGCTGCCAGCTTGATTGCTGAAGGTATGAAGCACGTGTGTGTGGTCGACATTGACGAATGGCGATTGTCCAAAGCCGCTGGATTAGGGGCATTGACCGTCAATACGGCTGAAACGACACTTGAGGAGGGATTGGCTGGACATTTTGGCACCGTGAACGTATATGGTGTTGAAGTACCCAACGTAGACGTATTTATAGATGCGGCGGGTGCTCCCGTTTTGTTTGAAGCCATCATGAAAATCGTGAAGCCTAAAGCCAGAATTTCAATTATTGCAGTTTATAAAACCGATGTGCCGATTAGCTTGCAGCAGGTCATGTCCAAAGAAGTACAGCTTAAAGGCTCCAGCGGGTATACACATGAGGATTTTTCCAAGGTAGCCCAGCATCTTTCTACATTCAAAAATGAGTTGTCCACCCTTATTACGCAGGTTTATAAGCTTGATGATATTCAGGAAGCCTTTACTAAAGCCATTGAAGCTAAAGGTACGGTTAAAGTGGTTGTCGATTTAACATAAAATCTATCATGTAATCACTGAAGCTTTTCCTTTGAGAAGCCAGTGTAAATACAAGACAAGCTCTTGTCCTTTATTGGGACAAGAGCTTGTCTTGTTCAAGGAACGTATCTCACCCCCTGCTCCAGTTAGGAAAGTTCCAATCCTGCCATTTGAAACTGTGAGAACGATCGGATTTAAAAAAACGTTCGAATATACGCTTCTGATCCTGTAGAGAAATGCCAATGCACACGTCGGATATGCGAGCGATTACATTTTTGACATCTTGTTTGATTCTGACTTTACTAAAGCGCCATCCATCTCGAATACTCGACCTTTGTTCTACAGTTTTTTTACAAAAAGCAAAGTCGGCATTATAGATTCATTGACTGGATATGCTCTTTTGTCTCTGCCGTTCCTAGATGCCCTATTGTATTGTATATTTCTTTGAGATAGTAATCATATCCGTCATTCTCGAGATCGTGATGATATGGAATTCCTGGAATGGAGTTTCTTAACAAACTTTCGTTATCGAAATTTTCCATTTCTTCAAACAAATACAACAACTGTTGCAATTCCTCCGACGTTGCTTCGATTTCGAATTCGTATGAGGCATCTCCTTGCCTAGTCATTATAGTTTTGGATTGAACTGAAACATAATATTTTTGCTTCTCCATGCGCGTGCCCTCCTCTTATGACTCCTTCAGGAATATCCATATCATTGCAAGCACGATCGTTATCACAGGGGCGATTACATATATCATGAAGATTGGATTCGCGATGATCGGATGCTTGACCGTTGTTAAACTTACATCCTTGTCAAGGGTCGTATTTTTCACTTGCAGCTTTCGGGAAACCATGATTGATCCGAACACCCCGTAAACACAAGCCACTATTCCTAAAATCGCTAACAAAATATACAATTTGCTAGTCCCCTTTCCTAAAATCTTTGCCACCTTATTTTGTTTCCTTAGATATTTTTTATTCATTTTATGTTAGACAACAAAATTTTGATTTTTTGTCGGCTAAATCGAGTTATTGATACCGATGCTTTCCAAATGAGAGTCCTGCTTTTAAAAAAAGCCCTTGCCCCAGCTAGGGACAAGAGCTTAAGACATTGAGTGAATTCTCCTGCAACTGCGGCTTGGACAATCCGAATTATGTGTAGTGCGACGATGACCCCTCGGATTTACTTAAATCACTTCTCCGCTGAGCACTTTATTTACTTGTTCCATCGTTACAGTGGCAGGATTGTGCCCATTTAACATTCCGTAAGACTGGAATTAGTCTGCTTCATCATAAATTTGAAGATGGTAAGACTTGAGCTGATCATTCATAAACCTCAAGCCGGTAGCCAAGTCCGCGCACCGTCTCGATGCGAAATTCCGGTGTAGTCCCGAACCGTTCGCGCAGACGCTTAATATGTACGTCTATTGTTCGATCATCCCCAGCGTAATTGATCCCCCAAATTTGATCGATCAACTGCTCGCGCGTATACACTTGCCCGGGAGTTCCAGCAAGCTTATACAGCAATTCGAACTCCTTGAGCGGCAAAGTGAGCGACTCGCTCCCTCTCATCACCTTATAGGACTGCCGATCAAGGATGACGTTGCCAAACTGGATCGTCTGCGTGGAGCCAATCCGGTATCGTTTCAGCAATGCCCTAACCCGTACCGTCAACTCCAACGGATCGAATGGTTTCGTCAAATAATCGTCCGTCCCTAGCTCGAACCCCTTCACTTTCTCCCATGTTTCGCCTCGTGCAGTCAGCATAAGCAGCGGCAGATCAGGATTGGCTCTTCTGAGCTCCTTGCATAACGTCCAGCCATCCATTATCGGCATCATAATATCGAGTACAACAAGATCGACATGCGTCGAAGCGTAGACGTCCAGAGCTTCCTTGCCGTCCGCAGCTTCAACTGTTGCGAATCCGTCGTTGCGTAGAAATAAACAGACAAGTTCGCGAATGTTCGCATCGTCGTCAGCAACCAGTATTGTAAGCATTCGGTCCCTCTTTTCCTATTTTCCATCTCTTATTGAAGTAACCATTATACTACAACTAAATGGGGATTGTCCTATTCTTCCTGCATCATGATGCTAGGAAATTGACGATATTTTGAGGCATAGCTTGAGTAACAAGAAGGCTCGCGATACAGTACAAATGCCAAAAAGAAGATGGCCCGAACCAGGGCGATCTCCTTTATTTGTCTAGCGCTTAGCCAAAGCCAATATTTCTTCTGCAACAAGCTCCGGCTGGTATTGATGAATGTAGTGCTCGGTGTCTTTAACAACGATTTGCTTCGGCTGCAAGGACCAGGATGTAAACGCTGCTTGGGTTTTGGTCCACAGCTCTTCGCTCGCCCCTAAATAATCAGCCGTCAATATTGTAAGCGGAAAAGGAAACGGCTGTTTCGCATCCAATACGACCTTTGCATTAGCCTGTGAACGCAGCAGCTCGTCCTCTATATTGGCATTTTCAAGCTTAAGCAACGATGCTGTATGATCAATCTTCTTTAAGTCATCGGACACAAACTTCAATCCGTTGCGAGCAGCAAGCGAGCTTTCGATAACGCTGTCGGATTGAAATAGTAATCGAATCACACCCGTTTTGATCAGGAGCTTACTGAGGGTGCTACTTACTGGCTTTTCAGAATCGTTGTAATAATATTCCGGACTTCCGCCATCCAGCATCACAATTCCTTGAACTTCGTCTGGGTATTTCTGTGCATATCGAATGGTTTCCAGCGATCCCAACGAATGTGCCACTAGCAGATAAGGCGGCTTTTGACCAGATGTCTCCAGCAATTCGTGAATTTCATCCGTTATCGTATCGATATCACGCTTCTTATCTGTTGTATCACTATAGCCATAGCCAAATCTGTCGTAAACGGCGAATTTCACATGAGGTGCGAGCCTCTCATATAGCGGAGAAAAATCCACATAGGGATTGGCGGTGCCCCAACCGGAGGCAAACACAACGGTTACATCCCCTTGGCCGCCCGTATATACATGCATATTTTCCCCATGCACCTTGTAAAGCTTACCGCTAGGTGTGTAAGATTTCAAATCATTTCGGATGCTTGCTTGTTCATATACGGCTCCTGCTCCCAATAGCACAACGATAGCAAGCAAACCAAAAGCTACTGTCTTCCCTAACCGTCTAACCCATTTTCTCATCTGTCCCACTCCCCTTATCGTAGTCACATTATAGCGGTTCAATCTTATGTAAGAGAAAACTCTATCTTAATTCCAGCTTAATTGTTTATTCTGCTAACCTGCCATACGATCCAACTAGCTATTCTTCTTCAAAAAATAAGCTGTGGCCGCCGCAGAATCATGCTCTGCAGCGGCCACAGCCTGGTTACCTACATTTATTTTTTAGTGATACACCGTTGTTTCCCCATGTCGCTGACTGTCATCTGGCTGCAGCGACATAGCAGAAGCATTTTCTTTGTCTCTAAACTTATGTTTATACTGTTCAAAATCCCATTGTTCTAAAAACTTCTCCGCCGCCACTTGACCTGACAATAATAACGATTGCCTATCGTTTTGCGTTAAATCAAACTTTGTCGTCGTTACCGTTCCGGTTGGTATAAAAATCGATCGCTCTTCCGAATGTTCATCCACATGCCGCTGATCATGAGCCTGCAGCATCGTTTTAAATATAGCTTTGAGCATCGACACTGGACCATTAATGTTCTGGGATTGCGCATAAGTGCGTTTTTCCGATAAACGAAAACCAAAAGTTGGCCACCGCGGAATTCCTTGCACATCAAACAGCCAAATTGGATAGTTACTGAGCATGCCGCCATCAAGCATGTAATAGGGCTTCTTATTAATTGCGGTTTGCCACAAGTAAGGCTGAAAAAAGAAAGGAAGCGTAGTACTCATTCTTACAGCCGCCGCTATCGGAAAAGCAGCAGCTGATAAACCATAGTGGGGCAAATCATTAGGAAACACAACGATTTTTCCATTGCTTATGTTTGATGCAAGGATGGACAGCTTCCCTTCGGGAAGATCTCCGAACGTTTCAATTCCCTTTCTCTTTAACCACTCCGTCATAATCTGCTCCAAAATATGGTTGCTATAAATACCGGACTTCACCATCAAAGGAATCGTCTTGTTCAAAATGGGCAAGTTGTTCATTCCTGTGCGCCCGAGTAATTTTACGTAATCTAGAGACTGCATCAGTTGTTTAATTTCGGAACTCGTGTAATCACAGGCTAATAAAGCCGCGACTATCGCTCCAGCTGAAGTTCCCGCCAGCTTGTTCCACGTATAGCCCTTAGCCTCCATAGCTTCAATTGCGCCTACAAAAGCGATGCCCTTCACACCACCGCCTTCAAAAACAGCATCGGCCTTCATTTTCAGCAATCTCCTCCTGTGCATATTTCTGCTTATAGGAGTATTTTGCTTCTTCGCATTTTGTTTTATGCCTGAAATTATGAATCCTTATGATGGTCCAAAATAAGCTGGCCAACCCGGTTCAGCAGCTCCAGTCGGCCTATGGCCGTATAGGAATAGTTATAGTTATCGACATTCGAAATTTTATAAATGTTGCCTTTTTGGACCGCTGTTATATTGTTCCAGACGTTGCTGTCCTCCATTTTATTTTCATCATTTTCCATTAAAAGCATATGATCTGGATTGATCGCGGACAAGCCCTCCAAGCTGATTTGCTTGCCGCCCCAATCCTCGGGATCAGGTATGCCCTTCGTACGTTTCAAGCCTAGATCTTTGTAGATAAGCTCCGCCGATCCCGTAGTAGAGTAAACAACGATGTTGTTCGGATACGTTTCAACCATCCCGAAGGATTCATCCTTGATGACCGGCGCTAGCTTTTCTTTCCATTCCGTTGCTGCTGCATCATAACCGGCTATCCATTGCTTCATTTTTTCCTCTTCATTAAATAGCTCGGCCAAGAAGCTGAACCGCTCTCTCCATTCATAATAGGCATGCGGAATAATAATGGTAGGAGCAATCTGGCTAAGCTGCTCATACATTTCCGTATTAAACGTGGCTCCCAAAATAATCAAATCCGGATCTGCGGCTGTGACCAGCTCAATATTGATAGGCTCTGCATACCAGTCCAGATTAATCGTATCCTTGCTCATCCGGTCTTTAATGGTCGGCGACAGCTCGCTTTGATTTCCATAATCTGCATTTGCAGTAGCAATAGGTTCAATGCCGAGCAGCAGCAGCTCCTCGGTTGCTCCAGAAAGATCAGCAATGCGCTGAGGCTTGAGCGGAATAACAACCTCTTCTCCATTCGGGTTTTTCACCGTTTTCGTTGTTTTTGCCGCTTCGTTGCTTGCCGTCGTTTCAGGCTGGCTAGTCGCCCCCGTCCCATTCGCTGGCTGGCTGCCACAGCCCGCCAATATGATCATACAACTTAACACCAACATCACAACTGCCTTTTTCATCGTTGTTTCTCCTCTCAAAATGTATAAGCTAGATTTTTAGCCAGCTGTCTTAGCTCAGGTTTTAACCTGCCAGCCCTCGGCCTGCTGCTGCAAATGCCATAAACGGGAGTAAATGCCCTGTCCGCCCAGCAGCTGGTCATGTGTTCCTTCCTCGACCAAACGCCCTTGATCGAGCACGATAATGTTATCTGCGTTTTGAATCGTCTTTAAGCGATGGGCGATCAATATCACCGTTTTATCCGCTACCAGCGCATTAATTGCTAGCTGGACAGCCGCTTCATTTTCAGGATCAAGAGAAGCGGTAGCCTCATCGAGTAAAATAATAGAAGCGTTCTTTAGCAGCGCGCGTGCAATCGATATCCGCTGTTTTTCACCGCCTGACAGCGTTGATCCGCCTTCCCCAACTGGCGTGTTGTAGCCTTGCGGCAGTCTGGAAATAAAGTCATGACAGCATGCACGCTTCGCCGCTGCTTCAATTTCCGCTTGACTGGCATTCATTTTTCCAATCCGAATATTGTTTCCGATCGTATCTTGAAACAAATAAACATCCTGAAAGACGATAGAAATGTGCTGCAGCAGTTTTTCAGGAGCAATCGAGCGGATTGATTGCTCGCCGATGCGAATCGTCCCCGCCTGAATGTCCCAAAATCTCGCGATTAGACGAGTAATGGTGCTTTTCCCGCTCCCCGATGCCCCAACAAGCGCCGTAATCGTCTTTGGCTTAATCGTAAAGGATACGCCGCTGAGCACAGGCGTCTTCGCCTCATACCCGAAGGTCACCTGGTCAAAAATAATGCTGGGATGAGCCTCCGCAATATTTGCGCTCCCCTCCAGCGTCTGCTCCTGCTGCACATCCATAATGCGCTGGGCACTGTAGGCGGAATAACGCATTTCTCCGTAATTCATCAGCACAATCGTCAAAGGCTCAAAGATTTTCGTTCCGACGAGCAGAAACAGCAGAAAGACAGGCAAAGACAAGCTGCCGCCGACAAGCAAATAACTGCCGGTCCAAATCATTAGCGTCATTCCCGATCGGGCAAGCAGCATCGCCCCCATAATCATCGGTCCCATAATCGCTTCCAGCCGGATTGATGCTTGTTTTAGTCGGTCAAACGAAAGGCGCAGCCGCTCAAAGCGTTCGCCGCCCAAATGATGAGCTTTAATTTCACGAATGCCCATCAAATATTCCTGAAGACGGCTGGCCGCCTCATTTTTAGCTTGCACGTGGTTTTCGCTCAGCCGTGCTTGAAGCCTATCCGTCAGCCACAATAACAGCGCGCCAAGCGGAACGGCGATAAACATCGCCAGCGCCATTCGATAGTCCAGCCATATAAGACTGGTTAGCGCCATAATGGGCAGCACGACAGCGCTGATGAGCTGCGGCACATTATGAGAAATCGTATGCTCCACCTGTCCATAATCACTCAAAATAAGATTCGTCAAGTCCCCAGGATCACGTTTGCCGAAAAAACCGAGCGATAGATGGCGAATATGCTCTGCCAGCTTTAATCGCCCTGATGCAGCGAGGCTGTAGGCCGCCCGGTACGTTTTATCGTAAAGGGAAGCGTAAGCTGCATATTCCACAAGCAGCCAAGCGAACAGTACTATGCACACGACCCACATGCGGTTCGTATTCAGGCCAAGCTCTGGCTGCGCAAACGACATGTAAATCGTATTAAAAAGATCTACAAGCAGCGCGGCAGGAATGATTTTCGCGATGCCATCCAAAATAGCAGCAATAGCAGACGGCCATAAGCTTTTAGGCGAACCGCCGGAAATGTTATAAAAGTAGTTTCTCACAGCTGAGGCTCCCCTCCTCTAACGCCCAGTTTCCATGAAGCCGCGCTTTGATGGGCCAGCCACATTTGCTCATACAGCCCCTGTTTCTTGAGCAGCTGTTCATGGGTGCCTTGTTCGACAATTTTGCCTTGCTGGACGACTAGAATCTGCTGAGCCGAAAGGATGGTGGAGAGGCGATGGGCGATAATGATGACCGTTTTGCCTTTCACCAGCTGGGCGATGCCCTGCTGAATGTTGTATTCATTTTCAGCATCGGCATAGGCTGTTGCTTCATCGAGTACGAGTATCGGGGCGCGCTTAAGCAAGGCTCGGGCAATCGCAATGCGCTGAGCCTCACCGCCGGATAAATACGTACCGCCTTGTCCAATTTTGGTAGCGTAGCCTTGATCCAGCTTATCGATAAATTCATGGCAGCAGGCCGTTTTTGCAGCTGCTTGCACTTCATCTCTGGTGGCCGCCTTGTTGCCCATCCGAATATTTTCCTCAATCGTATCGTAAAAGAGGTGTACATCCTGAAAAACGAAGGATACGAGCTCCATCAGCTTGTCTGTTCCAATATCGCGAATGGGAATACCGCCAATCGAAATGGTGCCCTCCTGCACCTCCCAAAATCGCAGCAGCAAGCTCGCAATGGTTGATTTCCCTCCGCCTGATGGTCCCACTAGGGCAGTGAGCTCGTCAGCATGAGCTACAAAATTTACATATTGCAGGACTGGCTTAAAATCTTTGCTTTCCGTCTGCTCATAAGCGAAGGACACGTCTTGAAAGGCAATATCGTAATGATGAGGCATTTGGGGCGACGCCGGCTCTAGAGCGAGCTTCTCGGCAAATACAGCCTCAATCCGCTTATGTCCCTCGACAATTTCACGCAGCCCGCTTCCTAGATGCATTAGCTTCAGCAGCGGTGCCGATAGGCTTGGCGTAACGATGAGGAACAAAATAAACGTAATGGCGAAGGACTGGCTGCCTGCTTGACCGCTGAACAGCAATAGGCCGATCGGCACGACGAACGTAAACAGCGAAATAATGATGACAAAAAAGAGGCTGTACGACGTCTTGCAGATATCTGTAATTTTCAAAGAAACATCGCGGTATTTCATAACGGCTTGCTTGAACGTCAGAAATGAATCTGCGGTGATGCCGAACACTTTGACTGCGGGCATTCCCCGCACATATTCAATCCCTGTTGCATTCATCTCTTCAATCGCATACTGAAATTCACGGTACGCCTCTTTGCCAGCTTCACTGCCGAACAATCTGGTTTGCAGCCACACGCCTGCGGCAATTGGGAGCAGTAATACGAGTGCCATTCGGTAATCCAGCCAAAACAAATAACCGATTAACACGATTGGAATGACGATTGCGCTAATGAGATCGGGCAGCTGATGGGCAATAAACTTTTCAATCTTTTCCACGCTAACCTCAATAATCTTCTTGAGCTCTCCCGTTGCCGTTTTCGTATGGTATCCCATCGGCACTTTCGCCACATGCTCTGCAAGCCGCACCCGAAGCTCATAAAGAATGTTGAAAGCGGCAATATGCGAGCACATTCCCCCAACATACATTGCTGCAAGCATGGCAAGCAAGGAGACTAAAGCGACGATTCCCCAATGGATGAGCAGCTCTTTGTTCATATTGGCCGGCTGCTGCGCATGAATGAGCAGCTCCTGGACGATTTTATATACCGCAATAAACGGTACAATTTGCAGCAGGCTCGAAAGGGTCGAGAATATGCTGGCTGTTACTAACAGCCCTTTCCGCTCGCCGGCAATTTGAACTAAACCGGATATTTCAGATTTCGTCTTCATGTCACTCCGTCCCAACATAATTGATATTAAAAATCATTCTCATACATAAAGCGCGATGTATAAGCTAATATCGCATATATTGGGTTTGGGCTGATACCCAAATCGGGAGTAAAAGGTTCCATAAGCGGATTTTTAGCGGCGGTTTCCTTTTAGCGGATAGAATTTGAAATATTCAGAGGGGTTGATCCCGTATTTTCGTTTGAATTGTTCTGAAAAATGACTTGCTTTGCTAAAGCCGACGGCTGCCGCCGCCGCGGTAATATTCAGCTTCCCTTCCTCAAGCAAGCGATAGGCTTCGTCTAATCTTCGATTAATAATATAAGCATGAACAGGCAGGCCGAACAGCAGCTTGAAGCCTTTTTTGAGCTTAAATTCATTCAAGCAAACGAGCTTGCTCAATGCTTCCAAGCTAGGAGGCGTTACTAATTGCGCATCGACGATTTGTTTGGCACGGTGCAGGCTGTCAATATCAGTGCGGGATAATCCTGTCAAGCGTGGCTGTGGTTGCTCTTGCAAAATCGCTTCATTGAAATAAACGGCAAGCAGCTCAAACACCTTCCCGCTTAAATAAAGCTGTTTAATCGCTCCCTGATAATTGCAGTGAAAAATATGTTGCGTAATTCGCTTCATCTCCGGCGTCATCGAGGAATGATGAAAAGGCTCGCGATTTTCTGTCAATATGGATGAAATTTTATGCAGCGGCAGCTGCTGTAAAGCGCCAATCTCCGTTAGGCGATCCAGCTTGAGAGTTACCCCACGAATATGCTGATTGACGTTAAACTGGCAGCTGCTGCTTGTGGGAAGATGTCCGAAGGCTGAAACCTCCCCGTGCTCCAGCTGATATTCTTTTCCAAGCTCTTCTACATTCCATTGAAGCCTTTCCCCAAGACAAAAGCTTAGTTTTAAGCTGTTGTTCCGCTCCAGGCTTTGCAAGGAAGTAGCCTTATGGAATGAGGCGTCACATATGACAAGCTCCATGGACGAATGGATCTGATTGAGCTGCCAGTAACCGCGTCCAAGCTGTTCCGGCATATGTATCCTCTGTTCTGAGGAGCTGGAACGATACAGCTGATTCAAATTATCCGCTAAAGTGCAGTTTCGATTTACCGTATTGGCAATTTCATACCATCTTTCTGCTGCTGATTCCATTCATTGGGCCCCTCTCCCACGGCTGGTGTCGAAATTTTATAGTTGTTCTTTAATCTAAAGCAGGGATATGATCGATCCAATGCACAAACTTTTGCAAATAAGCCTGCAAATATTCCTTCGTCTTCTCATCCGTTAGGCGATGCTGCTCCGCATCTACTTTCGTGTGAACTTGTGAAATAAGCAGCTTCTGAAAAGGAAGCACCTGCGCCTGGACGGACTCTAGGATATGCCGGGTTTGTAGCTGGGCATGAACGGTACCCATGCCGCCCGGCGTTGCGCCAATGAGGCCAAATGGTTTTCTGCGCAGCACGGAGCCGCGAGATGGCCTGGACGCCCAGTCAATTGCATTTTTGAGCACGCCCGGAATGCCGGAATTGTACTCTGGCGATACAATTATAACGCCATCCACTGCTTGAATAGCCGCCTTAAACGCCTGTACCGCCTCTGGTCCGTCTCCCGCCTCCAAATCTTCATTAAACAAAGGAAGCTCCTGTAGCTCAATCCACTTAAATGCAATAGAAGCATCCAGTTCGCTCAGCGTCTGCGCCACCATTCGATTATATGAATTTTTTCGCAAGCTTCCTACGATTAGTCCAATTGTTTTTGTCATTTTAATTAGCCCCTTTCTCCGCAACACTTGATTCGATCTTTAACTTAAATACCATTTTACTTGCTTTCCAAAATATTGACTAGCTTTCCATTCAAATTACGCTCTGCGTTCATCGAATAATATAGCCAATTTTAGCCACAATAACTATGTGATCCGTACGAAAATGACAAGCTTTAGCAAAAGGAGCTGCAGAAAAATGCCCAAGAGCAAGGTAAACACGACGCGCGACCTTTATAATGAGCTAGTGACCGAGCTTGGCAACAGCTCAGATTTATCAACGAGAAACTGCTTAATCGGCGAGGAGCGTATTTCTGCCTCCGTCATTTGGATTGATGGACTCGTTAGCAAGCAAAATTTAAATGCCGATGTCATTTCGCCACTTATTTCAGGAACCCAGCAGCTTAAGCTTCTTCATCAAAGCGAGCCTCCTCATGAGCTCCTTTGCAGCTATATACTGACAGCGAATCATGTGAAAATGGTCAATACCTCTGATGAATGCGTGCCTTTGCTTGTTAGCGGCTGGACGATTATTTTAGTAGAGGACAGCGAAGGAGCCATTGCTGTCAATACGCAAGGCCTTGAAACCCGCAGCATTGATGAACCAGCTTCGTCCAGTGTCATCCGCGGGCCGCGAGATGGCTTCGTGGAATCTTTAAGCGTTAACATTTCGCTCATTCGCAGGCGTATTCGCGACAAGGCTTTTCGTGTGGAGACGCTGACGGTTGGCAATCTGTCGCATACCAAAATAGCAATGGTCTATATCCATGACCGGGCAGACAAGGAAACCGTTGACGAAATACGCAAACGGCTGCAGTCGATCGATATCGATGCGGTATTGGAGTCCCACTATATTGAAGAAATTATTAAAGACAGCCCGACCTCCTTTTTCCCGACGGTATACAGTACCGAGCGGCCTGATGATGTGGCTGGCATTATATTGGATGGGCGTGTAGCTATTGTGGTCGACGGCACTCCATTTGTGCTCGCCCTGCCTTGTACGCTGTTTCATTTGCTCAAGACGACCGAGGATTTATATTTGGCTTACCCTGTGGCTACTTTCATTCGGTGGATTCGTTATGCCGGTTTTTTCATTACGCTGCTGCTGCCCTCTACCTATGTCGGCATTTTGACTTACCACCCGGAAATGGTTCCCCCACAGCTGCTAAGCAGCATATTGTCTGCACGAGATGGTGTTCCTTTCCCCGTCTTGATGGAGGCGCTGATTATGGAAGTCATTTTTGAGGGGCTGCGCGAGGCCAGCATTCGAATGCCGCGGTCTATCGGATCTGCCATCAGTATTGTTGGAGCGCTCGTTATTGGCGAATCCGCAGTACAAGCAGGTATAATCTCTTCCCCATCGGTCATGATTGTTGCCGGCACAGCGATTGCCTCGTTCACGATACCTTCGATTTCTCTGTCGGGAACGATTCGCATGCTGCGGTTTTTCATGCTGCTGCTCGCTTCGCTATTAGGGCTTTACGGCATTATTATTGGGCTATTTATGCTGGGAGTTCAGCTTGCCTCCATTCAATCGGTGGGTTTGCCCTATTTATCGCCATTCGCTCCGTTTAAGAAAAAAGAAGCCGAGAAAGCTATATTTCGTGTTCCTTGGTTTACACTTCGCAATAAACGTTAAAATTGAAGTCCAAGCTGAAACGGCTGTCGCCGTCCTTTGGCGGCGCCGCGCGTTTCAATCCGAGAAATAGAGAGAAAGGATGGAAAAATCATATCCTTTCCTATATTTTAAAAAAGGGGGACTACTATGTGTTTCTCCACCTTAGTAAATATGCCTGTTTCCTTAGTATGCTGCTGCTGCTTAGCGGCTGCTGGAGCCAAATCAATTTTGATCAATTGACCGTTGTTTCAGCCATTGGTTTGGATGTAAATAAACAGGGGCAGCTCCAGGTTACCGTCCAGCTCGTGAATCCGACACTTCCCGTTGCCGCTGGTGGAGGCGGACAGCAGCGCAGAGCGATTGCCACATATTCGGCAAGCGGGTTAACAGTTGAAGATGCACTTGAGACGATTCGCAAGCAGGCGAAGAAAAGCCTCTTTTTCTCCCAGACGAAGGTTCTTCTCATTGGAGAACGTTTAGCCAGACAAGGCTTGGATCATAAGATGGATTTCTTCTGGCGGGAGCCGAATCAGAATTTCAACTGCTGGGTGATGGTTTCACGGCGTCCTGTCAAGGAAGTGCTGACTGATTCCAAAGAGCTGCAAGCTGTAGCCGCCGACGAATGGAAAGCTTATTTTAAAAATAAAACCTACAAGCCGACAAGCGGCGGCATCCAGCTTTATCAATTTTTGCCTAGACTGGAGCAGTCAAGCTTTCAAGTAGCAGTGCCTGGATTGCTTAAGGTTGACAATTCAGGCTCTAAGGATATCGTGATGGAAATTACGGACCTTGCTGTCTTTCGCAATAATCTGATGGTAGGCTGGCTGAACAGCGAGGAAACGCAGGTTGTAAGCTGGTTGACCCAGCTATCCGCGCAGGGCTTATTCCAAATGACTACCGAGGATAAGAAATCAATCATTTTTGATTTGAAAAACATCCATATTGCTATGAAGCCAACATTTGAAAACGGACAGTTGCAAATGAACGTACGTATGAAGTCCAATGCTTCCATTAAGACGTCCACCGATACGCTGGATTTGACGGATAAGAAGACGACAGACTTAATCAAATCAGAGCTGAGCAACGCGATTACGGCATCCATAGAGAAAACCCTGTATAAGCTCTTTCGCTCCTACAAGAGCGACGCTGTCGGTTTTGGAGAAACGATCCATCGCAAAGCCCCAAAAAGCTGGGAAACGCTGAAAGATGGCTGGAACGAGGAGCTTGCTAATATTAAGGTGCAGAGCAGCATTTCGATTGAGATTGTAAAATCCGGATTGCTAATTGACAGCAATATAAAAAAGGATGATGCACAGTGAAAAAGAGTCTAATTTCATCGGGTGAATTCTTTTTCATCATTTTCGTATCGATTACCTCGCTCACATTTTTCTCGGTTCCGAGCCTGCTGATCGCTAAGGTTAAGCAGGATTTGTGGCTGTCGATGGCTTTGGGCGCTTTAATCGATATTTATGTTGCTATTCTGCTTTATCGGCTGGGCAGATTGTACGCTGGCCAATCGTTAATTCAATATACACGCTCCATTTTAGGAAAAGCGGGCAAGGTTGTCGGCCTCATTTTCCTGCTGTTTTTTCTCGGAGTGATGGTTACGGCGATGTGGATTTATTGTGATTTTTTGTCTCGGACGCTTATGCCTGAGACGCCTCGCCTGGTCTTCTCGATCTCGATGACGATATGTGCCGGGCTGGCTGCCATAAAAGGTGTGGAGGCGATTGCAAGACTGAGCCAAATTATTGGCGTCATTATTTTGTTAACCTCCATTGTTTTATTTACCAGCTCCATTCCTTATATCCAGCTGCACTATCTGCTCCCGCCCTTTGAGTACGGCATTTTTCCCGCCATAAAAGGTGCCATCTACCCCGGCAGCTGGTTTGGCATTTGCATAATGATGGGGATGCTGATGCCGCATATCAAACAACAAAAGAGCATTTTAAAAATGAAGGTTTACGCCGTTGTGCTTGGCACTTCGATCATGACAATTTATTTATTGTACAGCATAGTGGTGATGGGACCCGTGATGGCAGCGCATTTTGAAAATCCAATCTATATCCTGTCGAGAATTACTCAGTTTATTATTTTCGAGAGGATCGAGGTGCTGCTGCTGCTCATCTTCATTTCCGGATCGTTCATTACCATCTCAACCTTGTATTACGCGATTACGGAAGGAACTGCGCAGTGGCTTGGGTTGAAGTCACATAAACCATGGGTATATGTATTCGGTGCCGTACTTGTGTTGAGCCCTATGTTTCCGTACAGCAATGAAGGCAGCATGGTTGATCGTTATTTAAGCTATTGGTTTCCGCTCGTATCGCTCATTATTGAAGGAGGCTTAATGACGTTCATTTTTATTTGGGCTATGATTAAAAATAGGGCGAGCCGCTCCTCTTCTTGAGCGATTCACCCTTAAGTCAAACATGATCCAATGTTATACATGAATGGAGCTTGTAGAGTGCCTAATGATCAGCTCGGGCTCCAAAACAATGCGCTCTGCTTTTGCGGCAGCTGATTTGTCCTGCAACGTTTCTACCAGCAAATCAACAACCTTTTTCCCCATCGCTTCAATAGGCTGGGCAATCGTCGTTAGCGGCGGGTCACTGACCGAGGCTAAAATCGTATTATCAAAGCCGATAACCGATACATCACGTGGAATACGAAGCTTAAGCTCCTTCGCTGCTTGCAGCGCGCCGATGGCGAGCAGCTCATTACAACAGAACAATGCGGTTGGCCGCTCCGTGAGCTTCAGCAGTTCCAGCGCTTTGCGCTTGCCGTCCTCCAGCGTATAGTCGCAAAACTTGACGGAGGCGTCGGACCAGGGCAGCCCCGCTGCTTCGACGACACTTCTAAATCCGCTAACCCGCTCGCGGCTGCTGCTGACCTTCATATGTTCGGCAAGCACCGCGACCCGGTGATGCCCTTCCTCAAGCAAATGCCGAGCGCCAAGCGCTCCTCCTTTAAAATCCTCCACGATGACCGTATGCACGGCCAGGGCAGGCATGTCCCGCGCAATGAGCGCTACAGCGATGGACTGTGTCAGCAGCGGCTTAATAATATCTTCGTTATCGATTCCGGTACCGATAATGATGCCGTCCACGCTTTTTTGCCGCAGCAGCGACAAATAACGCTCTACCCGCTCGTCTTTATTGTCCGTGCTGCATATGACGAGGCTGTAGCCTAATCGGCGGCTCTGATCCTCAACGGCGCGGGCAATTTCGGCGAAAAAGGGGTTGGATATGTCTGGAACGAGCAGGCCAAGTGTATACGTCCGCTTCCCGGTAAGCGCGGAAGCGATTACACTCGGCTGGTAGTTAAGCCGCTCCATAATGCGCATCACTTCATTTCGCCGCTCTTCGCTGATTTTCCCTTTGCCGTTAATGACTTGGGAGACCGTCGCAATGGAGACGCCCGCTTCTCTGGCGATATCATAAATAGTAGCTTTCATAAACGACCTCCGTTACTTTTGAACTGGTAGACTTATTATGTATCACAGCATGTTATCTTGCAATGAAATTGGTGTAATTGGCTTAAAATGATAGAAACCAGCCTCCGCAAAACGAAAGCTGGTTTCTACTATTAGTTGTTGCCCTTGTAAAACGGCGCTGCTTTCTAGGCTTTAGCCGTATCTTCAGAAGGCTTCGTCATAATCCAGGCATGGTCCGGATCATTATGAAATTTCCAAATACGGGTAGGTCCAGCCATCACGTTTAAATAATACACCTCATAGCCAGGAGGCGCACTTACAGGGTGGTAGCCGCGCGGCACGAGAACCGCTTCCCCATTGCGAATGACAAGCGTCTCGTCAAGCGAGCGGTCGTCCGTATACACACGTTGAATGGCGAAGCCCTGCTCAGGCTCTACGCGAAAATAATACGTTTCCTCCAGCAGCGATTCTTCCGGCAGCGCATTCCGGTCATGCTTATGCGGCGGGTAGCTGGACCAGTGTCCGCTTGGCGTAAACACTTCAACGACGAGCAGGCTGTCCGCCGGCGCTGTTTCTGGCAAAATATTATGGATTTGCCGCTCCAAATTGCCATATCCGCGCTGCTCTACACCTACAGCATCCGGGGCAATCAGTCTCGCTTGATGCTGGCCTTGGCCAGGAGCAGAGCAAATGGCGATATCCAGCGCAGTTACGGCTTCAATTTGATAAAAATCATCATTGGGCACGTAAACCGAATATGGCGGAATTTTCTCAAATACGCTCATCCGCTGGCCGATATTGCTCCACTCTTCTTTCTGAGTGCGCACATCCGCGCGTCCGCTCAGCAGCACGAGGCATACTTCATTTTCAGCCGTATTCTGCTTAAGCTGCTCGCCCGGCTCCAGATGGACGATGCGAAAACCAACATACTCCCATCCTGCGCTTTGCGGCGTTATGTTCATGAGCTCGCCCTGCTCGCCCGGAGCAGCGCTTGGTTTTACGATTAAATCAGACACTTGCGCACACAACCTTTCTTGTATCCGTCTACTTACGTAAGCTCGTGCAGCTCGCTTAGCTTCACTGGCCGTCTAAGCTTTACTGACAGCTTCGCCGCTCTTGCAATCCGCTCGGCTTGCAGCGCATCGTGACCATCGACCTTTACCTTCTTATCCAGCAGCAGCGCTTCGATAAACAACTGGGTTTCCTCTACATAAGCAGCATTGTAACGTTCAAGGAAGAAGTGCAGCGGCTTATCCCGCACAATGCCCTCGGCTGTGCTAATTTCCGCTGTATTCGGGTGATCATTCGTTGCGGCGGCACTGCCCTTGGAGCCGAATACCTCGACACGCTGATCGTAGCCATATACGGCTTGACGGCTGTTGTCGATTACGCCAAGCGCCCCGTTTTGAAAGCGCAGCGTCACAATCGCAGTATCGAGATCATCGCATTCCGCGAATACAGGATCAATGAGAACATTGCCTTGCGCGAAAACTTCCTCAACCTCGCTGCCTGCCAAAAATCTGGCCATATCAAAATCATGAATCATCATATCCATGAAAATACCGCCGGACACCTTGATGTAATCTTTATGAGGCGGGTTCGGATCGCGCGACGTAATTTTTATAATATGCGTCTCGCCAATCGTTCCCTGTTCCACATGCTCGCGAATCCGTTTAAAGTTGTGGTCAAAGCGGCGGTTAAAGCCGATTTGCAGCTTTACGCCCGCTTTCTGTACCGCTTCGACTGCTTCCTCTGTTTGTGAAAGCGTCATGCTGACCGGTTTCTCGCAAAAAATATGCTTGCCTGCTTCCGCAGCTTGTTTAATAAGCGGCACATGTGTATCTGTTGAAGAGCAAATGAAAATGGCGTCAATTGCTGGGTCTGCGATAAGCGCAGCGCTGTCTTTCGTAACGGTAGCGATGCCGCGTTCAGCAGCCCATGCTTCCAGCTCCGCGTTTGCGAACAAATCGCTGATTGCGGCAATTTCCACCTGCGGGAGCCGCAGCAAGTTGTCGGCATGGATTTTTCCGATGCGGCCTGCGCCGATAATGCCGATTTTAATTTTTTGTACCATTTTGATTGGTCTCCTTTATGCGATTATCCGTTTTTCAATAAGCTACCTATCAGGCTACCAACGAGCGGTCACCATTTTTTTGCGCGTATAAAATTCGACGCCATCTGTGCCGTTGGCATGCAGATCGCCGTAGAATGATTTTTTCCAGCCAGAGAAAGGGAAGAACGCCATTGGCGCTGGTACGCCAAGGTTGACGCCGAGCATGCCCGCTTCAATCGTTTCGCGGAATGTACGGACGTTGCTGCCATCCTTCGTGAACAGGCAGGCGCCATTTGCAAAATCCGACGCATTAGCAAGCTCAATCGCTTCTTCCAGCGTCGCAACCCGTGCAATCGCCAGTACCGGAGCGAAAATCTCATCTTTCCAGATCGTCATTTCCTTCTGTACGCCGTCAAACAAGGTCGGCCCTACAAAATAACCCTTCGCATCTGCCGCAGCATCTTTGCGTCCGTCGCGCAGCAGCTGTGCGCCTTCCTGCTCGCCGATTTCAATATAGCGAAGCGTCCGCTCTTTATGTGGTCCACGAATGACCGGACCGAGGAAAATACCTTCCTCCAAACCGTTGCCAATCGTTAGCGAATCCGCTGTTTGCAGAAGCTTGGCTACGAGTTTGTCAGCCACGTCACCGACAGCGACGACAACCGCACAAGCCATGCAGCGCTCGCCTGCCGAGCCGAAGGCAGCGTTCGTAATTTCTTTAACCGTCAGATCAAGGTCGGCATCCGGCATAACGATGGAATGGTTTTTCGCGCCAGCGAGCGCTTGAACGCGTTTGCCTTCCGCCGTTCCTGTGCGATAGACATACTCCGCTACCGGCTGCGAGCCAACGAAGGAAATGCCTTTTACATCGGGATGCTTCAGCAAGCCGTTAACGACATCATGCGCACCATGAACGATGTTCAGCACGCCAGCCGGAAGACCCGCTTCCTGAAAAAGCTCAGCAAGACGATTCGCAAGCAGCGGCGTCCGCTCCGATGGCTTGAGCACGAACGTATTGCCGCAGGCGATCGCAAGCGGGAACATCCAGCATGGCACCATCATAGGGAAGTTAAACGGTGTAATACCGCCGATTACGCCAATCGGATAGCGGTACATGCCAGATTCTAGTCCAGTCGCAATGTCAGGAAGCTGCTTGCCCATCATCAAATTAGGCGCACCCGCCGCAAATTCGACGCATTCAATGCCGCGCAGCACTTCGCCATAAGCTTCGGCGTAGCTTTTGCCGTTTTCTTTCGTTACAAGCTGTGCCAGCTCTTCCCAGTGATCAACGAGCAGCTGCTGGTATTTGAACAATACGCGTGCCCGTTTCGGTACAGGTGTGCGGCTCCATGAAGTGAATGCTTCCTTCGAATTGGCTACAGCCTGCTCCACATCTTCCTTCGAAGATAGCGGCACATAAGCCAGCACCTCTTCCGTTGCCGGATTGTAAACGGCTTCTGTCTGCTGTGATACGGAGGCTACCCATTTTCCACCAATCCAATTGCTTAATGTTGCTGTCATATCCACTCAATCCTCTCTGTTTTAAAATTAAATGATGATTTCGCCGCGGTTGCAGCGGTCAATATAGTCTTGAACCTGCTCGGCGGACGGCATAGCGTCAGAGCAGCTGTGGCTGGAAATGACGATACAAGCAGCGGCGCTGCCGAACTCCATGCTTTTCTCAATCGACCAGCCCTGCATGCTGCCGTACAAAAAGCCTGCCGCATACGAATCGCCTGCTCCGAACGTTTTAATGACTTTGGCAGGGAAGCTTTTGGCCCGGTGCGAAGCGCCATCCTTCGTGTAAGCAATGGAGCCGTCCTTGCCATGCTTGATAATGACAATTTGTGCGGCATAATTAAACCATTTCGCTGCGGTCACATGGTCATCACGCTCCGGATTAGGCTCGAATGTTTCCATATTGTCAAATTCTTCTCTAGTACCCATAATAATATCGCATTTTTCAGCAGCCAGGTTGTAATAGATCGCCGTTTCCTCCGGCGAGTTCCACGTATATGGACGGTAGTCAAGATCAAAGGCAATAACGACGCCATGCTTGCGGGCATAATCGATGGCCAGGAACACCGCTTCGCGTGAAGGGTTTTGCGCCAGCGCCGTACCCGAGATAAGGAGCATTTTAGACTGGGCAATCAGCTCTTCGCTAACCTCCTGCGGCTTAAGCAACAGGTCAGCGACGTTGTCGCGGTACATTAAGATGCTGCATTCGGACGGGCTTTTAATTTCGGTAAAAGCAAGCCCTGTCACTGCACCGCTGTCATCCGTAACGACGCCCGAGGTGGCAATTTGATTATTTTCCAAATACGTCGTAATAAAACGGCCCATTTGGTCATCGGCAACCTTGCCAATAAACGATGTTTTCATCCCGAGACGGGACATGCCAATCGCAATATTCGCCGGAGAGCCTCCAACGTATTTGGTAAACGTCATGGTCTCTTCCATCGGGCGATTAATTTCATTCGCATTCAGATCGATGCACAAGCGGCCAATGGCCGTAAAATCCAGCGGCTTCGCTGCGTCATAAGTGATATAAGCCATCCGAGGGCCCACCTCCTAAAGTTATTTAATGTTATGAAATACTTAATTAGATTTATTTTAAAATATAAGCATGTATAAGTTTCACACGTATCATCTGCTTATATTTCACCTTCGAAACGGTAGCTTAGCCGCCAAAGGACGGTGACAGCCGTTTCACCTTAACGAAGTTAAGTAACCAATCGCTTTCTTCGCATATTCATATGGATTATGAGTCGCAGGGTCCTGTTCGCCTTCAAGCATCGCCCAGCCGTTATAGCCGCGAGCCGTGAGCTCCTGAATAACTGGCGCAAAATCAAGGCAGCCGTCACCCGGCACCGTAAATACGCCTTTGCGAATACAAGTGACGAAATCGGCCTGCTCTGAGCGGGCTTCATCGAGTACTGACTGGCGAATATCTTTCAAATGAATATATGCGATGCGGTCATAATGTTTATTCAGCACATCCAGCGGCTTCGCTCCGCCATAATAAGCATGACCTGTATCAAACAACAGGTGCACATAGGCCGGGTCCGTCAGCTCCATCAGCTTGTCGATTTCCTCCGGCTGCTCAACTACGGTTCCGCCATGATGATGGTAAGCCAGCTTTAAGCCGTATTCAGCCGCTATTTTTCCGGCAGCGTTAAGGCCTGTCGCCAGCGACTGCCAGCCCGCTTCATCCAGCCGCAGCACTTCCGTCTCATTCGGCGTACGCCGCGGATCAAAATGCAGCGAGCCGCCAACCTCAGCCGTGCTAATGACCTTGCTCCCCATGCTTTGCAAAAACTCGGCATGCTTTCGGTAGCCCTCAAGCTCAGCCTCGCGGTAAGCGGGATCAGAGAACAGCACCGATTTCCACTGGGACACGAGCTGAATGCCTCGCTTGCCCAATTCCTCGCGCAATACGGCAGTGTCGGCCGGATATTTGCGCCCCATTTCCGTTCCGGTCAGCCCCAGCCGCTGAATATCATCCAAAATCTGCTCATAGGTCGTATCCGCCCCATGCTCCCGTACATCCTCGCCAACCCAGTTAATCGGGTGAATGCCGAGTGAAAATGTAAATGGCTTCATCGCTTACCCCAGCTCCTTATTCAAAAATAGGATCAACCTGTTACAGCTGCTTTGCCTTGCTGAGCTTTGCCTGCATCGCTTCATGCGCCTTGAGAACTTTGTCGCTCTCTGATACAGCAGGAACGCCAACATGCCACCAGGATTCATAGCCGCCGGAGTTCGTGCCCGGCAATACGCTAATTTCGATCAGCGTCGTGCGCTCTTCCTGTTTCGCCTGAAGCAAAGCCTCACGCAGCTCCTCCGCATTGGTTGCTTTGTATGCACTGGCCCCAAGACTGCGGGCATGGGCAGCAAAATCAATCGGCAGCGGCTGTCCGGTATATCTGCCTGTGCTCGCTTCGCGGTAGCGGAACTCATTGCCGAAGCCATCACTGCCATGCTCGCGCTGCAAGTTATGAATACACTGGAACCCATGATTGTCAAAAAGCAATATCGTAAACTTGCGCTGTTCCTGCAAACTCGTCACCAGCTCGGAATGCAGCATCAAGTAGCTGCCATCGCCAACCATCGCATACACCTCGCGCTGCGGCTCGGCGAGTGCTGCTCCGAAAGCGCCGCTAACTTCGTAGCCCATGCAGGAAAAACCATATTCCATATGATATGTTTTCGGCTCGGTCGAACGCCATAAGCGGTGCAAATCGCCGGGCAGGCTTCCGGCAGCGCCAACGACGACGGAAGACGAATCAATCGTTTCATTAATAACGCCGAGCGCGCGGGTTTGGGAGAAGCCGCCTTCATGCTCTTCCTTATAAAGACGATCAACCTCTGCATCCCAAGCCGCTTTGCGCTGCGCCACTTCCGCATCGGTGTAGCTGCTCTTGTAATTCGCTGCTTGCAGCGCACTTTGCAGCGCTTGCAAACCAGTGCGGGCATCGGCAATTACCGCTTCACCGCCCAGCTTCGCTGCGTCAGCGCCATTTAAGTTAATGTTGATAAACTGCACATCCGGGTTCGCGTATGCGGACTTGGAGGCGGTTGTAAAATCCGAGTAGCGCGTGCCGACGCCAATAACCAGATCAGCCTGTTTGGCCCATTCATTCGCTGCCAGCGCGCCGGTGACGCCAATGGCTCCTGCATACAGCGGATGGCGCCAATCGAATGCGCTTTTTCCGGCCTGCGTTTCCGTAACCGGAATGCCGAAAGCTTCGGCGAAGGCTTGCAGCTCGGAGGTCGCAGACGCATACAAGACGCCGCCTCCTGCTACGATAAGCGGATGCTTGCTCGCTGCAATGCGCTCTGCTGCACGGGCTACCGCATCTTTCGTCGGTTCGCGGCGGTCAACATAATGCACGCGTTTTGCAAAGAAGCTTTCTGGATAGTCATAAGCCTCCGCCTGCACATCCTGCGGCAGCGCGAGCGTAACCGCTCCAGTCTCTGCCGGATCTGTGAGCACGCGCATCGCTTGCAGCGCTGCGGTAATCAGCTGCTCTGGACGAACGATGCGGTCCCAGTAACGGCTGACGGCCTTGAAGGAATCCGTAGCCGAAAGGGTATAGTCGCTGCTTACCTCAAGCTGTTGCAGCACCGGGTCCGGCTGGCGCGAAGCGAAGTTATCGCCGGGCAGCAGCAGCACCGGAATGCGATTAACGGTCGCTGTTGCCGCAGCCGTTACCATGTTCAGGGCACCTGGGCCAATCGAGGTCGTGCAGGCATAAATCTGCTTGCGGTTACGCTGCTTGGCGAAGGCTGCTGCTGTATGCACCATGCCCTGCTCGTTTTTGCCTTGAATAAAGGTTAAGCGGCCTGCGCTTCTTTCCAGCGCCTCTCCCATGCCGGTCACATTGCCATGACCGAAGATGCCGAATACCCCTTCAACGAACTTCGTTTCCTCGCCATCTACCGAAATGTATTGCTGATCCAGAAACCGCAGCAGCGCTTGCGCCATCGTCAGTCGAATCGTCGTCATGCCCATTTCCTCCTATCGCAAATGTATGATTTTATCCTTTTCACCACAGTTATAATAAGTTGCCTTCTGCTCGTTTTACGCTTTGGATTAAGCGCTTAACTCACCAGAGGAATGGCGCCTAATGTTTTAGATTAAGCGCTTCACCCATAGGCTACTACAACATAGAGCCGCTGACAAGTTTTTTCTTTTGGCCTTGCTTTTACCACATCTTATTTTGCGTTATCGTCGTTTGTTTGCGTTTGCAAATGCCGCTTCAGCTTGGCAACTTCTGTGCCGGCAAGCATCATAATGCCGATACCGTGATTGTCGTTGACAACCGTCCGCAAATCCTGATCATAATAATCCGCTGTGAAAGCGTAGCGCGAGCCGCTGCATACGCCATGCACATTGCCCTGCCGGTCAATGGCGTAACGCGTCAAGCCGTCCCAGGCGCGGAACGCAGCATTCGTGATAGCGGCTGGCTGCTTCACCCAGCCGAAGCGAACGCCCCGAGCGAAGCCATAAGCAAACATTGCCGTGCAGGACGCCTCCAAATAAGTATCTGGACGATTGACTACCTGATGCCATAAGCCGCGATCTGATTGACGAGCGGCATAGCCTTCGCATAGCTCATTAAAGAAGTCCAGCAGTTCATCGCGCAGCTCATGAGCCGCAGGCAAAGCTTCCAGCACTTCTGTCAGTGAAAAAATCGTCCAGCCATTGCCCCGCCCCCAAGGGATGCCTGTCGCCCTGTCATATTTAAAATCATACACATGGGACATTAGCTTCTCACCGGGCATAAACAAATAGTTTTTGAAGCGCAAAAATTGCTTCGCCGCTTCATCCAGCGCCTCCCGATTGCCCGTTAAGCGAGCATAGCGGCACAGAAATGGCGTACTCATGTACAAATCATCGGCCCACATCGTATTGGCAGCATACTCGCCCTCGCAGGTGCGATAAAATGCGCCATCGGGCTTGCGCTCCAGCTTATTTAGCATAAAATCAGCGATGCGCTCGGCAATTGGCTCTACGCTTGCAGTAGCGAGCCCTTGTCTAGACTCCAGCATAGCCGAGCCGAATGAGCCGCAATTATCGAGCATTTTCATCATGACGAGCTGCTGATTAATGGCTGGGAACCCATATTGCTCACGATCCCAGAAGGAATAGTCGTACATTTCCGTACATGCCTCAACATGCTGAGTCGCATAGCTGACGATATCTGGACGATCCAGAAAACGACCGGTTTGCAGCAAGCCGTATATCGTGACGCCAAGCGGATAATCCCACCGCGCATAATTGGATACCGTACCGACTGTCCATTTATTGCTTAGCATGGCATTTTCGTAATAAGGACGTACCCAAGTGTTCGGTTGGTCGAGCTGCCAGTAGGTGTGCAACATCTGTCCCTGCTGAACAGGCTGCGATGCCTTGTTTAGAGCATATAGGCAATCCGTGCGAACAAGCTGCTCCCAAGCAGGGTTAGCCGCCCCAGCTTCAAACGGCCCGACATATAGCCATTGTCCTGCTCCCGAACCATGCACTTGCTGCGGCAGGCTCATTGTGACAGCGCTGCCATCATTGGCGTTAGCCGCCGTCAGCTCAAAGCCCCAAGACTGCTGGCCGCACACGCTGCGAGCTACGAAATGATGCTTGCCAGCTTCCAGCAAAAGCTCAATGCGAAACGATCCTGCCGCTGTGCTTTCACCTACCTGTTTTCCTTCAAGCCACAAGGTAAGCTCGCCAGAGGACTCGCCTTCAAGCACGACTGCTTGTTTCCCAGGCAGCGGCTGATACAATGTCGTCCACGCATAGGCAGCTTTGCCATGCTGCTCTCCGAAAATCCGCTCCAGCTGGCCAAGGCTGCGCTCCTCCTCTGTCCAATCGATAACCGGCAGCCAGTCCAGACCCGGCTCCTGCTGCTGTGATCCCATTAAATCCGGCTGCGCCACTTCTACCCGCTTGCCGGCCTCAAGGGCTGAATCAACCGGCTGCGAGAAAATCCATCCCGACTGCCCATAACGCTCCTCGAATGGTGCACGAACATTCATGATCCTTACTTTGGCCTCGTCGGAGCCGATTTGACAGCCGAAGCCCGCTGGCGTGCAAGTCATCGACAGCCATAAGCTGTTCCAGCCCTTTGCAAATACTAGACTCAGCTTAACCGTTGCATCCGGGCTAATTTCCTCTATTACATTCGAACGAAAAACTAGCTCGCCATTGAAATACAGTCTCACAGGACCAAGGCAGCGTACATTAATATCCAAGCTGCGCTCCTCATCGCTCCATACGAGCCCTGCTCCATAGCTCAGCTGCCCAGGTTTTGCCTCAGGAAACCGTGAAGCAAGATCCAGCTCATACAGTCCCTCTGCATTTTGCAAAACGCCATTTTTGTTGAAAGCGCGGAAAATAAATCCTGCCTGCGGATTCGCACCCACATAACGGTCGGCCAGCAGCTTCAAAATAGCGGTATCTTTGTCGCCAAAACGATGCTGTGCACTTTCCTCTGCTTGAAAATAAATCGACATCGAATGATCACAAATCCTTTCCATGGCGTAGCTTGCTATCCGTTAATCTATTTTATGAAAAAGCGATTAGGTATAGCGCTTAACTTGGTGAAAATGAACCGCGCTTGCAATCGCCAATGAACGGGCAATTTACATGACGCGGTATTGAAATTTAAACCTTATGCAGCCATTATAGCTGAAAGCGCTTCATTCTGTCATCTCTTTTTTTATAAAAAACGCCGCTATTTTTTGCTCGGGCTATTTATTCATTCGCTTGAACAATAAAATCGACCATTGAACGGGCCGTCACGCGGCTATCCTGCTCTGTTCCGCCCGTGCTTGCACCTGCGTTGAAATCTCCCAGTTCATGCGGTATAAACGTGACCGTCTTAACCGTGCCTGGCAGCAAATCAAAGAAATTATCACTGAAGCGGCCTTCACGCTCGCATGTCAGCCAGACGCCTTTGGCCAGCGTATTCGTCTCCAGCGTCCACTGTGCAACGCCGTTGTGCTCGGACTCTGTTATTTTGAGCTCGGCCTGCGCCAGCGTGATGTCCTTCATTGCCTCAAAATAATGCAGCTCGCTTGCCAGGGTGCCGCCATCTGTTTCATCCAGCAGCTCTGCCAGCAATACGCTTGCTGCGGTGTCGGCAGCTCCAAGCAGCTCGGAGCGCTGAAGCGTCAGCACATTAGCCGCAGTATTTGCTGTTACGCGGACAGGAGTACTTTGCTCGCCCAGCAGCTCACCGCTAAAGCTGTACAGGCGCAGGCGCAGCTGGCCTCGTACGGGAACAAGCTGATCGGATACGATGTGGAAGCTGATTTCCCCTGCTTCCTTGCGATCGTCTACCGACAGCAGGCAGTCTGCGAAGCTTCGTGCTGCATAATATTGCAGCGCCTTCCAGCGACCGTAATAATCCATGCCCGCCCAGGAGGCTACAGGCCAGCAATCATTCATCTGCCAATACAAGGAGCCCATGCAATACGGCTTGCGGCGGCGATGTGCTTCAATGGCCGTTTTCATCGCCTCAGCCTGCAATATTTGGCTCATATACAAAAACGAAGGGAAATCCTTCGGCTCGGACATATACATCTCCATATATTGCTTAATGAGACGGTTGCCGGCGCCATTTTTCTGATGGGCGAGCATGACTGTGGATTCCAGCTCCATATCCGCCTCTTCCGCATAGCTGCGCACCGATTTGTATTCCGGGAACGACTGGAAGCCATATTCGCTCATGAAGCGCCCGACGTAGCGATTATAGTTTTCGAATGGCTCTACATTATGCCAGACGCCCCAATAATGAATATCTCCGCTAATCGAGGAAGAATCCGAGTGCTGCGTAAGGTCGCCGGTCAAATCAACCATTGGCGAGGAAGGCCAATAATCGATTCCTACCGTCAAGGACGCTACAGCTTCTGGCAAAATGCGATGGAAAATCGCCTCATAGTCTGCCCATAGTTTCATTTGCTGCTCCTGCGTGTACGATTTTTTCCAGCCCCAGCCGCCATCTGGAATATAATGCGACCATGCGGTATCGATTTCATTATTGCCGCACCATAGGGCGATCGACGGATGATTGCGCAGACGCCTAATGTTATCTTCAGCTTCCAGCTGCACGCTGCGCAGAAACGCTTCGTCACCCGGATACATGCTGCATGCAAACATGAAATCCTGCCACACGAGGAGGCCATATTGATCACACAACTCATAGAAGGCTTTTTCCTCGTAAAAGCCCCCGCCCCAGACACGAAGCATGTTCATATTTGATTGTACGGCGCTTACGATTTCATGTTTATAACGGTCGTAGCCGACTCTCGTCGTAAAGCTGTCATTTGGAATATGATTCGCGCCTTTGGCGAAAACCTGAACCCCATTCAGCTCCATATAAAAGGAAGTGCCGACCTCGCCCTGCTGCCTAACGAGCCGGATTGTGCGAAGTCCCGTCGTTACCTTTTGCGAATCATATCGAACTTCGTTATTGCTATGCCAGCATTCGATCTGGAACGTGTACAGTTCCGGCTCGCCCAGGCCTCTGCACCACCATAGGCGCGGATTTTCAACTTCAAACGGAATTTCAATCGTCTGTTTGCCTGCGGCTAAAGAAGCAGAATGCCCGCTGAACATGCCATTATCGGATGCTGCCAGCTTCAGCAGGACATCGCATTCGCGCTCAGCCTCCAGTTCAATGACGGCTGTAAGCTTCGCTAGCTCTGCCCGCACCTCATCCTGACGGATGTATACATCGGTAATCCGGACATAGGACCAGCCCTCCAAATATACGGGACGCCAAATACCGCTCGTTACGAAACGCGGGCCCCAGTCCCAGCCGTAGTGGTAGGGGGCTTTACGGGCAAATACGCTAATCTTCTTATCGTCAAGTCCGCCTACTTCGGATTGATCATTTGGTGCCGGCAGCGCATAACCAAGCTGAGCCAGCTTCGGCAAATCTTCTTTAATCGGCGAGCGGAACAAAATACGCAGCTCATTGTCGCCAGCTGTCAACCTGTCCGTAACATCAACTCTCCACGTACGAAACATATTATCTGCCGCCAGTACATGTGAACCATTCAAATACACATCCGCATAAGTATCGAGGCCCTCGAACACGAGCTCCTGCTTCGCCCCAGCAAGCTGCTCCGGTGAAGGCTGAAAGCTCGATACGTATTCCCAGTCTTTTTTGTCCACCCACTGCGCGTCCTTCTCATTCGTTCCGTAAAAAGGATTTGTCAGCCGGCCATTTTGAATTAAATCCGTATGTACATAGCCTGGCACGGCAGCAGGCAGCCATTCTCCCTGCTCTTGTTCCTTAAATCTCCAATTCCCAATCGTCCATTGCTCTTTCATCGTATCCTCCTGAAAATGAAAAAAGTCAGCTAAACACATGAAACCTTACTCCGGGGACTGAGCCGCCGAAGCAAGGTTGCCATGCATTTTACCGCTAATTTAACACTAATAAATATATTGTTTATGACTTGTGTTGCTCTATTAAGATAAATCAGCTAGTGGAAGCTGCTATACTTAGTAGCCCAAAGCTGTTTTAGCTTCTTTCCATTTCGCATTCAGCTTGTCGAAAGCTGCTTGCAGATCGTCACCAACCAGATACTCTTGTACATAGTTGCCAGTACCGATGCCGATTTGCGCTTTATTGGCAATTTCATTGAATTTTGGATCTGTAGCTTCGCTTTCCAGCAGTGTTGGGTTAGTTGCTTGGAACTCAGCCAATTGAGCAATTGTCGACTGTGCCGACTTGTCGATTGGCATGAATCCGGATTGCTCTACATAACCGGACTCTTTCACGAAGAAGTTGACCCAAGCTGTCGCAAGCTCTTTGTTTTTGCTGTCTTTGCTTACGCCAACCAAATAATCCGAACCAAGCGGTGCATTGTATTTGCCGCTATTGTCGTATGGAAGCGGGAAGAAGCCAATGTCGTCTGACGATGCGCCAGCGCCTACGATTTGTGGAATGACCCAGTTGCCAAGGAAGTACATAGCCGCTTTACCCGATGCAACCTCGCCTTTCGACATTTCCCAGTTGTTTGTCGACAGATCTTTTTCAACCCAGCCTTTTTCAATGAAAGTACGGCCGATATTGGCAAGAATACCCCAAGCGTTGTCCACTTTGAATGGTGCTTCATCTGTTACGAGCTTGGATACAAACTGCGGATCGCCCGCAACGTACCATGCAGAGCCGTCACCCCAGTTGCCCATTGGCCATTGTGCGCCATAGTTCATATAAAGTGGAATGATGCCTGCAGCTTTCAGCTTTTCCGCATCCGCATACAGCTCATCAAGCGTAGCTGGAACTTTATCGATGCCTGCTGCTGCAAAAGCTTTTTTGTTATACACGATCCCTTGCGTATTTACGCCGGTCGACAATCCATAACGTTTGCCATCGAACAGCGACAGGTCAGCGAAAAAAGTATTGGTGAAAAAATCATCCGGCAGCGGTTCAAAATATTTCGGATATTCCGAAACGGCAAGTCCAGCCGGAAGCATCAATACGTCGCCTGCTTCGCCCGTTGTTAGGCGAACTTGGATGTCTGTCGCATAGTTCGTCAAGCCTTCAAACTCAATTTCAGCTTTCGGATATTTTTCTTTAAAAGCTGCTGCGTATTTATCTAGCGTCCCATCGTTGAGAAAATCGGTACGATGCGTCAAAACTTTAATTTTGCCGCTCAGCTCGCTAGCTGCGCTTGCTTCCGGGCTTGCCGCGGAATCGCTAGGGCTTGCCGAAGCAGAGGCTGCTGGAGCGCTTTCGGCCGGCGTATTATTGCCGCCACAGGCAGCGAGAATGGAAGTCATCAATAAAATTGCGGAAGATAAAGCCAAGCTTTTTTTCATTTTGTTTCCCCCTGAGTCATATTTGGTATCGCTTACATCGTAATCATATACGCTATGAAAGCAAAATAATATGACGCTGTTTTGTTTTTATTGTCATGAATTATGCTAACAGCGTCATCGTTTGTTAGTTTGCTTAGCTGCGGCGCAGAAAAGCGTATTCCGCCTGCTCCATCAATTGGAGATTGCGGCTGATCAGCTCCGTGCGCTGCTCGACGCTTGCCCGGGACCGCAGATGATCCGGCGGCGTTTGCTTCACATAATCGACAAGCTGGTCGATACTCGTTGCAGCAACATGTACTCTTGTATCGGAGGAAGCATAATAAATGTACACTTCGCCGCCAGGAAGCTGGACAGCTCCATTACAAAATACGACATTGGATACATCGCCTATCCGTTCAATCCCCTCCGGGGCAAGCAAATGACCACCTGGTGCGTACGTAACTTTGCTCGGATCATTCAAATCCGTCATGAACGCATACAGGACGTAACGAAGTCCTGCCGCTGTATTGCGCACACCGTGAGCAATATGGAGCCAACCTTCAGCCGTTTTTAGCGGCGCTGGACCCTGTCCATTTTTCACTTCTTTAATCGTGTGGTAAAGCTTGCTGTCGACGATTGTTTCTTCGGCGATGACAGCTGGGTTCATGCTCTCTGACAAGCCCCAGCCGATGCCCCCGCCTGCGCCTGTGTTAATAAAGCCGTCCTGAGGGCGCGTATAAAAGGCATATTTGCCGTCGACAAATTCAGGATGCAGCACGACATTTCGCTGCTGTGGCGACGGAGAAGCAAGATCCGGCAGACGCTCCCAGGTGCGCAAATCCTTCGTGCGGGCAATGCCGCCTTGCGCAACCGCGCTTGACGTATCGCCAGCTGGCGCTTCCGGATCTTTGCGCTCGGTGCAGAACAACCCGTAAATCCAGCCGTCCTCATGCTTCACAAGCCGCATATCATACACGTTTATATCCGGATCTTCCGTTTCCGGCAGCAGTACGGGATAATCCCAGAAGCGGAAGCCTTCTGCCGGAGAGTCGCTTTCAGCAACTGCGAAAAAGGATTTGCGATCAGCACCCTCTACCCGAACCATCAAATAAAACTTCCCACCCAGCTCAATGGCTCCCGGATTGAAAGCGGCATTAACACCAATTCGCTCCATTAAATACGGATTAGTCTCCGGGTCCAAATCATAACGCCAGTACAGAGGCGTGTGCTCATTCGTAATAACGGGATGCTCGAATCTTGCAAATACTCCATTGGACTGCGGAACTTGTTTATTAGGCGCATGAAGCAGCTGCTCATGCCGATCCGATATTTCTTTAAGCTGTTTCAACCATTGATTCATAAGGGCCTCCTTATTATTCATGTCTTATTTATGTCTGCTTTATTTATGTCCATTAATTATTAATGCCATTAATCTTAATTCGTTCCAAGCGCTCGATAGCTTCAAAGCAAGCCCGGCTGTTATGGTACGGACATTTCCATGGATCGATTTTTGGATAGCTTGTATCTGCCACACCTTCACGGGATACTTGCCAGTGCCACTCGCCTGTCTCCTTATCGGATACGCAAGCTGCAATGAACTGCCAGCTGCCCCAAGCGGCATTCAAATACCGCTCCTCCTGCGTCAGCTCATAAGCATTCAGAAACCCAACCATCGCTTCCGCCTGCGGCCACCAATCCTTCGCTGCATCCAGATGTCCGTCTCCGTCGGCTTCATTATAAACGCCGCCATCCGCATCTACGCCCTCGGCAAGCGTGACGTGGGCCATTTGAATAGCAGCTTCCCGCACGCGTTCCTCAAGCGCTTTATCGCCCAGCACTTCAGCCGCCTCCCACAGCAGCCAGCTTCCTTCTATATCGTGGCCATACGAGACATGGCGGGATATGGAGTTCCATGCATCATCAAAAAACAGCTTAAAGTGATGACTTTGCGGATCAATGATGTAATCCAAATGCAGCTCAATGAGCGTCTTCAGCTTGTCGCGAAGCCCTTCCGGCTTCCATACCCGATACAAATTCGTATAAGCTTCCAGCACGTGCAAATGCGTGTTCATCGATTTCCGCTCATTGAGATCCTTGCCGCTGAGGCTCAAATCATCCGTTTCCTGCCAGTTTTGCGCCAGCGCTTCAATATAGCCCAGATGAACCGGATCAAAGGCATGCTTCTCCAGCAATCTGTAAATTTCCTCTGCCCACGGCAGCACGTCCTGCTTGCCAGTAGCCCGTACATATTCCGCTAGCGCATAAATAACGAAGGCCTGCCCATATACTTGCTTTTTCGTCTGAACCGGCTGCCCGTCCTTATCGACCATCCAATACAAACCGCCATACTCCTGATCGTGAAAATGTTCCCGCAGCGCACCCAAAGCCCGCTCTGCCAATTCCAAATAAGGCGCTTCCTTATAAATGCGGTACGCTGACGAGAATGACCACAAAATCCGTGCATTGAGCACGAGGCCCTTATCTGCATTTTCCGAAATGGACCCGTCGCTTGCCATATGTCCAATAAATCCGCCGTTCTTCTCATCTACCGCATGCTTCATCCAGAAGCCAAGAATTTGCTCGCGCACTTCCTCCGTCAGCGATTTTTGCCACTCTACAAAATCCAGCATGTTTTGCGTTCCTGTTACGTTGCTCATTTTTCTTTCGCCTCCCTAGCTTACTGGCTGTCCTTGTCCCTTGGCATAGTAAGCGCGGATGACCGCTGCCGAACGTTTGCCATACATGCAATAATCATCGTTGCGGGCAGCATCTTTCACATCGTAAAGCTGAGCTGGCCAATCCCACAGCATGTAGCCGAGCATCCAATCGCGCTGGGCACAAGCAGCAAACATCGCTTCATAATAACGCTCCTGCTCGATTTCAGACGGCGCGCCTGGCAGCGACCAGTCATTCGGCTTTGCAGCCGAGCCATCACGGCTCGGACAGCCCGCCTCCATGAAGAAAAACGGCTTATTCCACTTCGCAATGCCCGCCTCTATACGATCAAGCTGCTCCTCGAATTGATCAATCGGATAATAGCCGCTGGACGAAATAATATCGACGGCATCCCACCAGCCCACTCGCTCTTCCTGATATTTATCGCAGTTATAAGTAATAGGTCCACTGTATAGCGTCCGTACCAAAGCAATTAAATCGCGCCATTCCTGCTCGCGTTTGTCCGTCTGGACCATTTCACAGCCGATGCAAAACATTTCGCAGCCCTCTTCCTCGGCTATCGCTGCATAATAGGCAATGAATTTTCCGTAGGAAGCGAACCATTCCCCCCAGCTCGGCTCCCCTGGCGTGTCCTGGTCGAAGAAGCCGATATGTGCCCGCCAAGTGCCATTTCCAACATTGACTACTGGCTTGAGGCATACTTTAATGCCGTGCCTTTTCGCCTCGCGAATCGCCCAGCGTATTTCCTCATCACTAACCGTCGGCTCGCTCCAATATGGAATTTCCGTCGATTGCGGCGTATCTTGAACTGCTGCGAACGCAATCGCCGTCCAGTTAACGTTCAGCTTGGCCATTTCAGCGATGGAAGCCGCCGCCGCAGGCCCCGCCCACGTACCACGAACTCCCGTCCAGCCCCATGTCATTCCAAAAACCTGCTCATTCCACTGCTGCAAGTGTGCTTCCCCCTTCAATTCGCTAACCTTGTATTGGATCGCCCTGTTATTTGACCGCACCGCTCGTTACCCCGGCGAAAATAAACTTTTGCATCGAGAGGAAAATCGCTACCGTCGGAATGAAAATTATTAAAATGCCCGCGGATATCACGTTCAGCTGAGCGGCATTCGGCCCGACAAAGGCATAAATAGCCGTCGATACAACCTTTAGCTTCTGGCTTGGCATATACAGATAAGGCGTGTAAAAGTCATTGTAAATCGAGATCGTCTTCAAAATAACGAGCGTCGCTGTTGCTGGCCCGAGCAGCGGGAAAATAATCGAGCGATAAATTTTAAACAGTGAAGCGCCTTCCATCATTGCGCTTTCGTCCAAATCTTTCGGAATACTGTTGACGAATTGCAAATAGATGACGATTTGCAGCACGTCGGCTCCCAAATAAAGAATGATTGGCGCACCCATCGTGTTGTAAAGCGAGAAATACTTAATGACGCTAAATGTAGCAACCTGCGTCGTAACCATAGGAATGACTTGGGCCACAAGGTACATGCCCATAATTCCCTTTTTCAGCTTAAAATCAAATCTTCCCAGCGCGTACGCCACCATCGTGCCGAACATAATGTTGCCCGCTACAGCGATGACCAAAATGATCGCAATATTGCGGAAGCCAAGACCGAGCTTGCCGATGTCGAACACCTTTTGAAAATTATCAAAATTCAAGAAATTTGCTGGCAAAGCAAGGCCGGATTGATAATACTCGACCTGTGTCTTAAACGCCCCGGTTACAATGGAGTACAGTGGGAATAAGACGACGAACAGCGCAAGAACCAGCGTTACATATTTGAAAATTGTAAATAATGGTGAACCTTCTCTACTCTGCCCCATCCTCTATTCCCCTCCTTTGAACAAAAATTTGCGCTGAATAACGATAAAGAGCAGAACCATCAATAGCAGCACAACCGCCATCGCCGAGGCAAGGCCGAAGTTTTGATATTTGAATGCCGTATCCACCGTCTTGATGACGAAGGTTGACGTATCGTTCGCACCTAGCAGCATGACATAAGGAATATCGAATGCTTCAAGCGCTCCTGTCAGCGTTAAAATAAGCATGAGCTCCAGCACTTTGCGAATGCTTGGCAGCGTGATGAATCTGAACTTCTGCCAGCCCGATGCGCCATCGATCGAACCCGCTTCATACAAATCGTCTGGAATCGACTGCAAGGCGCCGATGAAAATAACCATGTTCAGCCCCATATACTTCCACATGGAGATGAAGGCAAGCGAGAAGTTGACCAAATGCTTATCGCCCAGCCAGCTTTGCTGCCATGATTCAAGTCCAATGGCCCCAAGGAGCGTGTTTAGCGAGCCGTATTCCACATGGTAAACGTTTTTGAACATAATGACCGTTGCTACGCTGTGCAGCACATAGGGCAGAAACAAAATGACCCGAAACCCATTGCGTCCCCGCAGCTTGCCAGTCAATATGACGGCAAAATACAAGGAAAAGACAACTTGTATTAAACCACCGATGAAATAATAAGCATTGTTTTTAAGTGCTCCGAATACTTCGGGCTTGGTGAAAATCTCCTTGTAGTTGTCGAGGCCAATAAAATTCATATCCCAGCCAAGACCGCTCCAATCCGTCAAGCTGTAATACAGCAAAGA
The DNA here is from genome assembly GCF_059383755.1 of Paenibacillus sp. JT22N15. Classification (NCBI taxonomy): domain Bacteria; kingdom Bacillati; phylum Bacillota; class Bacilli; order Caryophanales; family Paenibacillaceae; genus Paenibacillus; species Paenibacillus sp. JT22N15. The sequence goes on along the minus strand of NZ_JBXENV010000003.1, from coordinate 325,277 downwards.
TACGGCCGGGTAATACGAGAAGGTCAGCGACAGTAGGACGGGAATTGTCAAAAACCCGAACAAAATTAAATATCGCTGCGTTTTGTAAGAGAACTGATGCATAAGGCCACCCTCGCTTTCTTTTAATGAACACCATTGTTAGCGTTTTCATCATTATAGGAGATGCCGGGCCCGATTATAATGGTCTTTGTTATGTTTTATTGTCTTCAATTTGGATAACGGGAACCTAACTTTCTTCACCTAACTTTATCGCGATATTCCTTCGGTGTTAGGCCGGTCATTTTTTTGAACACTTTAGTGAAATAAGCCGGATCGGCATACCCTACCCGCTCACCGACCATATACGTTTTCAGCCCCTGCTCCTGCCGCAGCAGCTGCTTTGCTGCCTCAATCCGTACAGAAATCATGTAGTCGGTAATCGTCTCGCCCGTCTCCGTCTTGAACAGCTTGCTTAAATAGCTTGGCGTCAAATATACAATATCCGCAAGGCGCTGCAGCTCAAGCTCCTCGGTAAAATGCTGCTGGATATACGATTTAACTTTATCTATAGCTCTATTATCCGATCGCGCGCTGCCTAGCAAGGCGCTAATTTCCTCCATGCCCGTCCGCATACTTTGGGCGAAAGCTTCCCAATTTTCGCTAGCTTCCGGGTCGATCGGCATATTCACCTGCCCATATGCAAGCTGAACGCTGCGTTTTTTCAGCTCCTCGGCAATGAGTGCTCTAATGCCAAAGCATACCTCCTGCAGCTCCTTCCAGCAAATGCGCTGGGCGGCAGCCTCCTGCAGCCAGCTGTCAAATGCAGTCTGCGCCAAGGCGAAATCATTCATTTGCAGCGCCGGCAGCAGCTCCTTGCCCACAATATGCGTCAAACGCAGCAAATGATCAACAGGTGCAACACGGCTAACAGCGCCGGAGCACCAGCGCGGCTCCGTATTATACCAAGCATGCTGATAGGCGGAAAAAGCTTCGCTATAAGCATTCGTTAGCCAGCTGCTGCCGCGAAAAATGCTGCTGAAGCCTACTTTTGCACGCGTAAAGGCTGGCATTCGCTGAAGCAGTATAACAGCGAGCTCCCTGACGGTCTCGGCATGGTCGGAATCGTGAATGGCGATGAGGATAATCCGTCTGCCGCCTTCACCAGTAATAATCATTCGCTCACGCAGCCAGTCAGCCATAAACCGCTCCAACCGAACTTCGTCCAGCTCAGGGGAAGTCGTTAATAGCAGCACCGCGTAGTGATGGAGAAACAAGGGCAGCTGATCAAGCGTTCCGCACACATCCTCCACGACATAGGAAGGGAGCTGCTTCTCATCCGCGTAAAGCAGCAGGCTGATTAAATCGCCCGACTCCAGGCGGCTGCGGCTGCGCTCCTGCTTCACCTTGCTGTTCACCTTGGCGAGCAGGCGAATGAGCTCATCCAGGTTTACTGGCTTCAACAAATAATCCTCTGCTCCCTGCCGCAGCGATTCTCTGGCAAATTCGAAATCATTAAATCCGCTCAGCACAGCAAATTTAATATTTTTACCTAGCTTCTTTACTTTGGCAATGAGCTGGAGCCCTGTCATCTGCGGCATTTTTATATCCGTCAGCACAAAATCGGGATTAAGATGATCCAGTTGGTCAAGCAGCTCCTGCCCGCTGCCAAATGCGCCAATAATTCGGTATTCCTCGCCTGCCTGCTCAATGAGCTTGCATAATCCCAGCCTAATTCGTTCCTCGTCGTCTACAACAACTATATTCATCGTTGCCACTCCTTCCTTTTCGCTGCGCTTTTCATTCCTGTTCCAGCGGCATCCGAATCGTTACCCGTGTTCCCTTCCCCTGCTCGCTGTCGATCGTTAAGCCATAGCTGACGCCAAAACGCAGCTTCAGGCGCTCATGCACATTGCGCAGTCCAATGCCTCTTCCGTTTGGCTCTAGCGGCTCGGCAGCAGTCAAGGCATTGCGTACCCGAAGCAGCTGTGCTTCCTCCATCCCGCAGCCATCATCGGCAACGGTAAACCACTGCTCTCTGCCGACGATTCCCCAGTCAATGCGAATGAGCATCGTTTCCCGTGAATCCTCATACGCATGGTTGACGGCATTTTCCACAATGGGCTGGAACAGCAGCTTCATAACCCTTATGCCCCAGGCTGCTTCTCCCTCCGGAAGCTCCAGTTGAAACCGATCGCCGAAGCGGTCGTTAATCAGCCGCATATACATGCGCAAATGCTCAAATTCCTGGCTGGCCGTCACCGTTTCATCTCCTGCATGAATGCTGTACCTGAGCTGCTGCCCAAGAAGCTGGACCATCTCAGCTGCCTCAGGATCATCGTTCAGCACAGCGGTCATCCGAATCGACTCCAGCGTATTGTATATAAAATGAGGATTAATCTGGCGCTGCAAGCTCTCCAGCTCGATCTGGTTTTTACGCTGCTCCATGCGGTAAATGTTTTCAATCAGCAGCTGGATTCTCACCATCATGCGGTTAAAGGCATTGCCAAGCATGCCGACTTCATCGCGGCGGCGCACCGGAAAGGCGACATCGAGATTGCCCGCCTGTACCTGCTTCATCAGCTTCACCATTTCGCGCATCGGCTTCGTCAGCGCAAAAATCAGCACAATCGAAATGAGCAGAGCCAGCGTCATAATGGCGATTGCTGCCGCTGCCGTGTAATTACGCGTCTGAATCGCTTCGGCCTCCACCTGCTCCTTCGGAATGAGAATAAGAGTGAGCCAGCCGGATTCCTCGGATTTACGATAAATGACGAGCTGCTCCTTGCCATTTTTATCGACGATGTAGCTGCCGTTTTGTCCTTCTGCCTGCTGGAGCAGCGCATCGCCGGATAAATTTTCAGCAAGAAAGGCTTGCTCGCTGTCATAAATAACGGTACCCGCCTCATCCAATATGAGCGTTGTGCCTTTCGTCGTCTCATCCAGATCATTCACAACGTTCTCAATGACTTCAATGCTGGCATCGACCGCAATCATGCCGACGGAGTGGTAGGTGCTGTCAATAATATTGCGTACGATCGTGAATACATACCGCTTGCGATTCGTATCGCCGCTTACCTCCTGCGTGCTGATCAGCACAGGCTTGCCATTGGCAGCAGCAGCGGTTTCATGCCAGCGATTATAAAACTCAGGCAGATTGGCGCGGGCGCCCCCGCTCTTCATGACATAATAGGGATTGCCGTACGCATCAAATAAATAGACGCTGCTGGCGCCTTCCTTAATATTGTTCATAAAATAAATGCTGCTTTCGATTTTGCGCTGGATTTGCAGCTTCATTTGTATATTTTTTCCGTCATGCAGATTAGGGTTGCCTCCTGTTTCGGCTTCCACCTGCGAATAATAATGATTAGAGAGCTTAAGCCCCTCCTGAATTTCGCCGAGATAGGAAGGTATAATCGAAATTTTTTTCATATCCTTCGTATAGTCGTCGAGCTTGCTGACCATTTTGTCGGAAATTTCCGCTGCATAGGTAACTGTATTTTTCTCAATCGTATTCGTATAACGCAGCGAAGAAATATAAGTAAGCCCGCCAACCGGAATAATGATCAGCAGTACGAACACGATAAACAGCTTTGCTTCCATGCGGGTTGCCGGAAAGAAAGTCCAGCGCCGCAGCCCAAATTTCGAGTCTCCCATCGCATTCGCCCCTTAGCTTTGCGTCATGGAGCTGGAAGTCGATTCACGCATGACGAAATCGCCCGACAGCAAAATTTTCTCTTGCGGGCTGCTCGGGTGCTTCAGCCGGCGCAGCAGCATTTCCACAGCACGGCGGCCGAAAGCCTCCTTCTGCACATCGACGGTGCTGAGCGTAGGCTTTGACCAAGCCGCATCCTCAATATTGTCAAAGCCGACAACGGAGCATTCGCCAGGAACGGCAACATGTAGCTTAGCCAGCACCGTCATGATGCAGATGGCAATGGAATCATTGGCGCAAATGAAGGCGGTCGGCAGCGCTGCTTCCTGGACCATTTTTTTCACAATCAGCTCCAGTGCCTCTGTCATTTCTGATCGGTTATTTCCCTCGAACGTCAACAGCGCAGACTCCTGCTCTTGCACAAGCCCATGCTCCTCCAGCATGGAGCTATACCCGAGAAAACGGTCAAGAAAGCTGCGCGAATAGTGAGTGTTGCCGACAAATTGCAGCTTGCGGTGACCGCAGCCGATTAAATAATTGGTCACTCTGCGCATGCACTCCATATTGTTCATAAAGAGCGTATCCGACGGAATCAGCGGGTCTTCATGATCCACCAGCACGAAAGGAATGCCCAGACTTCTAATTTCAAGCAGCATTTGCGAGGTGATTTGGCCAACGCCAATAATGCCGCAAATGCTGCTCGGGTTAATGAACTGCGAGAAATGATTTTTGAACTGCTCCGTAATCATCATCGTGCCAATTTCCCGCTCCTCCAGCTCCATCGTAATGCCATCCAAAATTTTGCCCCAGAAAAAAGAGTCCCGCGTCTGGTATCTCACGTTAGGCACAAGCAAAATGACTGTATCGCGTGTTTGACGCTCGCTTGCTTTGTCGCCGCTTAAGCTGGCGGAAGGAGCTTTGAGCTTCTGTCCGGAAAAATAGCCGAGCTGCGTGGCAACGCTGACTATTTTCTCGCGCGTCTCCGCACTAACGCCCGGCTTTCCTGAAAGCGCTTTAGAAACAGCGAATTTTGAAACATTTAAATAGTCAGCAATTTGCTGCATCGTCACCTTGTTAGCCATAGCTGCACATCCTTTAGTTAAAATAGAGATATCGGTTAGTTTTGTTAGGTTTCGTTAATCATTTATAAGCTAACATTAGCATACGAACGACTTCCTGAAAAGCTTGTTTGCAAAATAAAAAAGACCCGCTTCAGCAGCGGATCTTTCAGCAGATCAAAATGATAAATTAGGCCTCTCTAACAGCACTCTATTATATATAGAAGAAACACGTCGCACACTGTTCAAATGGCAAGCCTAAATGCTAGCAGCATTTAACGCCGTCCATTCTGTGCTATCCCCATTTATTAAAACATCGCGCGGTTGCTGCTGTTCAGCTTTTGCTCAATCGACTGCTTGCTTTGTTGGGTAAACAGCAATCGCCCTTTTTTTACGACGAATAGCTTCTCTTCTTTCAGCATTTTCATAATTCGATTGACACTGCGCACCGCTACGCCAAGCTGCCGCGCCATTTCCTCACGAGTGGCAAAGAGCTCAAACACGGGCTTTTTCTGAAAATCAGCATGGCCCAATGCCTCGTAAAAATAGGCCAGCAGCTTATGCTCCATTGAATAAAAGCTGTTTTCAAGCGTCTTTCTCCCCTGCTGGAAAAGCTTATTCGCTAGCTGATCGTTCAATCGGTGCAGAAAAGCGGGACTGTTGATGACCCACTTTTTGAAGCGCTGCTTATCGAGGGCAAGCAGCGTAGACTCGCGTGTCGTCTCGACCTGATTAATAAACGGCATATCTAGGCTAATCTCAATATCGCCGATGACGTCGCCCGGCAGCAACATCGCGAGCCGGAACATTTTACCGTCGGATAGCTTTCGCTCTACAGCAAGCTCGCCGGAAATCAAAATATACACGTAGACCATGTCGCTGGCTTGATCACATACCGTCTCGCCCGGATGAAAGCGGCGCACTTCCCAGCAGTTCTGCACCTGCTCTGGAAGCTCGTCAAACATCTCCTTCAGCCAGCCATGTCCCTGAATGATCCGTTCAATGGAATCTGTATCTGTACGCAATTCTGTACGCAATATGGCACCTTCTCTGCTGTCGCTCATCCTCAGTTTCTTAAATGTAAACCTATTTTACCCTTTTAAAAAGGACATATGTCCTTTTTGGCAAAGTTTTTTCAGCCGTCACTTGCTCTCATACTGAATGCTGAGGCCTGCATGGCAAAAAGACAGCAAAAAAGCCGCGAATCATCGCGGCAATCAAGGCTTTTCAAACTTTTAGACGGAGCTGGAAGCGTTCATGCTGGTGATCCTCGCAGATTTACAGTGATTAATACTAGTTCAGTGCGTTCAAAATGCGGCCACATAAATCCATTGTGCCAATGTTGTCCCGACCACTCGAATTCGGCGTCAAATTTTGCTTGCAGCAGGCGATGAAATGGGCCATTTCACCGACAAAGCCGCGCGTATATAGGTCGCCAAAGCAGCCGGACATCGTGGAAATCGACGGCGTCAGCACCGTTGTTTCCTCGGACAGCGTCTGGTACGACGAGGAGCCAGACATAAGCGACTTGTGAATCGACAGCTTTTTGGAATCTTCGGCTACGACATGGCCGTTGTCGAAGGTAACCAGCACGCTTTCACTTTCGCTCGACCAAGCGGTCATGCCTGCAAAATAAACGCTGCCGGAAATACCGTTGTCGAATTTCAAAGAAAACGACTGGGAAATATTTTCGCCCAAATTGTTGTTAAACCCTGCAACTTGCGCCACTTCGCCAAACAAGCCGCGCATGAGATCAACGAGATGGATGGCAGCAAGCTTTAGGAATTGCTCCTCGTTTTTGCTAAAGCCTGTACTATCGCAGGCAAAACGAATTTGGAACGAGCGCGCTGCTCCGAGCTCGCCAGACTCAATCAGCTCTTGAAGCTTCAGATAGATCGGGGCATAACGTTTCATAAAGCCGACCATCAGCACGACGCCAGCCTTCTCAGCTGCTTCCGCAATGGCTGCCGCTTCTTCGGCAGTCCAGCCTAGCGGCTTGTCGACGAATACATGTTTACCAGCTCGAATGCAGTCCATTACGATTTCCGTTTGATCGCCAGGCTGAGCTACAACAATAACGCCATCGCACTCTTCATTTTGCAGCATTTGCTTGTAGTCATCATACGGTGTCCCGCTGCTGCCGAAACGTGTAAGAGCTGCTTGCGAACGCTCCAGGCTTCGGGTGGATACTGCTGCAATTTCAGCTCCTGCTTCTACTGCGGATGGAAAAATATTCGTCGAGGCATGAAAGCCTGCACCGATAAAACAAAGTTTTGCTTGGCTCATCATTTATCGCTCCTGTTCATCATATCGACAACGACATTAGCACATTTTCATACTCTGATACAAGCAAGCGGAAAAAATAAATTATTTTCTGCACGATATTGACTTAAAAATGAGATTTCAGTATGATTGCTCCTTAGAACGAGTGTAATGGCGTATGTATACGAGGAAGGATGATTTATAAATGTTAGATTTAGGGTTATTAATAATCCGTTTAGTTATTGGACTCCTTATGATTGGCCATGGCTGCAAGAAGCTGTTCGGCTGGTTCGGCGGCGAAGGGATTCAAGGAGCAGCTGGTTTTTTTGAGGCGATTGGCCTCCGTCCTGGTGCAATGATGGTCGTATGCGCTGGACTTGCCGAGCTGATCGGCGGAGTATTATTTGCTTCCGGTCTATCGGTTGTGGCGGGTGCAGTGCTGCTGATTTTGACGATGATTGTTGCCATCGTCAAAGTACATGGCAGCAAAGGACTCTGGTCGGTTAACGGCGGGTTTGAGTACAATTTAGTGATGATGGCATCGCTGCTTGGTGTCGCCCTTGCTGGCGGAGGCGCCTATTCATTTATGTAAAGATGAAAATCGACATTAAAATTTAACATTGTCGTTTAATAAAGTGAATTAATAGGGATTTTGTCGTTAAAGATATAAAAGAGGGACAAGTGGACACATAAAAGTCACAGCCGCCTGTTACATTATTAACCTGCAAGTAAAAAAAGGATTTCATTCATCAAGGGGCTGATTGACATGAATAAAAACTGGCTGCCCTCCCTCTGTACATTATTGAATTTGGGAGCCGGGACATTGTCTTTACTTTTTACGATAAAAGCCGAGTATAAGCTTGCTTTCGCCATGGTTATGACGGCTGCTTTATGGGATGTACTTGATGGACTGCTTGCCAGATGGCTTCATTGTGCAAGCGACTTCGGCAAACAGCTGGATTCGCTGGCTGATCTGGTCTCCTTTGGAATCGCGCCTGTATTTCTGGTCCTGCTGTACAAGCTCGACGGTTCATTGTGGCTAGGGCCGATTGCCGCTGTATTATTTCTAGCTTGCGGCGCGCTGCGTCTGGCAAGATTCAATATAAAAGGCCAAGTGAAAGGTTTTGTTGGTTTGCCGATTACAGCCGCCGGGGTTATTTTGGCGCTTGCTCCTTTTTTAAATAGTCAAATGAAGCCTGCTGCTGCTCTCGCCTTAATGGGTCTGCTTTCTGTCTTAATGGTCAGCCGAATTCCATTTCCCGCCTTCAAAAAAGACTACGCAAGGAAGTGAGCCGGTTATGACTTTTGCCATAGAAATGATTTCTCAGTACGGGTATTACGCCGTCTTCGGGCTGCTTGCTCTCGGCATTATCGGGCTTCCGGTTCCAGACGAATTATTAATGTTATTTATCGGATATTTATGTTCGATTATGGTGTTAAATTATTCCATTTCCTTGCTGGTTAGTTTCACGGGAGCTATAACGGGCATGCTTTTAAGCTACACGCTGGGCAAAACATTTGGACAGCCTTTAATCGACAAGCATGGCAAGTGGGTCGGACTCACAACCAAACGTTTTGAAAAGGTAAAGGGCTGGTTTGCCCGCTTTGGCATATGGACGCTGTTTTTCGGCTATTTCATTCCGGGTGTTAGGAGCATGACCAGCTACATTTCCGGCATTACTTCAATGCCTTTCCGCAAGTATTTGCTCATTACGAGTCTCGGCTCACTTACATGGGTGCTTATTTTTGTTACGATCGGCTACTTTCTAGGCGCCAGCATTAAATTTTAAATCAAAACATAAATGTAAAATCAAAACGATTAAGCCCCATCAGAAGAACACTCTCTTCTGACGGGGCTTTTGGTTGTATTTCAGGCCAAGTAAATCTTCCCATTACCTCTTCATTATAGCGGATTCAGATGCTTTTTAAGTGTCCTTCTCCATCAGGGAAAAATAACGGTTGACCTTCACGCGCCGTCAACGTGTACGATAAATTTGTCAGGAGGTGAGCATATGGAATACACCATTCAGAAGCTAGGCTATTTGGCTGGCGTTAGTACGAGAACGCTGCGTTATTATGATGAAATCGGCCTATTGAAGCCGGCACGCATCAACTCTTCAGGGTATCGGATTTATGGACTGAGCGAGGTAGAGCTGCTCCAGCAAATTTTATTTTACAAGGAGCTTGGCGTCACCTTGGAGGAAATTAAAGCGATTATTACGTCGCCTAATTTCGACGTTCATGCGGCACTGCTGGAGCATCGCAGCAAGCTGCTTGAGCGCAGGCAGCAGCTCGATCAGCTCATTGCCAATCTCGACCAAACATTATTGCAGAAGGAAGGGAAACAAACGATGAACGATAAAGAAAAGTTCGCAGGCTTCAAGCAGCAGCTGCTGGATGACAATGAGGCCAAGTATGGCGAAGAAATCAGGGCCAAATATGGGGAAGCAGCCGTCAACCGCTCAAACGATGCTATTAAAAATAGGACAGAAGCGCAGCACGCTGAAGTGGAAAAGCTCGGCGAGGATGTGCTGACGACGCTGGCGGCAGCCTTCCTGACAGGTGATCCTGCGGGCGAGCTGGCACAGAAAGCAGCTGACTTGCACAAGCAATGGCTGAGCTTCTACTGGGGCAGCTATTCGAAGGAAGCGCATGCTGGCGTTGCCCAAATGTACGTTGACGATGAGCGCTTCACTGCCTATTATGATGAGAAGCAGCCCGGTTCTGCTGGATTTTTACGCGATGCGGTGCTCGTTTACACAAGGCAGCCCTCTTAATCCAATGAAAAAGGACGGCACACCAAGCTTTATAGCCTGGATGCCGTCCTTTAGCTCTTTCCTGCTTTTTAGCTTATCGCCAGTAGAAAGTCCGGCAGCACAAGTCCGCTATACGCTCTCGTTAGCGTTCAGCTCTTTAGCTGCAACTTGCCGGGAAAGCAGCTCCACTAGCTGTGCGATGGACATCCCCTGCTGCTCATTCACGCCGCGCCTGCGAACCGAAACCGTCCCTTCGCTCGCCTCCTGGTCCCCGATTACGAGCGTATAAGGAATCTTCGCCAGCTGCGCCTCCCGAATTTTGTAGCCAAGCTTTTCGCTGCGAGCATCGACTTGCACACGAAGGCCTGCTTTCAGAAGCTGTTGCTTGACTTGCAGGGCATAATCCAAATGCACGCTTGAAACAGGAAGCAGCTTCACCTGTACGGGTGCGAGCCACAGCGGGAATGCGCCGCTGAAATGCTCTGTCAATATGCCCATAAACCGATCAATGGAGCCATATACGGCACGATGGATGACGACAGGACGGTGCTTTCCGCCATCCTCGCCGATATAAGTCAAATCAAACTTTTCAGGCATTTGAAAATCAAGCTGGATTGTTCCGCATTGCCAGCTGCGGCCAAGCGCATCGCGAATATGGAAGTCGATTTTCGGCCCATAAAAGGCGCCGTCCCCTTCATTGAGCATATAAGGGACATTTTGCTGGACCAGCACATTTTTGAGCGCTTCCTCCGCTTGATCCCATAATTGTGCCGAGCCCATGGAATCGGCTGGCCTAGTGGACAGCTCCACCCGATAAGTAAAGCCAAAGATCGAATAAATATCGTCAATGAGCGCCATTACTTTAGCGATTTCCTCCTCGATCTGATCGGGCCGGACGAATAAATGCGCATCATCCTGACAAAACGTCCGCACCCGCATCATGCCATTGAGCGCCCCGGAAAATTCATGGCGATGCACCTGTCCATACTCGGCAAGGCGGATCGGCAAATCTCGGTAAGAACGGAGCTCATTTTTGAATATGAGCATATGTCCCGGACAATTCATCGGTTTGAGGGCGAAAACCGCGTCATCAACATTTGTAAAATACATATTGTCTTTGTAATGCTCCCAATGACCGGACTGCTCCCATAACCGATTGTTCAGCATCAGCGGTGTACGAACCTCATCATAGGCCCGTTCGCGATGAATGCCGCGCTCCAGTTCCTCCAGCTCATTACGTATAATCATGCCATTCGGCAAATAAAACGGCATGCCAGGCGCTTCCTCCGAAAACATGAATAGCCCTAGCTCCTTGCCCAGCTTGCGGTGATCGCGCTTTTTCGCTTCTTCGAGCATATGGAGATGCTCCTCCAGCTGCTTGTTTTTCGGAAACGCTGTGCCATAAATGCGCTGCAGCACTTGGTTATTGGAATCACCACGCCAGTAGGCTCCCGCTGTGTGCAGCAGCTTGAACGCCTTAATCCAGCCAGTTGCTGGCAAATGCGGCCCGCGGCATAAATCGATAAATTCACCCTGTTCATAAAGCGAAATAACAGCATTTTCCGGCAAAGCTTGAATCAGCTCGACTTTTAGCGGCTCCTCTAGCTGCTCAAATAGCTGCAGCGCTTCCTCCCTGCTGACAACACGGCGAATGATCGGCAGATTTTGCTCTGCAATTCGGGCCATCTCCTGCTCAATGACGGCGAGCTGTTCATTCGGCAGCGGGCTTGCAATGGCAATATCATAATAAAAACCGTCGCTGATGACAGGCCCAATTCCGAGCTGAACCTCTTGCTTGCCATACAGCCGCTTCAATGCCTGCGCCAAAAGATGCGCTGTGCTGTGCCGATAAATTTCCACCCCCTCCGGACTGTCCAAAATAATGATTTCCACGTCGCTGTCTGCCTCTATGGAATAGCTTAAATCAACAGCTTCCCCATTGATTTTGCCAGCGACGGCTTTTTTTCGCAGCCCAGGACTGATTGATTCAGCGAGCTGTTCCATTGTTGTCCCAACTGGGCACCTTCTAATTGCGCCATCCGGCAGCTTGATTTGTATGTGATTTTGATTTTCGCTTTGATTTTTCATCGCTTGAGCCTCCACTTCTGCCTATTTATGAACGCAAAAAAAACGCCTCTATCCCGGAAAGGGACGAGTGCGTTCGGCTCGTGGTTCCACCCTTATTCGACCTTATCGCCAGCTTGCCACAGCCCTTGCTGCAGCGCCCCGGATAAAAGGCCCTTATTGGTATCCGTTATCGCAGATAAAGCGGTGAAGCTTACTTTCGCACAAGGGAGCGGGTTCAGCAGCACGGCTGCAAAGGGGTAAAACCATATCCGGTATCCGAAGAAGCTTGCAGCAATCGCTTCTCTCTCTGGGCGGCCCGAAATTGGAATCATGTCTTTGGTCAATGCCAGTTATGAAGATGTAGGTATTATATTACGACTGCTGGTTTAAAAAAGTCAAGTAGAAAAATGTTTTTCGGAGGCTGGCTGGCCTGCAGCCGCTTTATTTTTCACGGAAAGCAGTGTAATTCCCATAATGAGCACAATCGCGGCAACCGCGATAAAAGGCAGATGTTTATCCACCTGATATAAGGTCGTGCTTAGTATCGGCGCGATCACAGCGGACACTCCTTGAACCGATGCAACCATGCCTGCGACGCCGCCTTGCTGCTCTGGTGAAACGGAAAGCGAAGCGCCCGCCATAAAGCCCGGCATCATCAATCCCGCACCAATTCCGAATATAAAGAAAGCCGTATAAAAACCAATTAAGCTCATAGCAAAAAGAAAAATAGCCATGCTGACGAGCAAAAGCAAAGCGCCAGCAAGAATGAGCGGCTTTGGCTGCCATTTTGTATTTTTCATTTGCAGCCCTTGGGTAATAATCATCGCGACTCCGCTAAATATGAGGCCAAGCGATACCACGCGTGCGGTTTCCTGCGTCGTCAAAGCGAGCTGATCCTGAAAATAAAAGCCGCCAATGACTTGCAAAGTGACGATGCTCAGCATCGTGGCAAGTCCAGCAAACAAATACAGACGAAGCCCTTTGGCGAACGGATTAACTTTGGGCGGCTTCTCTCGAATGACCGGTTTTTGAGCGGGAATTAACAAGAGGACGACAACAAAGGCAATAAGCGGCAGCGCAGCACCGATATATAACGGCCATAGCAGCCCAATCAGGACAAAAACACCCGCAATTGCCGGTCCGAGCACCAGTCCCAGCCCATTGGCAGCCCCGATTAAGGCCATGCCGGCCGAACGCCCCTTTTCATCGGTCACATCCGCCATATAAGCTTGTGCCGACGAAGGTACGGCTGGAATGAATAGTCCAACCATCGCACGCGCTGCGATCAGCAGCACAACCAGCAGCGTTCCATTTATCATTTTCGACAGCCCAGCATACATGATGACCGTGAACAAAATGTAGCTGACAAACATGCCTATAAAACCGATTAAAATGACCGGCTTCCGCCCTAACGAATCGCTTCTTCGCCCCCATACCGGAGCCATCACGGCCATGGCAATGGAACCTAAGGAAATAATTAAGCCCGAGTGTGTTTCGCTTAGTCCCAATTCGCGGATAAGCGGCGGCATGACAGGAGCTATAATCATCAATCCAACCATGGCAACAAAAACGCTAAAAAATATACTGAGTCTAATTCGTACCATTTTCACCACTTCTCCTTTCGCAGCTGTTGTTTTGGCGCTGCTCTGCTTAAAGCGTAATCCAATGCGAAAATAGCGGCTACCTTAAAACGGATTCTAAATACCGCTAAACGGATTATTATTTAATCGTGCAATCCATTTACATTATGATATATATGGAAATTAATTTATGAAAAGAAATAAAAAAGACGTTTGCAGCGTTGGCAGTCTGAGCATAAACAATCTCAGTCCAACGGTTGCAATCGCCTTTTTGGGTGGAAATTATAGTTTATCAACCTGCAATAAAGAGATTTTTTTCGTTGTAAAGGTATCCTGCAGACTGGTTTCACTAATGACGTTTAGCTGCAGCAGGCTGGATACCTTTGCTGGGTCCACTTTGGAAACGAGGCGCCAGGCATCGGGCTCGGGAAGTGCTGCAAGCAGTTTCGCCTCATCGTATTCCCGCCTCTCCTGTGCGACAATTTTTACTTTATAGCGCCCTACAGTCAGCTCCCCTGCTTCCTGCTCTGCACAATAAGCTAAAATTTCCGTTCGCAGGCCAGCCAGCTCCTGCTCCAGTTCCTTTTGCTTCTGCTTAAGCTGGTAATATTTCTTCACCTTCTCGTTCAATTCATCACGCTCCTTCTACTCCCTATTTATATGCATTAGACACGCCGCTCCATGTCTTGCATAATCTGCTTTTAAACAGCTTTGCCTCATGATTCTGGAGCTAATTGGCAAAGATAGGTTTGACAGATGCTGTCATCGAGGCATATTATTTATATATGAGCACTTATTCATACATTGATAGGAAAGAGGGCTGAATCATGGTTGAGTATCGTGTTAAAGGTCTGACCTGCGGCCATTGCGCCCATACGATGGAGACGGAAATTCAAAAATTGACGTTTGGCGAAGATGCCAAGCTCAGCTATAATTCGGGCAAGCTGCTTGTCAATGCGCAAATTTCGATGCAGAAGGTTGAACAAATTTTGAAGTCGGAAGGCGCTTATTTAGAGAAGCTTTCTGCTCCCGCTGCCGTTAAAGGATCGGGATCGACCCATAGCGCTGATTCTCATGCTCATTCGGCTCATGACCACGCTTGCCATGACGGTCATTGCCATGAGGAAGCTGCTCATTCGCATGGCGACAGCCATGCTCACGACGACCATGGACATGATCATAGCCATGGAGGCGGAAACTCCCATATGCTGAAGCTGCTGCTTGCTTCCGGCGTACTCTATGGCGGAGCGCTGCTGCTGGAGCAGGCGCTAAGCGCACCACTGTTAATCGCTTTATACTTGGCAGCCATTGCCATCAGCGGTTATACGACCTTTTGGCGCGGACTGCGCAATTTGTTCAAGTTAAAATTCAACATTGATACGCTAATGACCATTGCGCTTGTTGGCGCCATCGCCATCGGCGAGTGGAAGGAAGCGACGCTCGTCGCCGTATTGTTCGGCGTCAATGAATGGCTGGAAGGCTACGGCATGGAGAAGGCGCGGCGTTCAATGGAGACGCTGCTGCAGGTAGCGCCAAAGGAAGCGACCAAGCTGATAGATGGAAAGGAATTGGTTATTCCCATTACCTCGCTGAAGGCGCAAGACATCGTCCGCGTCAAGCCGGGCGAGAAAATCCCATCGGACGGTGCTGTTACGGAGGGGAAAAGCTCGGTCAACGAAGCTGCCCTTACTGGCGAGTCGCTTCCGGTCGACAAAGCAGCTGGGGATACCGTATTTGGCGGCAGCATTAACAATGAAGGCGTACTGATCATTCGAATTGATAAAGCCTATGAGGATTCCTCGCTAGCGAAGATTTTGCATTTGGTTGAGGAAGCCCAGGAAACAAAGACGCCAACCGAGCTGTTTATTAATAAATTCGCCAAATATTATACGCCGCTTATTATGGCCATTGCTTTGCTTGTGGCTCTGCTTCCTCCTCTGCTGCTGCAAGGGGATTGGACAAAATGGCTTTATCAAGGCCTTTCTGTGCTGATTGTTGGCTGCCCATGCGCCCTTATTCTCTCTTCGCCCATTGCCATCGTTTCGGGTATTACGCGCAATGCCCGAAACGGCATTTTAATTAAAGGCGGCGTATATTTGGAGCAGCTTGGTAAAATCGATACGATTGCCTTTGATAAAACAGGCACCTTAACCAAAGGTGAGCCGCATGTCGTACAGGTGGAAGTTTATGAGGATGCACTTTTCTATAAGGTTGCCGGCGCGATGGAGCGCTCCTCCTCCCATCCGCTCGCTAAAGCGGTTATGAAGACTGTGCAAGAGAGCGGAGTCAGCTTGCCAGAGCCAGAGGAAATGATCAATGTAGCCGGCCGTGGAATGGAAGCTGTCATTGATGGAGAGCGCTACTGGCTCGGCAATGAGAAAAGCATCGCGCATTTAAGTTTTCCTGATCAGGTGCGCCACACGATCGAGCAGATGAAAGCGTCTGGACTCACGCTCGTCATTGTTGCAAATGCCAATCGAGTGCTTGGCGTGTTCGGAATCGCTGACGAAATTCGCGAGGAAAGCCGTGCGGTCATTGCTGCGCTTCATCAGCAGGGCATTAAACGTACGGTCATGCTGACGGGCGATCACCAAAAAACGGCCGATAAGGTAGCTTCGGCTGTCGGGGTATCTACTTTCTACGCAGGGTTGCTCCCTGAGGATAAAGTAGCGCGCATTAAAGAGCTTGGGGAAAGCGGCAAAGTCGCTATGATCGGTGACGGCATCAATGATGCTCCCGCTCTTGCCTCTGCCCAGCTTGGCATTGCCATGGGCAAGGGCACAGACAGCGCTATTGAAACAGCGGACATTGTGCTCATGCAGGATCATTTGGGCAAGCTGCCCGAGGCTATATCCGTTGCCAAGCAGGTAAACCGGGTGATTCGCTTCAACATTGCGGTTTCACTCGGGCTTAAGGTGCTTGCGCTGCTGCTGACCATACCAGGCTGGCTCACGCTGTGGATTGCCATTTTATCCGATATGGGCGCCACTATTTTCGTCACCTTGGTCAGCTTGACTATTCTCATCCCGCTGCGCAAAGCTCATGCGGTAAAATTAAGCAGCAGCAAGCCGCTGAAATAGAGACAAATTTTCGTTGTTGATTGGCTGGCCATTTTTAAAAAGGCAGAGGAACGGGCGCGCAAGGCCCTCTCCTCTGCCTTTTCTCTTTTTTCTCTCCTATTTCGTTATGAATATAGAAAAACAACGAAATTATCCAACGCAAAACATAACTTATAGATAACATATTGAGTTAACTAATTGGTTATTCTCTTAAATAAATTTAATATTTCATAAAAACTCTTGTCAAAATCAACTTTTAAATGTTAGTATACATTACATTAACTGAATAACGGTTTTACAGTTTACTAGGGTTCCGCCAATTTGGGTCAGGTCCGAGAGTAAACCGCTGCCGCTACCTTAATGCGTCAGTGACACGGAGGGATAAAAACCCGGGAGATTATTTCATAAATAATCTCCCGGGTTTTTATTTTTATTAGGGAGGTGCCTGTGCTTCAGTCTTTTAGAACGATTGGATAAGCAAGCCGATAACGAACACTTGGAGGAATCACCCATGACAAAAAAGCATATGTTTACAACGCTGTCACTTCTCTTCTCCGTAATGCTCCTCATTGCTGGATGCGGAAGCAATAACACACCTAGCCAATCCCCCGCTCTTACAGCTTCCCCATCCGGCGCACAAACCGCGGGTAACAACAGCGAAGGCGGCTCCAAAACGATTCGTTTCGGCTATAGTCCCTGGATCGGCTCTGCAGGGGCGATCATCGCCCAAGCCAAAAACCTTTTTGCGGAGAAAGGCGTTAACGTCGAATTTGTAAAAATGGAAGGCAGCACAAAGGATGCCTTTATGTCAGGCAAACTGGATGTAGTCGTGCAGTCGCTCGATGCTGTCGTGCAGATGAAATCGAAGGAAAAGGCTGATGACCCGATCCAAATTATTGCGGTCGTCGACAAATCCAAAGGTGCAGACGGCATTATTGCCAGTCAGTCCGTTATTTCTTTGGCCGAGCTTAAAGGCAAAAGCGTAGCCGTATCCATTGGCTCTCTCGCCCACTTTCTGCTGCTCCACGCCTTGGATACGGTTGGATTGCAAGAATCGGATGTCAAAATTGTAAATATGGACAACAACCTTGCCGGCTCGACCTTCATGTCCGGACAAGTTGACGCAGCGGTAACATGGGAGCCCTACCTATCTCAGGCGGTAGAAAAAAATGGACATCTGCTCTACTCCACAGCTGATGCACCTGATCTCATTGTCGATACTCTCGTAACCAAGAAAAGCATCATTGACCAATATCCAAATGAGCTGAGAAAAATGGCGGAAGCCTTTGATGAAGGCCTTGCGTTGTTCAACAATGGAGACGAAGGCAAGCAGCTTGTTGGCGATGAGCTTGGTATGGACCTCGAGGCTGTTAAAAGTACAGCAGCAACGCTTGATTTAGCTACACTTGCGGATTCCCAAAAAATGCTCATGGAGGATCAGACAGCTTGGGAGAAGCAAATGTCTGAATTCGTACAATTTTTTATCGAACAAAAAATATTGACCGAGTCGCTTGACACAAGCGGTGCCATTAATCCTTTCCTGTTTAAATAAACAGCTAGCTATGTAAAATATCGATGCGAATGGACAGCAGTCGGACGAATCCGCCTGCCGCCTGTTCGCATAAGCAGGAGGAATAACGTTGATGGACACCTTATCCAACCTTTTTAAAATCCGTGGGGAGATGAGCCGTAAAGCTTATTTGGCTACTGTTGTCGGTACCTTCGCCGCCGTGTTTGTGGTGTGGAGTTTATTAAGCTACTCTCAGCTGGTCGATCCGACCTTTCTGCCAACGCCTGGCACAGTCGGCAAAACCTTTTGGAGCAGCGTCCAGAGCGCTGATTTCTGGAGCTACGTCGGCATTAGCTCCTACCGGGTGCTCATGGGGTATTTGTTCACCTGCCTTCTTGCTATTCCACTCGGCATTTTGGCAGGTACGTTTAAATTTGCTGAAGCTGTGCTTGTACCGCTTACCGAATTCATTCGTTATATGCCCGCCACTGCCTTTATTCCACTCATTATTGTTTGGATTGGGCTTGGGGAGCCCGCAAAAATTATGGTCATTTTCGTAGGCTGCTTCTTTCAAATGCTGCTGATGGTTGCCGACAATGCCCGCGCAGTATCCAATGATTTGCTGCAGGCCTCCTATACGCTTGGCGCCAATAAGCTGCAGGTGCTTCGCAAGGTGCTCCTCCCTGCACTGCTGCCGGAGCTTATGAATACGATGCGCCTTATAATGGGATGGGCATGGTCTTACCTCATCGCATCCGAACTATTTGCCGCCAGCTCCGGGCTAGGATTCATGATTATTAGAGCGCAGCGCTATTTGCAGACGGATATGATTTTCATGGGCATACTCGTTATCGGCATGCTCGGACTCATCATTGATCGTTTGTTTGCTTTACTCAACAAGAAGCTATTTCCATGGGCAGAAGGAGGTCGCTAAGATGAATACTTTCCCCTTGCAAACGGAGCCGCATACAGCCAGCGCAAGCCAAGCAGCCAGATCCAGCAAAATTATCATCGACAGCCTGTCCAAAACCTACACAACCAAATCCGGCAGCTTTACTGCGCTGGATCAAGTTTCGGCACATATTTTAGAAAATGAATTCGTGACGCTCGTTGGCCCGTCCGGCTGTGGCAAATCAACGATGCTCCGGGTGCTTGCGGGCCTTGAGGAAGCAAGCTCCGGCAGCGCCTCCATAGCGGGCAGGCGAATAACCGGGCCTGGCGCAGACCGCGGCGTTGTTTTCCAATCCTATACGCTGTTTCCTTGGCTCACCGTACGCGACAATATTGAATTTGGCTTGGAGCTGAAAGGAACTCCCAAGCTGCAGCGGCGCGAAGTGTCGGATAAATATTTGGAGCTGGTCGGCTTGACGAAATTTGCTGATGCTTATCCGAAGCAGCTGTCGGGCGGAATGAAGCAGCGCGTCGCCATCGCCAGAGCATTAGCCAATTCTCCGGAAATGCTGCTAATGGATGAGCCTTTTGCCGCTCTGGACGCCCAGACACGCAGCGATATGCAGGAGCTGCTCATGAACATTCAGAAGTATGAGCACGCCACTATTTTGTTTATTACGCATGATATTGATGAGGCCATCTTTCTATCTGAGCGTCTATATGTGATGAAAAGCCGCCCGGGGCGCATCGTCCGCGAAATTGAAATTCCGGCTGCTATGCACCAAAATAAAGCGCTCCGAGATTCAGAGCCCTTCATTCAATTAAAACGGGAAATTGTAGATTTGCTTCATGCCTGACCGATGAAAAAGGAGGATCTTTAATGACATCAATTAAACGCTTCTATGTCCTGCTAGTAGGATATGAAATGGTGCCCAAGTCGTTGTCGCTGCGAGGCGGCGATAGCCGCATTATGATTGCAGAGCCGATATGCTGTTATTTGGTTGATACCGATACAGGATGGATTTTAATGGATACAGGCTTAGATGAATCGAGGCTCCGCGATCCCGAGCTCGCGAAGCAATTTTATACGAGCCGCGGCTGGAGCGCCCTTCCTGTCGTCCGTCCCGCCCACTCGCTTCTGGATCAGTTGAACGCCATTGGTGTTCAGCCAGCCGATGTTACCCGCGTGTTTCTTTCTCATATGGAAGCCGATCATACTGGTTATTTGAAGCTTTTCCGGCATGCCAAAGTGTACGTTCAACGCGCAGAGTATATTTTCGCCACGGAGACGCCGCCCTTCTTGGGCAATATTACGGAGGATTATGACTTTCCAGATATCGATTGGCAGCTTCTCGATGGCGACGCCGAGCTGGTGCCTGGCCTGCAAATCATTTCAACACCCGGACATACGCCGGGCCATCAATCTGCTGTCGCAACGCTGCCAAGCGGGACAAGGCTCGTGCTCACGTTCGATGCTGGCGATTTCCTCGAAAACTTTGAGCAGGAACAGCTGCCGGGCTCAGCAAGCGGTGGCGACGAGGCGGCGCTCGCCTCCATCCGCAGGCTGAATGAGCTGGCCAAACAGCCTGGGAGCATGCTTTTTCCCTTTCATGATCCCGTCTTTATTCAAGGTGTTAAGCTTGCTCCGCTCTATTATGAATAGAGGAATATAGCTCATTCGTGTTAATAAAAATGATTAGCCCGCTTTACTTCCTCCACAATAGCCGTTATGCCCTCATCGATTTGCCCTTCACTGGCCCGGGAGATGCTGATTCGCAAAAACTTCTCCCGCTCCAGATACCCTAGCAAATAAAAGCCTTTCCCGTCGACAGTCCGAATATGCTTTGCTGATAGCCGTTCCATGAGTTGTTCCATATTGACGGTAATAGGCAGTTTATATTGGGTGTAGATGCCCGAACTCACTCCAGAAGCTTGAATAAGCCCTGCTCCATTATGCCGATCGAGCGCTTCGTTCAGCAACAGCATTCGCGAGGTGTACAGGCTGCTTATGGCGCGCTTATGGCGTTCATACATCCCATTTTTAATATAAATGTCCAATGCCGCTTGGGAGAGGAATGACGTATCTCCGTATTTTTTATGGCGGTAAAACGTTTCAATGAGCTGTTCCGGCAATACAGCAGCCCCAAGGCGCAAGCCGGGAAAAATGATTTTCGAGAAGCTTTTCAAATAAACGACATGCTCCGTCAAATCATAGCTATAAATCGGATCAAACCCCCGTTCCACCCCTAGATCTGCCATATAGTCGTCCTCGACAATGTAGACATCGTATTTTTTCGCCAAGGCAGCAATTGCTTTCCGTTCCTCGGTTGTGTAGGAGGTGCCCAGCGGATTATGATAACGCGACATCGTGTAAAAAAATTTAATATCCTCGTCGCGAAATAACCGCTCCAGCTCCTGCAAGCTGATCCCAGACGTGGTGCGGGCAATGACCGCTGTCGGCAGCTGCTCGATTTCCAGAAATCGCAAATAAAGATTATAAGTCGGCTGTTCGACGAGAATGGTTTGCTTGCCGTTTGGGAAAGGCATTTTCGCCAATATTTCCAGCGCCTGCTGAGCGCCTGACGTCACGAAAATCCGCTCGGTTTTCGCAAACACCTGATCATTAGCCAAATGGCGAACGAGCGTTTCGCGAAGCTCGGCCATTCCTTGAGGATCGCCATACGTAAACAAATGATATTTGTACGTATCAATGGCTTTATTCAAGCAATGCTGAAAATCCAAATACGGAAACACAAACAAATCCGGCGATGCCGATGAAAAATCGATGCCCTCTCTTTGAATGTCGACTTCATTTTTCCCGCTTCCGCCGCCATCCTTGTCCACCACATAATAGCCGCTCTGCGGGATAGAATAAATCGCATGGCGCTTCTCCAGCTCTGCATACGCACGGGTAATCGTATTTGTGCTGCATCCGTACTGCTCCGCAGCTTTGCGAACAGACAGCAGCTTGCTGCCTGGACGGTAATGCCCGTCGCGAATTTTCCCTTCCATGTCGGACAAAATCGCAAAATACTTTTTCATGCTGTCCCTCCCTGCTCCTGTTACTGCTCTAGCTGTCTTCCTTCTCCCATGATTATACCGTATATCTCCCAACTGTATTGATACAGTTCGCGAAATCAGCTATCGTGCGGCACTGCCGAATGGTTTATCTTTAAATTAACAGATGAGCCGTTCGCGAACACGACCTCGCTTAACCTTAGGAAGGAAGTCATACCTATGAAAGATAAAAGTATTAAGCTCGCCTATATATTCGCTGTATTAAATGCCGTCATTATCGGATTCTCCTTTTTATTCGCCAAGCTGTCGCTCGGAAGCGCCCAGCCGCTAGATACGCTCACGTTCCGTTTTGCATTTTCGTTTCTCATCATGACAATCCCTGTAGCACTGGGCATGATTAAGCTGAATTATCGCGGCAAGCCCCTTTTTAAAGCGCTGCTGCTCGCAGCGATGTATCCGCTCGGCTTTTTCACCCTTCAGGCTTTTGGCCTGCTGCATGCAAGTTCCGCTGAAGGCGGCATTTTATATGCCTTTACGCCCGTTGTGACGATGATCATCGCCTCCATCTTTCTGAAAGAAAGGACGTCCTTGCTGCAAAAGCTATCGATTTTCCTCTCGGTATTTGGCGTTGTGTTCATTTTCATGATGAAGGGCAGCAGCATCGACTTATCCAATATGCTTGGCATTTCCCTGCTGTTTCTGACCTGCTTCGCGTTTGCCGGCTATAGCGTGCTTGCACGCTCGCTTTCCAAGCATTTTAGCCCAGCTGAACTTACGTATTTAATGCTTGGAATTGGTTTTGGCGTGTTTCTCTCTATATCATTGGTGCAGCACACGACTGCAGGGACGATGGACAGCTTCCTTACGCCGCTGCGCAGCGGATCATTCCTGCTATCCATCTTCTATTTGGGCGTTATTTCCTCGCTCATCACTTCTCTGACGTCCAATTACATTTTGGGACGGATCGAAGCTTCGAAAATGAGCGTGTTTACCAATTTATCGACGATCGTATCTATGGCGGGCGGTGCCCTTTTCCTCGGGGAAGAGCTGACGATGTATCATGTCATCGGTTCGCTGTTCATTATTGCGGGGGTTGTCGGCACTAATCTGCTGGGCAGCAAGCGTAAACGGCTGTCGCCGCCAGAGGGCGGCGAAGCGACCGTTTCGAGGGTGTAATATAAGGCGATTATAAGGGTGAAACTTATACATTCTTATATTAAAAAATCCGCCAGAGCGGCTGTGCTAGTGCCTCAAGCCTAAATAAGGCAAAAACAAGCTGCTTGGCGAATCTGTATAAATAATTCATGGCATTAACTAATTAGTTTATAACGTTAAATAATAATGCTTATACTCTGCATCTTGTGTATAGCCATTGCGTTCATACAGCCGCTGAGCCTGCACATTCATAACAGCGGTAGACAGCTCAATGCCTTTCGCTTGCAGCAGGCTGGCATAGCTTCTTGCCTGGTCCAGCAGCAATTGGGCTACGCCTTGCTTTCTGTGGGATTCCAAAACGTATAGATCGTTTAAAATATAGGAACGCTGCATTGATATCGAGGAGAATACAGGATACAACTGGGTAAAGCCGGCTGCCTCCCCACTCCCGGAATGCTTGGCCATAAAGATGACCGAATCCCGCTGCTCAAAGCGATTGAATAAAAAGCGGCGCGCTCCCTGCACATCCGGGGCTTGTCCATAAAACATACGGTACAAATCAAATAACATAGCCGCTTCATCCAACTGCTCTATCCCTGCTTGCTCAACAACATAAGTATTTTCCATTTTTCAGCCTCCTGTCTGAGTAGTATATCAAATCTCTATGCAGGAGAAAACAAGCGTAAACGGCTTTCGCCGACCTTTGGCGGCAAAGCTACCGTTTCGAGGGTGGAATATAGAGAAAGAATAGAAAAATCATATACTTTCCTATATTTTAAATGAAAAATAGCCGGCATGCCGCGAATTTCTCGCTGCACACCGGCTATTTTCTTAAAAACCGCTCAAGCCTTGGCTGCTTAGATTGTTTTTCACAAGCTGGGCGAGCTTCTGGGCACCTGCGTAGTTTGGATGCAGCGAATCGCCACTCATGTATAGGTTCAAAGTCGCTGCAGGGCCAATGGAGGTGAAATAGGCCGAGCTCAGCACATTGAGATCAACGAGCGTCACATTTTCCTCGGCAGCCAGCGCCATTGTCGCGGCTCTGTACCATCTTCCCGTTGAGCTGTGAACATTGCTCGCATTAAAATCAGTAGCTCGGCCTTGCGGCGTGGAAAGGACAACGGTCGCTCCCTTCGCCTTGACCTGAGTAACCATATCGCGCATAATTTCCTTGAACTGCGCTTCGGTCGTTTCATTTTTCGCATTCGTATCGTTTATGCCGAACTGGAGAATGAAATAATCGCCCGGTTTAATATATTTTAAAATCGCTTCCAGCTGTCCATCATCCCGGAACCCTCGCGCGAATTGCCCGCCTGTCGCCATATTCCGCACCTTGAACGTGCTGCCGTTTACATATTGCTCCAGCATTTGCCCCCAGCCGCCCTGTACGCTGCTTGCCAGTGGATAGTAATTCGCGACCGTGGAGTCGCCGCCAATATAAATCGTCCGGTTCGTTACCGGATTGTTCGAGATTTTCGTAATTTCCAGCGAGCTAAGCGTAAAAACAGTACCCGCCTTGCCTTCCGTTACCAAAATATTAAGCTGACCATCGGTAATTGGAATTTGAAAAGAGTCCGTCGCATTATTGCCTGTCATATTCATAATTTGATAAACGCCTTCTGCGGCCACACTCGCTCTCGACGTATTGCCGAGCATAACCTTCACTTCGTACAGGCCGTTCGACAAATCTACATTAAATGTATTTGTACTCTTCGTACCGAATGTCAGGAATCGTACTGCATCACTGCCTACACCCGTACCGGAAGCGCTTACATTTTGCATATTGGCTGGTGTGTTGAAGCCATAACCGGTCGAAGCCAAATAGCCGAGCGTAGCGGAGACGCCAATGTAGCCAGAGGCCACACCACCATTGCCGAAATCAAATTTATAATTGTCCGCTGCGCTAGCCTGCTCCCCCTGCCCCAAGCTTATCCCCCCAAGCAGCAAAGTAAATGCCAAGCACATTAAAAAAGCTTTTGACCAGCGTTTCTTTGTCACTTCAATTCCTCCTTTTTAATAGGTTGTCCTATACAGATGCGATGATATGGAAGCGCATTCAAAAAGGACCTTATAGGAACTTTACCATAAATATCCTTCATTTTCTACATGGTTACAAAAAATAGAATATTTTCTTATCTCCATATGACAAATAGCCCCCGCTATTACGAGTCTAGTTTTTTCCCAGACCTAAGCCCTGTAAAATTGACATCTTGTAGAACTGGAATGGCAACTAACTTGGCAAGTTCTGCGTTTTGCTGGTGATCCTATATTTAAACGCAAAATAAAATAGAGCATCCGGAAGAGCTTCCGAATGCTCCATCCAACCTAATAAATGGGTTGCGTGTTTATTAGCTTTTGGGCAAGTATTTACCCATTTTCTTGTTCTAATTCCTTAATCGCCGTATATACAGCCTGCTTAATCTCTTCGGGTTCATTGTACAAATCTTCTGGAAACTGCACAGAGGCAATGCTTCCTGGCTTAACGACAATGTCCTGAAGCTTCACTTCAAATTTAAAGCCATCAACGAAATCTATAGCGTCACGATCACGATAACAATACATTCCGGAAACATCTTCTTCGTCAACGATCAGTACCGCATTTTCAGTCAGCTTCAATGCTTTTCCCCCATTCCATTCGCTTTACACATTAGTATAAAAGAATTTGGAGAACAATGACAACTCAGCAAGCCTCATTTCAGTAGGCCTTATGCCTTATTACTTTAGCGTCGTATCAATCGGTTTCAACCGTGCTTCGATTGCTTCGCGGCGCGGTTCCAGAAACGGAGGAAGCGCAAGCGATTCACCAAGCGTCTCGAAAGGCTCGTCGGTTACAAAGCCTGGACCGTCTGTAGCCAATTCGAACAAAATGCCATTCGGTTCGCGGAAATATAACGAACGGAAGTAGTAGCGCTCCACAAAGCCGGAGTTTTGCAAGCCCGCCTTATTCAGCACGTCGATCCACGCCATTAGTTCTTCCTTATCCTCTATGCGGAAGGCAACATGGTGAACACCGCCTTTGCCAAGGCCAGCAACGGATAAATCGCTGCGCGGCTCTACCTGTATTTCAGAGCCAGAGCCACCCTCATGAGCCTGCATAATAATAATATCGTCCTGTCCTTCGACGAGAGCAGGAACGCGGCCTGTTTCTTCAAAGCCCAGCAGCTTAAGTGCGTCAACAGTTGAATCAGGCTTGCGGACGGTCAGTTTTACAGGACCAAGACCGGTAATTCCGTATTCTACCGGCACAGGGCTTCGATCCCAAGGTGTTCCGGCTGCAACCCCGCTGTTCGTTTCATCCGAGACAAGAGCAAGCTGCTGCCCTTCTGGATCTTCAAAAAAGATGACGCTGCGACCGGCAAATGGCGTAATTTCCGAATGTTTAACCTCGTGCTGGTCAAAACGCTCAAGCCAATATTCCAGCGCCTTGTCGCTTGCTACACGCAGCGATGTACCGGAGATGCTGCTAACGCCTGGACGATTGCTGCCAATGCCGGGGAAATCAAAAAACGTCAATTCCGTACCCGGATTGCCTCTCTCATCGCCATAAAAGAGATGGTAAGCCGAGGTATCGTCCTGATTTACCGTCTTCTTAATCAGTCTCATGCCAAGCACTTGCGTGTAGAAGCTATAGTTTAAGGATACGCTGCCTGTCATGGCAGATAGATGGTGGATTCCTTTTACGTTCATTATAAACACCCTTTCGAGTTATATTGTAACTTTATAATTGTAAGTATATAACCTTTCGGTTAGAAAAGCAAGTCTTCCCCGCTGCCCATGCCCGCTTGCTAATAAACACGTCAAAAAGCCGGAGCAGCACGTTCGCATGCTCCGGCTTTCCGTCCTCCTTATGCATTTTGCATTCAGGACTTTCCCGATTTGTTCGCCAGCCCGATGATCATGATGACAAGCACGAGTAATTGAATGAGTAGCTCAGCGCTCATTTTCATACCTCCATTGCTGTTCAAAATGCTCCTTCGTTCCGGCTTCTCCTCTGCAAGTGACTTGAAACTTCGCTCCCACTTTATATGTATGCGGCAGCTGTGGTCAATATGACCCTGCTTTCAGAAAGTGGTTACCTTAAGTATTCCAATAATGGATCAAGCATCCTATTACACGGATTTTTCATTAGATTTTTAATGAAAATTTATTTTATTGCAAAATTAGTATTAATATTATTGCATGCTTTGACGATATAGTCCTTAAGTAACAAATTCACAAATTTACCAATTCAATAGAGGTGACTGAATGAAACTCAAAATGAAATTAATGTTAATGTTTGCGATAACAGTCCTTTTTGCTGCCACCCCATTAGTTGCGGTGGGGCTTTATCAAATTGAGAAGCAGGCTGCCCGCGGGGTAGATGCCAAGCTCGATGGAGCAATGGCTTCCGCTGCCAACCAACTTGACAGCTGGCTGAGCAGCAATGCAAAAGTAGTAGAAACGCTCGGTTTTGCAATTCAGGAAGGCATTCCCGAAGGCGAACTCACTGAAAATTATTTTTCAATTATGAATCTCGGTACGAACAAAGAAAACATGTCTGACTTTTACTTTGGCAGCGAATCGGACGGAACATTCATGAATGGCGCTGTTTGGTCGCCGAATACTGGCTACGACTCTCGCCAGCGTCCATGGTATATAGAGGCCAAACAAGCGAACAAGCTCATCTTTACTGATCCGTATCAGGATACGATGACCAAACAATTCGCCGTATCGATTGCTATGCCGGTAAGCGGTAAAAATGGCGGCATCCAAGGCATCGTTGCAGGCGACCTGCTGCTTTCGACTATTACGGAAACGGTAGAAAAAATTAATTTGGATGATCTTGGCTATGCTTTTCTGCTGGATAAGAAGGGCATGATTTTAGCACATCCTGATGAACAGCAGGTCAATACATCTGCTGTGGAAAATGCGGAGCTGAAGCCGTTTCTTGCAGGCATGCAAGCTAATGAAATGGGCCAGCAGACCTTCAGCTTTGAAGGTGAAACCTATTTGCTTTACTACAACCAAATACCTAGTACCGGCTGGATTGTAGGCTCCGTCATTTCAGAAAAGGTTGCTTTTGCCGATTATTACAAGCTTCGTAATCAATATATTGTCATTATTTTTGCTACATTGCTTATCGTCTTGGCGGCATCTTACTTTATAGCCACGCGCTTCGTCAAACCGCTGCAAAGGCTGCGGGCAACGTCCCAGCAAATGTCGGAAGGCGATTTTACCGGGAGGGTGACTTTAAAAGGCAAGGATGAATTTGCTGAGCTGGGCACAGCCTTTAATCACATGTCAGATAAATTAGGTGTCCTGCTCAAGCAGGTTGCCGAGTCTGCGAGCCAAGTTCACAGCGTCTCCCTTGAAATGGACGAGCATACGAATAATACGCGCAGGATATCTGAGCAAATTGCCTTGGCAACGGAAGAGCTGGCGAAAGGCTCAAGCTCGCAGGCCGATTCCGTCTATGCAGGCTCCGAGCGGCTGTCTGAAATGAGCGAATCTGCCCGCGGCATCAGCCACAGTGTGGAACAATCCGTTGCGATGATAAATGAAGCAGGAAGCGCAATGAATGCAGGCCTGCAGGCCGTGGCTCATCAGGTGAAGCTTGCAGCAGACAACCGCCAGTCGATTGATCGCGTTGGCAAGTCTATCGCCCTGCTTGTAGATAAATCGCAAAAAATTGAAGTTATTGTCGGTATTATTCGCGGCATCGCCTCCCAAACGAATTTACTTGCCTTAAATGCGGCTATTGAAGCAGAGCGGGCTGGCGAGAACGGACGAGGGTTTGCAGTCGTGGCAGACGAGGTCAGGAAGCTTGCTGAGCAGTCTACTGGCTCCGCTGGCGACATCATTGTGCTGCTGGATGAAATTCAGGCGGCTAGCCGTCAGAGTGTAAGCGAGGTGTCGCATGCGGAAGGTTTTGTGGAGCAACAAGTAGCAGCGGTAAATGAGACGCGGGATTCGTTCGAGCGAATTCAACAATCCATTGACGGTATTGGCAGCCAAATTCGAGCCGTCTCTGTCTCGACGATGGAGCTGGACGATAATGCCGGCAAAATTTCGGAGGTCATAGCCAGTGTAGCTGCCATGTCGCAGCAAAGCGCAGCTTCGACGGAAGAAGTTGCTTCCTCGACGCAGGAGCAGTTTGAATTTATTTCGAACATTTCTGAGCGATCAAATGAGTTGACCCAGCATGCCAATGCACTCTTTGAAGAAGTGAAAAAGTTTAAAATTTAGCTAGGGCGTGTATGCAAACGTAAGCAAGCCAGATCGTGATCAAATTTAGCGTCAAACGTTTGGCCTCTGCTAGTGAATATACCCTGAACAAAGATAGATTTGGCGGACACAGCAGCCTCTATTTCAACAGAATCATGAGTTAAGGCACAGGCTGCGGACTCAGGAGCCACTATTGTGCTGTAAATGACCTTTTTGATGGGATAATGAGGGGGATTAAGGCTTTCCTGTCCGCTTACGGCCTGAAAGCGGGCAAAAATCCAGAATAGCGGAACCTCAGTCCGCCAAAAAAGGGGAGCGGCCCTAAGCAGCTGTGTGCTCTAAGCAATCGTGTTTTCAGTAACAATCGCATGCTTCGGTTCTCAACTCTAAGTTATGAGTCACCAGATGAGTTTGGCATCGGTTCTCCAGCAGCGAATAAGCTTTGAGCAAGGTGTTGCAGGCTGACTCCGGTTTGAATACACACCCCTAGTCCACAATAAAAAACGCTAAGCCCTCATCGTCCGATGGCTTAGCGTTTTTATTTTCAGATTGACCAATTTCCTGTTTGAGCCTTAATACGTCGCGCCTTGCAAAAACTTCACTCGTTCGCCCATTGGCGGAATTTCATTGCCATCCACAATAATTTCTACGACGATAGGTCCACTTTTGCCTTCAGCAAACCACTGCTGCACGTGCTCGGCTTGAAGCTGCTCTGTGGATTCGACTTGCACATGGCGGATGCCAAGCGACTGTGCGACTGCTGCAATGCTGACGCGCTGCTGCGAGAAATCGCTGAGACAGCGCTCGTATTGCAGCATATGACCATGGTATACCATGCCCAGTCGAGCATTGTTAATGACTACGAAAACGATGGGCAAACCGTATTCTTTCGCCGTCATTACTTCAAGGCCATGCATGAAAAAGCAGCCGTCCCCCGTAATGCAAAGCACGGGACGATCAGGCTCTGCAAACTTCGCACCTAGCGAGCCCGCTATGCCTGAACCCATACCGCCAAAATTAATATTAATATCGAATTGCTGCTGCTCACGAATAAGCAAATTTTGAATCGAATAGGTCATGAATTCGCCGATATCGATGTAAAAGCGGGTTTGCTCCGGAGCGTTTGCCCCAAGCAGACGGATCGCTGTACGTGTATTCCACGTCTCCATCGCCGAAGCATCCGCCGCCGCCTCTAACCGTGCAAGATGCAGCTGCTCCAGCAGCATTTTTCTCTCTGCGGTCAAACCGCTTCCGGCGTGGGCAAGCCCTGCGCTCAGTTCGCGCAATACATCTGCAATTTCACCATGCAGCGCAATGTCCGCTTCATAGCAGCGTCCAAGCTCCCGCTCATCATAATCAACATGAATAAGCTGCTTGCCTGCGGCCAGCCGTGCTTCCCAATTGCAGGTTGCAAGCTCGCCGAGGCTTGACCCCAGCACCAGAAGAAGCTTATGGCCATCGCTGTTTAGAAATTCAACCGCTTTATCATTGCCGGCCAGTCCGTACACACCAAGCGATTGCGGATGGTTCTCAGGGAACGCTCCTTTGCCCCGCGGCGTCGTGGCGACCATCCAGCCTGCCCGCTCCGCAAATTCGAGCACTTCCGCCGGGGCGCTTTTCGCTCCATGTCCGAGCAAGATTGCTCCCCGCTCGCCAACTTGCAGCACGGCTTGCAAGGCCGCGTTGATGAGCACTTTATTTACCGGTTCCATCTGCTCTTGTATTAATGGCAGCTGAGGCAGTACCATTTCGCCTATATCAGCCATTTGCAGGTCGATAGGGATTGACAGGTGCACGGGTCCCGGAACCCCGCTAATCGCCGTCCAATACGCCTCGGCAATAGCCGCTGGCAGCTCCTCCGCATTCGTTACCATTCGGCTGAGCTTTGTGACAGGCGCAAAAATCGGATCAGCTCCGAGCTCCTGTGCGCCTCCTTTGCCCAGCTTCGTCGATGGTACCGAGCCAGTGAGGAAGATGACGGGCAGCTTCTCTTTCCATGCGCTCGCTGCTGGTGTCACCAAATTAGTCGCTCCCGGGCCGCTGGAGCCCACGCAAACTGCCGGGATTCCGGTGATTCGCGTATAAGCTGCCGCCATATAGCCCGAGCTTGTCTCATGCTTGGCGACTACCGCCTGCAGCTCTGGCAAATCATATAAACAATCGTAAAGGGCATTAATCGAACCCGCAGGAATGCCAAATATATATTTAACCCCCTGCTTGATCAAAAAGCGCAGACCCGCTTCGATAGCACGCATTATCTCCGCCCCCTTTTTGGCAGCATAAACGTAAATATGGAGCCTGCTCCTTCATTACTTTCAAACCAGATTTGACCGCCATGCAGTTCGATCAGCTGCTTGGAGATAGCAAGCCCCAGCCCCGTGCCATTAATTTGATTGTTAACCTGGTAAAATTTCGTGAAAATATTTTTTTGCTTCTCAAGCGGTATGCCGATACCATTGTCGCATACTTCCAGCTTCAAATGTTCATCGTCAGAAGAAGCACGGATCGTAATTTGGCCTTGCTGCGGCGTAAATTTCACCGAATTGGACAACAAATTCAGCAATATTTGCAAAATGCGTTCCCGATCGGCCTGAATAATCATGTCGGCCGTCTCTTCGATTTCTATTTCCAGGTTGATTTTCTTCTTATTGACCAGCGACTGGACGATCCGTGCAGCCTCATGAATTAAATCATTGAAATCGGCAACCTTGTAGCTGAGCTCAAATTTCCCATTTTCCATCTTGGCAAAATCAAGCAGCTCGTTTACCTGATTTAATAAACGTTCAATGGATCTGCCCGCCGTATCAAGCAAATCATGCTGCGCATCGTTTAATTGACCAAGCAGCCCTTTGCCCAAAATATCGACGGTGCCCTTGATTGCAGTGATTGGCGTTCTCAATTCATGCGACAGCGTTGCAATGAAATCATTTTTTAGTTCGTTTAAGTATTCGAGTTCCTTGACAAGCCCCTCCAGCTTGAAGTTCGCCTGCTGCAGCTCCATCGAGCGCTCGCTCACCGCCTGATCCAAATGCTCGGTATGCAGAGCATTAGACAAAGCCGTTGCCGTTACATCAGCAATGGAATGGCAAAACTCTATTTTGCCTTCCTCATATGCTGTAGGTTTATGAATTGACGGAATAGCAATAATGCCGAATACGCTGCCCTTGGCAACAAGCGGAATCGCGAGCAAGCTTTTAATACCAAACATTTCACACGCTTTATGATTAGGACGCTCGTCCGCAAAAACATCCGGAATGAAAATCGCCTTCTTGTGCATAATGACTTCGTAAAACAGCTTGTCGCTGTCGATGTTCAGCTTGATTACATCACGATGCTTCCCGCGCCAGTCCTCCTCCTTCACATTCAGAGAAGAGAGATGGAAAGGCTCGACTGTCCGATCCTTCTCATTGAACAGATGAATGGCAACATCATCGGAGCCGCTGGCACGCTGCATATAATAAAAGCAGGTTTTCAAAACTTCGCGCACGGACAGCGATTTGGACAGCGACTTCGTTGCATCAAGCAGCAATTGCTGCTTCTCCAGCAGCTCCTGCGACTGCTCGAACATTTGCAAATTGCGGATCGCCACGCTGGCCATATTGACGAACGCTTCCGTTACATCCATTTGCTCCTGCGTTAAATTCATAGGCTTGCCAAAGTCATGAACGAACACAAGGCCGAATATTTTATCATCGACAATAACCGGAATCCCGAGAATCGACTTGATGCTCAGCAGATTTTTTTTCGTATCGTCAATGCGATTGTCTTTGCTCGTATCGGGAATGTAGCCAATCGTACGATTCTCCATAATATCGTGAACGAAAGCGTCCTTCAATGGATCAATGATTAGCTCTGTTATATCGACAGGCATTTTATTGCCTTTATAGCCCTTGTACGTTCCATCCGGCTGCTTGAGAAAAAAGCCAACAAGGTCGGCCTGGGTAATCTCGCTCGCTATTGCATCAACAAACACTTGTAAAATTTCGGACTGCTCATATTGCGAGTTAATAATCTTGGTCATATGGAAAAGCTTCTTGAAGCTCTTTAATTCCATCACTTCACATCATCCATTCATCGTAGATTACTTCACCGTTATTTGGTGCCTGCCGCCTCGTTTTGAGCCTAACAATGCAGAGTCCGCTTGCGATATCATCTGATGAAGGGTGCTAGAGTCTAAGCTGTATGACACTCCGATGCTAACGGAAACTTGAATCTGCTTTTGAGAAGGATGGCCGACCTGTATTTGATCAACAGCCGCAATAATGGCTTCCGCCGCCTCGAGCGCTGCCCCGCTATCCTGCAATATAACGAGAAACTCATCTCCCCCATAGCGGAAAGTCACATGCACATAAGGAGACAGCACCTGGTACAGGATGTTTCCAATGTCGCGAAGCGTCTGGTCGCCGATCATATGGCCGAAGGTGTCGTTAATCGTTTTAAAATTATCCATGTCGATCATCAGAACGGACTCATAATGCTTATCTCCGTCTTTAATTTGCTGAGCGACCACTTCCAAATATGTACGATTGTAAAGCCCCGTTAGTGCGTCCACATAAGCCAGCTCTGCAAGCTGCTCATTATCCTTCTTCAAATTGAACAGCTTCATTTTTTGCTGCAAGGCAATCGACACCTTCATCTCCAGCAAATCGAGATCATAAGGCTTGGTTAAATAATCGAATGCGCCCAGCTGAAGGCCTTCCAGCATCGCCTTCTTCTGCACATTGGCAGACAGAAAAATGATCGGCACATCAAAATCATCTTTGTCCAGCCAGCGTTTATAAACCTCAAATCCCGACAAATCCGGCATCATAACATCCAGTAAAATCAAGTCCGGCGCAACAGCGTCAATCATTTCCACCGCCTGCCTGCCGTTCTCGGCTACATAAATGTCATAATTCAGCGATGTCAAGAAAACACGGAGTATATGGATGTTGTGAGGCTCATCGTCGACAATAAAAATCCTCTTGCGCATATATGTCCCCAACCTTCTTCACTATAAAATCACTCATCCCAAACCAATCTGTCCATAATCATATGATCATCAAGCATTTGCAGAAATGCCTGCACAAGCCGCCCGTCAAACTGCTTGCCTACGTTGATTTCCAGCTGCCTGCGAACCTCGAAGACAGGCAGGGAGTGCCTGTACACTCTCGTGGAAGTCATGGCGTCGAAGGCGTCTGCCAGACTGACAATCCGCACAAGCAAAGGAATATCATCCCCGCTGAGTCCGTCCGGATAGCCACTGCCATCAATACGCTCATGATGCCAGCGTACGACAGGCAATATTTTCTGAACATCAGGCAAATCCTTGAGCAGCTCGTAACCGATTGCAGGATGCTGTTTGATGACCGAAAATTCGTCATCCGTCAGTCGATCAGGCTTGAGCAGTATCGAATCCGGTATGGCAATTTTACCAATGTCATGCAGCAGTGCCGAGATTTTGAGCTGCTCCAGCTGCTCAGCATCAACCCCTACTTTGGCGCCCAACAAAGATGCGTAGAAGGCCACATTATAACAGTGATTAAGCGTAAAGCCATCCTTCATCCGCAATGTGTTGACCAAATTTTCGTAGGATTGCTGCTTCAACACCTGTTTGCGAAAATAAATTTTCTCGATTAACTGTTCCATTTGCATTGTAACCATCTGGCAGATGTGAAGCTGCTCGTCTGTCAACTGAACTGGGGAACGGAAGCACAATAAAATTGCGCCATAGACAGAACGGTTTAGGTGAAAGGTATATAGCGATTGGAAAGTTGTCATGGACAGGAGTTTAATCGCAGGTTTGGCGCTGCTCATCGTTATACAGAGGTGCATGCCCGAGGACATGTCTGAAAATAAATCGGTGTCTATCGCCATTTGCTGCAGCAGCTTCAGATCCGTTTGATTGATTTTGAAAGAATATGGTATAAGCTTATTTCGCCCATTATCGTGCGGCAGCAATAAACAAATATGCTGGCAACCGATCAATGTCTCCAGGTATTGCCCTAACAACCCAATAGAATCCAAGATCGAATCAGAGTTTATCACACTTTTGAAAAATACTGAATTTTGCATTCATTTACCTCGGATTCTTATTCGTCATGTCTCAAATACTGGTTAAGTAAGTTTCCACACGATTTAGCGAAATCCTCTTCTTTTGGATGTATTTCCAAAAAATACTTCTTCGTTCTCTATTGGGAGTTGGATGAATCATAGAAATAACATAGCATATCTCGGTTTAATCGTACTAGTGCTTAAGACACCGTTTTTCAAAAAATTTTACTAAAAGTGCACGGCATATAAGAAAAAGTCTGGCTCCCCGAGTGCGGGGCACCAGACTGCATGTACAAATGAGACATTTATCGCATTTACCTCTATTAACGCAGCTTGCGATCCAGTAGAAATGGGCCAAATGGTACAAAGGCAGCAGCAACTGCCAAAAAAGAATGAAAGAAGGATAATTGCTTGACGAAAAAAGCGTTGGCTATGCCGATTAGATAGATGACAAACAGCCAGCCATGCAGCATCCCTGTAATTGCAACCGCTTCGTCAATGCCTGCACCGTACTTTAGCGGCATGGCAATAAAGAGCAGCACCAAAAACGAAATCCCTTCCGTTATGCCGAACAGGCGCAGCCGTCCGATCGCTGTTTTCATCGTATGGGTTGACATCTGTGTTACCTCCTGGCGAAATGATCTTCAGACACATCCTAATCATACCAGCAAGGCG
The DNA here is from genome assembly GCF_059383755.1 of Paenibacillus sp. JT22N15. Classification (NCBI taxonomy): domain Bacteria; kingdom Bacillati; phylum Bacillota; class Bacilli; order Caryophanales; family Paenibacillaceae; genus Paenibacillus; species Paenibacillus sp. JT22N15. The sequence goes on along the minus strand of NZ_JBXENV010000003.1, from coordinate 289,378 downwards.
GGAGAAATACGCATTCATACTTTGAACAAGTTGTGAATCTACTCCCTGCGCTCCTCGCGCAGAGGCTTCGCATCAAGCGGAATCGGCTGCTTGCCGGTATCGATGAAATAAGCCTGAAAGGAGCCCGTATAACGAAAAATCGTACCCAGCAGCGGATTGTCCACCTGCACCGAAATTCGAAATTTCTCCTGCTCATCATCATACCACTCCGTTACATTGGCTTCGCCAGTAAACAGGCGCGGAAAACGAAACTGCAGAAATCGCTCATAGAAGCGCTGCTCGCCTGAACGGATGCGAATGCCTCCTCCCGGTACGGCAGAAATATCGAGGTCTACAGCGAGATGCTGTTTCGTTCCTAAATAATCGACAATTTTATTGTTTTTTCGACTATAAATCATCGTAGCGTCGAATCTTCGTATTTTTTGCGGGAATTTGAAGGTTCTATTCCATGTTACCGTTTCCCGGCCGAATCGGTCTGCATAGGCATAATTCCCAATCGTAAACGGAATCTGTCTGCCTCCCTGCGGGAACATAATATGGCGCGAGCTGCCAATATAAAGCGGGATGGCTACCCGCTTGCTGTACCAAATTTCCTCCATGACGCCTACGCCAATCGAAGCAATGCCTTCCGTACTGCTAAAGCCAAACCGCTCTTGAATGCGGGGATGCAGCTTTGCAAAGTCCGCTCCTAACACTTGCTCATAAATCGAAGCCATCGTAAATGTCCCCCTTCTATTATTTAGCTTTTGCCTTAGGTTTGCGTAAGCAGCGCGACGCATTGGGCAGATCCTTGCATGTCCTCCACGCTACAAAGCATAGGCCAATCATCGGAATCGTTATGGTTGCCGGATTATAGGAGGCTTGCAGCAGTTCTGGACTGTTCGCCAGAGCAACGGCCGGCAAGAGCAGAAGCAGGACCAGCTGCAAGCAATAAAGGATCGGAAAACGATGAAATACAACGAAAATAATGGCCAGCGCCGCTTCACCGAGCCCAAGAAGGACGAGCGCCTGCTGCTCCCAGCCTGAAAATAGCCCCGAGGCGTGTATTTGTGCAAGCTCTCCCGTCTCCGGGTAAAGCAGCTTGGGCACAATGCCCTGATAAAGCCATAGAACAGCGAGCAGCGCCAGGCTCACATAATGAATGAGTGCGCGCTGAATCGTTGCCGCAGGCGGAATGTGCTGCTCCAGCCATATTTTGAGCACATCGAAGCTCCATGCGGTTGCCCAGCCGAATAACGGGCGAAATAGGAGGCGATCAAACATTTGACCGGCAGCTCCAAAGCGCGTTTGATAATCGTAGCGGGTGAGAAAAATGACGTCGTCTCCTTGCTCGGTATATTGCCAGTAGCCTCTTCCCTTGCTAATCAGCGACAGCTTCTGCTCCGAGCTGAAGGATAGGGTAGATAGGCGGGACTGAATTTTCTCTTTTTCTATCCACCCTGCCCGAGTCGCTCCTGTGCCCTCTATCGCAAGTCCAAAGCCGATGCGTGTTTGATAATGAAATTTCTGCATTTCTTCTTCCGTATGGCGGGGCAAATATAAAATTTCTGTAAAGCGCATATCCCACTGTACATGCTTGCTTGGGATTTGCGTGTAGTTCCAAAGCGTATCCAGATCGGTACGAATGGTCGTTTCGACATAGATCGACTTATCTCTTCGCTTACTTGACATAGGGAGCTGCCTCCTCTCTTTCTTCTATTAAAAGGAATCGCTGATCTTCGTTTGGAAGCAAGCAATGCTCCACTAGTCCAAACCAACCATAGCGCTTAGCCGCAATCCAATCGTAAACAACGTTTCTCAGTAAAGCAGGAAGGATTATTAGGCCATATAACAGCGGCCAAAGTCCCTTTAATTGCCGCAAGACGCGCAGTGCTGCTTCCGATTTTGTGTAGCAGCAGCCATCCTCGATCATGATGAAGGTGTCCAAGTCGCTCGGAGGCAGCAAATACGCTTCCAGCACATATTGCCCTGCTGGCGATTGCAGCGCAGCGAAGCGAAAGTAGGCTTCCGGATCACGTGCAATAACGAATTGCGAGATTTTGCTGCACAGCTGGCATTGTCCGTCAACGAGCAGCAGCGCTCGTCCTGGTTGTTTTTTTCTAGGCGCCTGCATCATGCCCCCTCCGTTCTTCCTTCATTGTAGTAGTAAAAGCGAAGTTTGCTCAGTGCTAACTTTTGTAGCGGGCATACGAAAAAGGGTACTACAAATCGTAGTACCCTCCCCTCGTTTATGCGGTTATTCTTTGTATTCCTCCATGCCGGCGGTCAGCCCTTTGCGCCGTACCTTCTCCACCGCTTCCTTGCGGCTGCGGACGCCAAGCTTCTTGAGCATTTTGTTCACTTGATTTTTCAGCGTGCTCTCCGCCTTATACAGCTTCTGCTCGATTTGCGTCTGCGTATAGCCCTGCTCAATCAGCTCGAATACTTCCCGTTCGGCAGACGTTAAATCCTTTAATTGCTCCTCACGCTTTAACCTGGCAAATTCCTTAAGCAGCGCCTCCATCGGTGCAGGATGATGATAAGCGCTGCGAATCGCTTCCGGCAGTTGGCGAAAATTTGTTTTTTCAATATAATTAATCGCTCCAGCCGTGAACGCCTGGGTCATCACTTCCTCCTCGCTCATTGAGGTTAGCATGATGATTTTGGCGGCGTGAATGCGATGCATTTCTACGGCCGTATAGATTCCATTTTGCTGATGGTCAGCTAATTGAATATCAAGCAATGCGACATCAAACGACAAGGTTCGAGCCAGGCTAAGCGCTTCTTCCGCCGTAGAAGCCGCCCCTACTATGAGCAAATCCGCCTCCTTGTTCAAGAAGAGCGTCATCGCCTTCACCCAATCGGGATCATCCTCTACAAGCAGCACCCGTATATGGCTCATCGAATTCCCTCCTTGATTTCCATCACTTTGCGGGCAGGAACATGCAGCAGCACTTCTGTTCCTTCATAAAGAATGCTGGACAGCTCGATCGTCCATCCGCTTTGGTGTACGACATTATACACATAAGCGAGCCCCAGTCCAAAGTTGCGGCTGCGGTTTTTCGTACTATAAAAAGGCTCCAGCGCTTGCTTCAGCTGTTCCTCATTCATTCCAGTGCCTGTGTCGCTCACGAGGAGTCGCACCGCCTTTTTGTACGAGCTCAGCGTCACGGTTATTTCTCCAGCTATTCCTTCGGGAATCGCTTCAATCGCATTTTGCACCAGATTATTCATGGCTTCCAGCAGGTGAAGCGGATCGCACAGCACGGTTGGCCTACATAACGAATGCAGCTTGAGCCGAATGGGCCTTCCTTCCACCTGCTGCTGCTGCAAGCAGCGCTCGACCAGCTCATCCAAACGGACAGGCTGCTCGCGCAGCACAATGCTTCTAGTCTGGCTGTGAATGCTCGTCACCATCGCAAGCATATGGCTTGAAGCCGTTTCAATGATGCGCAGCTGCTCCGCTGCCTCAGGCGATTGGGCTGATAGCTCGCTTTTTAAATTTTCTGTGCTGATCGCGATTTTCCCGATTTCGTTCTTAATCGTATGGTTAAGTATCGTCGTCCCGGAACTGACCGCCTTGCGAGTGCTTTCCCACTGATCGCGTTCAAACCGCAGCTTGACGCCAAGCACGCCATAAGCAAATGTACATAACACGGCTACAGTAAGCGAATAAAAGATGAAGAGCGAAATGTAACGGAAATAATCGAATGCAGGCGAAATGACGTTCGCTACATTAATAAGAACAAGCACCGCCAGCAGCGTCGGCACCATAATAAGGGCAATTATAAAGCGATTGCGCTTCCGGCGGCTATTTTCCTCGCTCCATAGCGAGACGAGCAGCAAATAGCAGGAGGCTAAATAATAAGGCGCTGTCCAGGCTAGCAATATAGGGTAATCCAGCTCCAGCCTTGGAGTGATCGGCGTGAACAGCAGCATGCCGACTACAGGAAGCAGCAGCAGTCCTTTAAGCAGCAGGCGCATCTTCTCGTTCGCCACTTTATCGGAATAAACGATGCTGAATACCAGTACGCCGTAAGGCGTGAACGTGTGATTCATCATTTGAACGAGATGCGCTAACGTATTCATTTCTGCTGCGGCAAGCGTATCTGCCAGCCCGCCTATGGACGCAAATCCGAGAAAAAAAGCGGCCCAGCGATTCGACTCGCTCCTCGGATTTGTCAGCAGCAGCAGTAAAGCAGCGGCAAGCAGCGCTGCAAAATAATAAAGCATACGGTATCCTTCCCCAAAAAAGCGTGTGATCGCTTTATTTTACCATAATTCATCGATTAAGGTCCTATTTTCAAACCTGCGTTGACGCTTTTGAAACACTTGGCCTTGCCCTATTCCCGAGTTTTACCGTAAAGACGGCAATAACAAAGATGAACGCGCTTATGCTGTAAACAAGGGGCAGCGTCAAGGCTGCCATTAATACGCCGGATAGCGACATTCCGATGACCATCATGCCGGTAAACATGGGCGTAATCGTTCCTCCTACCCGGCCGATGAAGGCTGCATCGGTATTTTGAAGAATAATGGTGTTAATGCCCACCTGAATAAGCGGAACACAGAAGCCGCCGACCATAAGAGAAGCGAGCGTTAGCGGAATGCTCTCCGACCATCCGGTGCCCAGCGTAGCCAGTGCACTTGCCGACAAGCCGAATAGGAGCAGCTTGCGCGGACTTGCCTTTTTCCCGATCGACATAACCACACCTCCGCCAACTAGCATCGCCGCCCCGCTAACCACTAATAAATACTGTAAAAACGACTTATCCTGTCCTAGATTATCGATAGCAATAAACAAAGCCAGCGGCTGGGTAAGTCCAGAAGCGAGGCCGGTTGCTGCAAACGTGAGTCCCAGAGAGCGCAGGGCATGCTGGCCCCATACATAATGAAGTCCCGCCGTAAGCTCTTGCCTGAAGCTCGCTGCCTGCTGTGTACCCTCTGATTGTGCATCGCGCGGCAGAAGCATCAATATGACTGCTGAGCCGCAAAACAGCGCCGCTGCAGCCGTAATCGCCACCTCAATGCCATAGTGCTGATATACAAATGTACCGAGCAGCGGTCCTATAACCATAAATACAGCCATTATGGTCTGATACATGCCCATCATAGCTTGCAGCTGATCTTGTGGTACATGCTGCTTGAACAGCTTCATGCCTGATGGCTGGGAAAATTGCGACAGCACGGCCGAAACTAGCGTCGTCAGCAGCAGTCCTTGCCATGAGCCGCTAAGCAATGCGATCCATACGCCGAGGACGGAAAAAGCGGACAAGAAATCGCAGCCGATCATCGTCCGTTTAGGCTTCCAGCGGTCTGCAAACGTGCCGCCAATGATGGCAAAGACAAAAATCGGCGCAAACTCTGCCACCGAAATAAGCGATACGGCTGAGGGATCGTTGTTCGTGACTTCCGTCACATACAGCAAGATCGCAAAGTTCCTAATCCAAATACCCAATTGGAGCAAAACTCTGGACAGGATGATCGTACGGAAAAATCGATTACTAAACATCTTTGCAACTCCTCTAGATTTTTATTAGACAAAATTAAGTTTTGTTTGTCTATTAATTAGACATGATATTATTTAGTTTGGTTTTAGTCAATAACTTTGTTTTAGCTGGTTATCGTCACCCCGTCAAATTTGCCCGCTAAATGCAAAAAAACTGCCGCTGTGACCTGTTCGGTCATAGCGGCAGTTTGCCGTTGTGTGGCTATATGATTGGCAAAAAGCAATAGCTTGCGTTAGTCCTCGATGGGGTCCCGCCAACATTTTAACGAAAATATACGCTAAGCCTTCGGATCTGACTGGCTTAGCGTTTTTTCTTACTCTAAGCCCAATAGTCCGGGCGGCATAACCCGAACCAACTGGTCATTCAACTTCCTGTTGTTTCAGCGGTCGTAATGAATTGAGAGACGTACTCTGCCTGAAATTGAATTTGTATTCGCCTAAGAAATTGATGTGCTCCCATCCGAGTGGAGAAATGTGGTTTAGTAGTTCTTCCTGAAGCTTTCCTTGCTTTTTGCGGTGTTCTGTTGCTTGCTGGAGATAGACGGTATTCCAAACGCTAATTGCATTGATGATAATGTTCAACGCACTTGCCCTTTGGAGTTGGTCTTGAAGCGCCCGTTCTCGTAGCTCTCCATGTTTGCCGAAAAAGATCGCTCTGGCAAGAGCGTTCATGGCTTCCCCTTTGTTCAACCCCCGGTGGATTCTTCGACGTAGTGCCTCACTTGAAAGGTGATCCAGGATGAATATTGTTTTTTCGATTCGGCCCATTTCGCGGAGCGTGGTAGCCAAACTATTTTGTCTTGCGTAGGAACCGATTTTCCCCATAATGAGTGATGCCGAAACGGTTCCTTCCTGGATGGAGTGAGCCAGCCGGAGAACATCGTCGTAGTTCTCCTGAATGATCCTTGTTTTGATCTGTCCGCGCAGCAATTTCTCCAATTTGGGGAAATCAGAAGGTTTACCGATAGAGTAGAGCTTGGAATCAGCCAAGTCACGTAAACGCGGCGCAAAGCGAAAACCAAGTAAATGCGTTAAACCAAAGACCTGGTCGGTGTAACCGGCTGTATCTGTATAATGCTCCTCGATGGCCAAATCCGTTTCATGGTGGAGCAAACCGTCGATGACATGTACGGCATCCCGCGCGTTCGTATTGATGACTTTCGTGTAAAACGTGGAGAATTGATCACTTACGAATCGATAAATCGCAGCTCCTTTTCCGGTCCCATAGTGGGGGTTGGCGTCTGCATGAAGCGCCGAAACACCGATCTGGACACGCATTCCATCAGATGAAGAGGTAGTCCGTAGAGAGAAAGACTGAAATTCCGGGATTCATCGGGAGAATCTTTCACCAATCGGTCGATGTGCAATTTCCCATTCTCCAAATTAACGCCATCCAGCTCGTCGATATGGTCCGAAACCCAGTTTAATCTTTGAAGAAGTGATTCAGTCCGTTCTTCAAGATATTCCTTTGCGGACAAACTAACGGCAATCTTTGTAGCGTTAGGATTGATGCTATTCCAATCCGCTTTCGTTACAAGGTACTCCTCGAAGTCCTTATGCTGACGGCTTCCGACAATGGATACGTCCCCGGAACGAACGTAATTCCGCAGCTCTGTCAGGACAGCCATTTCGTAATAATGCCGGTTGATCGTTCCGTCATCGTCGTAAACGTGCTTTTGCCAGCGGTTGGATACGAAGTTCAGCGGTGCGCCTTCCGGAACCTTTCGCTTTCCGGTTTCATTCATATCCCGGATGATATCGACCGCCTTCATTAGCGGCTCTGCCGACTTGGTTGACCTAAACGCCAACGATTTTAGCAGCGTTGGCGTGTATTTCCGGAGCGCATAGAATTTCTTTTCCAGCAAGTCCAAATAGTCGTAATCTACGGGCCGCGCCAGCCGTTTAGCTTCTTCTACAGATGCGACGATCTGCTCCCACGGCATAACGGCATCAAGCGCAACGAACGGATCAATACCTTCACTTCGAGCCGTAATAAGAGCGGCTCCAAGATCGGCAAAATGAACAACCTTTTCGTTGATCGATTTACCGTTTTGTTTTTGAAGTTCCTCTTGGGCTTTTCTCCCTTTGGAAAGCAGTATCATGATTTGCCGGTCGTGAATCTCGAAAGACAAGTCTGTCAAATCCTGAATCAATTCCAATAGGTACGCTACTAAAATTGCGTACTTTTTTGGATCATTAAAGCGGCGGAAGGAATGGGGTTCGTAACGCGTACCAATTTTAGAAAGCTGCCGCAGCCGGTTCGGATGGATGCCTTTCGTATCGACTTGCAGCTGCAAATCCCGTATGTATTCAAGCTTTTCAATAACCTTCAAAAAGGAATCCGGAGAGCTGGCACCTGGGATTTCCCTTAACCATGCCAAGTATGTTTTGCTGCTTTCCGGCATGGTGGTTAAGACGCGATCCAGCTTAACAATTTGTAATTCTGTCAATGAACTGCTGAGCATCCTGAATATTTTTTCTTCTGCCCGTTTGCGAGTTTGCCAAACTGCTCTTTCAATCGTGGCCATTGAGGGTAGAATGATTTTACGTTTACGTAAATCTTCGAGTGCGAGCTGAATCAGGTGTAGGGGATTACCGTTTGCCATGGCATGGCTAAAAAGACGCTTGCACAAAGAACGATACTCGCTCGAGACGTAAAGCACGTTCGGTTAATCGATCACCGGTTTTCTCCGATGGAAACAGATAATGACTGTCCGGAGTGAGTTCTGCAGATATTTTTCTAAAGCAGTTCTACACGTAGCGTTCAAAGAAACTTCTCGCTGTTTATTCCTTTTTCCGGAGCGGACCGTAAGCTGGCCGCTGCGTTTACCGATTTGAATATCTCCTGGAGCCAGGTCACACACTTCCATTGTCCATAAGCCGGTGTGAAACATCACGATTAGAATCGTCTGATCCCGTAAAGAACCTCAGTATTCAGCCGCAGCGATCAGTGCAGCTTCTTCTTTGTCTGCTTTGTCTGTCATCTCTCTAGGGCTTACCTTTTCCTCCGGGACCAATTTGACTGGCTTCGAAGGGTCGCGACGAATTTTGGATTCCTGCGTGGCCCACTCGAAAAAACGTTTCAGGGTTATAAGCCGCCAGTTAATGGTCGTCGGTTTCAATTCCATTATTTTTTGTGCAGCTTCCCGGTATCGTGTTAATGTTGGAGTAGCCACATCTTCAATTTGAAATATGACCTCTTCCTCTTGGTGGTCGGCTGTCTCAAACCAGCCAATAAAATGCTTCAAGTCGCTTGCGTACTCTTTCAATGTTTTGGGATTCAAATCTTCGTGGGTGGTGAGAGCGTGAATAAAGTCCTGAATCGTCTGCTCGCCCTGTTCCGAAATCCCGGTCGCCTCTCTCATTAGCAAAGCCTCCAAATCTTGACTTACATTAGCGGACATCAACTATAGGCTCTGAAAACATCAAATGACCGCTAATCTTAATTAGCGGTCATTAATTAGATTCTAAATTTTTTTCAATTTCATATGTTGCAACTAGTTTAAACTGAGAGATTAGGCATTATTTATGGCTCTTTTAAAAAGTCTGATTCCGGTACTACTTTCGTTTACGCCTGGTTCGTATCGTCGATCAGTTGGGTATGTTCTATTTTCATGAATTTATATAACGGCAATGATTTCAAAGCCGTTTTTAATTCGTCAACGCTGTCAGCAATACAAAGGGACCAATGTTCATCCCTTGTGTGGGAGAGATAAAACGTGTTGATCAGCCCCTGTTCCACTAATTCGGCAAATCGTGTTTGTTCCGCAGGTAACAGTTCAGCAATTTCTTCCTTTGATGCTGCTGGATCAATTTTGACATGAACGAGAAAACGCATGTTGTATCCCTCCTAAGCATTACTTTACTACTTGAAAATTCTATTGAAACAATTGCGGGTATAGGGAAGGTACTCCTCCGGCAAGGCCTTGTTGTAAATTCCGGCTCGTATCATCAGCAATAATCTCGTATAGATCAGCTTCGATTCCATCAATCGCGATCTTGGCGATTTCCTTTGGACTAGCCTTAGGTGCTTCGATACCAGCTGTCAGATCCGTGTCCATGAACGCTACGTGCAATCCGGCAACCTTAATGTTTTTAGGGGCTAACTCCAAGCGTAATGCATTTGTTGCTCCCCATTGAGCAGATTTTGCTGCTGAATACGCGCCTGAATCACCGGTATTGAACCAAGATAATGCAGATAGGATATTCAGGATCGAGCCTCCTCCATTTTTTTCAATAACGGGTGCAAAAGCACGAACCATTGAAATTGTGCCGAAAACATTGGTGTTGAATTCAACATGAATATCTACCAGTTCACCTGCGAAAAGGGAAGCACCCGTTGCGGTACCAGCATTGTTGATCAGAAGGGTTGCATCCCCAGCTACCTCGGCCGCTGCCATGACGGATTTCGGATCAGTAATATCGAGCTGCAGCGGAATAGCACCTGGCAGATCGACTGATGCTGGGTTTCTTGCTCCAGCGTATACTTTGGCTCCTCTTGCTAGAAGCTCAAGAGCCAATTGTTTACCTAAACCACGATTTGAACCACTGACAATAGCAACTTGTTTTGAAATATTCATTTTTTATTTCTCCTTTGTTTTTAGAATTATCGTTCTTAAATTTTTGTGCACGCCTTCATTGTATACATCTGCGTGCTTTACCATACAAGTAAATTACTGACCAGACAGCATATCGTTAACTTGGTTTACAAGAACGCTCTCGTTCGGGCCCGGATTGTTACGATACATTTTCGCTGACTCCACCAGAACTTCATTCGTATCTGTACCAAGTACCTTCATCGTTTCTTCAATGAATGCTGTAAGTGGCATCGCATTGGGATCGTAATTGATCATTTGTGTTTGAACCAATGGCGGCGCAATCTCCAGTACTTTCACCGATGTGTCTTTCAGAATGTAGCGCTGGGTGAGTGTATAGGAATGAAGCGCTGCTTTTGTCGCAGAATATACAGCCCCCTGCGCCACAGGTACGAATCCGAGTATTGAAGTCGTATTGATGATATAAGCTTCTTTTTTGGATTTCAAATGTTCCTGCAATGCAGCCGCCATACGGATTGGACCAAGCAGGTTGGTGGTGACTGTTTGAACCAGTATATCTTCGTCAACCAACCCCGACGGATCTTCAGGCGTATACATACCGGCGTTGTTAAACAATACATTAAGATCTGGGTATTCCTTCATTAAGTGCTGGGCAACTGAGTTTACGCTTGCGGGGTCTTGTATATTCAGCTCCACTGCAGACATGCCAGGGTTCGCTTGAATGGTCTCCTCTAGACGCTCTTTACTCCGTCCTGAGATAATAACTTTGTTTCCAAGTTTGTGAAATGCCTCTGCTAGCCCTCGTCCAATTCCTGAACCGCCGCCTGTGATAAAAATCGTGTTGCCTGTTAATTTCATTTTCTTATCCTCCTTAGTTTATAACTATAGTATCTATTGCTTTCTCGTTTAAATGAACCAGGGTTTTGCTTCTGCCCATCGTTTTGAGAACAATGATTCTAGTTATCCCAAAAAAATATTTATAAAGCCTATGACCTACTCTCAGAAATCATATTCTCTGAACTTTGTTTTCCTCTCATTCTGAAATTACTATAGCATAATGAGAACGTTCGGTAAAGATTTTTTTCACTCCTCATATTATTCCCTGAACCTTAATTTCTTTTAGCTAACCAGTCGACTGCTCCTTCCATAGAATCAAAGTTTTTAGTTGCATAACTTCCCTTAAGCTCAGAATCAAGTCGTTTTAAAATGGATCTAGCTACTGCCTTTTCTGGCGTAATCAAAGCCATATATTTCAACCCAGCTTCTTCTGCTTTTGGAAACCAGACTTCAGAGAACCATTGCTGATCCGCTCCTGTAATTGCTGAGAATTTTAATGTATTTGCAATAGATTTAATAGATTTTTTAGCGACCAATAACTCTAAACTTTTGTTCTGATACACTAGATTTATAAATATATAAAATCCTATATCGTTATTCCCGTCGAATATGGTGAACAAAACAAATTAGATGTACCTTAACAGACCCTATTGATCCATTGTCTAGTGATCTAGATCAACGATCTACATGTTCTGTACGTGCTCTTATTTGACCCGTCATTATTTTCCGAGGTAAAAACCGAGGTAGAGATGTAATGAACCGATGAATTGCACCTGGGATGATGAGTGTCTTGCCACGCAAGAAATCGCGATACGCCTCATCTGCCACCATTCCGACTTCCATCACACCGCTTTGGTACAATTTGGATGATCCTACATCTGAACGGTCTACGAAACCAGTTGCCGTTGGGCCGGGGCATAAAACCGTGACAGTCACACCCGTTCCAGTCAGTTCATTCTCAAGCGCTTCTGTGAATGAAAGAACATATGCCTTCGTAGCGAAGTATACTGCCATTAATGGCCCCGGGTAAAAAGCTGCTACCGAAGCCACATTCATTACGCCCCCTTGGCGCCGCTTAACCATGTCCGGTAAGAACAACTTCGTCATAATCGTTAAAGCTTTGATATTGACATCAAACATATTCATTTCTTGTTCCAAATCTGTTTCCAAGAATGACCCATACAAGCCAAAGCCCGCATTATTGACCAGATAGTCGACATTGATTCCTTCCTTTTTAAGATCGGCAGAAATTTCTTCGGCCACACCAGGCAACGATACATCCTTTGCAAATACCTTAACGTGAACACCGTATCTTTCCCTATATCCTTTTGCCAATTCTATTAGCTTAGCCTCGCTTCTTGCCACGAGAACCATGTTGTTACCATCTTTAGCAAAACGATCTGCTAACTCTTTTCCAATTCCACCTGAAGCGCCAGTAATAAGTACAGTTTTTTTTATCTTAAATCCACCTTTTATTGTAAGTGTGTGAATTGATCACAATTTAGTAAAATTTATTTCCACCGAAGGTCCTGGTTACGTCGAACCATTCCCTTTGTTTGCGGCGTTTGTTACAAGTGCTATTCATTTGCTCCTCATTGATGCCATTTTTAGAACTAACATTCTAAAGAGGAGAATGTACTGTGCTTCGATGGTTCAACAGGGAGGTTAACTTCTTTAAAGGGACAACCAAGCTACATGGGAATGAACATTCTAGTAAGTGTAAAAAAAGATTATCCTTGCAAAAGTTTCGTTGATACATTCACAATTCTCTTTAATTTTCTTTTATCAATCGATGTTCTTGCCATTGCTCTTATACCGACAGATATATTATGCAGGTATTCTGCCATTTCTTTGGCATCGTGATCAGAGGAGAACTCTCCATCCCGCTGTCCCCAAAGAATAATCTGCTCGAACATCTGCTCTCCCACTGTGAATGATTCAATAGACCTTGTATCCACGTCCGTATCACGTGCGGCCAGTTCTACCGCCGAATTCACGATTAAGCAACCAGATGGCATACCCTCTGATTCGCTGATCATAAAACCAAAAACTTTATGCAGAGCTTCCACTGCAGTCTTGGACGTTTTGACTTCTGCGAGCAATGTGGCGTTAACTTTGCCGCAGTAACGATCCATAGTCTGCAGAAACAGCGAATGTTTATCGTCAAATGTATCATATAAACTTCTGCGGTGAATGCCCATATGCTCAACAAGGTCACTCATCGATGTCTTCTCGTAACCTTGTTCCCAGAATATCTTCATTGCTTTATCCAATACTTCGTTCACTTCAAACTCTTTACTTCTAGCCATATAAATTCCCTCCCAAAATTATAGTAACATATCGGGAACGATCAGTAAACAATATATATTCGATAATCGTGTATGTAATCCATCGATGGATTTGGTGAAGTTGTATGACCACTCGCCGAGATCAGGCGGTATTTGCAAATATTGCAGCCTTTATTCCGGAGTTAGCAGTTCCCTTACTCTCGCGTACATCACCTCCTTGAATTGGTGGGGGCTATTTGACGCTTACTTTTTTAGCTTAGAGTAAGAAAAAACGCTAAGCCGGTCATATCCGAAGGCTTAGCGTATATTTTCGTTAAAATGTTGGCGGGACCCCTCGATTATTGTCCGCGCAGCGAGACACGGAAACGATAGTCGCGATTCGCTGGAAGCGTATATTCCTGATGAACCCGTGCTCCCCAGCTGTCGTCTCCACCCACGCCCATTTGACGGTAATTGACGCGAACGACGGTTTTATCGCTCACTGGCAGCTTGTAAGGATGATCATGCCCTTCCAGCTCATCGGCTGTATAAGGCAGCACATTCAACTCGAAGCGCGGCTCTCCTTGAAGCGAAATGCCGCTTCCGTTTGCATCGGTTACAGCTGCGAAGCGCACTTCGGTTTTGTTGCCGCACTCCTGTGGACGGATGTAAGGCATAAGCTGATCCTTCACCTTGCCTCCATAACGGCCAAGACGCGCGCTTGTTTGACGGTCCCAATACGATTCATGAGGGCCATTGCCATACCAGGCAATAGAATCAAACGTTTCATTCATTGTGAAAAGCAGGCCGATTTCTGGTATTTCAGGAAGTCCTTCACCTGGCTGCAGCAGCAGCTCAGCTTCAACCAGTCCATCGCCATATATCGTATATGCCAGCTCGCAGCGTGTTTCAGCTGCAGCGCTTAAACGGTATTGCGATCTTACTTTAACGCGATCTCCAAGTGCTTCCCAGCTGAAGCGGATCAATTGGCGCTCCTTCGAAGCAGCCTGCCAAGGCGCACAGCGCTCGACATGTCCATTTCCGCGGTCATTATCCGTGTACGCACGCCAGAAATTCGGGACAATCGGCGAAGACAGCAGCTCAGAGCCGCCGATTTGGTAGGACTCCAGCTCGCCGCTCGCCTGATTGAAGCGAATGTCAAAGCCTTCTCCCGTTAACACAAGAACGCCATTAGATACAGCTTCAACCGCTATTGCACCATACTGCGGCGATGCAATCTCTACAGCAACTGGCGATACAGGCAGTGCAGGCGCAATAAATTGACCGAAGGCCACCTCATGTCCTTGCTCCGCCCATGGCGTAGCTTCCTTAAGCACAGCTCTTACCGTAAGCGTAATTTCTTCATTCAGACCTGCTTCTGTTGGCATCTGGAACGGAATGGCCAGCTCGGCAGAGTCACCCGCTGCGATATCTACGGTCAGCACGCCTTTTTGCATAATAATGCCGTTGCTGTTCAGCTTCCAGTGCAGCTCATACGCATCCAGCGATACGAACAGATTTTTATTGTCGACACGCACCGTTCCAGATTCCCAGTTCGGGCTATGAATTTTGATGTTTTGGTAGCAGGCCTTCACTTCATGCAGCTTAGGGGAAACGGTACGATCAGCAAAAATCAAACCATTGCCGCAGAAGTTGCCATCGTTCGGGCTATCGCCATAATCGCCGCCGTAGGCCATGTACGTAATGCCATCCGGTGTTTGCGTGCGAATAGCCTGATCGATCCAATCCCAGATGAAAGCGCCTTGAAGGATCGGATATTTGTCGAACAGCTCCCAGTATTTATGCAAGCCGCCGCATGAATTGCCCATTGCATGGCTGTATTCGCAAATAATAAACGGCTTTTGCGGATTATTTTTGGCATAGGCTTCTACACCTTCTGGACTTGTGTACATATGGCTCTCAATATCCGAAGCCGCTTCGCTTTCGCGACAATGGAAAACGCCCTCGTAATGCACAATGCGGGACGGATCTGTCTTACGGAAATAGTCGGCCATTTTCAGGAAATTATCCCCGCCAAACGATTCATTGCCAAGCGACCAAATAACGATTGATGGATGGTTTTTATCGCGTTCGAGCATGGAGCGGCTGCGGTCCAGTACATTTGCCGTCCATTCCGGGAAGTTTCCAGGTACGGCGTCTCCAACCTCTTTTTGCCCATATGTCCATGAGCCATGCGTTTCAAGATTGACTTCGTCAATGACATAAAGCCCATATTCGTCGCACAGATCATACCACAGCGGATGGTTCGGATAATGCGAAGTACGCACGGCATTGACATTATGCGATTTCATTAGTTTAATATCGGTAACCATATCCTCGTAGCTGAGCGCACGTCCAGTGTCGCAGGAAAACTCATGGCGATTGACACCTTTAAAAAGAATGCGCTGACCGTTAATTTGCATCAAGCCGTCTTTAATTTCAAACGTGCGGAAACCGACTTTGCAGCTAACGGCTTCTGTCAGCTTGCCCGCTGCATCTTTCAGCGACAGCACAAGCGTATATAAATGCGGCTCCTCAGCGCTCCATTTGAGCGGCTGTGCAAGCTTTGTATTCAGTGCTAATGCTGCAACGGTTTCGCCCTTTTCCTGACGAATCGCCGCGCCGCTTAGCGGCTGCTGCCAAACCGGCTCGCCGGAGGCATCATACAGCATCGCTTCTACAGCTGTTTGCTGCTCAGAGGCTTCCTCCTCGAAACGAACCTTCACTTCCACTGTCAGCTCGCCATCTTCATAATTTTCATCCAGCGTCGGCTTTGCGAAGAAGTCATAAATATGAACCTGTGGCGCGGTGTACAAAAACACCTCACGGAAAATACCGCTCATCCGCCAAAAGTCTTGATCCTCCAGCCAGCTCGCGTCACACCAGCGGTATACTTCCACCGCCAGCTTGTTTTCGCCCGCTTGCAAATAAGGCGTCAAATCAAAATCCGCCGGCGTAAATGTATCCTCGCTATAGCCGACAAGGTCGCCATTCACCCAAACGTAGAAGGCAGATTCCACACCTTGAAAGCTGATAAACACAGGCTGACCATCCCAGCCTTCAGGAACGGTAAAAGTCGTCGCATAGGAGCCGACCGGATTATATTTAACTGGAGCGAAAGGCGGCTTAATATCCTCCTTGCCCACCCATGGGTAAGTCACATTCGTATATTGCGGGTAATCATACCCTTGAAGCTGCCAGTGGCTCGGCACAGGAATCGAAGCCCAACTGCTGCAGTCATAATCCAATTTATAAAAATCCGCGATGCGTGCTTCCGCATTTTCCGCAAAGGAAAACTTCCAATCGCCATTGAGCGAAACATAACGCTCGGAGCCTGTGCGCTCGCCTTGAAGCGCTTCCTCTACGCTTGTATAGGAAATACGGGTTGCATGTGCATCCAACCGATTAAGCTCAAAAATGGTAGGGTTGTTATTCCACTCTGGATATCCGTTAGCTGGAGCCTGATACGTAAATTTGCTCTTCGACACTTAAGGCACCTCTTTCAACTCAGTATAAGTTTAGTTATAATATTCACATTATAAAAGCTAGAAAAGTAAAGATCATTAAACTATTTTCGTATTTTACTTAAAGATTTGAATATTAGCAACTAAGAAGGGATGCTGCCCGTGAATGAAATTATTTATACGACGCTGACGACGACGGATTATCAGCTGCCCGTCTATGTAACCGGTGTGGGGCATTGGGACCATCAGGAGGGTATTCGTCGCCCGGAGGGCTTTCCCGATTACCAATGGACGCAGGTCGTCTCAGGCGAAGGCGAGCTTATTATCGAGCAAGAGCGGTATCTCGTCAAGCAGGGAGACGGCTTCCTTCTCCCTCCAAGACTTACCCACAGCTATTATGCGGTCAAAGAGCCTTGGGAAGCCTATTGGTTTACGTATGACGGGCCGCTCGCCGAATCGCTGAACCAGCTGGCAGGCCTGACCCGCCCTGGCATTTATACGATTAACGACTCGCGCCCTGTATTAGAGATGATGAGCGATATGCTGCGCCTTATGCGGGAGAAGGAACCAGGCCTTGGCATGCTCGGCTCCAAGCAAATTTATAGCGTGCTGCTTGGGCTGCGCCAGCAGCTTGCCGAAGGCAGTCTTGCCACGCAGCAAATGAATGAGCGGCTTCATCCTGTGCTGCGTTATATCGAGGCGAACCTGCATCGCCCGATTACATTGCCCGAGCTGGCGGAGCTGCTTCATGTAACGCCGCAGCATCTATGCCTGCTTTTCAAAAAGACGTTCAAGCTTCGTCCAATTGAATATGTCAATAAAGAGCGGATCAATAAAGGCAAGGAGCTGCTCATTCGCGGCGGCGGCATGAAGCTGTATGAAATCGCCCGCCTAGTAGGGTTTGAAAATCCGACGTATTTTAATACCTTGTTCAAAGCTTATGTAGGCTGTACGCCTGGAGAGTTTAAGCAAATGCATGGATTCAAATAAGGATAGAGTAAGTAAAGGAGCACAAACGATGCTTAAACCAATCATTTATTATGCGGCAGCCTTCCTCCTTGCGATGGCGCTCGGCTTTAGCTCGCGATATTTTGCCAGCCAGCTGCCGTCCTTCGTCGTCGCCCATTTTGGCGATATTTTATGGGCCAGCATGGTTTACTTCGGCTTCCGCATGCTGCAGGTCAGGCGTCCCCTACTCCTTTCGCTTGCTTGCAGCGCTGCCTTCAGCTACGGCATTGAATTCAGCCAGCTATATCAGGCCGACTGGATTAGAAATGTGCGCCATACGACGCTCGGAGGACTTGTGCTAGGACAAGGCTTCAGCGGTATTGATTTAGTCAGATACAGCATTGGCCTGCTGCTTTCCTATGCTATTGATTACTTTGCGTGTAAACGGGTCAAAGCCAAACAAAAAATCGGCTCTGCCCCATAAAAAAGGCTGCATAGCTCTTAATCAGAGCCATGCAGCACAGTATTCGCGTCCATATGTATGCGGGAATACGCCGCATTCGTCATTTTCAGCCAATGGGCGCTCCGCCCAGCGAGGTATTGGCTCTCGCTTCTTTTTCCAGCCATGCCCTCCAGCTCGTAAGCGGCAATTCGACCCCATAACTGTGTGCCGCATCCGGTTACATATGGCAGCTTGATGAAAAATCCATTATCTTCAAGCAGCGCTTGCAGCAGCTTCTTCCGCTCCAGCAGCGGCTTGCTGCGCAAGTCTACTCCGTCATAATAAAGCAAATCAAACACATAATAGCGAACAGGCCATTTTATCGCACCTTCGCGAATGCGTGCTTCCTTCGTCATCTTATATCGGTCAATGAGCGGAGCAAATTCTAGTCGCCGCGTGTCTGGGTTCATATAAGCAAGCTCTCCATCAAGCACGACGTCCACGGGCCGGGACAGCGGCAGCTTGAGCAGCTCTGGATATTGCCGAGTAACCTCATACCCATGCTTTGTGAACAAACGCGCCTTCCTATTAATAAAAGAAAGCAGCAAGCGCTGCCCATCAATGAGCGGCTCAAATATAAATTGCTCGTTATCAAAAGGCTGATTACATGCCGTCATCAGCATCGGTCGCTTAAACATGCCGATTCCCCCTTGCCGTCCTATCATTTTAGCATGGAACGGTTCAGCTGAACGGCGGTAAATTCAGGATAAATTAGTGAATAATCGGATACATTCCTCCACATAATAGCAATAAGCCAGCGCTTGGAAGCCATTTTTCTTTAAAATATAGGAAAGGATTCCTAACGTTATCCTTTCTCTATATTTCTCGGAATGAAACGCGCTGCACCGCCAAAGGGCGGCGAAAGCCGTTTCACCTTGAAATATAGGAAAGCATATGATTTTCCCATCCTTTCTCTATATTTCTCGGAATGAAACGCGCTGCGCCGCCAAAGGATGGCGAAAGCCGTTTCACCTTGTCCAAGGAAAGCTTGGTTTCTTATAAAAATGCTGCCGCTCATTACTTGAGGAGGTCACCCTTATGCCTAGAGGTTCGAATCAGCTGGTTGTACCACAGGCGCGTGCAGCGCTTGAGCAAATGAAGTTTGAGGTTGCACAGGAGCTTGGCATTCAATTGCCGCAGGATGGTTATTATGGACATATGACCACGCGTGACATGGGCTCCATCGGAGGATCCATTACCCGCCGTCTTATTCAAATTGCGGAGCAGCAGCTCTCCGGACGCTGATTGCACAAAAGAGCCGGGCCAAGTGAACGATAAGCAAGCTTTTTACAAGCTTTTCGTTCTCTTGCTCGGCTCTTCTTCTTATTCTTTCAGCTATTTCAGCTTTTTCAGCTATCGGAGCTTCATAAACCGCTCCCAGCCTTCAGCTGCATTGCTTTCTGCCCACTCCAGATGCGTTTGGTCGCTATATTTTCGGAAAGCGCATTCAATTAATAAAATGAGATCCAAATATAAATCATATAAACTGCGTCTTATTTGCTCCTCAGCCGTCAGCGCTCCACGACCGTAGCCCTGTAAAAACGTCTCCGACAAGTTAAAATGGCTAAAATAATGCTCCATCAGCGGATCGCCCCACATCGCCCGTTCAAAGTCAATAATGCCGCAAATTTGCTTATCCTTAATAAAAATATTACCATCCCACAAATCCCAGTGCAGCAGCTTTGGTTTAGTCACCGCATCCAGATAAGGCAAGCGCTCCTTTACCTCCTGTTCAATGACAATGCGCTCTGCCGGAAGCGTAACGCCCGCATCCGTTGCATCATCAAGCACGCCTTGCAGCATCGCCCAAAAAGCATCCGTCCAGCTCGCAAACGCCTCTTTAAGCGGATAATAACCGAACTTTTCCCCGCTGATTTCGTTAATATAGGCATTGTACTCGCCCAACTGAAGCTCAATTTGCTCGCGCTCTTCTTGGGTAAAGCTTTCCTTCACTTTGTTATAAGCCTCTCCTTCCAGCCACTGCATAATAAAATAATCAGTCGGTACAAGCGACCGTGATTGGTCATAAGCGTATACTTCGGGAACTGGAATGCGGTGATCCTGAGACACGAGCCTCATAACCTCTACCTCGGTTTTCATCATCTCTTGCTCATAGCGCATGAGCGCCCCAACCGCCGTAGGAGCTACCTTTACAACCGCCTGGAAGCCGTCCACAAGCGTCAGTTGATACGCCGTATTGGCCCAGCCATCGGTAAGCTCGCGCGAATGCGCAAGCTCCCTGCCGAAATGATGCTGGGCAATCTGTCCCAACTGCTGCGTGTCCAGCTTTAGCTTGATTTCGTTGTCCATGAATATCCCTCACTTATGTAGGATAATAACAATACTGCCGTGTTTATAATCGCATCTGCATGCGTCCGTTCCATGGCATGCGAAGCATGCACACCCGGCCCAATTAGCGCAGCCCGAATATTGCTGCCTCCTCTCAGCGCAGCCGATGCGTCCGAGCCATATTGCGGATAAATATCGACCGCATAGGAAATGCCTGAAGCCTTTGCCAGCTCGATCAGCTTCGAGGTCATCGCATAATCATATGGGCCAGAGGAATCTTTGGCACAAATGGATACATCCCGCTCGCTTGCGGATAAATCATCGCCTAAAGCGCCCATATCAATCGCGATCAGCTCTGTCACATCCGGCGGCATATAGGCGTTGCCATGTCCTACCTCTTCATACGTGGAAAAAATCAGCTTAAGCGTGCGCTCCGGACGCTTCCCTTCCCGTCCAAACCACTCCAGCAGCCCGAACAAGGCAGCGACACTAGCTTTATCATCCAAATGCCGTGATTTTACCCAGCCATTGTCCATTATTTTTGTGCGCGGGTCCCATGAAATAATATCGCCGACCTCGATGCCAAGCCGTTTCGTCTCCTCTTTAGACGTCGTATCCGCATCCAGGCGTATTTCCATGTTTTCCTCGCTGCGCTTCCAGTCCCGTGCCTCTGGATACACATGGACAGACGTTTTCGTCGACAGCACGGTTCCTTCATACTGGCGGCCATCGCGCGTATGAACGAGGCAATATTCGCCTTCCACTGTATGCATGGCATAACCGCCAATGGGCGTAAAGCGCAGCATGCCACTTGGCTTAATCGCTCGCACCATCGCGCCAAGCGTATCCACATGGGCGGTTAACGCAAGCGTGCCCGCTGTACAATTTCCTGTTCCCGGAATCGTAATGATTCCATTGCCTTTCGGTGTCAGCTCCAGCTCAAAGCCATGCTTGCGAGCTTCCTCCTCCAGCAGCCTCATAATCGCCATGCAGTAGCCGCTAGGGCTTGGCGTTTGAAGCAAGCGATTCAAAAATTCCAGTATGTATTCCCGGTTCAATTGTATTTGCAATGGGCTCATCAATGCCATTCTCCTCTTCCTATCCATTTCTGTTTATAGCCACTAGTATAGGCATTAACGGCTACAGTTGAATAGTGAAATTTTTTATAAACTCTAGCTATGCCCGTTTCTCCATATTCATCATCTTAATCGACAAAGAGGTCAGCAATTGAATACAATACAGCTCGGCCGCTTATCTTCACGCGATCACCAGCAAGCTTGCAGTACAAGGTGCCTCCCCTTTTAGAAACCTGTCTTGCCGTCATTTCCTGCTTGCTCAGACGCTCAGCCCAATATGGGATAAAATTGCAATGGGCTGATCCACATACAGGATCTTCATCCACTTTTAATTTTGGAAAAAAGCACCGGGATACGAAATCGTACTGCTCACTTTTAGCAGTAACCAGCACACCGAGTCCTACTGGCAGCGCGGTGAGTTTAGTGAAATCCGGGTTCAGGCTTCTGACATCAGACTCCGATTCCAGCACAAACATTAAATCGCGATCAAGATACGTTTCTACGGGCATCATTCCGAGCGCTTCAACCATCTGCTGTGTGAGCGTATGGGGCTTGGGCATTTTGTTCGGGAAATCCAATTCGTACAGCTCTCCGTCCCTTACAACGATTAAGTCGCCGCTGAGTGTTGTGAAACGAATACGCAGCTGTATCATAAAAGTTCGCAAGCACATAAGCTGCTGCCAGCGTTGCATGGCCACACAAATCAATTTCCCCGCCTGGTGTGAACCACCTTAAATGGTAACCATCATCCGCAATCTTTACCGCAAACGCCGTTTCGGACAAATTGTTCTCGATAGCAATCTTCTGCATGAGCTCATCCGGCAGCCACGCATCCATAATGCAAACACCAGCTGGATTCCCTTCAAAAAGGTGATTGGCAAACGCATCAATGACATAATATTTCATATTCATCAACCTTCCTTCATTTATGCTCCATATATGAGCATTGTATCAAGAGCTCTTGTATGGCTTCAAATGAATAATTGTATGACGTACAATTATTTGATGGTATGGTGAAGCTCTCCATTCATTGACTCATCCGAAAAAGGGATATAGACTTATATATCAACTTATCATGTCAGGGGCATTATAATTCATGAAGCAGCAAATACGCATTCTCCTTATTTGGCTAGGCATTGCTGGCTCCACTGGGCTACTCACGGGAGCTGCTTCTGCGCTGCTGCTGGCGCTTTTGGATGCAGCAACGTATCAGCGGCTGGCGCATCCATGGCTGCTCTGGCTTCTTCCACTAGGTGGAGCTTTGGTCAGCTATCTGTATATGAAGCTAGGCGGAGATGCTGGCAAAGGGAATAACCTTGTGCTGGAGCAGCTGCATGCAGAAGATGGCGGAGTGCCGCTGCGCATGGCACCGCTCGTTCTTTTCGGTACGATGATCACCCATCTATTCGGTGGTTCAGCCGGACGTGAAGGGACAGCCGTGCAAATGGGCGGCAGTATGGCTAGCTATATCGGATGCCTTTGTCGGCTCGGTGGGCTAGAGCGAAAGATGCTGCTTATCTGCGGTATAAGCGGCGGCTTCGGTTCCGTCTTCGGCACCCCGCTTGCTGGCGCCATATTCAGCTTAGAGCTGCTCGCAATAGGCCTCGTCCCCTACTGGCTGCTGCTGCCCGCTTTGGCGGCCGGCTTTACTGGACACGCCGTCGCCCTTGGGTTAGGCACGCATCATAGCCATTATGCCATCGGCAGCCTGCCAGGCTTCAATATAAAGCTGCTGCTCGCTATTGTGCTCGCTTCGGTATTGTTCGGTTTAACGGCGCGGCTATTCGTCGTACTTACACATAAGCTCAAAGCGGTATTCAACCATTATATCCCGAATCCAGCTTTCAAAAGCTTCATCGGTGGTCTGCTTATCATTTTGCTCGTCTACGCCGTAGGGACGCGAGATTATGTTGGCCTTGGGCTCCCACTAATGGAACAAGCCTTTCAAGAAGCATTATCTCCATTCGCTTTTCTATTGAAAATCCTGTTCACCGCCGTTACGCTTGGCGCTGGATTTCAGGGCGGCGAAGTAACGCCGCTGTTCGTCATCGGTTCTGCACTAGGCAGTGCGCTTGGCGGCCTGCTGTCTGTATCTGTGCCCCTGCTTGCGGGCATTGGCTTCGTTGCTGTATTTGGCAGTTCCACCAATACCCCGCTCGCCGCTGCCATAATGGGCATGGAGCTATTTGGCATCAAGGCCTTTCCTTATTTGCTGCTGGGCTGCATCATCAGCTACCTTTTCTCCGGGCATACGGGCATATACTGGTCTCGTCGCACGCATAAGCTTAAGCTTCGGTTTTCATTTTTTAAATTCTCTTCATGACTGTTCTATTCCCATATTGCGCAAACTTCTATATGTTCCTTCGTTCTTTCATACCGATGTCTACACCGATGTATAAGTCGGAGTAGGCATCGGTATATTTTTGTTCATTATCCACAGAAGCCTCTCCACGACTTACTCCTTCAGCGAAAAATATTTCTTTTCAAACAAAGTATCTCACTTGAAATACTACCTTGACAGTCACAGTAGTGTGTCGTATTATAAAAATGCGGAGGTGATTACATGAGCGAGAGCAAAATTACATCCGACCTGCTGCGCGGACATACCGATACGATGATTTTACGGCTCCTATCCGAAGCTGACCGCTATGGGTACGAAATTGTCAAACTGATCGCAGAGCGCTCGGGCGGCGAGTATGAATTAAAGGAAGCCACGATGTACTCCAGCGTCCGGCGGCTTGAAACAGACGGCGATATCGAGTGGTATTGGGGCGATGAATCTCAGGGAGGACGGCGCAAGTATTTTCGGATTACCGACAAGGGCAAGGAGACTTACGCCCGCAACAAAAGCAATTGGGAGTATTCGAAGCGCGTGCTAGAAAATTTATTATAAAGGAGATTTGATGAGATGAATCAGAAATTGACGAACTATTTGAACGGTGTATTTACGCCCTACGATGGGGTAAAAAGCGTCAGCGAATTAAAGGCGGACCTGCACTCCGATTTGCAGGAGCGGTATTCCGAACTCAAAACCGAGGGCAAAGATGATGCAACCGCGTTTCATATGACCATTGAGAGCATCGGCGACATCGAACAAACTATACTGGAGGTCGCTAACCTCTCCCGCTCGCTGGAACGGCAAGTGGTGACGAATTTTAGTGCGAGTTATCTGCCCAAGAGCGATCTTGCGGGCGTTAACGCGCATAAAGGAAAATTTGCTGCGAGTGCGTTACGTGGTACCGACTTTACGGGTGCTGACTTGACGGGCAGCACATTTGCGAGCAGCGATGTGGGTGAAGCTATTTTTGACCATGCCAATCTCACTGACTGCAACCTCTCTGCCATTGACCTTAAGGATTCAAGCTTCCACAAGTCCATCCTTGTACGTACCAACATCAGCAAGTCGGGTCTGGACGGAGCAAAATTCATTGATGTGAAGCTAACTGACGTCCAGTTAACGATGACCGACCTTAGAAAAACAATCTTTGAAAGATGTACCTTTAACGGAGTGGACTTCAAATATTCGGATTTGCGAGGGGTGCGATTTGACGAGCAGACCTTCATAGGCGTCAAGTTTGACAAGTCGGCGCTGAATGAGGTTTCGTTTAAAGGAGCGATACTCAAAAATGTTTCGTTCCTTTCTGGCTTTTCTTTGTCCAAGAAATATTACCGTGCGATCAAAACCATCTGCTTTGAAGGCGCGACGATGGATAAGCTGACCTATGCTGCCCTTAAAGGCATGGATGCTGATTTGTCTAAAGTTACGGTTATATAAGGAGGGAAAAATATGCAGCACAAGTCGATTCAAGTGATTGGCCTGCAAAAGTCCTACAAGCAGCTGCAAGTCCTAAAGGGCGTAGATTTCGAGGTGGAAAAGGGCAGTATTTTCGCCCTGCTCGGCTCCAACGGGGCGGGCAAAACAACCGTTGTCAAAATTCTCACCACGCTGCTCAAAAAAGACAGCGGAACCGCCTACGTAAACGGATTCGATGTTGCTACAGAACCCGACCATGTGCGGCAGGCGATCAGTCTGACCGGGCAATTTGCCGCCGTGGACGAAATTTTAACCGGACGAGAAAATCTTATTATGATTGCCAAGCTGCGATACCTCAAAAATCCGCGCCAGGTTGCGGACGATTTGCTTAAACGCTTCGTCCTGACAGACGCCGCTGACCGCAAGGTGTCTACTTATTCGGGCGGTATGCGCCGCAGGCTCGACATCGCCCTCAGCCTTGTGGGAAAACCACAGATTATTTTCCTCGACGAGCCGACCACTGGACTTGATCCCGAGTCGCGTATCGAGGTTTGGAAGATTGTCAAGGAGCTTGCCGACGGTGGCACGACGGTACTCCTGACCACGCAGTATTTGGAAGAAGCTGAGCAGCTTGCCGACCGAATTGCCATTTTGCACGAGGGTAGAATTATTGCCAACGGCACGCTTTCGGAGCTGAAAATGCTGTTTCCATCGACAAAGGTGGAATATGTTGAAAAACAGCCGACATTAGAGGAGATATTCCTCGCAATCGTCGGCAACAAGGAGGGAAAATAAATGGAGACGGTAAAGAAGCACTTTGTCAGCGATCTGAGCGTTATGCTTGGACGTTCCATGCGCCATATTTTCCGCAGTATGGACACCATTATCTCGGTTACCATCATGCCGATCGCTTTGTTGTTGCTGTTCGTCTATGTCTTCGGCGGTGCAATTGAAACCGGAACGGATAACTATGTGAATTACTTGTTGCCTGGCATCCTACTCATTGCTATTGCTAGCGGTATATCCTACACGGCTTTCCGCCTTTTTACCGATGTGCAACGCGGCATATTCGAGCGGTTTCACTCTATGCCCATTTCACGTTCCACCTTATTGTGGGGACATGTGCTGACCTCGCTGGTATCCAACGCCCTATCGATTGTCGTCATCATACTTGTAGCGCTCGTTATGGGCTTTCGTTCGTCCGCGGGGCCACTGTCATGGCTTGCAGTAGTTGGCATACTTGCTCTGTTTACGTTGGCATTAACTTGGGTCGCGGCAATTGCAGGGCTGTCAGCAAAGTCGGTGGACGGCGCAAGCGCCTTTTCCTACCCGATTATCTTCCTGCCGTTTATCAGCTCGGCGTTTGTACCTACCGAGTCGATGCCTGCGGTCGTTCGAGCCTTTGCCGAAAAACAACCGGTGACCTCGATAGTGGAAGCCATCCGTGCACTACTGTCAGGGCAGCCGGTGGGCAATGATATATGGATCGCTCTTGCGTGGTGCGTCGGGATTTTGCTCATAGCCTATTTCTTTGCAATGAGGGTGTACAATAAGCGGGTATGAAAAAGGAGCGACCATATTCATCCCTTCCCCTGAAAAACTCTTTCTGTTCATTCATACTTCTACAAATATTGGAAGGATTCTGCCTTTAGCTTAATAACAGCAGGAGCAGCTGCCGCTGTGGCAAACTGCTCCTGGATCGCTGAACTAACGTTCGCCTTTAGCATAACAAGGCTTCCTTTTAAATAGCATGGGTTAAAACGATTCTTCCCCATATTCATTCCAATAATGCTTTAAATGCTTTTGTAGCGCAGTATCAAGCTCAGCATTATCATCGTTCACATCTAGTTCGGCAGACCCAATGGCCATGGCCAAAGGTCCGCTGAGTCCCCTTGAACCTCCACTCATGCCAAGCTCAGGTAGCCACTCAGCTTGGGAATACCAGCGTTCTGCATAATCCTTGGTGCCGCCTGCATTTTTAACGATATATAGTCTATGCAGGATGTCAGCATCGTCCCGATAGCCATAGTAAAAATAGCCTTTTTCCTCAAGAGCATCCGTAATATTGATTTTTTCCCCATTGACACTTGCAATGAGCTGTTCCGCGGACTCTTTGACTACCCAATCGCCGTCGTTTTCGCCACCCATGGAGTCTATATGATCTTCGGCAATTTCATAATGAAGGGATGTTCCATTAGCAAAGACAACAGTCTGTCCCCTACCTTTGAAAATCGTCTGATACTTATTTGCGGTAGCATTTGTATAGGCTTGGGCTTGTTCGCTTGTTAATGGTTCAGCCTCTTTTAAAACCGATCTAATGAATTTTTTTCCATTTGGAAGAGCATACTCTTTGGTTTGAAGACAACTAAATTTTATATTAGAAAATAGTTCAATGATTTTTTTGCATCTACATCATGTGCAATTGAAAGTAATGGATCAAAGGCTGATATCTAATTGGATTGACTTACAAAGCTGTCAGCTTGATTTTTTTGAATCGTGCAAGAAACAACTTCTACTTGATTTCTGTTCTGATTGATTAGGGAAACAAATGAAGCATCTCCAACATACTCAATAATTAAATTTGCGATTAATAAATCTGTTTTTGGTAATGTAAATGTAGGATCACAAATATCACAATGCACTAGCTCAAGCGTATTCCCCATATAAGAATATCTTTTTTGACAAGCATTCAAGTAATCTTTGTTTATGTCAAAACCATATATTTTTTTAGTAGTATGTAAATCAATCACGTCTAGTCCATTTCCCCCAGCAACTCCAAGGATACCAACGATTTCGTGCCCATAACTTTCAAACTGCTCTTTTGTGATTTGATTTAAAGTTTGTAATTGAAATACAGCATCAGACTTCATGTGGTTTTCATATATATCCAGTTTAATTTCTTGCCATGGATTGTTCAAAATTTCAGCTCCAAGTCGTTTTATTTTGGGGCTATGTCTAGCCTAAACGCCACCGTTCAAGTCCTCAATAGTAATAATTATAACTAATAAAAACAATGCATGGATAGTCATTTTTGATTATAAGTATGTTGCTCATTCGTTTAATACTCCCCTAGTCTATGGCTGAACGTGGAAAAAACCGGTCTCCTTCAATCAAGGATTCCGGTTTTTCTGTTTTACGTTTATCACGCTCACGTTCGCATGCGCCGTACAAGCTCCATCGTGCTGCATTCGACCCGTATCTTCTTATGCCCCAGCTCCGAAGCGCTTGCGATAGCCGCATTTCCGGCATAGCTCCTCGACCGCTTCCCTGCGGGAGAAACCTTCGACCAGCTTAATCGCCCGATCATCCTCAATAATGTCCGAGAACGGTTTATCATTAATGTTCCCCAGATCAATGACGCCTTCACCGTCGAGGCAGCATGGAACGACCGTTCCATCGACCAAAATGCCTGCCTGATTGCGCAGCCCGTAGCAGAAGCCTTTGCCGTCATCCTCTTCCGCCTTCAAATCCGGCCATTCAAATTCATGATCCTGATTCAAGTAAATACGATCAGCAATTTTCAGTCCTTTACCGGGCGCAACCCGCTCCTCAATGAAGTAATCCAGTCCAAATTGCTGTTCAATCATCGCCAAAACGTCGCGATTGCGCTGGCGCTCCGCATTCGTCGCATTGTCGGTATGCAAATTCCAAAGGCGCAGCGAAATGATCATATTTGTCCGCTCAACCGCCTCACGTGCAAAATCCAATACGCTTCGAACATAACCTTCCTTATTCGTCGAGCCAATGTGTCCGTCAAAGCTATGCAAAGAGAAATTCATTTGGCGCAGCGCAGGCTTTGTCAAAATTTTCTCTTTCACTTTATGAAGCAGCGTCCCGTTTGACGTCAAATTGACTTTGAAGCCGTGCTTTTGGCTCAGATCCAGCAGCTCGTCAATTTTCGGATGCAGCAGCGGCTCGCCTTTGAGATGAAAATAAATATAGTCCGTAAACGGTTTAATCTGCTCCAGCCGCTTCTCAAAATCCTCGACCTGGATAAAGCCTTTCGCCCGCTGTGTCTGGGGACAGAAGGTACAGGCCAGATTGCAGATGCTCGTAATTTCCACATAAAACTTTTTAAACCTCTTCATTGCGCGTTGCTCCATTCTGCTCCATAGTCCTTCCTGCTATTATAGCATGCTCTCCGCTTGCGCGACCATTATGCTATAAAAGCCGCTACTCTCAATGAAAGGACCGCCAAAAAGCGCCTTCTGTTGCAATAATGGTGCTTATTTGGGCATACGGAATGCGGAACGTCGGGAACCCGGCAGCAAACGGTGCAATATCATAAGGGTTAAAATAAAGATGCAGCGCATCCTCCGTCACATAAAAAGGCTGATCCGGCTTAATGCCCATATACGTGTCCGGGAACACATAGCTGTACTGAGGATCCGTCTTAATTTGCTCGCCAACGATATCACTAAGCACCTTTACATAGTTGCTGCCTGGCTGGAACAGATCCCTCAGCTCGTACATCGACCCGTCGATGACATTGATATGGCTGTAAATCATCGTCGGCATCCCATGAGCAGCACCGAACGGGAAATTGTAGCCGTTCAACTGCAAAACGAGCAGGTTTTTGTGGAACCAGGCGACGTCAAAATCGCCATCATACGAATACTCCAGCTGCACATTCGCCGGGACCCTCTTGACCTGCGACAGCTCCTCCAGCTTGCGGTTCACCTGCTGCTGTGCCGCTTGGTTGACCATACCCTCAACGCTTGGATAATACACCAAATAATCGACGTTCGGCTTATATTTATGTTCCTTGACACGCAGTGGAACCCGCAGCGGAATGATCGTGTTGCTTTGCCAAATAAGGCGACCGCTGCGCGTATAATAGGACTCCCGGTTATCGACTATCGCCTGCACAACGCCATCCATAATCGTTAATACGCCTCTTCCGGACAGGCGTGGATACCCCTGTGCAGGCTGCCCTTTTGTATTTATAAAATAGGTCTGTTTCCCGTCCGTAACGGAAGCCAGCCCATATTTATAATCCGCCACATCCGTGAAAAAATAGTCCGTCAGCAGTTTGCCGTCTTGATCTGCAATCGCATACAGCGAGCCGATATACGGCTGATCCGCATTTCTCGCCTTGCCCAGCGCCAGCCGCTGCTCGCCCAGCTGGCGAATATCATTATAGGCCGGCTGCACAACATAGCCGCCCCGCTTGTCAATGACGCCGTACAGCGCGCGAAAATCCTCCGCTGTATTCACAATCGCACGTCCATCCTGAAACGGCATGGCCGCTGTAAACGCCGGATAAATGACCGATTGGCCGCGCTCATTAATGTACCCGTATTTGCCGTTTTGCTCCGGCTGATAGGAAAGCAGCCCCTCTCCGAGCTGGCCTACATCATAAAACGGATATTCCGCAAGCTTGCGTCCACTTCGATCAATTAACGCAAAGGCCTGATCATGCAGCTTTACGACTGCTTTTCCTTTGGCAAAATCGCCAGCGCTTTCGAACTGTGCCGGAATAACCTCCGTCCCTTTACGGTCCAAATACCCATATTTGGAGCTGCTGTCTGCTTCATTCATGACGTAGAACATCGCCCGTTCATCTGCAAACGCAGAGATGTATGAATAGGCTTTAGTCGTCAGCACATTTCCCCGCTCATCGATGATTTTAAAGCCTGCGCTATCAATGATGACCGCACGTCCTTCCGTGAACGGGCCGATAAAATCATAAATCGGCCGTATACGGAAAGCGCCTGACATGTCAATTAGGCCGCTATTGTTGCCTAATTGAACAACTGCTAGCCCATTCGGCTGAAAAGCATCTGCACTGCTGAATTGCGGCGCTATGACGAAGCTGCCTTTTGCATCAATATAGCCCCATTTTGTCCCGCTCGTCGTCTTTACTGCTGCGGGAAGAAGTACCACTCTGCGCTCATTTTCCCTATCTTCCGCATCAAAGCCGTCAATATCGGCAGTTATACCTGCTGCTGGCCGTGCTGCCTCTATGCCCATCTCCCCTCGGCTGCTAGCCAATATGGCATGCTTTAATTGCTTCAGCACCTCAAGCGATGGATAAGGCTGGGGGAAGCTAAGCGCCTTGTGGACAGAGGCAAGCGCCGCCTGCAGCTGGCACGCTTTAAACTGCGCATCTGCCAGATGGAACCAATAAAAACCATAATCCGGATGCTCCGCTACCATTCGTTCGTAATAGTCGACAACTTTGCAAAAGTAATAGGGATACACATCTGGCGCTGGAACAAGCATCCCTTTCGACCAGCGCATGACGTGGACATCATAAGCTTCCCCCGTGTCATGTGCCCATAGCGCCAGCTCAGCTTGACCATCCCTTCCGTTCGGTCCTGGCATATCCTCCACATCCAAATAGCTGAAATTGATGCCATCCGGCAGCACGGGACAAAGCTTGAAATTGCTGTAGGCATACACAGACAGCGTGGACCATATCGCCCCAACCTGCCAGCCAATGATTAAATTACAGCATAAGCAGTTGGTTACAGGCGCGGCAGTCATCACTGTTACGCCGTACCCCATTCCTTTCACACAAGCGGCTACAACCCAGCCAAACTGACAATGCTGCAAAATCATAACAAAATATTCGTTATGCAAACGATACACCGCTGCTACTTCGGGGCAACCGTCCCCATTTAAATCTGCCACTACAACTGCGTAATGTGGCGACGGGCAACAAATTTCAGCAAGCTCCGCACCAATCGGCAAATGAGCGGCAGCCAAT
The DNA here is from genome assembly GCF_059383755.1 of Paenibacillus sp. JT22N15. Taxonomy (NCBI): domain Bacteria; kingdom Bacillati; phylum Bacillota; class Bacilli; order Caryophanales; family Paenibacillaceae; genus Paenibacillus; species Paenibacillus sp. JT22N15. The sequence continues at coordinate 257,485 of NZ_JBXENV010000003.1, read as the reverse complement.
CGCACCCACTGCATGTCATCCGCGTTCATTTTCATCACACCCCACCCGTATACGACTGGAATTTATCCTTAACAAACTAAACATATGCAGGAAAAAAGAGAATATGATAGGAGGTTAAGAGAGGCTCCCTCGAAAAAGGTGACATATTATTTTTTATGTAAACAAAATACGTTTATTCGTTTTTCTTAAGTTAAGTAAATGAACTCCTTACAAAAAAATAAAGCCGGTACATTCTCCTATCAGGAGCAACCGGCTTTATTTTTTTCTAAACTAGCCATTCGTTCGATTTAATGTAATAAGATAATTGTATTTGCTTGCATGTTTCATCTCGTCTAAAATAATGCCAAAAACCGTGTCTTTATATACACCCACGGGCAAGCCGAACCAAATGTTGCGGTATTTTTCAACCGCAGCGAGCTCTCCTAATAAAGCCTCCTCTATTCCAGCAAGGTAGGAGCTCACCGGCTGATGGGCTTCATTGCTGACTCCGGTAATTTCCTGGCCAGTAAGTTGTCTATAAATCCCGCGAAACATTTGGTTGTGCCCACGCTCATCATTGCGAATGGACATAATGATCCCTGCCTGCTCGGCATTTGGCGCAAGCCTAATTAGCTCATCATAAAACAACTCGTCATTTCGTTCTCCTTGTACAGCTTCTTTGATTAACGTTAGCGCATGCTGTGGGGTTGTTGCCCATACTGGCATAAAAACCGTGTTTCTCCATTGATGGTTAACCCAATTCATCTATTAGCCTCCACAAATAAGGATCATTATTTAGATCAGCATATGAGTGTGCAGCCCATTTGTTTACAGTGGACTAATTGTCAGCATAATCCTCCAGATTATCTGCATAAAGCTTCGCCATTGCCTTTACCTCTTGAAGCAGCTTCTGGCGCAGCTCTGGCGGCTCTAGAGCTTCAACAGCTGAGCCGAATTTAAGCAAAATTTCGCATGCGGATTCCAGGGTATTAAACAGCACATCCGCCTCTAGCTCACCCTGACAAACAGCACCTGCTTTCGTAAGCGTTACATACCATTGCTGGCGAAATCGAGATAGGTCTGCTTCCTTCATGCGGATTTTCGCCGGATAACGCGGCAGCGCAGACTTGAACTCCGCAATGGATTGCTGCCAGTAGGAGGCTAAGTCGAACCGTTCTGGCCGATCGAACGTCTCCCCTTGCATAGCAGCTTCTTGCAGCCGAGAAATGCGATACGTGCGCATTCCTCCTTCCGTGTCCGCTACAAGGTACCAAGCATTATTTTTAGCCACGAGCCCGAGTGGCTGAACTAGCCGCTCAGCCTGCTCCGCTCCGCGAGAATATACAATGAGCAGCTGACGCTCCAGCCAAATCGCTTCTTGAATAAGCGGGAGCAGCGGAACCTGCTCGCTTGCTTCCCGCCAGCCTGCGCCGTCAATATGAATGCGCTGCCGCACCTTTTCCGCTTCCTCCTGATACATCGACGGAAAGGCGGCAATCAGCTTCTGAAAAGCAGCTTCAAAGTTATCGCTGATTCCTAGAGCTCCGACAATGCCAGTCGGCTGAGACAGAAGCAGCGACTGGATTTCTTCCTTCTTCATCCCGGTCAAATTCGTCCGGTAGCCTTCGGCAAGCATCCAGCCGCCATTCGTCCCCCGCTCGGCCACGATAGGAATGCCTGCAGCGCTTAACGCCTCCATGTCGCGGTGGATCGTCCTCCCTGATACTTCAAGCTTGTCCGCAAGCTCCTGCGACGTCATTCTGCCGCGATTTTGCAGCAGCAGCAATATTGCAATCAATCGATCTGCCCGCAGTTGATTTCCCTCCTGATGTTTATGTCTTTTCGCTGTCGCCCGCTTCCGAGCTTGCATCCGTTCCAATAGTAGCCGCATAGTTTCCCCAATGCGGGCGGCTGCCATCTTCATCGTCAAACCTATATTGTTCCGAAAGCCCCCAAGTGCTCAGCGCTTTCCCTGTTTTGAGGTGTACTTCTGGATCAGCTGCGAGCGCAGCAACTGCTCCGCCAATGTAGGCAGGTGTTTCAGACATGAGAAAATGCGGCTCCTGCGCGGCTGCATCCCGCCAATTCTCCTTCGTCACGCCAAAATGGTCCAGCATCGCTTCCGAACGCAGAAAACCTGGCGTTAATGCTACAGCCGTTACTCCAAAAGGGCGCAAATCCTCCGCCATCGCTTTAGCCAAATGGATAACCGACGTTTTTGCCAAGCTATAATACAAATTGCCCCGATACTCGTTGTCTACTCCATCTGTAATTTCAATAATAAGCCCTTGTTTTCTTGCGGTCATAAGCGGCGCTCCATAATAACTTGTAATCATATGAGAAAAAACAGCACGCTGCTGCATAAGCAGGCCATCCTCCAGCGAATGCTCCCAAAACGGCTTGCCCCACTCAGTTAATGGATCACCGCCCCACACATCATTCACAAGCAGGTCTAGCTGTCCATTCTGCTCAGCTTTAACCCGCTCGAACAATGCCCGAACCTCCGACTCCACCGTATGGTCTACGCGCACAGCAATGCCTATACCCCCAGCTGCGGCAACGAGCTCCGCCGTTTCGTCAATGGTTTCCTGCCTGTTCATATTCGACAAGCCGCCTCGCACACTGCGCCCTGTACAATAGACGGTTGCCCCCGCTTTCCCCAAACCAATTGCAATTCCTCTTCCCGCTCCTCTTGTCGCTCCCGCTACAACAGCAACTTTTCCGGCTAATGGTTTCATTACCAGCCACGCTCCCTTTTCATTGCTTCTTCTAATCTCTCCCATTATATCGTTCGCTAGATGACAACTACTGTCATATATCTCAAACGATTTGGGCTGCAAGCTTAGAAATCAAAGGGCAAAACAAAATCGCTAATGAAGCCTGCGAGCCGCTTCCCCCCGCACCACCATTAGCGATTGCCTTACGTTATTTTACAGACGGCAAACACCCTTCGCACAGGTCGGTGCCGTCGGACATTCACAGTGATGACGAAGCTCATCCAGCTTGAGGATAATAATTTCGCCACGGACGACCTTGATTACCTCTTCATCCTTAAGCGCGGCAAGCATCCGATTGACACTTTCACGCGTCGCTCCAATCAGCTCAGCAAGCTCATTGTTAGTCAGCCGAATATCGAGATGCAGCCCTTCTGGACGCAGCACCCCATACATATTGCTTAGCCGGATCAGCGTCGAAGCGAGCGCCCCGAGTTTGCCGAACTGCGTCAAATCACGCAGCTTTGATTGGCTAATTTGCTGCATGATTCCTAGCCACTTGGCGAAACTGACCGCCATGCTCCCATTTGTATTTAGCAGCAGCTCCAATTCGTCTGAAGCGATAAGCCCAACAACCACTTCTTCTGTGGCCTCTGCGCTCATGCCATGCAAAAGCTCACCTTCACCGCCATATTCACCGAGAAAGTCGCCATGCCCGGCAAAAGACAGCGTCAAGCTTTTGCCATCCGCCATCATTCGGGTCAGCTTAATTCTTCCTGAAACAATCAAATAATGGTAGCTCGCTGCATCGCCTTCCCAAAATAAATGATTGCCCGACTCATAACGGTGCATGCTCATCCGCTCGGTTAAACGTTCCAAATCAGCTGGGGTGAAAAAGGCCGCAATGCCTTCTCCTTGTGCAATGGCAGGGCGAGCAAAGCTGCCTCGTTCGTTGGAGCTATTTGCGCTCATCTGGCTCATCCCCCTCCCGTTTTGTACATCATACCAATATATGACGTCTTTGTGCATACAAAAGAGGAATAAAATTGTTAAAATCCGTAATTATCACGCAAAAAAAGCTGCATCGCAGCCATCAGCGGTTCGTGGAGAACCTTGACTTGTACGATGCAGCCTTCATTTATTTAATTGTGCCCGGGCTCAGTGTCATCTTGCCGAGGGCTTCAACCCGGTGCTTTCGCCGTCATTTTTGTGATGAACAAGACGTTGATACCATTTGCGCAACAGTGGCAGCACGTAGTAGTCAAGACCATATTTGCCAGCATTTGCGCCACCTACGATGATGAAAACACCCAGCAGCACCATCCATGGGTTAACCGATATTGTTCCAGCGAACATGAACATAAAGTTCATCAGAAGTCCGAAAAATACTGCTGTAGTCGTAAGTGCACCAACGATGAGACCTAAACCTACTAAAAATTCGCCAAGCGGGATTAAAAAATTGAACAGCTTTGCATTAGGCAGTGCGAAATGCTCAATGAATGCGGTATACGTCGGGTAGACGGGGAGCCCTGTCGCCTTGTCAGCCACCGGGTTCTGAACAGCATTATTCAAAAATCCTGCCGTATCAAAGCCCCCGCCTGTCAGCTTGCCCCAGCCCGATTCCAGCCAGTGGTACCCGACATATAGTCTAAGCAGTAAAAGCACACCTGCTGCAATTCGATTTTCTCTCAGCCATTTGTATAACATGACCACTCACTCCTTATGTGTTTATGTGTTGTTTGTTTCTGTCTTTATCATAAGGGATCGTAGAACATTAATATGTGATTTTTTTCACAATAGACAAAAAGATTGGCTGATTTCGTCTATTTGTGTCGTATATTTGAACGCATGCACGCAGCTGTTCGACCATTGCGCTGCGCCACCTTTAATCTAGAGTCTGATATTGCTTATTATGTAAGTGGCGCAGAGCAACTGGCTGAAATAAAGAGATAACCTTCTAGCCAGCTGTCGGCTTAAATGGATTGTCTCCGCCGTTCCGGCTTTTGCCAGCGATACGTTGAAACCTCGTTTTCATGTAGGGCAGCAGGTAATAATCCAGCCCGAACTTGCCAGCATTAGCTCCTCCGATTAGAATAATGCCGCCCAGCAGCACCATCCAAGGATTCGTGGATATAGAGCCTGCTAATAAAAACATGAAATTCATGAGCAATCCGAACAAAACAGCCGTCGTGGTGAAAGCTCCTAAAATAAGGCCCAGCCCTACGAGAAATTCACCAATGGGAATGATGAGATTAAATAGATCAGCGTTGGGCAAAGCAAAATGCTCCAAAAAACCCGTGTACACCGGATAAACAAGCAAGCCTGTCGCTTTATCCGTGATCGGATTTTCGACGGCATTCGCCATAAAGCCCGCCGAGCTAAAACCTTCTCCAGTCAGCTTGCCCCAACCGGCCGAAAGCCACTTCACCCCAATATACAAGCGAAGTAATACGAAAAAAGCTGCCGCCATTCGGCTCTCCTTCATCCATGTTAGTACCATCATGATTAACCTCCTTTCGTCTAATTTTGTCGAACAATTTCATTATATAGGAAATTATGAATAATGTAAGTATTTATATTAAATACTAAACAAGTTGAGCTTTATTTACTCTTAAGTAAATTTGAGGATATTATCCTAAGTTACCGTAACTTTAATTATGTAAACTTATTTAATGAAAAAAAACAGGCTATGCGCTGCTCGCTTTCTAATGACATCCCTTTCATAAAAAAACGCTGCATCAGAGATGCAACGCTTCCTTTCCCCTGCTAGACTGAACGGCTAGGCTTTTCTGCTGCCAACCTTCATTTTGCCCGCAATATTATTCATCGCATTTTGCAGCTGTTTATTGTCTATATGCGTATAAATTTGCGTTGTCGCTATACTCGCATGGCCCATAAGCTCCTGCAGTGTACGAATGTCCGTACCGCTGCGAATTTGCAGCGTAGCAAAGGAATGCCGCAGCTTATGGCTGGAAATTTTTTTGCCCGCAAGCTCTGGCAGCCTTTCCTTCATCAGCCCAATCGTCTCATCCGCGACGGTCTGAATCATGCGGATGGACAGCCGCCTGCCGAATTGCGAGACGAACATGGCCTGCTCCTTCAATTGCCCCGGCGCCTTTCGCGTCTCCATCGCCCGGCGCAGCACCTCCTGAAGCGGTGCCGGCAGCGGAACGACCCGCCATTTCCGTCCTTTTCCGAGAATATGAAGCGAGCCGTCGGAATGAAAATGCTGCAAGTTCAGACGATGAACCTCGCCTACCCGCAGTCCCGCATAACACATGAGCAGCATAATCGCGAGATTTCGCTCGTAATATTTTCCACCAATCGCAGAAACAAGCTGCTCCAGCTCCTCCTCCTCCAGGTAGACAGGAATGCGTCCCTTCTCTTGCTTTGACTTGGCAATAAGCGCAGCCGGATTAACGCTGAGAGCCTCAAGCTCGATCAGCGCTTTATAAAAGGAACGCAAGGAGGATAGCTTGCGGTTGCGCGCTTCATCCCCTGCTCCTTTTTCACGGCAAGCCGACATAAATCGCACCATATCCAATTTCCCCACCTGATCCAGCGCCTTCGGATGTACCATATGTAAAAAATGCTGAGTGTCACTCAAATAGGCCCGCTGGGTCGCCGCCGTCATCCCTTTATTTTTCATCCAGATGGAGAACAGCTCCAGCTCCTGCGTATACGTATCGATAATTTCATGCTGCCACATGCTGCTTGCTACCTCCAGCTCCTCAAATTCTAACTTTTCCAGCTAAAATTTGATATATTCCTTATCATAGCTGATAAATATAATGCGCGTAAAGGGAAACTGCGTGAAATATGTATTTCACGCAGTTTTTTCAGCTCTAAAATAGGTTCCAAATGCCGCTTAATCCGGCACTAACGCGTAATTTTAGCCCCATATTCGGTAATTTCCATGTCGATGCTGACTGTAATCGGAATATCAGGAAACAGCTCTTCCCATCGGTCTTTTATTTTCTCCCACTTGCGCGGATGCTGAATACTGAACTGCTTGCCGAAGCCAAGCACATCCGTTCCATATTGCTTCTGCAGCTTTTTCAGAGCCATATTGGTCAGTCTCCGTACTTCCTTCTGGCTGCCTACTTCCGCCTGTTTTTTAAATGCAGGATCAATCGGTTCATTATTGTTCAACCATTCTTCGATCAGCCGTCCCTTCGACTTAATGCTCACATGGAAGGAAATTTGATCACCTGCTACTTTGGCGTCAATTTTGCTTTTCATGCTTTTCACCTCATAGACAATCGGCTGATGGTTGTCCTCATGATAGCTTTTGACCAAGCCACCCACTCCTTTTCCAGTCAGCCATACGCAGCCAATCGTTTCTTCTTCATTTAGTAGCCCTTGCAATTTTTGCGTTTTGCCTTTAATAACGGCCCCGCCGGAAAATTTGACCTCTCCATCTGCGGCAATGACATTTTGCAGCAAATAGCTTTGCTCACCATATATTTTTCCCTCCAGCTTCGATAACGTCATCGGCTCTAAAATTTTTAAGGAGCGGTAACGGTTGTCCACTAGTCCCGAAAGCCGAAAGGACGGAATAATAGAGTTGTCTTTCGCAATCAATGTGCTGCGTGCGCTCCCTTTGCTAATCAGAACGAGACAACTCGGCCGAATTTCATTGTCACGCAGGAAAAAATCGAGCAGCTCATTCATGCTGTATTTCCGCGAAAGCTTCTCATTAATAACAATGACCTTCATATGTTGGCCAATGACTGGACGTTCCATTCGCGCCGAAAACTCGCGAATGAGCTGAAACATGGAATCCCCGGTTTCGGAAATATTAAAATATGGCTTCGCTGAGACTGGCGCCTGTCCGCCACTATGCTGGCTTTCAGATTGCACATTAATAATCTGCAGGGTATAACTTAGAAGCTTGCGCTTGCGATAGTCGTCTCCTTCCTTACGAAATGTTTTTTCCAGTTTCGTTTCACTCGCCGGATCCAGGCTCATGCCGACATAGATGCTTTGATCCTCGATCTCATCCTTGCTCCAGCAGCCCGTCTGCAAGGGCAGAACGACCGCACATAAAACGATAAAGAGCGAGCGCTTGGCTTTATGTCTAATTCGCATGCTTGCTCGCCCTCCATTTCGTCACAATCAATAAAACAATCGGAATAACCCCAAACAAATACAATGCCACTTTTCCAATCCAGTCCCCAAGCGTAAACACATCGTCTAATTTTTTCGGGACAGCAACGAAAATATAAACGAATGGGAGCAGACCATACAGACAGGTTTTTATTTTGCGCTTGTATAGCTGGGAAATGCCCAACGCTGAAAAATAAAAGGCGGTTGTGAAGCTGGAGAAAATTTGCATAATCCAAATAATCAACAGCAAAAATTCGAATCTTTCAAAAATCAAGCCCGACAATTCGAAGCTTCTGGCCATATCAAGTGTAGGCCAGTTTTTCGTTAAGGTGCCATCAACGGACAATGCCCCAATGACCATAAAGACGGTCACAATATAAATAACGAGCGGAATGGCTATCCCTGCGGTCACCGCTTTAATGTTTTTTTGGGGATTTTTCATATAGGCTGTCAAGAAGATAATGACCTCAAAGCCTGTAAAGGCGAGCGAGGTCGTCTGAATCCCTTTTAGAACGGGCCAGATGCCTTGCCCCAATAGCGGACGCAAATTATTTAAATCAAATATAGTAAACCCCATTAACGTTACCAGTAAGTAGATGAAAATCGTCAGTGGCAAAATCAGCTCAAACAGCCGGGCAATGGCACCGAGTCCGCCCAGCATCAAATACAGCCCCACCCACAAAAATACGGAAGTAATCGCCCATTGCGGTGTTCCCTCTAATAATATAAAGCTGGAAACCTCGGCTAAAGAACGCACTTGAAAAGCGGCAGTCGCGGCAAAATATAAGATCATCACTGGACCTAGCAAATGCCCCAGCCACGAACCTATAATTTTTCGACTGTATTCATAAAAGGTTTGACCGGGATAGGCTTGCGATAAAAGCGCCATAATGACCCCCACCACAATGGCTACAAGCCCGCCCAATAAGACCGATATCCAAGCGTCCGGCGTGCCAACCTTTTCCGCTGATACCCGGGGAAGCGATAATATGCCAGAGCCCAGCATGAAGTTAGAAATCATAACCGCGACCTGGATGGTCGTGAGTTTTTCCTGGGGAAGGCCGCCTATAGCCTGTTGGTTCCCGCTCATTGGCTCACCTTTTTCTAGTAGAATCCTGCGGATAAAGCAGCTTTGGCCTCCGCTTCATCATCCGCAGCGGCGCGCGCATAAGAAAATCCTTCCATTCCCCTAACCGGTATGGAGCTGCCGGGCTGGCATAAGGGACGCCAAAGCTTTGCAGCCTCGAAATATGAGCGCCTAACAGCAGAGCATACAAGATAACGCCATACATGCCGAAGGCGGCTGCACAAAACATCGCGGGAAAGCGCAGCATACGTATAGAAATGCCGGCACTATATTGCGGTATCGAAAACGAGCAGATCGCGGTCAGTGCCACGACGATAACGAGAATCGGGCTGACAATTCCCGCCTGAACAGCCGCTTCCCCAATAATGAGACCGCCTACGATTCCCATCGCCGGACCAATCGGTTTCGGCAGACGAAGGCCCGCTTCCCGCAAAATTTCAATCGCAATTTCCATCATTAATGCTTCTACCAAAGAAGAAAAAGGTACACCTACTCTCGTAGCAATGATGGAAATGACCAGTTTAGTTGGAATTAAGCCAGGGTGAAAGGAGATGAAGGAAATATAAGTAGCCGGAACAAACAAGGCCATTATTGCGGCGAAAAAGCGCATAATCCTTAGCAGCGTGCCGGCAAGCCAGCGCTCATAATAATCCTCTGGCGACTGCAGCAGCATGCTGAAGGTTACAGGTGCGATTAGAGCAAATGGCGTACCATCAAGCAAAATGGCCACCTTCCCTTCCATTAGAGCTGCCGTCACTCTATCTGGCCTTTCCGTGTTTTGAATTTGCGGAAAGGGGCTTAAATAGTTATCCTCAATTAGCTGCTCAATATAGCCCGACTCCAGCACGTTGTCGATGCGGATTTTAGATACCCGCCGGCGCACCTCCTCCACTAGATCAGGATCCGCGATTCCTTTCATATAGCCGATATACAGATCCTTCTTCGCCCGCTCGCCAACCTGGAGCTTTAGCAAACACAAGTCCTTATTTTCACCCTGTTTGCGCAGCAAAGCGATATTGTCGGATAAATTTTCATTAAATCCCGCTCTTGGCCCGCGAACCAATGCTTCCGAAATAGGCTCTTCAATGCTGCGGCTTTTGCCCGCGAGCGCGTAGATTAATGTAATTTCTTTTATCCCATCAATTATTAAGGCCGTATAACCTGTAAGCACTTTGGAAAGCATCTCTTCCTGCGTTTCCACTTCCATAATTTCGCTTGTAGATAACAGCGTATTTTGAATAAGCTCCTTCGAAATCGGTCGATCATCAAACGAATAGGACATTAACGCTTGTAACACATGAAAATCAATTTGCTCCCTGTCCGTCAGCCCATCACAATACACAATTGCCGCTTTGATCTCTGTCTGCCCCAGTTCAAATTGCCGTATGCTGACATCTCCGTATTCCTTTATCTGTTCTCTTATAACCTCTAAACGGCTTTCAATGCTGTTTTCCCTATTCATGACTCAATTCCTTTCCGACTCAGCCCATTTGAATACGACCGAGAGTATGACCGGAACGATTAGCACTGCCAGTGCCTGAAGGAAGACGGGGTATTCCGGTATATAGGCTAGAAATGTCTTCACTTTGCACCGCCATCCCTTTGTTTTGCGCTTGATTGAATAAAGTGTATGTTTTCCTGATTTCCCTGTTTTTAACCACTAACTTTGAAAAACAAGGTGAAACGGCTGGCGCCGTCCTCTGGCGGCGCGGCGCGTTTCAGTCCGAGAAATATAAGTAAGCATATGCTTTCTTATATTTCAAAAAAAAAGTACCCACAGTCCGACCACTTTTTTTCAAAGTGTCTGACTATAGGTACCTAATGATTAAGGCTTGCTTTATTTCATTGTTGCTTGCTAATCTAGCTTCACTCGTACGTTTGCAACTCTAGCTTATTTTCCAGAAGCACGCTGCTTAGAGCGGACGAGGCCGAAATAAGCAACCATCCCGAGCATGCTGGCGGTAAAAATAATGACGCCCATCGGGACAGCTGTTTCCTCTCCGGCAATGCCAACGAGCGGAGCCGCTACAGCACCAAGCACAAAAGGCAGCAAGCCAAGCAAAGCCGAGGCACTGCCGGCAATATGGGCTTGGTTTTCCATAGCCAGCGAAAACGAAGCGGTAGCGGTAATACCGATTGAGCATACAAAGAAAAATAAAGGAACGACTAGCGACCACAGCGGCCCCTCCACAAGCACCGCAATCAGCAATGAAACGCTGGATGCCGCGGAGAGCAGCAGCCCGAGCAGCAAAAATTGCTGCTCCGTCCATTTATGGCTGAGGCGCCCGACGATCTGCGAGCCCAAAATAAGGCTGAGTCCGTTGGTGCCGAACAAAAAGGCAAATACTTGCGGCGAGGTGCCGTAAATATGCTGATAAATAAACGGTGTGCCTGAGACATAAGCAAAAATACCGCCGATCATCAGACCTTGCGTCAACGCATAACCGGTGAACTCGCGATCTTTAAGCAACTGCCCGAAATTACGCAGCAGCTCACCGAAATTGCTCGAAATTCGCTTTTCGCGCGGCAGTGTTTCCTCCAGCTGCCACGTTGCAATAAGCGCCAGAGCAAGGCCTATCGCCCCGAGTACGATAAACACGCCGATCCAAGTGGTGAAGGATATAATTCCGCTTCCCGCAACAGGTGCCAGTAAAGGCATAACATTGTTAACCAGCATAATAAGTGCAAAATATTTGGTCAGCTCATGACCGCTATATAGATCACGGACAATAGCCCTTGAAATAACGATGCCTGCTGAGGCTGCAAAGCCTTGTATAAAACGGGCAACGATAAACAAAGTAATATTCGGTGCCAGCGCACAGGCCAGCGAAGCAATTAAATAAACGACCAAGGACAGCAGCAGCGGCTTGCGCCGGCCATGAACGTCACTCATCGGTCCCATGACGAGCTGCCCGAGGCCAAGGCCGATTAAACAGGCGGTTAAGCTCAATTGCACAAGTGAAGCCTTCGTACCAAAATCCTCAGCTATTTGTGGAAACGAAGGCAAATACATATCAATCGTCAGCGGGCCCAGAGCCGAGAAAGAACCGAGCAGCAAGGCCAGCCTGAGCCGGTTACGATTCTGATTCATTTTCATTTGAAGCTTAATTCCTCTCTGGTGTCGTATGAAAATAAACTTGTTATAATTTTATACCATTATAGAGCCAGCAGCTTAACCCCTTTGGGCATTATGGCGCTAATACGCTCTTTAACAGCAGGCTGGCGCATTTCCTCGCCAAAAATGACTACCGTTCCTTCATCGCTGCTCGTGCGAATCAAACGTCCCATGCCTTGTCTTAACCTCAGCAGCATATAAGGCATATCCACTTCCTCGAAAGGCAGCTGGGCATCGGCGCGTCTTGCAGCAAACACCGGATCATTCGGCGGGAATGGCAGCGACCATACAATGACCTGCGATAAAGAAGGCCCCGGTATGTCCAGTCCCTCCCACAGCGTCACCGCGCACAGCACGCTGGTCTCATCGGCTTGGAATGCCCCAATCAAATGGCTAATCTCCGACGTTCCTTCATAAAGGAAACGTCTTTGCTGTGCAAGCGGCTCATCATTCATCGCCTGCTTGAAGCGCGCAAGCTCCTCACGAGAAGGGAACAAAATGAGCGTGCCGCCCTTCGCTTCCCCAAGCAGCTTTACCGTTGCCTGCATTTGGTTCGCGAATTCATCCAAAGCTTCCGACTCGGATGCAAGCACCCGCATTTTATGCTCATAATCATAAGGCGAAGCAACGGAGAACGACTCAGCCTGCTTAATGCCCAGGCTGTCCATCGTATATTCGAAGGAGCCGTCTACCGACAGCGTAGCCGATGAGAAGACGATTGGCATTTTGCGAGAGAACACATGCTCCTCCAGCACTTCCTTCACCATCTTAGGCATAATGACAAGAGAAATGCCCGACTTGTCCTCCATCACCCAGCTAATCGGCTTTTCGGGTTTGCGGAACAGCGAAAGGGCATATTGAATCATCTCCAAATGCTCCTCGACGATTTTGAGCTGATATTCATCAAGCGTGAACAAGCCGCTTTCGAACACAAGCTCCTCCTCGATGAGATCAAGCAGCTGATGCAGCCGGTTTACTTCCTGTATAAGCGTGTTGTCCCACAGCAGCTCGCGGCGATCTGATGCTGCGACAGCACGGCTGCTTTGCTGGATACGCTCAAAAAGCTGCTCGCTTTGCACAATTGCATCCTCAATGGCCAGCGCCAGCGATTCGCGGATTTCCCCTTCCAGCAATCGCGTAATAATGCTCTCAAATACCGCATGGTTGAGCTTATACGTTAGCGCCTGCTGCGCCGCCGTTTCGAGCAAATGCCCTTCGTCGAATACAACTGAGCTATGCTCCGGCAGCAAGGGAAGTTGTCCCTCGCGTTTGCGTGCTTCATAGGTCCATACATGCTCCATATAAAAGTCATGCGAGCAAATAATTAAATCCGTTGATTTGCGGTAATGATCGCGTGACAGCGTTTGTCCGCAGCGATGTCTGCGGCTGCATACCATGCAGTCCTGAAAGACGTCCCAACCGACATGGTCCCAAACTTCATCGCTGAGCTCCGGATAATCCCGGCGGTTGCCATAAGGATAAAAGCTTTGCATCGTTTCTGGCTTATGAACAAAATCCGGCAAGCTGCGATAAATGTCGTCAAAATGCTCTGCGCCCTCTAATTGAGCGTCGCCCCTTGCATCATCCAGCTTGTTCAAGCAGACATACTGATCAGGCGATCTTCCCAATCTGCTGTCGATGGTCAGTCCTAAATGGCGGGACAGCTTGGCAATATCGCCTTCCGGCTTTACCAGCTGCTCAATGAGCGATTCATCAGCGCAGGCAATAATAGCCGGCTTGCGAGTATAACGCGCGTAGCTAATGGCATAAAGCAAATAAACGAAAGTTTTGCCTGTGCCGACGCCTGCCTCAGCGAAAATCGTCTGCTTGTCCGCATAAGCTCGTTCCAGCTGAAATGCCATATAAATTTGCTCATCTCGCAGCTCAAGCCCGGCTTCGGGAAGCTTCTCGTAAAAAACATCCGCGATCCAGTCGCTTGCCTGCTGCATATAAGGCTGCGACGGGTCAAAATCAAACGGATAATGGTGTTGTGTCATGCTTAGCAGCGCCTCCAAATAGACGCCCGAACGGCTGCGCTAAAATCACGCAGCCGTTCGGGCGGTTTTTTTTTCAAATTGAAATTAAAAGTCAGATTTCGGTTTTCTAGGCTGCGGCTTTGGCTTGTTCTGCACGGCTGGCAAATGCTTCATGCTTCGTAGCATCGGTCCTTTGCATATCGGGCAGGTTTGCTCTGCCGAGGCGAATTCATCTCTTACCCACGCTTTGCATTCGGGGTTTTTACATTTCAAAATTTTGGTAGGTAATAATTTCGGTTTCGTAATGTCTTCGCTCGTAGCCAATATATTTTACATCCCTTTCATTTACACGTTCAGGCAATCTGACATAATATATCACTTCTTGGCCGCATACGTCAAGGCTCCCAAACCCGCCAGCCCCCTCTAGCTGGCTAGGAAACGTTACAGCTTCCCTTTGTATTTTCCAGTATTGGTAATCGTTACTTTCACATCGATTTGGCCCAATGTTTTTTGGTTTAGTAGAAGCTGTTTGCTATTACGCAGCTGATGCCACAGCTTGGGTTCACTGCGATAGAGCTCGGCAAATAAATTTAATAGATCGGTTTGAGTGACAAGGCCTTTCTCATAGGTGGCCATCATTTCATCGCGAATCGCCTTCGCTGCAAGAACCTCCATCTCTTTCACCGAAACATCTTTAATCATTTCCTCCACATAGGCTCTCGCCTTAATTTCAATCTTAAACTGCAATGGCTTGCTGTTCTTAACATACCGTATCCGGTAATTCGGTTTAATAATGACGAGTGTAGCGGTCGGAGCTTCTCGATTGCCAATTAGCAGAACGGAGCGCTTATTTCCTTTTTGCACCCATCTTCTTCCGAGCAATTCTGTTTCAGAAAACCAGCTTAAATTCTCGTTTTGCCGAATGAAAAAGGCGCCCGTAATTTTAAACATCGGCATTTTCCGGGCATTCTCCCTCCATACCTCCTTCGTTATGCCAATCGTAGGAATGATGGCGGTATTGCCCGGCTCATTAAATTCGGCAATAAATTTGAAGCCATATTGGGGATCAATGTTGGAGCGCTGGGCATGGGTATCCTCGGGTGTATCCAGAATGGTATCCAAGACAGGCAAATTCAAAATCGATTTTTGCTTAAAAATATCTACGATCGGCGTCTTTGTTGAATAGAGCAATATATTGTAACGAACTTCGCGGTAACGATTGATTGCTTCGTAGCTTTGCCGAACAATCGCTTGTGATTTTAGAAGCTCCTCATCTACCACAACCGCTTTGACATGTCCCCAGAACAATCTAATCTGCGAAGTTTCGGACAGCGAGGACAACGATTCCGTCACCGTCTTTCCTGTGCCGCGGCCGATCCATACCGGTATGTTTTTCCCTATTTCATTTTTATCGGATTTGGCTACATTTAAGAAGTTAAGCACCTGCGCGTAAGATATAAAAACCCCATCCTTATAATCCAGACCGATAGCTGTGACATAAGCCATGTTTTGAATCGGCTTGAATCAAAGCAGCCTGGACTCAGCAGCAGCAAACTAGCGATCAGGCTCCATTTTATCCATACTTTCATGCTAATCTTCCCCTTGCTTGTCCGAATCAACCGTATGCAATGTTTCCGGCCTTTGTTTCTGCTTTACCCAGGGCAGCCGAAGCGCAGCCGTAAGAAGCTCCCTCATTATAGGAGGAGAAAACGGCGACAGGTACGGGACCCCGAAAGAGCTGAGCCGTCCCATATATCCGATAAGCACGACAATCCCTAATATGAATCCGTACATTCCCAATAGGGAAGCAGCTATAAACAACAGAAAACGGATGACGCTCACCGTCGTACTTAACGATTGATTGACAAGTGTCGCTCCAGCAACTGCCGTAATCGCCCCCACAACGACGACGCTTGGTGACACAAAGCCGGCCCGAATAGCAGAATCGCCAATAATTAATCCGCCAATAACGGTTAAGCTTTGGCCGATGGAGCTTGGCAGACGAACGCCGGCCTCTCTGAATATTTCCAGTAGCAGAAGCAAAATTAAAAATTCCAATGCTCCTGAGATGGGCAGTCCAATTCGGGCAGCAGCAATCGTCGACATTAGCCTAAACGGGATTTGATCTTGATGAAAGGCGGAAAGCGCAATCCACAACCCCGGCAGCAAAATAGAAATGAAAAAACTAAAAATGCGCAGCAAGCGCGCAAACGAAACATATTGAAAGTTAAAATATAAGTCTTCAGGCGATTTCAGCATGAGAAAAAAGGTGCTTGGGCCGATTAAAACCATAGGATTGCCATCCACAACAACGATAAATCTGCCTGCGAGCAAGCTGCTTACTGCATAATCCGGCCGTCCCGTAAAGTCGAGCAAAGGAAATAGGCTATACTTCTCTTCCACAAGCATTTCTTCCAATTGATTAATGCTGTATAGTCCATCCACATCAATGCTATTTAATCTATCTCTAACCTCGCTCAGCACATTTGGCGCAATAATATCGTCGATGTACAATAAACCGACCTTCGTTCTCGTTCGTCTGCCGAGCGTTACCGTCTCATAGCATAAAGACTTGCTGCGAATTCGTTTGCGAATGAGCGCGACATTAATGCCTACATCCTCCACAAAGCCGTCTCTAGCCCCTTTAATCGATACTTCTGTTGTTGATTCCTCTGGTGTACGATGAGGGGGATGGCCAAGCGTCATTCGAAATAAGGCATTTGACTCATTAAACAGGAGCAGCAAATCACCTTGAAAAATCCACTCGCAAAGCTGCTCTGGCAGCGTATCCGCAGCTGCTGGAATGAGCGGCA
Source organism: Paenibacillus sp. JT22N15 (assembly GCF_059383755.1). NCBI lineage: Bacteria > Bacillati > Bacillota > Bacilli > Caryophanales > Paenibacillaceae > Paenibacillus > Paenibacillus sp. JT22N15. Next base: position 240,692 of record NZ_JBXENV010000003.1, on the reverse strand, counting down.
GCGTCCCGTATAGCTTCCCCGTTTGCAAATGAGCAAATCCATTTTTACGGTATAGCTGCTCTAGATCCGGAAGAATATATTTTCCAATTTGGGAAGTATCACATAACCCTTCGCTATAAACAAGAATGATCTCCGATCGGACATCCTCATCAAATTGAAATCGCTGGATCAACACATCCGCAGAATGCGGAAATAAGGCGGATATCGACTGCAGGTTCCATGGCTCAGCAGGCTGAAGTTTGGTTTTGTTCATGCCAGGTTCCCCTCCCTTTGCCGCTTCAGCAAAGCGATTGCGAGGAATACGGCTGAAAGAACCAAAACCGTCGCCAGCGTGACGGGGAAGTAATAGTGATAGAGCCATAGATAAGAGGAATATCCATTAATCGGGATGAACCCGAATAGAATATAGCCAAGTGTCAGCAACATAATGAGTCGCCGCGTTCCTTCCTTTTTCCGAAAGGGAATGAGCTCTCCCAATAAAAACATGGCAAAGCTTGTACGAATAACGGCTCCAGACAGCCATTGAAACTCCGATAAAAAATCCACATGCTCAATGTTGCCGAATTTCACAAGCCTCCATTGCTCAAAAGGGGATTCCATCTGCTTCCCCGCTTCTAAATGTCCAAACTCCGTAATGCCCCCGATAATAGGTCCGAGCGTAATATAAATTAAGAGAACGGCCAAAATGAGGAGCTGCCATGTCTTTACGCGGGACTTGATGCGGTGCTGGACAGCTAAAAGCATAATCATTTCTACAAATCCGCCACCGACATAGATCATGCCTTGAATCGCGGGCTGCCAGCCATTTTCTAGGACAGGCTGCAAAAGACGATAATCTTTCTCCGGCGTATTAGCTATGGCTACAAAGTAACCCAGCAAAATGACTACGGGAAGCATAATCCCTGCAGCAATCGCTATCATGCGAATGCCGGATATTGCAAAATAGCAGCATACTAGACATAGGGTGATAATTAAAGCCGATCTTGGCGTGCTGGGCATATAATTGGTGGTCGCCTATCGGACCGTATCAATTAAGGTAAATCCCCCGATGAAAAGCAATTGCAGACCGAGCGGAATGATCATCAGCCAAGCGATGACCGGATTCGTTTTGGATGCCAGCCAAGGGTGCAGCTTCTGTTGACCCGATCTCTTCATAAATAGCACCAGCAATATGCACCATGGAAGAAACAATACGCCTGTTAATAAGACGGAAATCCATGCATCCCTGCCGGAAGCATCCAAAATTAAAGGATTCATAACGACATGATTCGTTAAGCCAACGGTCATCATGAGAATCATGCATATTTGCAGGAAGCTTACTTTATGAAGTACCTTAACCATTTCAAATCCCACCCAAAGCGTTAATTTAAACGATAATAGCGCTTATAGGTTTCCTTATTGATCCAATTTTATACAGAAAAAAAGGAACACCGCCTTCAAGGCGGTATTCCCATATAAATTTATTAACGTTTAACCGGAACCAAAATCTCGGTCTCCCCCGTATCGAAGCCAACAATCACTTGGGCTGCCATCGAAATAAACAAGCCATTTTCCACTACGCCAGGAATTGCATTCAGCTGTTCATGCAGCTCCGAAGGCGAGGCAATCGTTCCGAAACGGCAGTCAGCAATATAGTTGCCGTTATCCGTTACAAAGGTTCCGTCTGCCGATACCCGCAGCTCGGCGGTGCAGCCAAGCTCTCTCAGCTTTTGCACTGTCAAATTAGAGGCGAAGGGCACAACTTCCACCGGAAGCGGAAAATGTCCAAGCTGGCTTACTTTTTTGGACTCATCCACGATTACGACAAAGGTTTTGCTGTGAGCAGCAAGAATTTTTTCCCGCAATAGCGCACCGCCGCCGCCTTTAATCAAATGAAGCTCGCCGTCTACTTCATCCGCACCGTCAATCGTTAAATCAATCGCCGTAATTTCAGCGAGTGGAACTAACGGAATGCCGTATTCAGCCGCTAAATCCTCCGACTGCTTGGAGCTGGCAACGGCTTTAATGTCCAGTCCTTCGAGCTTCATTCTTTGTGCCAGCTTCAAAATCGCCCAATACGCTGTCGTTCCTGTTCCAAGCCCAACAAGCATGCCATCTTGCACAAGCTGGACGGCTTTCTCTGCTGCCAATTGCTTGACGTTCAAACGTTTCCCTCCGCTCTCTGCGTACCGTTTTAAAGTTACAAGCCTAATATGTGATAGCCTGCATCGACATGCAGCACTTCGCCAGTTATTCCGCGTGACAGATGGCTAAGAAGGAATAGCGTCGCATCGCCGACTTCTTCCTGATCAATATTGCGCCGCAGCGGCGCACGTTCTTCGATCGTCTGCATAATGTCATTGAAGCCGGAAACGCCTTTTGCCGATAGGGTTTTAATCGGGCCAGCAGAAACCGCATTAACACGAATATTATATTTGCCAAGATCCTCCGCCAAATATCGTACGCTTGCTTCAAGCGCTGCCTTGGCAACGCCCATAACATTATAATTTTTCACGACGCGCTCTGCGCCAATATAGGATTGGGTAACGATGCTGCCGCCCTCGGACATGACACCCTTCGCCTGTTTGGCAATCGCCACAAGGGAAAAAGCGCTGGAATTTTGCGCGAGGAGATAGCCTTCACGCGACGTTTCCAGGTACTCGCCCTTAAGCTCGTCTTTATCCGAAAAAGCAAGGGAATGCACGATTCCATCAATGCTTCCCGCCTGCTCTTTAATATGGGCAAAAGCTGCGCTTATGCTTTCATCATCCAATACGTCGCAAGGTACCGTCAGCAGTGGCGTAATGCCTGTCTGCTCCAGCAAGCCCTTCAGCTTCTCGAAAGAGCGTTCCTTTCTGTATGTAAAAATAAGCTGAGCCCCTTCCCGATGCAGCGACTTGGCAATTCCCCAAGCAATGCTGCGCTCATTCGCGACGCCCATGACTACGATTTTTTTGTTGTTCATCATTCCAGACAAAATAATCCCTCCATTAACTAAATCCATAAACCTTTTGCCATTATAGCACAAAACAAGGTGAAACGGCTGTCGCCGTCCATAGGCGGCGTGGCGCGTTTCAGTCCGAGAAATATAGAGAAAGGATAACGTTTGGATATCCTTTCCTATATTTCAAGGTGAAACGGCTGTCGCCGTCCTTTGGCGGCGTGGCGCGTTTCAGTCCGAGAAATATAGAGAAAGGATGACGTTTGAATATCCTTTCCTATATTTCAAGGTGAAACGGCTGTCGCCGTCCTTTGGCGGCGTGGCGCGTTTCAGTCCGAAAAATGCTATAATAAACGTTAGCATCTTATTCATAGAAGGATGATTTATTGTAATGACAGAGCAGGAGCGCATGAATTGCATGAAATGCAGCCATTATTATGTAACTTGGGACCCCGGCGCGCCAAGAGGCTGCAGGGCGTTCGGCTTTAAATCGCAGGCGATGCCAAGCCAAGTTGTGCTAGCTTCCTCCGGGAAGCCTTGCCTGAACTTTGAAGCGAAGGACAAAGGATAAGGCAGCAGACCGTCAAAGAACGGTTTGCTGCCTTATTTTTTTAGAATTTAGAATTTGGCTTCCTGCCTTCTCTTCTTTAGCTAGACAAGAGACAGATTTACATAGAGAGCAGCCTGCTCCATGTGCTGCGCGTATAGCAAAGGCGCATGCCAGCGCGCTCCATATTCCGCTGGCTGCTAGAGCAATAGGCGGCTTGTCCTACTATGAGGCTGCAGCCCGCTTGGACAGCAGCACGCAAGCGCGCTGCAATTAAAGCCGCTTGAACACCTCGCATGCGATATTCCGGCATTGTAGCGGCAAATGTAAGGGATGCAATATGTTCATGGATATGCATGACGCCGACCCCAACAGCGATATGATCGATCTCAGCAGCATAAAACTGCCAGCCTTCCCGGCTGAACAGCATGCGATTATTGTCGGCAATGTGATCTTTCCCCGTTATCGGCAGCCCGCTGCCCAGCGCATGCAGCTCTGCGTAAAGCTCAACCTCATGCTCACTCAGCCTGCGTACGTCAATACCCGTCAGATGCTGCTCCAACTTCCCGTCGGTTTTTTCAGCAATGCTTCCTGCCATACTCGCATGAAAGCCCGTCTGATAAAACCCTTGCTTGGCCAGCGCCAGCAGCGTCTCCCCATCTGTACGCGAAGGCACAATTTCAAATTGTGGGCTCCCGCCCTGCTCTTTATACCACTTTAGCACTTCATCCAGCTGCGCTGCACCTGCACGGCCAAAGCCTTTAACCGTATTAAATTGCGGCCATGGCATTGCTCGGCTGGCAATAGCCACTGCTGGGCCGAAGCGTTGCAGCGCTATTCCCATCGGGTTATGCTCCCGTTCCTGAATGGCCTTCATTCGATCCAGCATATAGACAAGCTCGGAGTTCTCAACGTGCTCCACAAGCTCGGGGGTAGTCATCCATATATTCAACAAGTGAAGCCTCCTTATAATTGGGACAATGGAATATCCTTAATGGCTTTAACGATCCAATCGGCACGGGAAAGATCCTGATCGCCTGAATGAATATTAATATAGCCGATGCAGCGCATGCCCGCCTCTTTCGCTGCGATGACCCCGTTGCGGGAATCCTCCAAAACGACGCAATCCGCTGGCAATACGCCAAGCTGACGAGCTGCCTCCAAATATACATCGGGAGCTGGCTTGCCGCTCGGCACCTCTTCTCCGCTAACGATACTTGCAAAATAATCGGTAATATCGAACTTGCGCAGCACTTCTTCAATAAAAATCCGCGGGGAGGAAGACGCTAAAGCGATTGGCAGGTTCCGTTGCTTGAGCTCGGCAAGAAGGGACAAAATACCCGCAATTGGCGCAAAATCACGAGCGCGAAGCTCCTCTATTTTTCGCCGTAGCTGGTAAGAAATGATCTCCTCCACTGTATGCTCCATGCCATATTCCACGCGAATAAGGCGCCACATGGCCGGATTGGTCATGCCTACGTATTTTTCCAGGTCGTCCTGCGACACCTTGAAGCCCAGATGCTCCATCGTCTCCATATCAACCTCAAAATGCAGCGGTTCACTATCAATAATGACGCCATCCATGTCAAAAATAAATGCTTTCATCGCGCGCTCACCATTCCGCCTTCTTTTTTGTTTACATAATTATATTTATGTAACTAATCCATTGAATTCAGACTATTCAGAAAATACGTCTCTAACATCCTAAGTATGAAGCAAGTGAATTTGCGAAATGTGCGGAAACTCGATTCGTCCTATTGAAGCGACTACCACTTCTGCCGGATAAAACTGCGCCTGCCTGCCGCCTGAGAAATACCATTCCCGGGCTTGCTTCACCACAATAAACAGCCCATGCTCATCGCCGACAGGAGTTAGTCCCTCGCTATCCTCACGCCAATTGGGTATGCCTAAAGCGTTCAGCTCCCGAACGGCAGGGATGACCTCAGCGGTAACAATGCCGAGCTCACTAATTTCAATGCAATCCGAGAGGGCAAACGGATGCTCGGTACTATTTTTCAATTGATGCCTGGCAATAAATTCGATAATATTTCCAGCGGGATCGGCGAAATAAACGGCCCCTGCATCCCATGATGTGAAAAACACTTCGTCTCTGCCCTGCTCCTCAATGAGCGCCACTTTCCCCTTTAGCCAGCTTTTTGCCTCCGCAAGCTTGTTTTCCGGTATATTGATTGCAAAATGATAGAAGGGGTCGGTATGGTCCGTTGTCCCCCGGAAAGTGAGCTGCGTGCTGCCAATTGCTGCCGTGAAGGACTGCTCGTTTCGCTCCAGCACCGGGAAACCAAGCTGCTCCTTGTAAAAGGAATACAGCGCCTCCAGCCTGCTTGTCCATAAAGTGATTTGTTCAAATTTCATCGTGCCTGTTCCTCCCCACAGCGAAGCATTGCTGCCTGTACCCTCGCAAATATTTTGAAAGTCTATTTTACCATACTGACTAGCCTTTAGCTTCAGCGCTGCAAGGGAATGACGACGGTAATCGTCGTGCCTTCGCCGGGTTTAGAGCGCACACGGAGCTCAGCCTGCTCGCCATACAGCAAGGCCAGACGTGAAATGACGTTGCTCATTCCAATTCCTGCACCTTCCTTGCTCCGCGCGTCCGCCGCCTGCTGCGGGCTCATGCCTTTGCCATTGTCGCTTACCTCGAACAACAATCGGTCTTCCACCATCCAGCCGCTAATGTTCACAAGACCGCCCTGCTCGCCCGGTTCACCAGATTCAAAGCCATGAATCATCGCATTTTCCACGAGCGGCTGGAGAAAAAGCTTCGGAACGAGGCTATCCTCCGGCACGCCCTCTATATCATAGGCCACTTTAAAAATGCCTTCAAAGCGATTTTCCATAATATGCGTGTAGCTTTGCAGCCAATTTAAATCGTCGCGCAGCCGGACCATTTCCTGCTTGTTTTTCACCGTGTATTGCAGCATGGACGACAAGCTGACGATCATTCGGCTAATGGCTGGCTCATCCCGGTCAATTGCCATCCAGTTAATAATATTAAGCGTATTGTACAAAAAATGCGGATTCAGCTGGAGATTAAGTGCCATAATTTCCGTTTCCTTCTCCCGCAGCCGGCTTTCGTAGTTTTCTTGAATCAGCTCGCGTATTTTATCATTCATCACATTAAATTTCTTCGTTAAAATGCGGAATTCCAGCTGCGGCTGGTCAGGGATTTTCGCTGTGAAATCGCCTGCTCCGGTCATTTGAATGGCAACCAGCATTTTTTTGATCGGCTGGGTCAGGCGCCCTGCGATAAAGGAGGCAATAACGATTGAAATAATGAGCAGTGCCACGCCTGATAATATATCCATATAGCGAATGGCTGGCAAATTGCCAAGCAGCTGCTTGTACGGCGTCACATTAACCGTCACCCAGCCTGTAACCTGAGAAGTATCGTAGCTGATCAGTACATCCTCCCCGTTTTCCTTAACGAGCGAAGTGCCGAATGGCTGCCGAAACTCTGTCTTGTACCATTGATTGTGGTCAGCTGTACCGAGCTTGCTTAGCTCGGGATGCGTTACGATCTTTCCATCCTTGGAGACGATATAAAAATAGGAGCCTTGAACCGCGGACAAGCTCTGCTGCACACTGCGCTGATAAAAGGATTCATTGAAATTAAGCAGCAGCACCGGTCGCTCGACATGCTCTGGCCAATTGTAAATGGCACCGTCAATAATCGGGGAGCTGTTGAGCAGGCGGGCGCAGGAAAACACCATCCGGAACTTGGCATCCATGTCATATAGCGCCTCCTGTTGGAAAGCGCGGGTTAAATCATAGGTGGGTACCCAAATTAGGCTGCCTCTGCTGGCCAGCACTTCCTTATAAATGGCCGACTTGCGGAAGCCCTGCGGATCCGCCGAGACGAACGGGGAGGAGGACGTATACATGCCGCTGCCTGATCCAAAGCTGAAATAGCTCGTCACAAGCTGAGCGGTATACAAATCCTGATCATGTCCAAAATATTTATTCAAAATAACCGTTGCCTGCCGGTCCATCTGGACCAACTCGTAATCATTTTGCGGCTTAGGGCGGTTGAACAGCCGGTATAAGTCCGGGTCAGAGATGAGTGAAACGGTGCGCTCTTCAATGTTGCTGAACACAATATCGCCGATTTCATTGTTTTTTTTCACAATTTCCAGCATGCTGTCGCGCGCATTCGTGACAATAATGTCAGAGCTTGCACTGTAATGCAGGATGCCGTTTAGCACAGATGGAAGCGTAATCAACAGCACAAAAAACAAAATGAGCCTCGTTCTGAACTTCATATCCCGTACACGCTCGCGAATTTTCCGCAAAATGCTCCCTGCTTCCTCCGGCTTCTGACCTCGGGTCAGGAGCGCTTCATATGACGGGCTATCGACCGATATTCCTCTGGCGTCAGTCCAAATTCCTTTTTGAATACGCGATTAAAATATTTCACATCATGATAGCCAAGGCTTCCAGCTACCTGATAAATTTTATCGTTGCTTTCCTCTAGCAGCTGTCTCGCTTTCGTGAGCCGAACCTGCGTAACATATTGGCTGAAATTGATGTTTAGCTTGCTTTTGAAGTATTGGGAGAAATAGCTGGCATTAAAATGAAAAACGGCCGCAACCGACTCCAGTGACAAATCTTCCATGTAATGCTCGTCAATATATGCGATACACTTGTAAATCAACTGCTCCTTATGATCCCGCTTGGCTTCGGCATGAGCAGTTGCCAGCAAGCCAAGCTGTTCTGAAATGACGGTTTGGAGAGCGCTCAGGCTGGCAGCTTCGCCTAATGCCTGTTCCATACGTCCCCTCCACTCCTCCAGCGTCTGATGCTTTGGCATCGTTAAGTTTTCGGACAACCGTACAAGCAGCTTCTGGACGCAAAGCGTCAGCCGCTCTGGCTGCGGAAGCCCGCTGCCTGCTTCCCCAAGGAGCTTGTGCAGCAGCTCGCCTGCGATAAGCCTAAACTGCCCTTGCTCCTGTTCATGAACAACGGCCTCATGCAGCAAGGCCTCGTGCCGGGCATCCAGTTTAAGCGCAAGCTCAGCACTCACGTTCGTCTGCCGGGCATGGAATACGGTCTGTTCCTCCACATAGAAGCTTTCCGATAAAGCTAACCCTGCTTCTGCATACATCTGCGAAGCGGAAACTAGCATATCCTCCGCGTGACTGCTCACGCCAAGCGTAATTTGATAGGAGCTGGGAACCGCCTGCTGCATTTTCTGCTGCAGCGCCTGCAGCTGCTCCGCGCTGATTGAAGCATTCGTTACTGTAATCAGCCTGCCATGACTGCCCCCCTCCCCTTCATACAGCGGAATGCTGCTGGTTGAGCTACCCGATGCTTGCAGGCAAGCTTCCAATTGCTGCTGGACTCGGGGAAGAAGCATATCCTCCGGCTCCCACGCTGCCTTGCTGCGCAGCCGAATTTCGGTTAACAGCAAAATGCCGGGGCCGCCGAAGCCAAGCCATTCTTCCAGCTCTTTGCTCTCTGCTTTGGATAACGCTTGATTATGCAGCCATTCCTTCATTACACGGCTGCGATACAATGGCGCAATTGTGTTCAGCTTAACCTCAAGCCGGCTATTCGCCAGCTGTGCCTCCTGCTCGGTTCGAAGGCTTCGCTCGGCCTTCTCCAGCACAAGCGCGAATTTTTCCTGATCGACAGGCTTTAATAAATAATCAAAGGTGCCGAGCCCTATCGCTTTTTGGGCATAGTCGAAATAGTCATAGCCGCTCAAATAAATAAATTTCTGCGGCTGATTCGCCGGGGGAAGCTGCTCCAGAAATTCGAGACCGTTCATCAGAGGCATTTGGATATCGGAGATGATCAGCTGAAATGGCTGCTCTTGGCATTTTGATAGCGCTTCCTTTCCATTGCGCGCTATAGAAATGGCATATTGAGGGCGGAGCTTTTGCAGCATTTTGGATAGCCCCGCCAAATGGCCCGGTTCATCATCCACAAGCAAAATGTTGTACATGGACAGCGCTCCTGTTCGTTTCATTTTGGGCACAAGAATACCTTTATCGTACTTCTGTCTGATTTCCGATTGCAAGCGGAGATTTTGTAGAAAAATGTCTGTTTTTGCGGAGGAAAAGCAGCTCCATGCCCTTCATTGCAGAAGGTCACACCCTATCCTAACCTACACTTAACTAGACTTGGTGGACACCGGAACACTTTCCGCCGCAGTTTCGGAAATGACCCCGATTTACTCCCTGCACAAAATACGAAAATAAACTTGGTGGACACAGCAGCCGCTATTTCAACAAAATCAAGGGAATGGAGCAGGCTGCGGACTCAGGAGCAGCTAATGGGCTGTCAATCGCCATTTTGACGGGAAAATGAGGGCAATAGCGGATCTCCTGTCCGCATGCAGCCTAAAATAGGATAAAAAGCCAGAATAGCGGAACCTCAGTCCTGCAAAAAAAGTAGCGAACATCCACACCGTATGGCCTCATCCACAGTAGTCTTTGCAACATTGCTCTTAGCCGTAATCGCCTGCTGCGGTTCCTTAATTCTTGAATCGTCAGATGAGGTTGGCCTCGAATAAGCGCTAAGCAAAGCGCAGCAGGCCGACTCTTGTTTGCATACACACCCTAAATAGACGCACTCTCAACGAGGCGTCTATTTGCCCATCTCATCTATCTAGCTCTTTGTTAGAGTTGCAGGCAGCTTTACGGCATGCAGCGTCCCGCCAGAGCGAACATAGATCATATCGCCTGACTTCAGCGTCGGATCAAATTCGCCCGAGCCGGTCTTCACGCTGAAAACGGGCTTTGTAGTTGCGAAATTATACGCATCCAGCGTTCCGTCTGCGCGAGCGACAAACAGGCCGTTGGCAAATAAGTCCGTCTGCACGGGACTAATACCGCTCGGGAAATGGATTTCTTGTCCGCTCGTCGTCTTTAGAGCGAGAATGGAATTATCGCGGAAGCTCTGATAGAGCAGTTTGCCGCCATAAATGCTATAGAGCGGTTGATATTCTTTCGGATTAGGCGCATTCCACTTCTGAACGGCTTTACCGTTAGGGGTATAGGAGGCGAAATTATATTTGGCAACCGCTTTTCCCTGATAAATATAAAGGTCATTGCCATTCAGAAATGCAGAGCCATTAGCACCGCCGAATTCAATTTGTCCAGGCACTTCAGGCTCTACCATCCAGTTGTAAACTCGCTCGCCTTTCTTCTTCCCAGTCAACAAGTCCAGAACTGCGATATGCAAGCTTCTATTGATGGAATCGTCATCTCCCCTCATGAACGTGTCCATGACCGAATAAACCAGCCCGTCCTTGACCAAAAGCGGGGAAAATTGGGCAAATGACGTCCAAAGCTTTTTGCCTGTTGCCTGATCGTAGGCATTAATCTGATTAGAAGTAAGAGCGCCTTGAACCAAATAACTGCGAAGCACAACACCTTTGCTTACGATAATATCATTTGATCCTGATGAGTATTGGTTCTCCTTCTCCGTTAATTTCCAGCGAAGCTTGCCCGTTGCCCGTTCTAATGCAAAAAGAGTTAAATTTTGCGTCACATAAATCGTATCTCCGACCGGAATGATCTGATCTGCTTTATCGGCACGAATTGCTGTCGTCCACTGCTTGCTGCCATTTTTGGCAACAGCAATGACTGCGCCATCTGTTGTAAGACCATACAAGCTGCCTTGATTATAGGCGAGCACAGGCCTCAATCCAGAACCATATTTCCACAGCTTTCGCCCACTTTTGCCGTCATAAGCAGCAAGCTGCCCCCCATCCACAAGGGCGAACAGTCGTCCCTCCTCTGCAAATGCCGCCGTTATAGCTCTGCCATCCTGATCAAATTTCGCAAGCGGCAAGCTCCATAATGGTTTGACAGCTGGAGCAGAGGCTACTCCATACATAGGGGTGGTACTGCTAATGACAGGCTTCTCAGCAAAAACAACCGTTCCTCCCTGCAAGCCGCAAGCAAGAATGGAGGAAGTGACACTAACAGCGACGATCCTTTTCATTTGTTGTGAAAGATTGATAAACATCTAGCACCGTCCCATTCTTTCCAATTTTAAATAGGATAAATACTTTTTCAACATAAATGACCGGATTACCCCATAAACATGCAAGGGCAATCCGGCTATTGTTTAAACGCCATCACCAGCTATTCAACACTCTCTGCCAATTCGTTATCCTTAGCAAAATGGCATCATATCCATATTATAGGCCAATCAGGGTGGCGATTCTACTTATTTTTATGAAAGTCGCTTCTTTTTACCATATAAATCTAAGCTTCAGCACGATCAAATGGCAGTGGCAAAGAAACGGTAAATTCAGTCCCTTCTCCCAGCTTGCTCTGCACGGCTATTGAGCCGCGATGGAGCTCCATAATTTTATGGGCAATAGACAGCCCGAGGCCGCTGCCTCCTACGGCACGGACACGTGATTTATCCGCTTTATAAAAACGCTCGAAAATACGCGTGTAATCCTGCTCGTCAATTCCCGGCCCCGTATCTGCGATGCAGACGACCGCATGCTCCTCGGTACGCGAGAGGGAAATCGTTATTTTCCCGCTTTCAGGCGTAAACTTGATGCCATTATGAATAAGGTTCAGCCAAACTTGACTCATCAGGTCCTCGTCCGCGCTGATCTCCAGCTCGTCTGCTTCCACGCTCATCTCGATCTTCTTCTCCTCCCACTGCGGCTCACAAGCGAGAATAAGCGATACAAGCTGCTTATCCAGCCGATAAGTGGTCGGATGGAACGGTTGCCTCTCCGAATCCAGAACGGCCAGCTTCAGCAGATTATCGCTAAGCTTCGATAAACGGAAGCATTCCGTTTCAATAATGGTCAAATACCGCTGCCGCTGCTCTACATCCAGCTTGTCATTCTTCAGCGCCTTGGCAAAACCGCTGATCGATGTAAGCGGCGAGCCGATTTCATGCGATACGTTCGAGATGAACTCCTGCCGAAGCTCCTCCATCTCCTTCAAATTGGCTGCCATGCTATTGATGCTGTCAACAAGCTGCACATAGGGATGCCGCTGCTGTTCATTGTTTCTGCCGAACTCCCACTCCAGATTGACGCGAAAGTCGCCCTGTGAAATACGTTTTAATGCTTCAAGCATGTCGTCCAGAAAGTAATGCTCCCTCCGCCGAAAAAACTTGCCTACAATGGCGATGCCCACCCCAAAGATACAAAAACCGAGCACCGCATTTATGAGAAAACTTAGCAAGTCATGCGGGGCCCATGCCACTGCCGAAAAAACGGACTTTGTTATATAAAAAGAAATGATCCAGCAGGCGAGCAATGCCGACAAGGCAATCGTAAAATTCATCGCCAGATGGAGGAGGCTTGGCTTCTGGTTCACGACTGCACCTCCAGCCGGTAGCCTAGTCCCCGGATCGTGCTGATGCGAAAGCCATGCTGCTCCTCAGGAAAACGCTCCCTCAGCCGCTTTATATGCACATCGACGGTTCTTTCATCGCCCTCATAATCGAAGCCCCAAATCTGCTCAATCAGCTGATCGCGCGTGAACGTCTTGCGGGGATAGCTGGCGAGCTTAAACAGCAGCTCGAACTCTTTAAGCGGCAAGGTCAAATCTTGTTCCCCTACGCGGCACTCGAACGTATCGCGGCGCAGCGTTACATTGCCTATTATGACCGCTTGTGAGGATTGAATCCGGTATCGCCTGAATAAAGATTTCACACGGGCGACAAGCACGGATGGATCAAATGGCTTCACCAAATAGTCATCTGTTCCTAGCGTAAAGCCCTTTACGATCTGAGACGCTTCGCCTTTGGCCGTCAGCATCAGCAGCGGCAGGTCCGTCTGCTCCCGCAGCTTGCGGCACAGCTCCCATCCGTCCATGCCTGGCATCATAATATCAAGGATCACCATATCCGCCTTTACCTCGGCAAGCATCCGCAGCGCATCCAGGCCATCAACGGCATGAGCGACCTCAAAGCCTTCCTGCCGCAAAAAATGACCAATTAATTCTCGGATATGCGGATCATCATCAACGACTAATATTCGGGTCATCCCGTTCACCGCCTTTATCCTATTTTATCAACCTTTCACGATTTCCGTAAACCTGAACGCCTTAACCTCTATGTCCGGCGCATATAGGCACTTACCGTTAGCGGAGCAAAGATCGCGACAATGACGGCTGCGCCGACTAGCGAAAATACAAAATCTGCGCCAATTGCACCGTTGTTGGCAAGCTCCCGTACGGCACTAACCAAATGGGAAACCGGATTGATGCTTGAAAACCACTGGAGCCAGCCTGGCATGGTGTCAACCGGCACAAAGGCGTTGGACACAAAGGTGAGCGGAAACAACACGATCATCGAGATCCCCTGAACGCTGGATGCTGTACGGGAAATGACGCCAAAAAAAGCAAAAATCCAGCTAATCGCCCAAGCACAAACGATGACAAGAAGGGCCGCAATAACGACGTAGCCTAAGCCGCCATCAGGTTGATACCCCAAAATATAGCCCATGGAAAAGGTTAATGCAGTCGCAATCGTATAGCGAACCGTATCCGCCAGCAGAGCTCCTGCAAGTGGAGCAATTCGGGCAATCGGAAGGGACTTGAAGCGGTCAAATACGCCTTTATCCATATCCTCCCGCAGCTGAACACCCGTGACAATCGACGTCGTAATTACGGTTTGCACCAAAATACCAGGAATGATAACCGGCAAATAATCAACGACATTTCCTGAGATGGCACCGCCAAAAATATAAGCAAACATCAATGTGAAAATAATGGGCTGCAGCGTCACGTCAAATAATTGCTCTGGTGTGCGCCGAATTTTTAATAATCCCCTGTAGGCCATCGTGAGCGAATTTCGAATCGACTGTCCCAAGCTTGTATGTTTCTTCAACTGGCGAGTATGACGTGTTTGGATCGACGCGCTTTTCATACGGCTGCCCCCTCTTTTTTATTTGATTGATCAGATAGCGATGAAAGGCTATCTTTCACGCCATGGCCTGTAATGGTTAAAAACACCTCGTCAAGTGTAGGCTTCTGTACGCTCATCTCCGCCAAATAAATGCCCGCCTCCCGAAGAGCTACAAGCAGGTCGGTAACTTTGTCGACATCCGCCAGCGGCGCCGTAATTTTTGCATTTTCCGCTGATACAACAGACTCGACCCTAAACACTTGTTCCACAATTTGGCGAGTGGCCGCGATGTCCTGCGGATTTTGGATTTTTAGCTGCAGCGAGGAGGTGCCGACTGATGTTTTCAGCTCATCGACCGTCCCTTCTGCTACGACCTGGCCGCGATCAATGACCGCAATTCGGTCAGCCAACTGGTCAGCCTCATCCAGGTATTGCGTTGTTAACAGCACTGTTGAACCGGTTTTCACCAGCCGGCGGATCGTATCCCACATTTGCGTACGTGTACGCGGATCAAGTCCTGTCGTCGGTTCATCGAGAAAAATAAGCGGCGGCTGTGCAATGAGACTGGCTGCCAAATCCAGCCGACGCCGCATGCCCCCGGAAAAATGCTTCAATGGACGTTTTGCTGCTTCCGTCAGCCCGAATTCCTCCAACAACTCCTCCGTCCTATGGCGCGCCTCTGCCCGCCCAAGCCCTAGCAGCCTGGAAAAGATGACCAAATTTTCCGTAGCGCTGAGCGCTTCGTCGACGGATGCGTATTGACCTGTCACCCCGATCAATTGCCGCACGATTTGCGGGTCCTTCGCTGCATCGTACCCGAAAATGCGTGCCGAGCCAGCATCGGGGCGCAATAGTGTAGCCAGCATTCTGATGGTCGTTGTTTTGCCTGCTCCATTAGGGCCAAGCACACCATAAATGGTTCCGGCCCGCACGTTCAAATCTACGCCATCCACTGCCCGGTTATTGCCGAATGTCTTCACAAGCCCACGTGCTTCAACCGCCCACTCCCCGCTATTTTTCCATAGCTCTTCTTTGTATCGATCATTTACTGTCATTAGTAATGCCTCCCTGTAACGGTTTATAGATGGATGTTAATCCTCGTTTATGAACTGAATGTGAACCAAATAACATGAAGGGTACGGAATGGCAAAAAAAGCCGACCCGGCAACCGGATCGGCCTTTCCCTGTTATTTTTTTAGTGCAGTGTTCGTTTATTGGAGTTCATCCTTCGTCCTAAGCATTCGTTAACGGAAAAAGCATAATGGATAGCTTCATCGGCTGCGGCTTTATTAAATAAGCATCGAGCGTCGGGGCGTAGCCGCAGCTATGATTGCCGAGGCCGCTTTGCTTGGCGTCGATTTTGACGATTGTTTCTGGCAGCCTGGTCAGCTTATGCACGTGGCTGGTGCGCGACATATCCTCCGTGGAATAATGGTGGACGCTAATGTTAAGCAGCTCGCTGCCTGTAATGCCGATTCCAGCACCTTGCCCATCCCTAAGCTTCGCCCAGCGCACATCGCACTTATTGCCGTTTTCCTGAGGCTTCACATAGGGGACAAATTGCTCCGCTACCGTGCCGGTGTAAATACCAAGCTTGCCGCTTTCTTTGCGGTCGGCGTAACATTCATGAGGGCCTCTGCCATACCAGCTAAACTGGTCATAGCCGTCACAGTGGCGCAGCTCCAAGCCAAAACGCGGCAGCGGCGGCAGCTCGCTTCCAAGCGGTTCAAGCGAGGTCTCCACGCTTATGGAGCCGTCGGCATTCATTTGGTGGACCATCCTGCTGCGGAAAGCTGCTGGCTCGCCTTTTGCCCCTATAATTGCGTCAGCTGTTGCTATAACGCTGCCATTGTTGCCAGCAGTTATTGAAAATCGGCGCAGCTGCCATTGGAGCCGGTCATAACCGGCTTTCACCCATTCTTTCGCCAAATGGACATCGTTGTCAAGCGGGGCGCGCCATAGCTGCAGCTGTGGGCCTGCAAGCAGCAGCTCATCGCCATGATAAAGCCAATTGCTAATTGTGCCTGTCATTTGATCGATGTCTACTTGCAACCCGTTCCCGCTTATGCGGTATACAAGCTTGCCGTCTTCCCGCTGCAAATTTTGATACTGAGGATGCATGTGCATGGGAATCCCTTCGGAAGCATCGGCTGCCACTAGACGGACCGTACTAGAAAACTCAGCATTAGCGTTATACGCTGTAGCCTTTTCCTGCGGGGACCAACCCGCCTCCTCAAACAGCAAATCGGCCCAAGCTGTCTCATGGCCAGCGTCACACCACAAGCTGCTATTACGCTCTGTAAAGCAGATATGCAGCGCATATTCGCCCTTTTCCTTCAATTGCTCCGAAGGCAGCGGAATGATTAGCGTCTCTTCCCCGCCCGGCAGCGTATGCAAGCGTGCAAGCTCGCCTTGCGCAATCGCCGTACCGCTGCGCAGCAGCTGCCAATGCCCTTTCAAATGCTCCAGCGACAAAAAACTGTAGCGATTACTAAGGTGAACCCGGCCAAGCTGGGCGGGGTCTGGCTTTATTTTCACCGGCTGAATGATCTTCTTGTATTCCAGCAGGGACGCTTTAACGCTTCTGTCTGGAAACAGCAGCCCATCCATGCAAAATGGTCCGCTGTGCGGGGCATCGCCAAAGTCGCCGCCATAGGCGTAAAACGCTGGTTTGCCGTCGTTTTGCTGTAAAATGCCCATATCTGACCATTCCCAAATAAGGCCGCCCAGCAGTCGTGGATATTCGTACACCGCATCCCAATATTCCTGCAAATTGCCCGTGGAATTGCCCATGGCATGACCAAACTCGACCATGAGATATGGGCGTTCATCCGGCTTCCGGCCTTCTTCTATGAGCATGTCGACCGAAGGATACATGGAGCTCACGATGTCAACGACTGCGGCCTCATAAGCCCGTTCGTAATGTATCGGCCTTGTCGGATCGACGCTGCGTATCCACTCCGCCATTGCATCATGATTTTCACCGTAGCCTGACTCATTGCCAAGCGACCATACGATGACAGAAGGATGATTTTTATCGCGTCCAACCATTTTCTGCGCACGATGTAAATACGCCTCCCGCCAGTCGGGATGTTTGCTCAAATAAGACTCATCGCCCATAAAATGAAACCCGTGCGTCTCCAAATCCGCTTCGTTTATAACGTACAAGCCGAATTGGTCGCATAAATCGAGCCAGCGCGAATCGTTCGGATAATGGGACAGCCGGACCGTGTTAATGTTATGCTGCTTCATCAGCGTTATATCTTGCAGCATCGCTTCAGGCGTCGTTACATACCCGAATTGCGGGTGGAATTCGTTGCGGTTGACGCCTTGGATAACGATAGAGTGTCCATTTATGAGCAGCTTGCCTTTTTCAATTCGAATATCCCTAAAGCCAACCGAAAGCCGCTTTACCTCCGCTACCTCTCCATCCGCCCCATATATCGTCAATAACAGCGCATACAAATAAGGCGTTTCTGCTGTCCATAGCTGGGGCATGGAAATAGGAATCTCGGCGGAAATCGTTCTGAACTCTTTAAGCGAATCGGACGTTGGATAGCTGCCTGTACCCCGTGCATCAGAATGGCAAGAAGGGTCTGGATTGTTCGCATTGAACGATTGCTCTGCAACGGTTTCTCCGTCCGCATCTAATAAGGCGACGCTTAAACGAAAGCCTTCTCCATCTGTATAATCGGTCAAGTTGGCGGATTCTGCCGCACTTCTCAAGAGGCTGCTTTGAGCGAGCGTCATTTGCAAGCTCAAGCTCGCCTCCCGATAGGCAGTATCGGGGACAAAAACAGTTCGCACCAGAACATCCTCAATCGTGACAGCGGCCTGTGCCGTTAAATAAACATCGCGAAATATGCCGCTTAGCCGCCACTTGTCCTGCGACTCCAAATAGCTGCCCTCGCACCATTGGTAGACGCGAACCGCAAGCAAATTACAACCGGGACGGATGAGGCGGGAAATCTCAAACTCTGACATATGGTGGCTTCCCTGACTGTATCCGACCAGCTCGCCATTCAGCCATACATGGAAGGCGGAATCAACTCCGCCAAATACGAGGCGAATTTGGCGCTTTTCCCAATGCTCTGGAACTGTAAAGCTGGTACGATAGCAGCCAGTAGCATTGAGCAGTGGAATATGTGGAGGGTCAAGCGGAAAAGGATAAGGACAGCTGCTGTAATGGGGCTGTCCGTACCCGTGCATTTGCCAATTGGAGGGAACGGGAATTTTATCCCAACCCGTATCATCGCATGCATCCAAATGGCTGCCCTCTGGACCATGCAGCGGCGATTCGAAGTAGCGGAAACGCCAATTCCCGCTAAGCAGCTTGTAATAGGGCGATTCTTCTCGGTCGCCGCGCAGCGCCGCTGCCGGATTGTCAAATGGAATCAGCTCGCTGCGTGGAGGCAATGAACCGCGCTCCAGCACGTTTAAGTTGCAATAATCTGGCAGTTGCTCGTTTTCATTCGTCATATGCTGTCCTCCCTTGCTTCATCCGGGTGAAAAAATCCCGTTCGCCGATTTGTCCACCCTTCAGCACCAGCTCCAGCCCATCCAGCGCAGACTCCTCCGAGAAAGCGCGGCATAGTGGCGCTCCCGGCGTTAGTGCAGCCACGCATTCCAGTGCATAAATGCCCAAGCCGCGCGTTACATAACCAGACGTATCCCCGCCAGCGATGACGATGCGTGTAAGCTGCTCGTCGATGATCAGCTCACGTGCCAGCGCTCCAAGCAAAGCGCCTAATAGGCGGCTGCTTTGCTCAGGCCCATAGCCCTGCGCGGCAAGCGTTTCCCGGAAACGCGGAATGCCTGGATCGTCCACACCTTCTGCTGAATAAAGCAGCAGGCTGCGCCCATCTGCCAGCTTTTCCCGAGCTTCTTTCAGCAGCCGCTGCCTCGCAGCCGCGCCTTTCTTCCCGTCCAGCAGCTCCTCTGCCGGAACGCGAATGCCTGCAAAGCCTGCTGCCAGCGCTGCCTTGATTTGCTGCTCCGTAACTGGCGAGCAGCTTCCCGACACTACGAGCAGACGTTCAACTTCTGCTGCAGAAGCAGCGCTAATTTCTGGCTGCTCCTGCAGCAGACCAAGCTTGCGCCAGCAGGCCCCAAGCGCATACTCCACACCAGAAGAGCCAATGGCAAACAAGCTGTCACGCTGCTGGGCTTCCGCCCAAATCAGCTGTCCAGCCGCTGCCAGCCTAGCTTCGTCGAGCACATCAAACAGCACGAGATCAGGCTGCTCGCGCTCTACTAGTTTAGCGAGCCGTTCGCCCACTTCGAACATGTCTCCCTCCAGCGCCAAAATATCCATCAGCGCCGTCTTTAACTCCGTCTGCTGGGCCAAATGCTGGCGCAAATCCGCTTCCGCCATCGGCGTAATCGGATGGCGCGACATCGTCGGATGGCGGTCAAGCCGATACGTCTCGCCGCCTGCCGCTGCAAAATGGTTGCCGAACAACGTATAGCGGCCTAAATAAGGAACCCCCGCCAGTATCGGAATATAGCCAGAACCGAACACGGAGCGGCCAATTTCCGCTGCTTTGCCGATGCTGCCAACTTCAGCGGATGAATCGAATGTCGAGCATATTTTGTAATGCGTAATGGCAGCCCCTATTTTTCGCAGCTGCTCTAGTACCGGACGCAGCTCACGCTCCGCCTCATCTGGCGTCAGCGAGCGTCCAATGCCCGCTACTCCAATGGCTTCTAAATCTGCAAATTTGCTAGCAAGCAGTTGCTCGCTTGGCGGCTCCAGAAATAACGCTGCCCGCAGACCTGCTCGGAACAGTGCTTCCAGCACATCGGTAGAACCGGTGAAATCGTCGCCATAGTAGCTGAGCAGGCGCTGCGATGCCGGGAGCCGATCACCGGAGCTACCCGAGCTTGCCTCCTTCTGGCGTTGCCCAGTGTCCCCCTTAGTGCCTATGCTGAGTGGCATCTTTCCGCCGCTGTCGCTGCCGCTAGTGTCACAATCGTTTGGCTTATGCGTTAATCCCGCTCTGTCCATCACCGCTCAGCCCTTTCCGTATTTTGCTATAGCCTGCTGCAGCTCCGGATGCCGACTTGCATACTCAGCGAGCGGAATGCCTTGAACCGCAGCTTCCCAGCCCTGCTTCATGCTTGCAAAGCCAGCCGCCGCCCCGCCCGGATGGGCCAAAATGCCGCCTCCGGCCAAATGCATCACATTTACCGTCCCTGTTGCTTCATAAGTAGCCGGAGCAGTCCCTGCCCATTGTGCCGAGGAAACGACTGGCATCGTCCCATAACCGCCATACATAGGCTTCAAACAAGCGCGGATGGAGCTGACAACCGAGCTGTTGCTTTCATAAAATTTGCTGTCTAAACCATTCACATGCAGATGGTCGGCTCCTGCCAGACGGCACAGCTTCTGATAAGCTGGAAAAGCGAAGCCCAGCATCGGACAGCGTGTCATCATGCCCCACTGATTGCGATGGCCGTGAATCGGCACCTCGCTGTATTTGCTCAAGTGAGCAAGCCCCGCCAATCCGACGCTCATTATGCTGACCATGACACAGTTCCCGCCTGCCTTGACGACTAGCTCATGCCCACGCTCCATCTCATCGATATCACCGGTAATGTTGAAGGCGTACATGATTTTTTTGCCTGTTGCATCAGCTGCCCGGTTGACGGCATCCATGACCGCACTGACCCGCTGTGCAAGAGGCGCGTAGGTTCCATTAGCATTCAGCTCATCATCCTTTATAAAATCAAGCCCAGCAGCCGAAACGTCCATAATCATCTGCTGGAGGTCAGCCATAGGAAGCCCGATGCTCGGCTTGACAATCGTCCCTATAATCGGACGGTCATACACGCCGGTTAGCTCCCGAGTACCCGTGATGCCAAATTTCGGGCCGGGGTACCTTGCTGCGAACGCTTCCGGCAGCTCCAAATCGACCAGCCTCAGTCCGGACAATTCCTGCAGCTCGAACAAATTGCCGGCAATTGCAGACATTAAATTCGGAATGGACGGCCCAAAATTGTGCAGCGGAAAGGAAATCGTTACCTCTCCGCGCCGATAAAGACCGTCATGACCCAGCGGCGTTTTGGAGCCCGGCAGCGCCTGTGAGGATACAGGCTGAAGCTCGACAATTTGTTCAATCCGCGCCCCATGCCGCTCTTTCAGCTGATCCGTCTCGCCTGGCACCGCTGTAAAAGTGCCCGTCGATTGCTCGCCGGCAATCACCTCGGCAGCACGCTCCAGCGAATAGGGTGTCTCTATTAAATAGACGGCCGTTACTCTCTCTTTTTCCACGCTATTTCCCTCCCGCTAAATTTGCCTTTGTCCCTTGCTGTAGCTGTTCATGCTAAAATCATTGCGGCTAAAGCAGCCCTCGCTCTGCCAGCATCTCCTTAATTTGCTCGGCAGCAAGCCGCGGGCTGGATAGCACCGGCTTGCCTGTCGCCTCCCGTATGGCTCCCTCCATCCGAGCCATTGATCCTTGGGCAAGTACGATGACATCCGCTTGATCGCTGACCGCAAGCGCCGTCTCCAGCAAAATGCGGTCATGCTCCGCCGGGTTTCCTCCTACCAGCGCATCGAAGGCTCCGACAGCGAGCCCATTCAAGATGGTGACCTCTTTGCCAATGGCTTCCGCCTGCTTCGCCAAAAAGCGCATCGTCGGTTCCAGAGTTGAAGGAAGCGTGGCCAGCACCGCAATCGCGTCGTATTCGGCCGCCGCCTTGGCGGTCATCGCCTCATCAATTTTAACGAGCGGAATGCCAAGCTGTCCCCGCGCAGCATCAGCCACTTCGCCAACTGAGGAGCAGGTATTCAAAATAATATCCGCCCCCAGCTCCTCCCCATGCTGAAAATATTGCGTCAGCCGCTTACTCACTCCCGCCGGAATATGTCCCGCCTTGACGACATCGCCGATCAGGCTGTCATCAATAATATTGACCAGCCGCACGCCCGGCAGCACCTCCTGAAACACAGCCTTCAGCGGATCAGCAAGCCCTTGTCCGGTGTAAACCGCAACTACCGTTGTCATACTCCCAGCCTCCCATTCGAACAATTATTGAACCTGTACTTTAACCTGCTCTATAGAATTGACAGACTAGCAAACTGGCTGAGCTACCAGACCAATTCGTTCTCCACTCGCCGTATGCTGGCTTCGCGCATCGGTGCTTTATCATATACCTCTCTGCCGCTGTAGAATGGATGATGCTCCCCTTCCGGCGAAATGCCAATGACATCATCGCCTTGCCACTGGGTTATGAACGTTTGTCCGATTGCAGTTTCAACCGTCTGGCGGCGCGAAAGCGGGAACGTAATCGTAATCATTTCTCCAGCGGATGCTGCGCCAAGCAGCAAGAAGCATTCATTCACCCAGCGGCTCGGCTCACTGCCTTTGCCCTGCTCCGTGCTGCCGCCCAGCTCGCGGGTAAAGGCTACCTTCGCGAAGCCTGCCCACTCGGGAATGCGCACCTGCAGGCGCGGAATGTCGCGGTGGATATGCAGCACCAGCTTGCCTTCATGCGGCAAATAGCTGTCAACATCGAGCCACGCCGAGCTGCGGTTAAGCAGGAAGTTAACGCTGACGGTACCTTTTTTCTCAGTAACGGTGTTGCTCCAGCCCATGAACAGCCCGCGCGTGCCCGAGCCGAGGCAGCAAATTTGCAAATCATTCGTATGTCCCCGCCCATGGTTGACGTTGCAGCAAAAATCATTCGGTGCCGAGTACCCGGCAAAAGCGCCCCGTGTCCGCTTTGCAATATTTTCATGCGTAATAAGTCCAGGAATGTTGCCGGATCGGTCTTCCGTTTCCTTAACCCAGTCCATATCGAGCAGCTGCGATTCGGTAAGGTGATTGCGAATATAACGCTCGGTCACGCCCCAGTAGCGGGTATAGCCGCTTTGCGCGAGCGTAATGCCCGTGGCGATTAGATCGACCAGCGAGCATGTTTCATGCTCGTAGGCCTGCTCCTTCATGTCGCCCGGCGTCCAGCCGAAAGCGGTACACTGTGTAACAGCCCAAGCGTAGCTTTTTTCCACAAAGCTGAGCAGCGCCGCATCCCCTGTGAATACGCCAAACCGCGCCAACGCATCGAGCGTGCCGAGCCTCGTATGGAAATGTCCGCTGCGGTAAGCGAGCGCATCGTTAAAGCTGCCGTCTGCGTTAAACACGCCGCTGCGCTGCACGATGAGCGCGGTGAAAAACTGGCATAGCTCAAACGCATCCGCATTGCCTGTGAGCTCATGGTATTTCAGCAGCGGCATAACGAGCCGTCCGCAGAAGGCAGCCGGATCTGGCGCAAGACGAAGCATGATACCATTGGACGAAGGCCAGCCGCCTTCCTTATACTCCGACGCCGGATAAAACCACACATCGCGCTCCTTAATCGCAATCCGTTTAAGCGCCGCAACATGGTTATCTGCCGCCTCCTTCACCAACGGATCACCCGTCTCCATAAACCAGCTAGTTAGCGATAAAATGACCGCGCGCTGGTCGATCAGATTCGCATTCGGCTCCCAGTTGAAATTCGGGTTCGTCTGGCGATAGCTAAGACCATCTTCCTTGAAAAAAGAGAGCAGATTCGCACGGTATTTCTCCTCCGTCTCCTTGCCGAACGTCTCACCCGACATATGGCGGGCCAAAATCATCCCGTCCACCATTCGACCATGAGATGAGCCATAGTCCCAGTCCCCATGTGTCAGATTGGCTGGCTCCTTCATCAGGTTTGCAGCAAAAAAAGGAATATCGTTATAGTCGCGGTCTGCCATTCCAACTATCGCATTCATCGCATGTCCGGCTCTGTCCGCAAGGGTCAGCGTATCTGGTATTTGTCTCGTTTGCATCGCAAGTCTCTCCCCTATCATTTATTGCGGCGTTTTTCCAGCTGCGCCGCGGTATTCGCCAATCGTTTGCCCGGTTTTCTTTTTGAAAATTTGACTGAAATAACGGTAGTCGTCATAACCGACAAGCTCCGCTATTTCATAGTTTTTATATTGCGGATAACGCATCAGCTCGGTCGCCTTCGCAATCCGGTATTCGGTTAAATAATCGACAAAATTGCTGCCCGTCGTTTTTTTAAACAGACGGCCTACATAATCGGCATTCAAAAAGCGGCTTTCCGCGATTTGCGGCAGGCTAAGCGGCTGGTCATAATGCAGCTCAATCAGCTTTTGGATTTCACGGACCAGCTGCTCGCCATGCCGCCCTTGGGTGCTGCCGCGCCGGGCAGCAACAGCGGGCAATATTTGCTCCTCGAACAGCCGCTTAACCGATACATGGTCTTTGCGCAGCCGGATCAGCTCCATGTAGGCGAGCGCGCTTTTCCCGCTCAGCTGCTCCAGGCTTGTGTCCGCCGCTTGAAGCTGCCGCTCCAGTGCATGCACCAGCATGGAGGCGCTGCGCCGCAGACCATCCACCGTCCGCGACGGTACTGCAAGCGTTGTGAAAAAACGGTTGAATTCCGCCTTCATCTGCTCCACGTTGCCAAGCTGCAGCTGCACGAGAAACGCTTGCTCCAGCTCCGCCGGATAAAAATCGGCATTTGCAGCACCTATAGGCAAATGCTGCTGTTGCTGTTGTTTACTCGGCTTCTCCTCCGGCTCAAATGCACACTCCACGAATCCCATGATCGCTATTTCTCCCAGCTGCCTCCCATCCAGACGCTGCTGGAGCTTGCTGTAGACAGTTGGAAGCTGGTTGGCAAGACAAGGCTTGCTCCCGGCGATCATGCTGTAGCTTGTGCCCGTCTCCTCATGCAGCATGCTTTGAAGCAAAATCGCAAGCCGCTGTATCTCCACAGGCTCGAAGCGGCTGCCGAACAAGCAAATGGCTATTTCGCCGAGGTTGACAGGGGAGGCGGCTGCAACAAACGACCAGCCTCCTTCAAAATAAAAGGGCTGGCTTTGCTGCAGCGACCGTTCTATTTTCCCAGCTGCCTCTTGAATGCCGGCCTGCTCTGTATAATAGTCCGGCTGAGCGAGCAGCAGCAGCACTTTATTGCCTGAGCCCTCTCCTGGAAGCTCAGGCAAACACTCCGCCCTTACAGCTGTACTTGTCTGTGCAATCCCTGCCGCCTGGGACTGAGCATGCGCTTGGTTCTGACTCTGTGCAGCCTGTTCGCTGCGCAGCAAAACGTCCAGCAGCCAGTTTCTCCGGCTGTCCCGGTGCTGCTGCTCTTGCCGCCTATCTCGTTCATCCAGCACCGTCAGCGCCTTGCCGAGCACCGTAATCAGCTCCTCCCGCTTAAGCGGCTTGAGCAAATAATCAAACGCCTTATGGCGGATGGCCTCCTTCGTATATTCGAAATCCGAATAGCCGCTGACGACGATCGTCACAACGTCCGGCAGTGATTCGGCCAGCAGGCCAAGAAGCTCCTTGCCGTCGAAGCCGGGCATGCGCATATCGAGAAACAGCAGGTCAGGCTTATGCAGCAGCGCCAGCTCGTAGCCCTCTTCGCCGTCAACCGCTTCACAGGCAAGCTCAAGCCCCAGCTCCTCCCATGGAATCATTTGAATAAGTCCCCGCCGTATCCAGCGTTCATCGTCCACAACCATGACCTTGCGCATAACCCTCGCCCCCCTTTTGCTGTCGCCCTCTTTTATTCGCTTAGCCTTTCACAGAGCCTGCCGTCAGACCGTCAATAATGTAGCGCTGCAGGAACAAATAAATGATTAGCACTGGTGTAATGACAACGATCATAAAGGCAAATACGACACCCCAGTTCGTGCTGTACAGCGTAACAAAGTTAAATACTTGCAGCACAATCGTCCATTTCGTGCTGTCCGTGACCAAATAAAACGGGCCGAAAAAATCATTCCATACCGACACGATGACGACGATCGAGACGGTAACCAGCACCGTGCTGATGAGCGGCAAAATGATTTTAAAATATAGCCGGAAGTAACCGCAGCCTTCCAAAATCGCCGCCTCATCCAGCTCGCGCGGCACCGATTTAATAAACCCAACGAGCAGAAAGACGGCAAACGGCAGCAGCACCGCTGTATAGTACATAATGATGCTTAAGTAGCTTCCTTTGATGTGCAGTATATCCATTAGCCGAATCGTCGGGATGATAGATACCGGGACAATCAGTCCCATAATGAAGGCAAGATAGACGCCTTGCAAAAACTTCCCACCGCGCCGCTGGATGACGAATGCAGCCATCGAAGCGAAAAAATTGACACTGACGACGACGAGCGCCGACAGCAGGAAGCTATTTTTGAAACCACGCAGTAGATTATCCTGATTAAATACCTCTTTATAATTGCTGAACACCCAGTTGCTTGGCAGCGACAGCCCGAACAGCGCCGACTCCCGAATATCCTTAAACGAGTTAATGAATATCATAAAAAATGGAATGAGAATGAGCATAGCGAGGCAGATCGCAAGCAGCTCTAGCAGCAAAGGCGAATATTTTCGGCTTCTCACATCTCCACCTCCCTCTTCTTCATCGCCAGCAATACCGGAATGCCGACAAGCGTCACCAATACGAACAACAGCATGTTGATCGCCGTCGCATAGCCCATTTCACCTGAGCTGAACGTATTGCGGATGTATGTGTAAAATACTTCTGTCGTATAGCCCGGACCGCCTTCGGTCAGCACCATTACGATTTCGAACACCTTCATCGAGCCAATCATCGCCAGCAGCACGTTAACCGTGAACGCCGGAGCGAGCAGCGGAAAAACAACATGCTTGAACCGCGTCCAATAGTTCGCGCCATCAATGGATGCGCTCTCCGTCAAATCCTTCGGAATGAACTGCAAGCCCGCTAAATACACGACCATCGAAAAGCCAGCTACCCGCCAAATATCGGTCATAATGACGGTGAACAGCGCGAAGCGCGGATCATTCAGCCAATCCTGAACCATAAAATCCATGCCCAGCAGCCCGAAAAACTGGTTGACGATGCCATGCTCCGGATGATAAATCGCCCGGAAAATGTAACCGATGACGAGCGGAGCGATAACATACGGCATAAAAAAGATCATCCGAAGCAGATTGCGCAGCTTCAGCTTTTCATTCAACAATAGCGCCAAGGCGAGGCCAACTGCATTTTGCAGCAGCGTAACGGCGGCGGCGAAAATAAGGGTGTTTATAAAAGCCTGCTTCAGGCGCGGCTCGTTAAACAGCTCCTTGTAATTTTCAAGTCCAATAAACTTAATCGCATCGGCGTTAATATTCCAGTCGGTAAAGCTGTAATAGATACCGATAATGGTTGGCGTAATGAAAAACAGTAAAAATACGATGACTGCCGGAAATGAAAAATATAACGGATATTTGCTTCTCTCCATAGGGCCTGCCCTCCTGCTCCTGTCCTGTTTGGCCGGGATGGCGGGGCGAAGCCTCGATCGCCTTGATCGTCTTGATGGCCTCGCCCGCAGCACCTGTCCCGTCCGGTAATTAACAGCTTCGGCTTGCCCTGCTGCCGTCTCTGTCCTTTATTTTTTGCTCAGCTCATTTATTCAAAGCCTTCAAGACGCTTCGAGTTGCCGTCCTTCACATAGTTCGCATCCATCTCTTTAATCGCGGTGTCCACGTCGCCTGTGATGTGGAAGTTTTGCAGAATTTTGCCCAAGTCCAGAAACGATGCCGTCAGGCGGTTCTGAACATTGACCTTCGATTTGCCTTGATCAATATAGTCTTTAACCGTCTGCTGCATCGGATACAGCTCGCTCGTTGCATCCTTGAACACCGGAATGCCCGGCTGGCTTTGGTAGAAAATATTGACGCTTTCTTTCGAAATCATAAATTTAACCAATTCTTTGGCTGCCTCCAGATTTTTCGCCTTCGACGGCACCATCAGCTGGTTCGGAGGCGTAATCATAGCTGTACCCGTATCTGTTGCAGTCGGGAATGGGAAGAAGCCGATTTTATTCGTTACAAAATCTTTGCCAAACTTCTTCTCCAGCTGCGGCAAAATGCCGTCCAGCATAAAGGCCATCGCTACCTTGCCTTCGCCCAGCTCGTTTTGCAGCTCATCGAATGTGCCGGAAAGCGTATTTTTTTGGAACAAGCCGAGATCCTTAATTTCCTTCGATTTTACAAAAAGGTCCTTCAGCGCCGCGATGTCCGACAGCTTCAGCTGATTGACGTTCAGCTTCTGCACGCCTTCGTCGCCAATTTCCTGATCTACCTGGCTTACCCAGCCGGTCAAATAAAACACTTGCGTCGGCCAGCCATCTTTTACCCCTTCATAAAACGGCGTTACGCCATCGCCCTTCAGCTTTTTAGCGATTTCAATTAAATTTGCGTAATTTGTTGGAGCGGCAACGCCCGCTTTTTCAAATACATCCTTATTGTAAAAGACGCCCATCATGCCGGTTTTGCCGAATGGCACGCCATAGGCTTTGCCAGCCGTATCCTTTTGGAAGTCTACAATCGTATCGATGACATTGTCCCAAACGCCAGCCTCGCCGGACCATTCGTACAGCGTCTCATCCGCTCTGAGCTTTACATATTGCTTCGTGCCCGGCTGCATGAGGAATACGTCAGGGAAATCGCCCGTCGAGAAGCGGGTTTTCAGCATATTGTCATAGTCGCCGCCCGGCAGCGCCTGCACCTCGACTTTATTGCCTGTCTTCGCTTCAAACTCTTTGAAGATAAGATTGTAAGGCGTGACATCCTCCGTATTCGGAATCAGAAAGGTCAGCGTAACGGGCTTCGCAGACGGCTGCGTGGACGCTTCAGCTGAGCTGCCTGCTGTTGCTGTTCCCTCCGGGGTATTCGTGCTGCCGTTGCTGCTGCCGCAAGCCGTTAGTGAAAATGCTCCCAGCATCAGCGCCATTGTGAGGTAAACCGCTTTCATCTTTCTCATGATAAGACACCCTCTCCTTCATAATTACCTGCACCTTTATTATATTGAAAGCGCTTCCCTGTCTTCTGTACACGATTTTGACTTCTAATGTTGAAAATTCCGACTTTTATGAATGCGCTTCCACATGTTCGGGAATAAGGAGCTTAATTTCCGTGCCTGCACCTTTACGGCTGTTCATATGAAATTCAAAGCGGTCGCCATAACGAATTCGATAACGGGAATAAACATTTTGCACCCCGATGCCGCTGCGCGTATCTGAGGACAATCCTTCGCTTTGTTGCAGCGGAGGCTTCAAGCTGCTTCTGATATCGGCCAAATGCTTGTCGGATATGCCTACGCCGTCGTCTTTTACGGTGAGCGTAATGCTGCCGCCCTCTCTGCTGACGATTATAGCAATTGTACCTTTGCCGCGCTTGCGCTCTATACCGTGAAATACGGCATTTTCAACGAGCGGCTGGAGCGTCATTTTGAGCATTGGAAAGCTGTATAGGTCGTCATCAATTTGCTGTTCAAAGGAAATTTTGTCTTCAAAGCGAATGCGCTGAATGTTCATATAGGCTTCAATTTGGACAAGCTCCTCCTGCAGCGTGACGATTTCATCTTTGTTTTTCGTATTGTAGCGAAAAATATCAGCGAGCGACTGCGCCATTTCACTAATTTCCTGCACTTGGTAATAGTCGGACATCGCCCGGATGCTGTCGAGCGTATTGTACAGAAAATGCGGATTGATCTGCGAATAAAGCATGGCGAGCTGCGCCTCCTGCAGTTTAATCTGATTCACATACCGCGTCTCAATCAAATTTTGCAGCTCATCCTGCATCGCATTAAAGTTCATCCCGATTCTGCCGATTTCATCATTGCGCCGCACCTCGACGCGCACCGAAAAATCGCCGCGTTTAATGCGGTTAACCGTCTTGTACAAGTCCAGAATCGGCTTCGTAATCCGCTGCCCGAACAGTATCGAAATAATCAGCGTAATCGCAAAGGCAATGAAAGCGGTAACAATAACGGTCGTTTTAATGATGTCTAATGCGCCAAAAATATCATGCTTCGGCACGATAAGCACGGCCTTCCAGTTTGAATAAGCAGAATTCGTATAGGACACTAGCCGTTCTTCTCCATCCAGGCTGAGCCAAAACTTGCCCTGGCTGCCATTAATGCGGCTTGTCAATTCCTTTCCTCCGGCATAACGCTGCGCATCACCTGACGCATAAACAAGCCGATTTCCTTCATCAAGAATGACGATGCTGCTGTTTGGCGAAAGGCCATCGTTGCGGCCAATGCTGTTGAACAGCTCAGCACGATATTCGGCTCGCACTAAAATAAACTGCTCGGGATTGGAGAAATCGCGAATCATAATAGAGGAAAAATAGGCTGTTTCCCCATCAACGGTCCGGTCTGCTTCCGGGATGAAGCCGCTGTAAAACACTTCGCCATTCTTCGCCACCGTCTGGCGGAACCATTCCGATCCCCGCACCTTCGCCGGGTTATGCTGTCCGCTCTCATCCGAGGAGCTAAGCAGCTCACCGTTGCTATAATAAATTTGAAAACGCAAAAAATCACGGATTGGCGTTACATTAAAGCTTTTCAAATACAAATCGCCGATTTTCTGACGGAACAAGAAACGTTCGCGATCGCTAAGCTCGGTGTAACGATTAACGCCGTCAATATAGCTTTGCTCATTGTAGGAGGCCAGCAGCAGATTGCGCTTGCTGTGAAAATCATTATCCATATTTTTTTCAATTTGCTGGACGAGCAGCAGGCTGGCAGCCTCCGCTTGGCTTGCCATCGTTTTGTAGGAAATATAGAAGGAGACCGAGCCGACCAGTGTAATGCACACCAAAATAATAATAAAGTAGCTCAGCAACAGCTCATTGCGCAGCCGAATAACAATTCCCCCTCAGGCCATCATGTTTTATTGTTATTATAACGAATTGGACGAACCGAACCTATACCAAAAAGTGTCTAGCTTAAAAAGCCCAAAGCCGCTTCTCTGATGCGAGACGGCTTTGGGCGAATTCATTTGCTCCTTTTCATTAGCAGACTTGGCTAGACTTTGACCTGACTGACGAAGCAGTAGGAACCAGAGCCGATTTCCAGCACCGTTTGGCTGCCAAAGGCTTCAATCAGCTTAACATGATGGCTGCCAGAAGAACTAGTTGGGAATTGCTCCGTTGAATGGTCCTCAAGCGTACCAACAGATGCTCCATCAATCGTATGGACCGTCCCAGGAATGTATACCGTTGCCGTCGTATTAGCGGGAATGATTACGTTAAGTTGGAACTCGCCGGATTTATCGATTTGCCAGTCTACTTCGATTTTTCCATATAACGAAGCAAAATGGGATTTCACAAAAGAAAGGCCGCCGCCCGGCTGGGGACGGATAATTGCATGACGAAAGGCAGGTGCTCCCTTGTCTGCTTCAATGCCTGCCATATAGCGGAACATCCACTCGCCAACAGAGCCTAGCGAATAATGATTGAATGAATTCATCTGCGGCGTCTGGAAGCCATTTTCCTCCGTCCAGCCATCCCAGCGCTCCCAAATGGTCGTCGCTCCATGCTTGATGGAATACATCCACGATGGAAAAGCTTCCTGCGTCAGCAGTTGGTAGGCTACGTCAAGACGGCCGTTATCCGACAGCGCGGGCAGCAAATAACCAACGCCAAGGAAACCCGTCGTCAAGCGGTTGCCGCGGCTGGCAATATCCGCTGTGAGATGGTCTACTGCCTTTAACCGCAGCTCCTCTGTCAGCAGGCCAAATTGCAGCGCAAGCACATATACCGTCTGCGTCTCCCCATGGATGCGGCCCTCCTCCGTTACAAAAGCACGGCGGAATGCTGCGGCAATGCCCTGAAACAACTGCTCCAGCCGGCTAACATCGTCCTCCTTGCCCAGTACGCCGGCAATTAAGCCAAGCACCTTCGTGCTGTAGGCAAAATAAGCGGTTGCCAGCACCTCGTTTGGCGTATCCGCATCAATGGACAGCCAATCGCCATAGTTGGCATAGTTCGGCCTAACAAGCTCATCGGTCGTTGCGTGCAAGTAATCGACCCATCTGCTCATCGCCTCATAATGCGTTTCCAGAATGCGCACATCCCCATACATTAAATACAGTGTCCAGGGGATAATGACGCCCGCATCGCCCCAGCCCGCGTTATCTGGCGCATACCAGTTCAGGCGCGTGCTCCAGTTTTTATAGCGAATCCAGCCTGCATCCGGCGCAACATCGGTGAAAGCGCCCGATGGCTGCTGGCAATCAATCATATCCCACATAAATTTATTGAAAAACCTTGCCACGTCCATATTGTACGAGGCTGTACGCGCAAATATCTGCGCATCCCCCGTCCAGCCAAGCCGCTCATCCCGCTGCGGACAATCGGTCGGTACCGACAAAAAGTTGCCGCGCTGCCCCCATGCAATGTTGGAAAACAGCTGATTAACCATCGCATTCGACGTTTCCAAATGTCCAGTTTCTGGCGTTTCGGAGTAAACGACCTTGCCCACAATCGTATCCAGAGTGGCTTCGCTGGGATAACCAATCAGCTCCACATAACGAAAGCCATGGAATGTAAAATGCGGCTCATAGCTTTCCAGCCCTTCGCCTTTAAGCGTATAATGCTCCTGCTGAACAGCAACGCGCAAATTTTCCAAATACAGCGAGCCATCAGGACTGAGCATTTCCGCATGGCTGATCGTGACCGTTGTACCGCTCTCTCCGCTAACGCGAAGCTCCGTCCAGCCGACCATATTTTGCCCCATATCAAAAATATAGCTGCCGCTTGCTGTTCGCTCCATCCGAATCGGCCTAATCGTCTTCATCACCTTAATCGGCGGTTCGTTAGACGCCACCAGCATCCCGTTATAGCCAGGACGGACATCCGGCTCCTCCCACAGGCTGTCATCAAAGCCCGCTTCCGACCAGCCCTCCATTTCAAGCCGTGCATCATAAGCTTCGCCCATAATAAAATCGGAATATAAAATAGGACCTTTGCTCACCTTCCACGTATGATCGGTTGCGATGCTTTGCTTCGTGCCGTCCTCATACTCCACATTAACCTGCATCATAAAAAACGGACGTTCCCCATAAACCTTTTCACCTAGAAAACCGACCGTGCCTGCATACCAGCCCTCTCCAATAATGACGCCAAAGGCGTTATCGCCTTCTTGCAGCAGCGGCGTAATATCGTAAGCCTGCACCTGCGAGCGGACATTGTAATCGGTAAAGCCGGGGGCAAAATAATCCCCCACCCGCTGCCCGTTAACATACAGCTCGAACAAGCCGAGCGCTGTCGCATAAGCCGTTGCGCGGCGCACCTTGCCGCCTAAGGCGAATGGCTTGCGCAAATGTGGCGAAGGCTGTCTGCCTGCTGCCCCCTCATCATGCTTGCGGCCAATCCATTTCCCCCGGTACGCTGCCCGGTGCAGCAAGCCTGTCGTCCAGAAGGCTGGCTCGCTCCATGCCGATACGCGCCCGTAATTATCCCACACTCGCACTTTCCAGAAGCATTCGGCTTCCGCCTCAAGTGGGCTGCCGCCATATTCCACCTGAATCGACTCGCTCGACTCTGTTTTTCCGCTATCCCAGCGATCGCCGTCATCTACGGCCAGCCGTTCTTTGGAAGAAGCAACCAGCACTTGATACGCCGTTTGGCGGACGGAGCGCTCCTCCGAGCGCAGCTTCCAGAACAAGCGCGGCTTAGCCGCTTCAATACCGAGCGGGTTCGTCATATACTCCGTTTTGCAATCTTCAATGGTTAATGCCATTAAATTTCAGCCTCCCGCAATTCGTTATGAACTAAACGATCATGCAAAAAATCAACGATATGCTGCACCTGCATTTGACCATCACCATGTTTGGCTACTCCAAGCTTCATTTGGAGCAGGCAGCCAGGATTGCTTGTGAGCAAATAATGGGCCTTTGTCGCATTGGCGTGCTCCATTTTGCGTTCTAGCAGCCCGCCTGCCATTTCCGGCTGAACAATATTGTAGGTGCCCGCCGAGCCGCAGCAGCGGTCAGCCTCGAACATTTCCACAAACTCAGCGCCGCTTACTTCTCGCAGCAGCTTCCGCGGAGCATCGGCAGAGCGCATCACATTGCGCAAATGGCAGGAATCCTGATACGTAATCCGAATCGGCTGTTCCTTCGCTTGGGCGGTAGCAAGCTTGCCGGAGCGGATAAGCAAATCGCTAATATCCACCACACGCTTCGCCAGCCACACCGCACCTTCCCTCCACTGCTCATCCTCATGCAGCAAATGATCGTATTCCGTTAAGATAGCGCCGCAGCCGCCCGCGTTGGATACGATATAATCCACACCAGCATCCTGAAAAGCAGCAATGTTCTTCCTCGCTAGTGACCGGGCGTCCTCCGTCTCCCCGCTATGTGCGTGAAGCGCTCCGCAGCAAGCCTGTGTATCCGGTATGATGACCTCAAAGCCAGCTTCCGTCAGCAGCTCCACCGTCTTGATGTTTGTTTCCGTGAACAGCATATCCATGAGGCAGCCGCGAAACATGCCTACTGTAGCTATTTTCATCCCTTTGGCCGGATGGTGGCTGCCGATTTTCTGGACGATGCCTTTGCTTGAGGCATCCGGCAGCACCTCCTCCATCTCGCTCAAATGCGCTGGCAGCAGCTTCATAACGCCAGAGCTGCGCGCCAGCTTGCGAAGCCCGGATTGCTGATACAGCTGCATAGCACCGCCGAGCAGACGCACCCGCTTCTGATGCGGGAAAAGCTGCTTGAACACCACCTGCCTCAGCGGCTTCACCCACCACCGGTGGCTTTCCGTATGCTCTTCAATCGCCTCCCTCGTCTGCTCAATGAGCTGGCCATATTTCACATCTGCCGGACAAGCCGGCTCGCAGGCACGGCAGCCGAGACAATGGCTCATCTGCTCCTCAAAGGACTGGTCGGGCATCATTAAACCGTCGGTAACCGCTTTCATCAATGCGATGCGGCCGCGCGGCGATTCCGCTTCAATGCCCGTTTCACGAAACGTTGGGCAAGCAGGCAGACAGAAGCCGCAGCGCATGCAATTCGTCAATTGATCCTCATCGAGCCGCAGCTTGAGCTTTCCCGCAAGCTGAAGCTGCGGGGAGCGCGGCGTACTGCATGCTGGTTCCGTTTTAACCATGCTGAAGCACCACCCTCTTGCGCGACTGTTTGGCAAATATTTTGCCGGGATTGAGCAGCTGATGCGGGTCGAACGCCTGTTTAACGGCTTTCATCACTTCGATGCCTGCGGAGCCGACCTTCCATTCAAGATAAGGGGATTTCACAAGGCCGACGCCGTGCTCGCCCGTTATCGTTCCGCCGAGCCGTATAGCTGCCTCGAAAATTTCCTCAAACGCCGCCTCGACGCGGTGAATCTCTTCCTGATCCCGTGCATCAGTCGTTGCTGTAGGATGAAGATTGCCATCGCCGGCGTGGCCAAAGGTACAAATGGTCACCTGATGCTTTTGGGCAATCCGGTTAATTTCCAGCACCATTTCGGCAATTTTGGAGCGCGGCACCGTCGCATCCTCAAGAATCGTCGTTGGCCTTAATCGTGCCAATGCGGTAAAAGCACTACGCCGTGCCGTCAGCAGCTTGAGTGCTTCCTCCGCACTTTCAGCGACGCTGACGCTATGCGCCTGCTCGCTGCGGCAAATTTCTTCAATCCGTGCGATATCCCGCTCTACCATTTCGGGTTCTCCGTCCTGCTCAATGAGCAGAATCGCCTCCATATCAAGCGGCAATCCGAGCTTGGCAAAGTCGTCGACCACCCGCACCGTCGCATTATCGAGAAATTCGAGCGTTGAAGGGATGATGCGACTT
Source organism: Paenibacillus sp. JT22N15 (assembly GCF_059383755.1). NCBI lineage: Bacteria > Bacillati > Bacillota > Bacilli > Caryophanales > Paenibacillaceae > Paenibacillus > Paenibacillus sp. JT22N15. The sequence continues at coordinate 204,761 of NZ_JBXENV010000003.1, read as the reverse complement.
TCAATAATTTTGGAAACGGTTCGCGCCGCGCCATACAAATCCTTGTACATCGCCAGCATCGTCTTTTTGAACTTCGGCGGCGGCACAAGCCTCAGCGTCGCTTCGGTAATAATCGCCAGCGTTCCTTCCGAGCCAACGAGCAGCTTGGTCAAATCGTATCCAGCTACGTCCTTCATCAGCTTGCCGCCGGTACGAATAATTTCGCCGCTTGCCAGCACCGCCTCAAGGCCAAGGACGTAATCTTTGGTCGTGCCGTATTTCAGCCCGCGCAGCCCGCCGGAGCATTCGGCGATATTGCCGCCAATCGTCGAAATCGCCATGCTGCTCGGATCGGGCGGATAAAACAAGCCGAGCGACTCCACATGGGCGATAAAAGCTTTCGTAATCATCCCCGGCTGCACGACGGCTACCAAATTTTCAAGATCGACCTCCAAAATGCGATTCATTCGGTGCATGACCATCACGATCCCCCCCTCTACAGGGACCGTTCCGCCGCATAAGTTCGTGCCCGAGCCTCGGCCAATAACGGGAATGCGATGCGTATTCAGCACTTTCATAATTGCGCTCACCTGCTCCGTATTCGCGGGATAGATAACGCCGTCTGGCAGTGCTTGAAGCATCGGTGTCCCATCATAAGAATGGGTCACAAGCGACTGCGGATCATCTTTATAATAGTCGCTTCCCACTATAGCGAGCAGTTGTTGTCGGATCGTTTGCTGAAGCATATTGATGTCCCCTTCCCTAAAATAAAGCTGCCATCCCTTAATTAATTAATTAATTAATCAGGTCATCTGATGACTTTAAATTAAAAAAAGTATACAATAAAATAGATAAAAGCGAAAGCGCTATTTTTAAGCACGGCAGTTCGTTGTTTGAAGGGAGTTATTATGGACATTAGCCCAAACCGGCCGCTCAAAAGCTATGAGTGGGTCATGAACGATATTAAACGAAAAATGGACGACGGCTCGCTCGCCCCTGGCGACCGCCTCTCCTCTGTTGCCGACCTTGCCGCCTCCTATGGCGTTGGGCAATCTACAATCCGCGAGGCATTAAGCGCGCTGCGGGCCATGGGCAGGCTGAACATTCGCCAAGGCAGCGGCACGTTTGTCACAGCTCCTCCAGAGCCAGCTTCCCTATCGGCTCCAAGCTTTCTCTATGACGAAGCGTGGATGGACCGTGCGGAGACGCTGCGCCATATTTTGGAGGTGCGCAAGGTGCTGGAAACTGGCTGTGCTGCTCTGGCTGCCCGCAATCGGACCGAAGCCGATCTTGAAGCGCTGGCCTCCATTTTGCAGAGCATGCATGAACGCCTTGGCGATGAAGCCTTCAGCGAACAGGCCGATATCCGCTTCCATCAGGAGCTTGCGAAGGCGACCCATAACCCTGTGCTGCTGGAGATGATGGAATCCTTGTCCACCAAGCTGCACGAAAGCATGAAGGATACACGGGCTTTGTGGTTTTATGCAGAGCGCTCAACAGCGGAGCGCTTGCAAGGCGAGCATCAGGCCATCTATGCCGCCATTGCTGCACAGCAGCCAACAGACGCATCCCTGCTTATGGAGGCGCATATTTCCAAGGTGGAGTCCGTGCTGCTCGGCAAGCTGGCCAGCAGCTAAATGCACCAAGCAAAAACGACTTCGTCGTCCTTCTGGGACGACCGAAGAGCTTTGTCGGAGAAATATAAGCCCATTTATACGTGTAAAACTTATAAATTCTTATATTTCAAGGTGAAACGGCTGTCGCCGTCCTTTGGCGGTGCGGCGCGTTTCAGTCCGAGAAATATAAGCGGAGTATAAGGGGGAAACTTATACTTTCTTATATTTGCAGCAAAGGGAAGGCGCCTGCTCGAACAAGCAGGCGCCTTCCCTTTTTATTTTTCATGGACCTCTTCGTTTTCCTACGTCCTTCTTCCCCTGCTACCCCTTTATTCCCGTCATGGCAATGCCTTCAATAAAATGCCGCTGCGCCACGAGAAAGACGATCAGCGAAGGAATAACAATAACGGACGTTGCCGCCATCATCAGATGCCACTGCGCCGAATAGGAGCCTTGGAACAGCGTTAGCCCCTGCATGAGCGTGTAATTGCTCTCTGAGGTAATGAAAGCCAGCGGTCCTAAATAATCGTTCCAGTTAGCCAAAAATGTAAGCAAGCCAACCACAATCATCGCCTGCTTGCCAATCGGCAAAATGATTTGCAGATAGATGCGGAAATGCCCGGCTCCGTCCACCTTAGCGGCTTCATCCAGCTCCGTCGGAATACCTAAGAAAAACTGGCGCAGCAGAAAAATGTTGAATATGCCGCCTCCAAACCACGCAGGTGCAATGAGCGGTACGAACGTATCGGTCAAATGCAGCGCATTCCAGAACACATATTGCGGAATCATGACGACGAAAAACGGAATCATTAACCCCGTTAATATAAATCCAAACACTTTGTCGCGGCCCTTCCAGTGAATGCGCGAGAAGCTGTAAGCGCAGACCGAGCTGGAAAATAGCACGCCCAGCATCGCCGATGCCGTAATGATGGTACTATTGAGAAAAAATCGTCCGAACGGATAGGCGCCTAGCGCCTGCTCGAAATTTTCCCAGCTTAAATCGTCCGGCAGCAGCTTCGGCGGCATTTGATACAGATCGCCCATATTAATAAGCGAGGTGCGCAGCATCCAAAAGATCGGAAACAGGAAAAACAGGCTTCCGGCAATAAGCAGCGCGTAAATAACGATTCGATTGCCCAATGATTGCTTTTTCATCTGCGTTCCTCCTTGCCCTCATAGTAGACCAAAGACTTGGAGAAGTAGAAAATCGCTGCGGTGAACAGCATAATGACGAGAAACAGCAAGACAGATATCGCACTGGCGCTGCCCATACGTGAAGATTTGAAGCCTTCGTTGAACAAATACAGCACATAGAGCAAGCTCGCATTGTTAGGCCCGCCCTGCGTCATAACGGCTGGCTGCACAAACGTCTGAAACCCATTAATGAACGCAATGACCGTATTGAAAAAAATGATCGACGAGCTCATCGGAATCGTAATATAAATCAGCTTATGCAGCCGATTGCCTCCGTCCAGCTCAATGGCCTCATACAGATGGGCAGGAATGCCCTGCAAGCCTGCAAGAAAAATAACGATCGTATTGCCCAGCGTCCAGAAGCTGAACAAAATGAGTGTCGGCACCACGGAGGTCGTATCGCCGAGCCATCTGGAGGCCCGCAAATGCAGCGCATCCAGCGCATAATTGACGATCCCAAAATCCGGCTGCAGCAGCCACATCCACACCATCGAGGACGCTGCAAGCGGAATAATAACGGGCAAATAAAAGACGCCGCGAAAAAAGCTTTTGCCCGCAACCTGCTGATTCAGCAGTATCGCTAAAAAAAACGATAAAATAATGCCCAGCGGCACGCTCAGTCCAACATAATAAACCGTTGCTTTCACGGCCGGGTAGAAAAAGGGATCTGCCCCGCTGAACAAGCTGGCATAATTGTCAAAGCCGATCCATTTCGGCACAGTGCCGACGCTGTAGGAAGTAAAGCCCAAATAGAAGGTTGCCGCAATCGGCACAATGACGAAAATGACGTAGCCCAGCAGCACTGGAGAAGCGAAGAGCAGGCCGAAGCCCAGCTCTCCGAATTTCCGTTTTTGCCCAGCTCCGCGCTCCGCCTTTAATTCACGCTCATGAACGCTTGCCAGTGGTTTCATAACAGCTCTCTCCAAACTCGTATTATCGTTTATTCGCTCACATCATAGCGGCCCTGGATTTCCGGCTGCACCTTCGCTTCGACTTCCTTCATCGCTTCTGCCGCTGTTTTGCGGCCTAGCCATACTTCATCCATGCCGGAGAAGGTAATGGCATTCACCTTCGAGAAATTTTTAATATAATAAGAGCCGGTCGGAACGCCGTTATTCAACAGATTGTTCATCATCGCATCCTTGAAGCCCGCTGGATGCGCCGGGTTATTTTCTGCCCATTTCGCCACAAGCTCTGGATCGGTGTACCATTTCGTCATTGTTGGCATCCAAAGGCCGCCCTTGTAGAGGTCAATCGAGCCTTCCGGATTTTCCAGGAATTTCGTCAGCAGCCATGCTTCCTCCAAATGCTTCGTCGATTGGTAAATGACCGATGCCCCGCTAATGCCCATTGGCACGCTGCGCTTCATTTTTGGCAGGACGCCAATATCGTAGTTTACTCCAGCCGCCCCGAGATCGAGATTGATCCACTGTCCATGCATCGACATCGCAACCAGCTTCGATTGCAGCGCTACCGCCTGCGAAGGAATCGACTTCATTTGTACCGGAGATGGCGCAACATGGTGCACATTTATTAAGTCCGCTAGACGCTGAATCGCTTCCGTCGCCTCCGGCTGGCTAAAGCCGAATTTGCCATCCTTTGTAATCCATTCGCCTTCATTGTTAATCACCGTTGCATGTACAGGGCCATGCCAGGTTTCAAAGGAAACGCCGTATTGGCGGATGTTTTTCGGATCAAAATCCGCTTCTGAGGCATTTTTGCCGTTTTTGTCAATCGTCAGCTTTTTGGCAACGTCGACAAACTCATCCCAAGTCCAAGCTTCCTCCGGCTTCGATGGCGGATACGCGGCATTCGCCTGATCAAACAAATCCTTGTTGTAAAATAAACCGAACGTCTCGCCCGCTGTGCTAATGCCGTAAGCAAAATCCTCGGAAGATTTGAACCAAATATAGTCGAGGAAATCCTCGCGCTTTAGCTCCTCGTCATTATCCAGCAGCTCAAACAGATTGACGAATTTCCCTTCCTTCTGCCAAGGGTCAGCAAGCTCCCCGTGCATATAACCGAGATCCGGGGAATCGTTGCCTGCAACCATCGCCGTAATTTTCGCATCATAGTCAGCTTCCGGAATATGAATGGCGTTGACTTTAATCCACGGGTATTTTTCCGTAAAGGTTTTGGTCGCCTGCTCCATCGCCGATTTCTCCTGCGGGCTTCCCCAAAACGTAAACTTGAGCGTTACAGGCTCTTTCTCCTCTGGCGTCGCTGTCGCCTCGCCTTTCGGCGATTCCGCGGGCTGCTGGCTGCTGGCTCCTTCACTTGCTGGCGTGTTTCCCCCGTTGCCTGCTCCGCTGCATCCTGCCACAACGAGTGTTAGCGATAATAGCAATGCTGTGAATGCTGATCTTCCTTTGAATCGTGCGATCATATAAAGCCTCCCTTTGCTATTGCAATCTCTTTGTACAGCTCTATCATATTGAATGCGGTTACATTTTAAAATTCGAATATATTTATAATGGTGGACTTTTTATAGCGCTTGCCAAAAACTTGCAAAATAATGGGGCTCACATTAAAATAATGACTGTGGTCATTTATTGACTGTAGTCATTACTAGTGAAAGTGGTGTTCGTATATGGTGTTGAGACAGCAAAGGAAACAGGAGCTTAAAGAACTTATTTTTAGGCATGCCGTGCAGTTATTTCGGGAAAAAGGCTTTGCAAACGTCACCATTGATGAGATTACGCAAAGCTGCGGCGTTGCTAAAGGAACGTTTTATAACTATTTTCCACGCAAGGAAGCCATCCTCCTTGACTTGGGTCAGATGCAGTTGGAAGTGACGGAAGAAAACCTTGAGCGATACGCATTAATTAATGGCATTAAAGAAAAGCTGCTAACGTTATTTCGCGACTTGTTTCAAAAATATGCCGTAAACGCTGGGCTCGCGAAGCTCACCATAACGGAAATACTGCGCTCTCCCCTGCTCATGCAAGAAGAATTTAATGTCATTAATAAATTTGAGAAGCTGCTGAATGGCCTTCTGAATGAGGCACAGCGGCAAAATCAATTGCCAAGCTATCTCGCTAGCGCAGACGTCGCAGCCGTGCTCGCAGGCTTGTATTTTCACGCCCTATTAGCCTGGGCAGCGTCAGTTGAGGAGGCATGGCAAATGCAGACAGGCTTTGAGCGCCGTTTCGAAGTGATTTGGGAAGGCTTGAAAATGAGAGGTGAATTCGCATGATGCTGTGGCTTTCCTTAAGCGGGTTCATTTTGCTGCTGCTGGGCGGTATTCATGTTTATTGGGCTTTTGGCGGCAAATGGGGCGCCAGCGCTGCATTGCCTACGAAGGCGGGATCGCAGCAAACCCTATTTGTGCCGGGAGCAGCAGGTACGATGATCGTAGCCTGCCTGCTGTTTTGCGCGGCGATGCTCTTGCTCATGCAAGGAAGGCTGCTCCCCGTTTTCTTAGGCGCGGCCTTCATCAAGTGGAGCTGCTGGGCATGTGCAGCCGCCTTTATGCTGCGGACGATTGGCGATTTCAACTATGTCGGCCTTTTCCGCAAAGTCCGCACCACCCGCTTTGCCAAATTCGACCTGTATTTGTTTACGCCGCTTTGCCTGCTGCTGTCAGCCGCCTTTTTTGCCGCTGCAACCTTGGCACCTTAACAAAATTAATATAGTTAACCAAATTCAGATGAATTTAACATCACACCTATTTACTCTGTTACCAGCAAGGTCACCCCTCATGAATGTGAATTTGCGTACCGAATGGCAGCTTCATGCGCTTCGTTTCAGCGCTGACTATCTGCACAAAGATAGACTTGGTGGACACAGCAGCCGCTATTTTAACAAAATCACGGGTTATGGCTAGTAAGCCGGACTCAGGAGCCGCTATTGCGCCGTCCGTCGCCATTTTGACGGGAGAATCATGGCAATAACGGCTTTCCTGTCCGCGTACAGCCTGAAATCGGATCAAAAGCCAGAATAGCGAAACCTCAGTCCGCCAAAATCATGGAAGGAGCGGCCGAAAACTGCGTCAAAAAAGCTTCACGGCTTCCTTTAAACACATTGATATCGACGTACATGTCAATACCTGCCACATGTCCGCGGTTATGATATTGCCAGAACTGCCAGCCTCGCTCTCCAAGTTTCGGATGCTTGACAATATCGCGAATCCATATTTCATAGGGAGCAAATACGGTTACATCTTCTACATAAGTATGATAAGTATCATACGTCACATACAAAATAGGCTTTTTGCCATAATGCGCCTCCATGCCGTCCGCCAGCGCCTTCAGCTCCTTATGTACGCCCGCTTGGTCATGGTCCAGGCTGATTTCCAGATCGATGACGGGCGGCAGGCTGTCCTGCTCATTTGGAACAGTTTGTATAAAATGGGCCGCCTGTTCCTCCCCCGTACTTTTCGTTGTGAAAAAATGATACGCTCCCGTCAGAAAGCGCTGCTCCCTCGCTCCTTGCCAATTTGCCTGGAACCACTCATCGGTATAATCCCTGCCTTCCGTCGCTTTCACAAACATGAATTCATATTTCCCCGCCGCTTTTATTTGCTGCCAGTTTATTTCACCTTGATAATGCGAGACATCCAGCCCCTTCACCTCATAGGCATTCGCAAATATGGAATTATGCCAAATGATCCCTTTATACTCTAAAACGCCCAGCAGCACGAGCAAGGCTAGTCCGCCAATGACTATATTTCGCCATTTCTTATTACGTTCCATGGATATGCCCCTTTCGATCATTATGAATATTATACCAATTCAGCAAAGTGAAGCCTACAAAAAAACTCGCCCTGCCTCCCATGTTTGGGAAGCTGGCGAGTTTTTGCAGCAGTGTGCTGGATATGAAGCTATTAAATGGCAAAAATATGATTTCCAATCTGTAAGAGCTGTTCCCTCGTCCAAATCCAAGATGACGTTGCAGTCTTCGGGTTAAAATAATACAGTGCGCCATTCGACGGATCATTTCCGGCAATAGCCTCGACAGCAGCCTTGTAAGCTGTGGAATCTGGCTGCAGTCTATACTGTCCATCATCAACCGCTGTAAATGCGCCTGGCTGCTCGATGACGCCTTTAATCGTATCAGGGAACTGCGAGGAAGCCAACCGATTCATTACGACAGCACCTACAGCGACCTGCCCCTTGAACGGCTCGCCACGCGATTCGGCAAATATAATGCGAGCCAGCAAATTCAGCTCATGCTCGCTGACGGATACTTTTTTCAGCGTCTTCCAGGTTTGCTTGCCCGTAATGCCGTCGGCTTGGAGGCCGTAATCTTTTTGAAAGCGTTTCACGGCATCTTCCGTCATTTTACCGTAGAAGTCCGTTACCTCGGCATTCATAAAATACCCTAAAATCTTTAATCGATACTGAACGTCGGGAACATCTTCCCCTTTGCTGCCATAGCTAAGTGTAGCTGGAGCCGCGGCTCCAACGATTTGAAGCGGCAAGCTGACGACCAAAAAAATCGCAAATATATATGCTAAGCAATTGCGAAATATTCGATTATTTTTCATAATTCTAATATTCCTCCTCTGTAAAACAAGTACAAAAACTTATTTTTCAAAAATATTTTTTATTTTTTTCAGCACTCGTATGAGTTTAACATAGTATTTAAACGAAAGTAACCTTAATTGCATAATTACATGAATTTACTAATGCTTGAACAAGCAGACAAGCATATGCTGTGGGCTAGCGCGCTATACGGGAGTTTTCTCCAGGGAACTGATATAATGAGGGTCAGATGATTGGCAGAGGTGAAATAGGATGAACATTATAAAAGTGAAGGATCGGCAGGAGCTGGACAAACGGGTTCCATCTATGCCTTGGTATATTGAGAAATTTATTAATTACAAGCTGCCCGACCTCTCTCCTTCGTCGCTGCTTGAGTATGTAAGGGATTATGAGCTTTTTTTGAATTGGCTCGTTACGGAAGGGCTTTCTGAGGCGGCGGTCATCAAGGACGTTCAGCTAAGCGAGCTGGAGCAGCTGCATATGGACAGCATTGACAGCTTCCGCATGTTTCTCGCCACCCATCCGAGCCATAATAATCGTAAAACGACGATTACTCGCAAGCTGTCCTCCCTGCGCTCGCTATTTCATTATTTGAGCCAAATCGCTGAGGATGAGCAGTTTTATCCGCTGTTGAAGCGTAATGTCATGGCGAAGGTCGCTATTAAGCGTACAAGCAAGCCTAAGGATACAGCGGCGAAGCTGGAAGGCAAGCTGCTGCAGGAGGAGGAGATTGGGGAGTTTCTTGCTTATATTGCCAGCGGCTACGAAAGCGATCTTGCCGGCAACAAGCAGGCGCTGTATTCCTATGAGCTGAACAAAATACGGGATACGTGCATTATCAGCTTTATTTTGCATTCCGGCCTGCGCGTATCCGAGCTCATTAATCTCAACGTCGACGACATTGATATGAAAAAAAAGCTCGCGCATGTTTACCGCAAAGGTAAAAACGACGATTCGTTTAAAACCCCGGTCTATTTTCGCCAGGAAGCGGTGGATGACCTTCAAGTATACCTGCAAATGCGCGACACGCATTATAAAGCGCCAAAGCGTGAAAAAGCGCTGTTCCTTGCCATTGCGAATGGCAAAAAAGAAGGCTCGCGCATGACGAAACGGGCCGTGCAGGCGATGGTGATGAAATATGCAAAGCGTTTCGGCAAGCCCTACTTATCCGTACATAAGCTGCGCCATTCGTTCGCAACTGACTATTATTTGCGCAATGACCTGTACAAAACGCAAGAGCAGCTTGGGCATGCATCGCCGGAGACGACGCAAATTTACGCCCATTTGACCGATAAGACGATGGCGGAAGCGATTGATCGGGAATAATTCCGGCGTTTTGGCGAAGCCAAGTAGTAAAGTCAACCAGCAAATGCAAGCCAAGTAAAGTCAAATAGCCTTCTTGGCTGCAGCTGAAGCTCAGCTCATGCAAGAAGGCTGTTCGCGTTGCTCTAATTTCTTGCTCAAAAATCTTTGGACAACTCCATATCTGTAGCGGAAATGCCCTCTTCCACCGCAAACTCAAAATCCTCAATGTCGTAAATTTGCACAGGGATCTCAGCTTGAATCAGCTTATCCTGAAACTCAAACTGGTCGGACAGCAGCGGCAAATTAAATTTCAGTGCAGTCAGCAGCAGCTCCGTTTCGATCGGATCGAATGCTTCGCCGTATTGTGCGCTGTCCACAGCATGTACAATTGTAAACTGTATTCGCTCGTTCAGCAGCAGCGGCGAGCTTTCCCGCCACGGCACCTGCATCGTGCGTTCGATTTTTTTACGATTGAGCGGATCTTCGAAAAAAGCAATCAGCTCGCCGATTTTATTTTTGACATGAGCATCATCATCTGGATCCTCCATAACGGGATCTGATCCGTCTCTCATATCATATAGCTCCAAAATGGATGAATAAGGAACAACATAATCAATGGCGCTGCTTGGAACGAGAAGGTGACCATAAGTAGCCACCATTACTGCTTCTATTACAAACCGTCGCGGCATGTTTGACCTCCTTCTATAAAACAACGTTTCCACATTATTATACAATAATCCAACTGGTGTACAAGATAGCCATTCGCCAAATTTGCATTAATTCCACGCGTCGCAGTACAATGGTTGGGAAATCATTATCGGAGGTACATACATGATTAGAGAAGAAGCTATCATTATTGGCGCGGGTCCATGCGGCCTTGCCGCGGCAATTGAGCTGCAGCGCATCGGAATCCGCCCCCTTATTATAGAGAAAAGCCATCTGGTCCATTCGATCTCGCAGTATCCGACCTATATGCATTTTTTCAGCACGCCGGAGCTGCTTGAAATTGGCGGCATTCCTTTCACGACGCCGAATGACAAGCCTTCACGGCTTGAAGCGATGAATTATTATCGCACAGCGGCGCTGCGCCATGAGCTGCGGATTAATCCCTATGAGACGGTAACGCGCGTCGTTCGTGAAAATGGCCGTTTTACGCTCTCCAGCACGAATCGCTTTGGCGAACCGCTGACCTATTCCAGCCGCTATGTTATTATTGCCACAGGTTATTTTGACCATCCGAATTATTTGGGCATACCTGGAGAAGAGCTGGAGAAGGTGACGCATTTTTTCCGCGAGGCCCATCCGTATACCGGCATGGAGGTTGCAATTATTGGGGGCAGCAATTCCGCTATAGATGCAGCGCTTGAGCTCGAACGCATCGGGGCGAAGGTGACCGTCATTTATCGGGGTGAGCACTACTCTTCAAGTATTAAGCCTTGGGTGAAGCCCGGCTTTGAAAGCAAAGTCGCCAAGGGACAAATTGCCATGCGCTTCTGCTCTCGCGTTACGAGCATCGATGACCGCAGCGTCACGCTTGAAGATCCAGAGGGCAAGCATACGATTGCGAATGATTTTGTGCTTGCGCTGACAGGCTTTCATCCGGATCGGGATTTCCTGACGGATACGGGCGTCGTGATGGCGGAGGAAGGGTATCCATTTTTCGACGAAGCTACGATGGAGACGAATGTGCCGAACTTGTTTCTCGCTGGTGTTGTTGCTTCACGTCATGAAGCGAATGAAATATTTATTGAAACCGGACGCTTCCACGGTAGAAAAATTGCTTCGCATATCGCTCAAAGCACCACAGCCGAAGATTAAAACGGATTGTGATGGCAACTTTTAGAGGCTGCCCATGCCCGGAGAGCGCAATATGATGCGCTTGCACCCGGTCATGGGCAGCCTCTTTTTTAAATTCTGTCATTAAGTGGTTATCCCCGCTCGCTCCATGATTCGCCCAATAATTCGCTATTGATGCTTATAGCCGCCATTGATCCCATAGAAGCCGCCGTAACGACCTGATATTTTGGGGAGGCAGCATCTCCGGCACTATAAATGCCCGGCACAGCCGTCTTGCCAACATCATCGACAACAACAGCGCCAGCTTCCGTCATTTCACAGCCCAAAGCCTGCGGCAGGTCCGATCCGATCACTAGCTTCGGCACAAAGAAAATGCCTCCGCAAGCAATCATTGAACCGTCCTCCAGCACGACTTGGTGAACGTTGCCATTTTCTGCTTCAATCCGCTGAATTTTCGAGGCATATACGGGCACATCATGTCGCCTTAACTCCTCACGCTGCTCATTGGTCATTTCGTCAGGGCCATCGGTGCAAATCGTATATTGGCTTGTCCAGCCTGCTATCGTTTTGGCAAAGTGCAGCGCACTGTCTCCATTGGCTATTATGACAAGCTTTCTATCCCTCATCTCCCAGCCATCACAATATGGGCATACAAAAGCGCTTTTTCCATATACGTCGGTTAAGCCTTCAATAGCAAGCGGAATATCTTTCATCCCTACGGCAAAAAGCAGCTTTTTGGCCCCAAAGGTTAATCCTTTGGCAGTCGAAATTATAAATTCCCCATCGCTTCCCGTTACTGCTACTGCTGTGTCATTTTCAAATTGAACGGTGGGGTAGACACTGATCTGCTCGCGCGCAATTTGACGCAGCTCGCTAGGCTTAATGCCGTCTCTCGTCAGAAAGCCATGCGACTCCTTCGTTACCCGATTGCGCGGACGCTCTTCATCAATAACGATAACCTTTTTCCTCGCTCTGCCTAATACAAGTGCCGCACTCATTCCTGCTGGCCCTCCACCAATAATCGCCACATCCATAAGTTGTTTCATATTAACCACCTTCCGAGAGTTTTAATATTTTTAATTGTGCAACAAAAATTCATTCTAAATACTCGTCGTTCTTATTGCGCCACGATTATTTAGAGTTTAGAGAAATATGACACTGTTTTGTTTAGAGTAGCCCTCTAAATAAATCTATTGTAGACACTTAATATCTACTATTGAGCTGCAATATCATTATAGACACAGGGAATCTGTAATTCAAGCTTTATTTTTTGACGGCAGCTGTTCTTTCAAAAACCCGATTTTGGAAATAAATTCTTTCGTATAAATGCTAATCTAAAAATTAGCCCCGCTATGATCATGTTCTTCTTTCTATTCTGAAGATACAAATTGAAGATACAAATAGGTGTCTTCGTCCATTCTACCCTGATCACTAGTATGATCCATCCATTGCTTATTAATTTGTCATCTTTTCTCATTCTCGGGGCATCGCAGAATCTTCATTTGACCTTTCGACCAGGAGCGCGAGGCATACGCCTAGTCATTGTTAAATAACATAGATAGAAAATTATGGATATTTTTATTTCAAGTTGATATAATGGCAAAAAAAGTATGTGCAATCGTCTGATGATGTGGACTGGCTACCTTGTCTATCAAAGGAGGTGAACCTGAGAAAAGTTTAATTCTTAATTCCAGTTTCATACCAATTGGGGAGGGTTATTTTCTCCTTCACCACCCCTGACTGAATGCTGCACAGAAACATGCACTAACGGTAACGGTTTGTTGTTCTATGCATTTAGCTTTAACCATTATAAAGCTTATAGGAGTGTGTCAAATGAGCAAACAAATTTTCCCCAGATTTTTTCGGATTTTTATGGCTTCCTTTTTGCTATTAGTATTTGCCCTACCAGCGACGGCTTCCGCCGGCTATCTTGGCGATAAGCTCACTATAGGTGGCAGCTTTGCAAAGGGCGACTATCTCACCTCCCAAGATGGTAGGTTTTCAGCCATTTGGCAAAATGACGGAAATTTTGTCATCTATCAGAATGGTGCTTCTATTTGGAGTAGTGGTACCAGTAAAAGTGGGGCCATTTCGTTCATATTTGAACCAATTGGGAAACCGGTAATGTACACATATGGCGGAAGTTTTCAACAGGTATACCAATATGGCTTTAATCGTTTTGGATTCAACCATGCTACAGGTAAATTCGAGTATTATACGGGTTGGGGGTTTGATACGGTTTGGGTGATTGATACTTCTAAACGTCAATCCGTTTGGTTTGCCGATACCGCCTCTTGGATTTCAGCCCATCACGGAAGCGGGCTGCCAGCTAACACAACTGGAGACACGCTGATCATGCAAAGTGATGGAAATTTAGTTCTCTATAACACAACCATGACCAATAGCCATTATCCTAATAGCTGGATTCCTGTCTGGGCTTCGGATACGGGTGGGCGATAAAATCAGATTGAGAGCCGCATAATGCGCGGCTCTTTTTATTTATCCAAGTAACCTAATCATTTATCTGCTTAACGAAAAGAGCTCAACCCGTAATAATCGGCGTATGAGCATTCCGATTTCTACCTTTGGAGAAAATTACATTTAAAGGCTTGCCGTTACTTGTGACAAATTATTCATCACCGTCTGTAACGGCAAGTTATGAAGAAAGACCATCAACTAAGGATGGTCTTTCTTTGAACGAAAATGTAAATACCAGTGGATTAATGTGTCTGTTAATATAATGATTTAGTCAATTATCGGATACTATCCTTCATCTAGGCTCAAATATAAGGTCTGAATCTGAGTCTGGGTCTGAATCTGAATCTTGGCGTGTTGCTCTGACGCTCCAACAATCATATGAATGCATACTTTTTAGCATGGTCTGCTTCTGCAGCGGTGAGAGCGACAAGTATGTAGGGCAGAATTTAAATGATCGGTATTTATTAAAGTATTGAATAACAGTATTAGTCTCTTCAGTTGTAATAATGCCTAGTTCTCTTCTTCTTTTAGCATCACGTTTCGCAAATAAAGAATCAACCCATGCTTGAATTTATCCTCATTATTAGGATTATCAAAATACTTATTGATTGCCCATAGTATAAGGAGAGCTGCACCGCATAAAACAAGCAGAGTCGAAATACTAGACATGAGTCAGGCACCAAAACCTTAGGCGAGAGAGAAGCCTAGAACAGGACATAACATAGATTAATAAAAGAATTATTATAATAAGCCCTATCATAATATCTGCCTCCTACGGAAGTAAAATTGAAACGCAAAGTCAATCTTATTACATGTACAGGTTGATTGGCAATATACGAGTTAATACAACCTCTGTTTACCTTTTATCTAGCACTTTGCTAAGGATGAAATCCTGCCTTATCTAATGTTACTAGCAAAAAAAACTTGCCGGTACTTGTGTTACACCCCCATTCAAAACAGCCTGACCGGACCATTCTCCGACCAGGCTGTTTTGAACTATTTACCGCGTTTCTGCTGGCGCGCATACAAGGAGTTTACCGCTTCTTCCTGCGGCTCCTCCTCCTTATAGCGCGCCTCCTCATAAAGCTTGATTAGCTGCTTTTGTTCTGCTTCGCTATAGCTATCCTCAGTCTTCGCAGCCAACTGCCATTTGACCAGCTCATCTGCCGTTTCCCTAGGCGTCAAATGTGCCTCAAACTCATACCCCTTGCTTATGCTGCGCTTCACCCAGCGGCTGTATAAATAACGGATTCGCTCCCTCGTTCCCGTGAGCTCCTCCCACTTAACAGCATGCTCTCCCCTTTTGCTTTTTCTGCGCAGCCGCCAGCCATCCTGCCATTTATTTAAGGTCATTAAACTTTCAACCTCATCCGTATAGCCCTGCTCGTCTCCCAGCCTTTCAGCGGAGCGCTCTGCCATTTTGGCAAGAAATTTTTTCGAGAGACGATACACGACTCGCAGCAGCCAATAGAGGGCCAGTCCGATCGCAGCAATCACGATGATTATAATGACGACTTTCAATAGGTTTTCAATCCAAACGAGCCAAGGGGCAGGATCTTTTTGCTCCACAGGCGGAAAAGCGGGCGGCGTCGATGCTTCCGGCTGCGGTGAATCGGGCACCTCTGCCTCACGACCCGTCATTAATGATAAAATCAGTTGAACGAGGGAACGTACTGCCCATTCTATCCCCTGCGTAATTTGCCTGATGAAGCCTATTGCAATAACAGGAAGCAGCAGCAGAGCAAGCATCCATCTATTTTGACGTTTGAAGGCTTCTACAGAGGCTGAAATTGGACGATGCTGCCCCGTCTGATCAGTCTCGCGCTGCATCAGCCGCTCATTCACCATGAAAAAATAAACAATCAACGCTATGATTCCGCCCGCTGTCATCCATATTGAGTATTGCTGAAGCGGAATGAGCCAAAATTTAGCCAATTGCACCGCTAGATAGCCGAAAATGCCTATCATCATCGTGCTGCCAGTAAACATAATCGGCCAGCTGTACAGCCGTTCATTCATTCCGCGGTAAGCAGCTATGCTGCCTAAAATAGCTAGCGCTGGCCACCAAACCTCCCAGCTTGCTCCTGATGCCGTTGCAATTGCCCCGCATACAGCAAGCAAACCATCAGAAAGCAAAATGCCAATAAGCAAGGCAAGGAATAGTCTAGTTGCCCGATTGCTATTGATCAGCTTCTCTGAGAGGGCAAGCAGCAGAGAACCGACGCCATAGCATAATGGCAAGCTGATCAGCCATACGATAAGGAGGCTGCCTGAAAGCGCATAAGCACCGAAAGGCAAAACGAAAGGCAGAAAAAACAGCAGCTCAAGCAAGCCTTTCCCTACAGCTATGCCTGCGATTTTTCCAATAGGCGATTTGTTCATGATGCTCCACCTGCCTGCTGCTGGTCGCTAGCTAGCCCTTCCAACAGCCAAATCGAAACGGAATTGCCGCCAAAACGCAGCTGCTGGGCAGCAAGCTCCAGCGTTTCATTCCAATACGCGGAAATAATGAGCACATCGCAGCCGCTTACACCACGCTCGCTCTCCCTTTGCAGCAGATCGCTAAACAGCTCCGTCCGGGTTAGCGACAACTTGGCGAGCAGCTCCAATATCGCCAGCCACTGGTCATGTCCGCTGCGGGGCAGCAGCATGGCACTTTCAAGCTCGCCTTGCAGCGGCATATTGGCAGCGAAGCCGACTTCCATGCCGCTGGCCGTGACGGCCTCCGCTGCTCCTGCTGCCCATTCAATGCCCCGTTCGATTAACGCTTCATCCGTAATCGTGCGCCACATGCCCTCATGATCTTCGACATTCAAATAAATCATCAGCTTCCGGTCAGCTGTATAATCATATTGATGAACCTGCAGCTTGCCTGCCCGAGCAGTCGCTTTCCAATTGACCGCCTTGAAGGAATCGCTAGGACGATAATCTCTTGCGCCTACGACAACGAAAGGATCTTCCACAATCCAGCGCCGCACCGACGTCTCGCCCTGCCAGCTATGAGAGGGCAACTCGTCCACCTTCACCTGTGCGGGGAGCGGATATACAAGCAGCTCGCCTTCTATCATCATTTGCTTCATATCATGATGAATGCCAAGCAAATCGCCGCCGGTCAGAGCAACGGAGCGAAGCTTGTATACCCCGCGCCTGGCGCTGACGAACGAATGCGTGCGAGTAATTTTCGTATAAGGCATAAGGCTGAAGAAGCTTTTATGATTCTGGTAATGCTCCCCGCTGCTCACCGCAAGATTATCCTGCGAGCGAAAGATGAGCTGGGAAGACAATTGGGATTCGACGCGCAGCCAAGGAACAGGCAGCCATTTGCCATTTGACAATTGCTCTACTAGTTCCATACGATCCCCACTAAAGCAGGTTTTTTGACTAAAGCGCCTGGAATAGCTAATGTTCCGCAAGGCAAACCTACGAAATACATTAGCTTGTAGCATAACTATAATGATTGCAGCGATAATAAAAGAAACGACGAGCATCGTCTATTTACTAGCCTATTTAGCGAGAAGCCCTGCCTCGGCAGGAACCTCGGTTCGCCTAATAATATCTTCGATAATTTTCTCTGCGCTGCCTTGTGTACGCTGCAGTCCACGAAGCGCGAGACGATGGGCCAGCACGGGCTGCGCCATCGCTTTTACATCATCCGGCGTTACAAAATCTCTTCCCCGCAAAATCGCCTGCACCTGCGAGGCTCTCAGCAGCGCCTGGCTGCCGCGAGGGCTGACGCCCGTCTGTACCTCTTCCCTGCTCCGCGTCTGCTCTACTAGCTTCAGCATATAAAGCAGCACATCATCCGATACGCGTACGGAGGTGTATAGCTTCTGGGCTTCAGCAATTTCGTCTGCTCCAGCAATTGGTGCAAGCTGCTCCAGCGGGTCTCCCTCTTTAAAGCGCTTCAAAATTTGCAGCGCCTCATCCGTTGTGGGGTAGCCCATTTTAACCTTGAATAAAAAACGGTCCAGCTGCGCTTCCGGCAGCGGAAACGTTCCTTGATGCTCGACGGGATTTTGCGTCGCCATAACCATGAACGGCCGCGAAAGCGGCATCGTCTCGCCCTCGAGGCTTATTTGCCGCTCCTCCATACATTCGAGCAGGCTGGATTGGGTACGTGGCGTTGCACGGTTAATTTCGTCAGCCAGCAGCATATTCGTAAACAAAGGACCGGGCCTGAACTCAAAATCCCCCTGCTTCTGATTGTAAAAATGGATGCCCGTCAAATCTGACGGCATTAAATCCGGCGTAAATTGCACACGCCGGAAGGTCAGGCTGAGCGACTTCGCCAGCGATTTGGCAAGCAGCGTTTTTCCCGTCCCGGGTACATCCTCCAGCAGCACATGACCGCCGGTAATTAACGCGATAAACAATAGATCGGCTATATGCTCTTTCCCTACGATAACGCGGCCAATATTGCTTCTCAGCTGTTCAGATAATGCAGCAATGGATTGGTAAGACATGCTAGCAGCTCCTTTTTTCTCACTATAAATAGGATGTTTTATTGACTCCAGCCACAGCGCTCGCGCTGCACACGCTGCAGCTGCGACCAGCGAACGAGCCGGATGCCCTCGGCCTGCAGCGTCTGCACAATCTCGCGGTCGCGGAACAGCTGGAACTCGAGCCCGCGCTTCTCAGGCTGCCCATGGAAGGATAGCAGCTCATCGGTTACGAGCGAAGGATGAATAATAAGCTCTGTCAAACCCGGCGGCAAGCTGCGCAGCTGCTGTTTCATCGCCTCTTTGAACGACGCATATGTTTCTCCAGCCTGCAGCTGAAATGGCAAACCGACTAAATAATCCAATATGATGACGCCTTTGGAATCCGCCAGCATTCCGAGCTGCTTCGCCTGCTCAGCAAGCTCTGGAGAGGCTGTTTGCGCGCGATCACCAAGCAAATGGCGCGGTAGGCGAAAAGGCAAGCCATATTTGGCGCATACGTCGAATACAATAGGTAAAAAATGCTTGCCTGTCGCAAGCCCATACAAGCTGCCCATATGATTGTCAGCATGGCTCGGCTTCATCCCTAATTGCAGGGCAAGCTCTATTTGGGCAACCATTTCTCGCTCTACCTGCTCGGATTCGGCCTGCAGTTCGAATGTTCGGCTGTCTTTCGGGAAATATCCGCCCTCTACGAGCAAGGAAGGAACATCCTCCGGCTTGCTCACGGGGCCCCAGCGATAATTGTCCCACTCGCTTGTAAAAGTGAAATGAATGCCTACATCATGCTCCTGATGCAGCGCGCACCACTTCGCCGCTTCCCGCGCTGCGTGGCACGGCATCATAATCGTTGCCGAGCTTACTGCGCGCTCTTCCAGCAGTTGCTCCACCGCTTTATTGACTGAACCACATAAGCCATAATCATCTGCATTAACAATGAGCAGTCTTTCATCACTGCTGTATCCTAATGCTGCTGCAACACTCATGAGCCCAACTCCTCAAATTATAGTGGTTAATGACTATAATGGTTGTTCAACGCCGGCAAGATGCTTAAGAAATAGCGCTTTCAAACGCGGTTCATTGCTGCCTGTCCAGTTCACGATTTTTGCTGCTTGGCTCACAATTTTCTGCAATACCGCCGCTTCGTCAAGCTGCTCCCGCCAGCGCGTCATAAAATGCAGCGTCACATCAAGCATCCGCAGCTTAAGCAGCAGCGTTATCGCATTTGCTTCCGCCTCCATCAGCCGTAATTCCGACCCAAAGCCTTCACAAAACAAGGCGATTCGCTCCAGTCGCCCTTCATCTGCCCCATCAATCAAATCCACGATAACGACAGCGAGCTCCATCGCCCTTACATCGACTGTGCAAAATTCAAAATCCAGCAATCCGACTACAGCATCCCCACGTGCAACGGAATTGCTGAAATTCAAATCGCCATGAATCCACTGGCGGGGAAGCTCGGCTATGTTTTTCAACTCGTTTTGTAAACGCTCTCGCTCCTGCTGCAAGCAAGCTATCTGCTCCTCAAATTCCGGCAGCAGCCCCGCTTCATTAGCAATTTCCCGCATAGCTGGAATGCCTATGGCTTCATAAGATTGCTCCAGCTTATAATACGGATCATAAATAGGCTCGCCATGAGGCTTAATGGCACTTAATCCCTTGCATAAAGCAGCCGTAGCGATGCCGAGCCCTGTAATGTGGGAAATATTTTCGACCGAAGGCCTCTTGCCTTCAATGAAATGGCATAGCGTAGCCAGCTTGCCGCTTGGCGCCTCCGTTACGGTCTGCCCTGCGCGATTCGCTACAGGCATTGGAACGTCAAAAAGGCGCGCGTCTTGCTCCAGCAGCCCAAATAACACCTCATGCTCCAGCAAAACCGTCGATTTATTTTGATGATTGTTGTAAATACGCAGCACGTAGCGGTTATTTCCCGCCTGCACGATCCGCGTTGTATTGTTCATGCCGCTGTCTCCGGCAGCTATTTCCCATCGTGCGCCAAGCTCATATTGGTCTAAAAACGTTGAAAAATCATGCTGACTCAATAGTTTTGTCCTCCCCTAAGCTACCAGTTGCTGCCTTTATTATACTTGCTGGGAGCAGAAGTTGGCAAAAAAGCGGAAATCAGCCGCGGACATTCGCTATTTCCCCGTAACTGAACCGTCCTTTTACAGGCAAGCTTCGACACATTTTGTATCAGCTTAATGCGGGCTTTTCGCGTTCTTGCGCCTTCATTTTGCCATATCTAGTTTCCCCTGATTTTGCTCCCTCCATCTGTTGTAGCTGGGAAGGATATCCTATGTTTTAAGCTTTATTAGGCAATCGTTAGCCTGCTGTCGAAATCATTTTAAACATGTTGGATTGTGCGCTTCCCCGGGAAATAGACGGCTCATTTCCACCTTTCTATTTCCCGCGATTCCCCCTCATTCCGTTAGCTTGAATTTTCGCTCAATTCTAATAATTTCCCCGTGAGGTTTATTCAGGCGGCTTTGCAGCGTCTCCAGATGACGTCTCCGGTATCGAAAATCCAGCACTGCGGATACAAGCAGCACAGCCCCCGCACCCAGAATACCTTCTTTGCCAAGCACGCTGGCCGCTAGCACAACACTGAGCAGCAGCCAGACCAGGGCTGACATATTCACCGTGCGGCTCCACCTTCCGAGATGCCAAGGCGCATCCATGAGCAGCTTGTGCTTCTTCCCTGAGCGCAGCGCTAACGCAATCGGGATTGCATACGCCGTGTAAAGGCAAATTAGTGTGAAGCTAGGGACAGCAGCTGTGAGCAGGCGCTCTGTAAGGAGCACACAAGAGGCTGCAAGGATAATGAAAAACAATGCGGCTGCTAGCCAGACGCATTTCCTGGGAGATTGAGTTGCAGGGTGAACGCCTGCCAGCTGCTTGCTGAAAGGCAGAGCCTTATCGCGCGTCAGGCTGTACAATAATCGGGAGCAAGCGATCAGCACGCTGCTGCTGCTTGAGTAGAGAAGCACGACTAGGAGCAGGGTCACCAGCGGTGAACGGCTGATAGCTTCCAGCAAACTGCCTGCAAACCACTCGCTCCCGCCAGTCGGTATGCCTCCATTTGAGAAGCCAGGCCACACAAGTGTCAGCACAGCCAGCAGCACAAAGCCGATAATAAACGTGTAAGCCGTCGACAAATAGATCGCCCATGGCACGCGAATGCGGGGATCGGACGTCTCCTCGGCACCTTGGGCAGCGCTGTCCATGCCGAGAAACAGCTTTTGCAGCAGCAGAAAGCCCGCAATCATCCCTAAGGCGGATTGGCCTTTCCCCTCCCCACTAAGGGCAGGAAGCGTAAATAACAGCTCAGGTGCAAAAGCACCCGGCCAATACAGCGCCATTAAAATGACGATTGCAGCGATTGCAGCGACAAGCTGCAGCCATAGTCCACTTCTCAGCAGAACAGCCAGCAGACGGACACCACGACTGTGCAAAGCAGCTTGCGTAACCACCATTGCCAAGGCAATGATTGCTTTCGTCCATATTGAAGGCATGTAACCGAGCCAGCCTGCAAGCATTCCATCCAGCAAGGAGGCGCACAGCAGATTGGTCAGCAGCAGAAGCCCCATATAGCCAGCCATGTGAAACCAGCCCGCATGCCAGCCCCATACACGTCCTCCTAATGCCGAGGACCAATGATAGACGCCCCCGGCGGTCGGAATAGCCGAGGACAATTCGGCCAGCGATGCACTTACCATTAAGGCAAACAACGCGGCAAGCGGAATGCCTATACCGACGACAATTGGCCCGCCCTGCTGCAGGGCAGGCGCCAGAAACAACAAAGCTGCTGCACACAGCCCCATCGTGTTGAAGGAAAGCCCAAATGAAGCTGCCGCTCCAAATTTGCGTCTGAGCTGCTGGGCAAGGCCAAACAAATTCAAATCATGCTTATCCTGCTGCATTTGAATATAGGTGGCATAAGCCGTCATGCTCTGATGGCTCGACGATTTGATACTTTGCTGCGCCTTGACAGCTCCGGCTAATGCAGCAGCACATACAGCGAAAAATAAAGCCAGCCCGATTACGAGCGCAATCATTCCACCACCCCCATCATTAAGCAGTATATGTGAGGGTGGAAGGGCTCATGCCAGCAAACAAACGAAATATATCACGACATTAATATTTTATGACATTAACTATAGGGCGGAAGCAGGCACACTAAACTAGCTAAACTAGCGCGAGTACCCGATTCAGCAATTGGTCGGTGTCAAACGGTTTTTCTATCCACTCGGTAATGCCCAGCTCAGCCGCTGCCTCTATTTTTTCAGGCTCCCCGTACGCGGTAATAAGCAATACTTTAACATTCGCATCGCTTTTGCGAATCGCGCAGAGCACGTCCAATCCGTCCATATCAGGCAGCATAAAATCCAGCAAAATGCAGTCCGCTCCATATCGCTCGAATTGCTCAAGCGCGTTCAGCCCATCTGCAGCTTCATAGACGGTAAATCCCGCCTTCTGAAACAGCTCTGCCAGCATGAGGCGAATGAGCGGCTGGTCGTCAACAATAAGCAGCTTTTTCCCCTCAGCTAGCTTTGCTGCATCCGCGCTGCCCGCCAAAGCTTGGTGCGCCTGTTTGCTGCGACCGTCCTCCAGCTTGCTGGGAACGTTTTTTTTCACTGGGCTGACCTGCAAGCTTGAAGACTGTCGCCGAATGGGGGGCGCCGAAAAGCGCGGCCCCTTGTCCTTTTTCACATACTGCAAATAAACAACGAAAGCGATCGTCGTGACAAATACAGCGCATAATAAAATGATATAAATCATGCTGTCTTCTCTCCTGCTGCAAAGTTGCACATATCAATAATTGACGACCATTGGTCCGAGCGGGCCATTTTCATTAATCATATCCTCAATGTCATAGACGGAGATGGGGAAATACGGAAAACCAAATGCATAAGGCGTCAGCTCATACAGGGCAAAATAAAGCACCAGCGTCCGGTCCGCCACATAATAGTCCTGATCCGGCCTTATCGCTTTGAACGGCGACAGCGTGCTAATATCTCGCGACCTGATTTGAGCGGTGACCAGCGCGGACAGCTTGACGATATAATTGCTGCCAGGCTTAAACAGCTCAGCAAGCGCGTAAGAACGTCCCGTAGTCAGCTTGAAGGTAAGCGACTGCTGCAGTGTCAGTCCATGCGCTCCACCCGTATAGGCGTAGTTGAACAAAGACAGGCTGAGCACATCCTTCTGGTTGTTTTTGAGCTCAAAATATCCTTGCATCTCCGCATGCGGGTCTTCAAGCGTGCCTTGCTCAGCTATGAGATGCTGCGCTGCTGAGTGAATGATCCCATTGATTTGACTATCTGCTGCCTCATTGGATCCCCCGCTAATATGAGGCAGCCACAGCTCGGCCTTTGGAAACGTACTGCGGACAGACTGAACGATTACAGGAGATTGAAACGCCATATCGGGCTACACCTGCCTATTCGCTAGAATGCTCCATTGTATGCAGATTACGCCTCATCTCATGCCACTCAATTCCTCCATGTGTGGAAGAAGCCTTGCCTACGTATGTAAATTTCGCCTGTTCATAAAAAGAAATCAAATGCGGCTCGCACATTAAAATAATCGCATTCAGCCTCTCATTTTCGCATGCCTGGATCAGCTTGTCCAGCAGTTTTGCAGCAATTCCCCTACGCCTGAAAGCCGGATCTACCGCAATAGTCAGTATGCAAAAGTTGTCTCCCGCGTATTCGCCTTGATGGCTTCCCTTCATCTCGTCACCGCAGCTTTCCTGCTCCGTCCGAATTCCATTGGCTATGCCAAGCAACTTGCCGTCATCCGACCAAGCGGACCAGAAATACGAGGGATATTCCTGAAAACGGTACTGGAATCCCGCTTCCGTCGCCGCGGCCTCAGGAGAGTAGCAGCGCTGCTCAAGCTCCAGCGCCTGTGAAAGCTCATGCTGCTGAATCAATCTCAGCTTCACTTCGTTCATAGCTGCATTTTCTCCCGTTCGGTTAAGCGCCTGCCTCTAATGTCTAGAACAAGCTTGCCATTATTGAGACCAATAATGCGGTCCGCAAACCGTTCAGCATAATCGCCTTGATGCAGCACGGCAATAACCGTAACTCGCTGCTCCGTGCAAAGCCGTTTTAAATCGGCGAGCACCTGATCGGCCGTATGCGGGTCAAGTCCGGATACCGGCTCGTCCGCCAAAATGATTTTTGCGCCGTGCACGAGCGCGCGGGCAACAGCGATACGCTGGCGCTCTCCCCCACTCATCTTCTCCGCCTTCAGATGTGCTTTATCGATAAGGCCCAGCTTCTCTATCGTATCCATAGCGCCCATATAATCGTCGCTGCGCACCATGCCGGTCCATCGCCGCCAAGCGGGTGTTTGGGTCACCGATCCGATAATCACATTTTTGAGCCCCGTCTTGCTTGGATACAGTACAGGCTTCTCTTCTAAATAAGCTACCTCGCGGCGAACTTTAAATCTGCCGGTCAGCCCTTGCTTCAAAACATCCGTTCCATTCAGCTTGTAGCTTCCCCGCGTCCATTTTTCCTGCAGCGCCAAGCATTTAAGCAGCATCGACTTCCCGCTTCCGCTCGCTCCCTTAATGGCGATAAACTCGCCATCCTCCACATCCAAATGTATATCGTCGAGCACTTTCGGCCCGCCTGGAATAACCTTCGTCAAATTCGAAATTCTTATCATTTTTCGCGCCCCTTTGTTTCACGCATCATATTTTCAGCATTTTGTATAATTCGATTCGGGTCGCTTCTAGGTGCAATATTTAGAGCGATAAAACCGCTTCGTTCTAATTATTGTACATTGAAAGTCGCTCAGGGGATTTATGCAAAATGCTCTTTTATATAAATCTAGTTTACGGGAAACAAAAAACAGTTTCCACACGAACAAATGTTTGGTATAATGAAAACAGCAAGCGGAAACGGCTGAAGCCCTCCTCTGGTGGCAAAGCTACCGTTTCGCGATGAAATATAAGAGTTTATATGTGTACAACTTATAAATTCTTATATTTGAACAAAAGTTCTGATTGACTATTTATTAAACATCCAATAAGGGAGGCAGGATCACCATGAAGAGCACTTGTGAAAATTTTCGTTTCGTTGAGAAAAGTTGGCCACGTCGAGATTTGACTTTTAAATTTTATTCAAACGGAGAATTGACGATTATTGATAACAGCTCTGAGGAGGTGATCTCTCCGAATGACCTGCGGGGCGACAGCCTGGATTTCTATATCCGCCGCCGCATTGCCTTTATCAAGACAACGCTGCTTGTGTCGCAGCTTAAATATGCATGATTTTTCTGGAAATGACCAGCTAATCTAATTTTCATCCTTAATTTTCCTAATTCAGTGTTGCCGAAACGGGTTTGCTGCGTTGACGTAAGGCTCCTGATACTGTAGATTGATTTCATACACAGTCTATTTTGCGCTAAAGGAGCCGTGCTTTCTATGAAGCAGCACATTATGTTTGACCTCGACGATACATTAATTCATTGTAATAAATATTTCTATTTGGTCATTAGTCAATTTGTTGATGCGATGACCACCTGGTTTGCCGGATATGAAGAAGTAACCGCGGACACTGTACGAGATAAACAAACAGAGATCGACATTGCTGGAATTGCCGTGCTTGGTTTTAAGAGCGAGCATTTTCCTCAATCTTTCGTTGACAGCTATGTTTATTTCTCCGATGTAACCGGAAGGAAGCGCTCCGCTGTAGAACAAGATTTTCTATGGAAGCTTGGGCTCAGCGTGTATGAGCATGATACAGAGCCTTATCCGAATATGGAGGAGACGCTGTATTCTTTAGCTAATCAAGGCCATGAGCTGCATTTGTACACAGGGGGCGAGCAGCTCATTCAATCCCGCAAAATTAATCAATTAAATTTAAGCAAATATTTTAATAACCGAATCTATATTCGCCAACACAAAACGAATGAAGCGCTGGAGGACATTTTAGCTGAAACATCGCTGGATCGCGCACGCACATGGATGATTGGCAATTCTATTCGCACGGATGTTGTTCCCGCCTTGACTGCAGGCATCCATGCCATTCATATGCGCAAGGATACCGAATGGCAATATAATGTTGTCAATATTGAAGTTCAGCCTAAAGGTGCCTTTTTCACTTTGAATGATTTAGTGGAAGTGCCGGAAGCCATCTACGGTTATATCAACCGCTAGCTGAACAAACACAATATTTAACTAGAATAAGCCGCCAAACCAGCATACTCGTTGGTTTGGCGGCTTATTTTGTTGCGATTTTCATTAGCGCTTATTCACATCATTCACATCGAACAACCTCAAGCAGGTTATGGCGGCCTGCTAACTAGTCGGCAGGCCGAATCGTTAGCGTCCCTTTGTCACGGTCGGTCAATACAAGCCTGCCCTTCATGCTGCTTCCATTGGACTGCTTAAAGGCGAGCTGGCTCGTTGCCCCCTTCTCCAGCAGCGAATGGAGCATCGGCAGCGTAATCTTCTTCCCCTGCTGTTCCTTCCAAATCACAAAAGAACAGCCCTCGCGAAAGCTGCTGCAGCCGTAACCGCGCTTGCCTTCAATCACACTGCCGTTGCAGCCCTGCCTCGGGCAGGCAGCGAGCGGCCCTCTTGGAGCCGCAGACGCTGCTGCTTGCTTGGGCGGCTTCACTGCTTCGCTACCCTCAGCTGACCGTGAGGAGCTTCTGCTCTTGCCAACTCCGGCAGGCGACTTCCCCCCTGCTTTCGCTTCTGACGAGCGTGAGCTGCTTGTACGGCTGCCGCTTTTCGTCGAGCCTGCTGCCTTCTTCCCTTTCGCAGATGTGTCCTCGAACGTTCCAGGTGCGGCAGGACGCTGCTGACGAACCTTATCGACGATGACGGCTGCGAATTGCTTAACTTGCGCAATAAAACGATCATCCGAAGCTTCGCCTTTAGAAATTTGGTGCAGACGCTGCTCCCAGCGTCCCGTCATTTCGGGCGAAGCGAGCAGCTCAACACCGGCGTTGCGGATGAGCTCAATCGCAGCGAGTCCTTTCGACGTAATATCCAGCTTCTTTCCTGCTAGCTGGATATAGCCGACATGCTTCAGCCGCTCGATCGTCGCTGCCCGTGTCGCCGGCGTGCCAAGACCGGTATCCTTCATCGCTTCCCGCAGCTCATCATCCTCCATCGACTTCCCTGCGCCTTCCATCGCTTTGAGCAGCGTTCCCTCTGTGAAGGACTTGGGCGGCTGCGTCATTTTTTCCATCGCCTCAACGCTGCTGCAATGAACCGGCCCATTCGGGTCGAGCTTAAAGGGCTGATCGGTTACCATTTCCTCGTCATCGGCTTCCTTGTCATCCTTGGCTTTGGCGCGCTTAGCAGGCTTGGCCGCAGTGTAATCCTGCTGGGGCAACACCACTTTCCAGCCGGGCTCCAGCTGTTCCTTCGCTTTCGTGCGGAAGGTTTCGCCTTCGACGACCGTTAGCACCGTGTGGTTTTTATATACGGCGGGCGGGTAATAGTGCGACAGAAAACGTCTGACAATCATGTCATAGACGTTTTGCTCCTCCTGGCTGAGGCCAGAAGCACGCTTCGGTGTAGGCATGATGGCATGGTGATCCTCGACTTTGGACGGATTACAAACCGCTTTGTTCCCTTTGTGAACGCGAGAGCGGTCTGCTCCTTTCGCAAGCTCGCCATAGCCGCTAGTGCCTTGAAGCATCGTTAATACATTGCCCATGACCGGAATGTTCTCCTCCGTTACATAGTTGGAGTTCGTCCGCGGGTACGTAATCACCTTATGCTTCTCGTAGAGCGCTTGGGCAATATCCAGCGTCTTCTTAGCCGAATAGCCGTGCTTGCCATTCGCTTCGCGCTGCAATAGCGTCAGGTCATAAAGCCTGAACGGATACTCCTTGCTTTCCGCTATCTGGTAATCTTCTACCTTCGCAGGCTTATTTGCTGTTTTCGCTGCCAATGCCTCAGCCTTTGCTTTATCGGTTAGACGCTCCCCCTGCCAAATGCCAGAATACCCAAATCCAGACTGGTCAAATGCCGCTTTAACGACAAAATAAGTCTCCGACTGAAAAGCCGTAATTTCCTTATGACGATCATATAGCAGCGCCAAAACTGGCGTTTGCACACGACCGACAGAAAGCAAGGCTTTATGGCGAATCGTAAATGCGCGAGAAGCATTCATCCCGATCAGCCAATCGGCTTCACTGCGGGCACGAGCCGCTTTCGTCAGCGGTTCATATTCATCATCACTGCGCAGCGTATCAAAACCGCGGCGAATCGTCTCCGCCGTCAAATCCGATATCCATAACCGGTCCGTAGGCTGCGCCAGCTTTAAATATTGCCTGATTAGGTGAAAAATAAGCTGGCCTTCGCGCCCGGCATCGCATGCGTTCACAAGTCTGCCACAGCGCTTCGCAAGCTCGCCAATCGTCTTAAGCTGATCCTTCGTCCGCGGATTCGGCCACAGCTTGAACACCTGCGGAATGATCGGCAAGTCCTGATCATTCCACCGTTTGTAGCGTGCATCGTATTGGTCAGGCTCGGCGAGTGATACCAAATGCCCAATCGCCCATGTAATAATATAGCGGTCGCCTTCCAAATACGTCCGGCGATTAGCTGCCTTTGGTTCAAGCACGGCAGCAATCGTCCTGCCCATATCCGGTTTCTCCGCAATAATTAATGTCTTCAACAAATCGCCTCTTTACTTCTTGCTTGTTGTTTCCACATATTGCTTCATAGAAGCAAAAATCGACCGAACACCATTCGACCAGTTAGGGTCTTCCGCATATTTACGGTTAATCCATGTGAATGGGTCCATGCCTTCAGGTCGTCCCTTGCTTAAATTCACAATCGTTCGCGACGCAATTTCAGCGGAATCGCTAATCGTCGTATTATATTCTTTCCAGCTATGAAACACATTGAATGGATTATTCGCAATTTCCTTCGCCTGTTTGTTCGTGGTTGGTACAAAAGCCTGCTCCTGCCCAGTTATAGCAAATAGCAAGAGCGGATGAATATCAAATGATTTCGCTTGGGCAATAATCGCATCTAAATAAGGCTGCCTGGCAAGTATCGACGATTTGCCTTTCAAATACTGAGTCAGCCTCTTCTTATCAATTTCTACATACCGCAGCTCTTGCGGCAAGCCATCCAGCTCGACGATCTTCACTGGTTCAATGGGAGCAAGAAGGACCGGCTCCGGCTGTGCCCCTCTTAACGCACGCGTCAGAGACTCTCCATACAGCAGCGAGACGCTCACAAGCAGCAAGCTGAGAAATCCGTACACGATAGCTTGATTGCGCCGTTTGCGAGGAACTGGCGCGTTCTGAGGCACTGCCAGCGGCAATGGCAGAGGTATGACATCCGCCAAGCCGGAGGCGCCAGCCGCCCCGGCTGCAAGCGGCTCTTTGGCCAGCTGCTCATCGCCGGCTGGCTGCAGCTCATTTTTCAACTGAAGCCAGCTCTCGTTCACCGACAAACTTGCATTTGGCAAAGAATCTGCGCTCGTGTCCATTCGCTCGGCAGAACTGCGCAGCTTGTCCATCGCCAGCCGATAGCGCTCGATCTCGACAACGCTTTGCAGCTGCTTCTCTACCCATTGATGCATCGGCTGCTCAATATCCTGCTCGCGGTCATCCAGCAATAATAAGCAAGCTGCAAAAATATCATCTGCACGTACAGGGCGCTTCTGCTCCAGCACCGCAGTGCGAATAAGCTGCGCCGTCACCTGGCGCTTAATCGACTCGTCAAACGACGGAAGCTGCTTATGTATAATGCGGTTCACCGCATCGGCAATCATTTCGGTTTTCTTCTCCTGCGGCAGCGCTCCATATTTATGCTGGACATATTTTCGAATATTGCTGACATCTGCCGGGGATAACACATAAGCTTCTTCAGCATGCATGACGAATCGCTCCTTTACGTCATCTCACACTGATTTTACCACAACTTTCCTTATATTGGGGAGGGGAGCTGCCTAATTCTCAGCTGATTTTGCTCCTGCAAAATAAAAGCCGTAATTTGCTCCTTCTCAAATGCAGTAAATTGATATTCACAGTCACAGTCTTCGTCCTGCGGCACAATTTGGGCAATTCTGCCCTCTGGTGTACAAATGACCAGTCCACTAAAATCAATGAGATCATCAGGCGCGGGCGTTGCCTCCGACAGCTCAAACAACAGCTCAATATCTACCCATTGATCATTGCGCCGCTCCATGTTCGCCACGATTTTCTCAAATTTTAGTTCCGTTACTGTATCCAGTCCATATTTAATCATATATCGCTTCATTTCCCTCCTATCGACAAGAAAAGCGCCCTAGGGCGCTTCTCATAAGCTGCTATTCAATTCATCATACCATTAATTTAGGGAAGCAAGGAAGATCCCATCAGGAACTTATCCACTTCACGAGCCGCTTCGCGACCTTCGTTAATCGCCCATACAACCAAGCTTTGACCACGACGCATATCGCCAGCTGCGAATATTTTCTCAGCATTCGTCGTATATTTGCCATAAGGCGCCTTCACATTCGTACGACGGTCCTGCTCTAGGCCAAAAGCATCAATCAGCGTGTTTTCTGGGCCTTCAAAACCAACCGCGATAAACACGAGATCAGCCGGCCATACTTGCTCGGAGCCTTCGATTTCTGTATAAATTCGGCGTCCCGTTTCCGGATCAACTGTACGCTCGATTTGTACGGTGTGAAGCTCTGTAAGCTTGCCATTCTCGCCAACAAATTTTTTCGTCAGAACCGAGAAGGCACGCGGGTCTTCTCCGAACAGCGCTTTTGCCTCTTCATGCGCATAATCCAGCGTGTAGACGTTCGGGAACTGCGGCCAAGGGTTGTTTACGCTATCGCGTACTAATGGAGCCTTAGCGTGCGTACCGAATTGCGTAACCGATTTACAGCCATGACGAAGCGCTGTTGCCACGCAGTCCGTCCCCGTGTCGCCACCGCCGATAACAATGACATTTTTGTCTTTCGCAGAAATGTAGTTGCCATCCTCCAGATTGGAATCCAGATAGCTCTTAATCGTGCCGTTCAAATAATCCATCGCCATATGAACGCCTTCGAGCTCATGTCCTTCAATATCTACCGGGCGCGCTTTCGTAGCGCCGCCGCACAATACGATTGCATCGAACTGGCCTTGCAGCTCATCAGCCGATACATCTTTACCGATCTCTGTGTTAACAACGAAGTCTATGCCTTCCTCCGCCATCAAGTCTACACGACGCTGAACAACCTTCTTGTCAAGCTTGACTGTAGGAATACCATAAGTGAGAAGTCCGCCGATGCGGTCCGCGCGCTCGTACACCGTTACAAGATGTCCCGCTTTGTTAAGCTGCGCTGCGCAAGCAAGGCCCGCTGGGCCCGAACCGACAACCGCTACACGTTTGCCTGTGCGCATCTTCGGAGGCTGTGGAACAACCCAGCCTTCATCAAAGCCACGGTCAATAATCGCTTGCTCGATCGTCTTAATCGTAACCGCATCACCAATCAAGCCAACCGTACAGGAGCCCTCACATGGAGCTGGGCAAATCCGCCCTGTAAATTCTGGGAAATTATTCGTTTTGTGCAAACGATCCAGCGCCTCACGCCATAAACCGCGGTAAATCAAATTGTTCCATTCTGGAATGAGGTTGTTAATCGGACAACCTGACGTTGAGCCAGCAAGCTCCATCCCAGAATGACAGTAAGGTGTTCCACAGTCCATGCAGCGCGCACCTTGCGTACGAAGCTGTTCATCGGACAAATGCTTATGAAATTCTTCCCAATCTTTAATCCGCTCAATCGGATCGCGATCGGCTGGGAGTTCTCGTTGATATTCCATAAAACCAGTAGGTGTAGACATGATCGCTTTTCCTCCATCCGTTATTCCCGTCAACCGTTGTAAGGCTTCTCTAAACAAACTATATCGGGAACTCAGCAATTATTCAATAACAAACATTTTCAATTTTTCGCGAGGCATTTTACAAAATCCTAACACTCTTACCCTGCCATCGTTAATGGATTATCCGTACAATCATTTGCACTTTATAACATAATGTTCGTACGTTCTATGCAGAAGAGCACAAAAAAATGAGCTTAAGATGTCATATTTGTCCTTGTACCCCCGCGAAAAACCGATTCAACGGTTTATACGTTTAAAAGTTTGCCATGTAAAATCATGCAAATTGCGTTCATCCTTGCGATGAGGAATAGCTTCCACTAGCTCCCAATCGGCTTCATTGAACATAGGAAAAAAAGCGTCGCCACCCACTACTTCCACATCAACAGCTGTCAGGTAAAGCTTGTCTGCAATCGGCAGAAACTGCGTATAAATTTCCGTTCCGCCAATAACCATAAGCTCTTCCTCGCCGAAACGCGACAAAGCCTCCTCGATGGAATGAACGGCCTCACAGCCCTCTGAGGCAAAATCAGACTGCCTAGTTAAGACGACGTTATGGCGGTCCTTCAGCGGCTTAGGCAGCGATTCAAACGTCTTACGGCCCATTAAAACGGTTTTGCCAAGCGTGTGCTTCGTGAACAGCGCCATCTCCGCTGGAAGCCGCCACGGCAGCTTATTGCCGATCCCAATCGTTCTGTTGCGGTCCATCGCTGCTATTAATGTAATCGACATCGTTTGTCCATCCCTTCTATACAGCTACAGGCGCTTTGATTGCAGGATGAGGCTGGTAGTTTTCCAGTACAATATCATCCACTTCTACATCAAACAAGGAGCTCACATCTGGATTAATCCGTACTTGCGGAAGCGCGCGAGGTTCGCGGGCAAGCTGCGTCTTAATCTGCTCCATATGATTGGAATAAATATGCGCGTCCCCAAGCGTATGCACAAATTGTCCAGGCTGCAAGCCACATTCATGGGCAATAAGCAACGTAAGCAAGGCATAGCTGGCAATATTAAAAGGAATTCCGAGAAATATATCTCCACTGCGCTGGTACAGCTGGCAAGAAAGCTTGCCTTCTGATACGTAAAATTGAAACATCGTATGACAAGGCGGTAGAGCCATATTTCTAGGAACGTCCTCTGGATTCCATGCGGAGACAATCATTCTCCGGGAATCGGGATTCGTCTTAATCGTATGAATAACATCCTTCAATTGATCAATGGATTCGCCTTGCGAGGTTTTCCAGTCGCGCCATTGCTTTCCATATACATTGCCGAGCTCGCCATACTTTTCTGCAAAAGCGTCATCCTGCAAAATTTGCTGCTTGAACAGCTCCATTTGCTCCAAATAAAGCACATTAAAAGCTTCATCGCTTTGCGAACGCAGGCCAAAGCCGGTCATGTCTGGACCTGTATAATCAGAGCTCTCTATCCACTTCTTAAAGGCCCATTCATTCCATATATTATTGTTGTGCTGGAGCAGGTACCGAATATTCGTATCGCCTTTAATAAACCATAACAGCTCGCTGACAACCAGCTTAAACGGTACACGCTTCGTCGTAATGAGCGGAAAGCCTTCGTTTAAGTCGAAACGCATCTGGTAGCCAAACGTGGAAATCGTGCCCGTTCCGGTACGATCCTCCTTGACCGTGCCGCGTTCCAGAACGCTGCGCAGCAGCTGCAAGTATTCGTTCTCACTAGTATGAACACTCATTCCCTTACAACTCCTATTTTGGACATATAGATTTGTATTATATCATTATAGTCAATCATTTAAAATAGTTGCCTCTGCTGATTCCGTATAAATTCTCAACAAAGCACATAATTATTAATTTTTTATAAAAAAAGGCCCGCAGGCTTCAGCAGCCGCGGGACCTCTTCAATAGCCGCCGCAAATGCGGCGACTAAATTTAGTGAATCATAACAATCAATTACTTAAGAAACGTGTGGATCGGGTGGCCAAGCGCTACTTCTGCAGCGTCAAGCACGATCTCACCCAGTGTTGGATGCGCATGGATCGTAAGGGCGATATCTTCAAGCGTAGCGCCCATTTCGATTGCAAGACCAAGCTCAGCAATCATATTGGAAGCTTCCATACCGACGATATGCGCGCCAAGTACAAGACCGCTGTCTGCATCCGCAACGAGCTTCACGAAGCCTTCATTCGCATTAATCGACATCGCGCGTCCGTTGATAGCAAATGGGAATTTGCCCACTTTTACATTATGTCCTTTGTCTTTTGCATCCTTCTCCGTGTAGCCAACGCTTGCGCATTCTGGATCAGAGAAGCAGACAGCAGGAACACATTTATAATCAATCACGCTAGGCAGGCCGGAAATAACTTCTGCCGCAACACGTCCTTCATACATTGCTTTGTGAGCAAGTGCAGGACCAGCAATAATATCGCCGATTGCATAAACGTTTTTATTGCTAGTACGGCATTGATCATCAACCTCAATCAGACCGCGCTCGCCAACTTTAATGTTAGCCAGTTCCAGACCAAGATCGCCATCTGTGTTAGGGCGACGGCCAACGGTAACAAGCAAGTAGTCTGCTGTTACTTTTTCTTCTTTATCGCCGACTTTGTAAGTCAACGTTACATCGTTATCCGTTTGCTCAGCACTTTGTGCAAGCGCGCCCGTTACGATATCGACTTTTGTACCTTTAAGCTTCTTAACGACAAGAGAAGACATGTCTTTGTCGAAGCCAGGCAGAATGCTGTCTCCGCCCTCGATAACCGTTACTTTCGTACCGAATTTCGAGAACATTTGACCAAGCTCGATACCGATATAGCCGCCACCGATAACGATAACGCTTTTCGGCAGCTCAGGCAGCGACAAAGCTCCTGTAGAGGAGATAATACGCTTGCCATAAGGGAAAGCTTTCAGTTCGATTGGACGGGAGCCTGTAGCAATAATACAGTTTTTGAAACGGTAGCGCGGAGCTTCCTGATCGTTGAACACACGCGCTTCGTTTTCATTGATGAACATCACTTCACCATTGAAAAACTGTACTTTGTTCGCTTTAAGCAAAGAGCCAACACCGCCAGTCAATTTTTTGACAATGCCGCTTTTGAACTCCTGTACTTTGCTCCAGTCAACTTTTACATCGCTAGCTGTAATACCGAATACATCAGCGTGGCTGATGGACTCATATTGATGGGAAGCGGAAATCAGAGCTTTGGATGGGATACAACCCACGTTCAAACAAACGCCGCCTACATATTCCTTATCTACACAAAGCACGCTTTGTCCCAATTGCGCAGCGCGGATTGCCGCTACGTAACCACCAGGACCTGCACCAATGACTAAAGTATCGATATCTAATGAAGCATCTCCAACAACCATCGTTTATACCTCCATAATGAACAGTTCTGGGTTGCCCAGCAGCTGTTTAATGTAGTTCATAAAGTTTTGAGCGGTTGCGCCATCGATTAGACGGTGGTCGAAGCTCAGTGACAGAGCCATTACAGGAGCAGCTACGATCTCGCCGTTGCGTACGATTGCTTTTTCGGAAATACGTCCAGTACCGAGGATTGCAACTTCAGGGAAGTTGATAACCGGTGTAAAGAACATACCGCCTGCCGAACCAATATTGGAAATAGTAATCGTGCTGCCTTTCAGCTCGTTAGCCGAAAGCTTGCCATCGCGTCCACGAACAGCCAGATCACGAATCGAGTCAGCCACTTTCCAAATGTTTTTGCGATCCGCATCTTCAATAACAGGAACGATCAAGCCGTTATCTGTATCTGTTGCGATACCGATGTTGTAATATTTGCGCAAAACGATTTCTTGATTAGCTTCGTCAAGCGTCGCATTCATAATTGGGAATTCACGGGCAGCAGCTACGAGCGCCTTCACGATGAATGGCAAGTACGTAAGCTTAGCACCTTTTTTCTCTGCATAAGGCTTGTATTTTGCACGAAGTGCCACAAGCTCAGTAACGTCCACTTCATCCATGATCGTTACATGCGGAGCTGTATAAACGGATTTGGACATAGCGCCTGCAATAATTTTGCGAATGCCTTTAAATGGCAAGCGCTCTTCCGGACGGTAAGCTGTACCAGCAGCAACTGGAGCTGCTTTCGCTTCGCCAGCACCTTTTGCAGTTGCGTTGTCTTGCTGCTCAGCCGGAGCCGCTGCTTGATCGGCTGCTGCAGAAGCAGAACCGTCAAAGCCAGTAACATCTTCACGCGTAATACGGCCGTTTTTGCCAGTGCCGCTTACTTGCGTCAAATCAACATTTTGCTCGCGAGCGAACTTGCGAACGCTTGGTGTAGCAAGCACAGAAGCATTTGTAGCTTTAGGAGCTTCTTTAGCTGTTTCTGCTGCTGGAGCATCTTTAGCCGCTTCTGGAGCTGGGGCCGGAGCCGCCTCTTCCTTCTTAGGCTCTTCAGCTGCCGGAGCTGCTTGCTCAGGCACTTCGCCTTCCGCATCAATCAAAGCGACTACTTCGCCTACGTGGCAAACTTGGCCGTCTTTAACTAAAACTTCAAGCACTGTTCCGTTAACCGGACATGGCACTTCAACAATTGCCTTGTCGTTTTGCACTTCCATAATAATGTCATCATCTGTTACTTTGTCGCCGGCTTTAATGTGCACTTTAATAATCTCGCCTTCGTGCAAGCCTTCGCCAAGCTCAGGGAAACGATATTCGAATTTAGCCACCGCGTGTATCCTCCTTTAGAAATCAAGTACTTTTTGGACAGCTGCAGAAATGCGGGCTACCGTTGGAAGCCATGCATCCTCAACTTGCGCAAACGGATAAACGGTATCCGGACCTGCAACCCGAAGCACTGGAGCTTCCAGGTGCAGAATTGCTTTTTCATTAATTTGAGCGATTACTTCAGCGGCAACGCCGGAAGTTTTTTGCGCTTCTTGAACGACAATTGCACGGTTCGTTTTTTGGATCGAAGCTACAATAGTATCGATATCGAGAGGCACAAGGGAACGAAGGTCGATAACCTCAGCCTTGATTCCTTTTTTCTCAAGCTCGTCAGCTGCTTTGACAGCCGTGTGAACCATCAAGCCGTAAGCAATGATTGTAACGTCGCTGCCTTCACGAACGACATTGGCTTTGCCGATTTCAACCGTATATTCGCCTTCTGGCACTTCTGTACGGAAAGCATGGTAAAGGTTCAAATGCTCCATGAAAAATACAGGATCATTATCGCGAATAGCGGAAATAAGAAGACCTTTAGCATCGTAAGGATTGGATGGAATAACCACTTTGATACCTGGCGTCTGTACTGCAAGACCTTCCAGGGAATCCGTGTGCAGCTCAGCTGCTTTCACGCCGCCGCCGAAAGGCGTACGGAATACGATTGGCGAGTTGTAGCGTCCGCCGGAACGGTAACGCATACGAGCCGCTTGAATGAACATTTGGTCCATCGCTTCATAGATGAAACCTACGAATTGAATTTCGGCAATTGGGCGGAAGCCTTGAATCCCCATACCCACTGCCAAACCGCCGATAGCGGACTCGGCAAGCGGCGTATCAAATACGCGGTCTTCGCCAAATTCAGCTTGAAGGCCTTCAGTCGCACGGAACACGCCGCCGACTTTACCAACATCCTCGCCAAAAAGTAGTACATTCGGATCCCGTTTAAGTTCAACGCGCATTGCGTCACGGATCGCTTCTTTCATATTCATTTGAGCCATGATCTATAGTTCCTCCTTCGTTAAAGGCTATTATTTGAAATCAGCTTTTTGCTCTTCGAGGTGCTGCGGCGTTGTTTCAAACATCGAGTCAATCAAGCCTTCAACCGTCATTTTTTCAACAGCTTCTGCTTTCTTGATTTGCTCGTTAACAGTCGCTTTCGCTTCTTCCTTCACGCGAGTCGTATCCTCTTCTGACCAGAGACCTTTGCTTTCCAAATATTTGCCGAAACGAATGAGTGGATCTTTAGGAGCCCATTCCGCTTCCTCATCTTTGGTGCGATATTTTGTCGTATCATCCGCCATGGAATGCGCACGATAACGGTAAGTAAGAAGCTCGATCAGCGTAGCGCCTTCGCCGTTGCGGCCGCGCTCAGCAGCATCTCTAACTGCTTTAATTACAGCAAGCACGTCCATGCCATCAACCTGCACGCCTTTGATACCAGCAGCAAGCGCTTTGTGGGCAACAGAATGTGCAGCTGTTTGTTTAGCATAAGGTGTTGTAATCGCATAGCCATTGTTTTGTACAACATAAATAACCGGAAGCTTGAACGCGCCTGCGAAGTTCATGCCTTCGTAGAAATCGCCTTCGGAAGAACCGCCGTCGCCTGTGTACGTAATTGCTACGCGTTTTTCATTCTTTTTCTTGAATGCCATCGCAACACCAGTAGCGTGCAAAATTTGCGCGCCGATGATGATTTGCGGCATTAGAACGTGAACATCCTCAGGGATTTGACCACCATGCTGATGTCCTCTGGAATATAGGAACGCTTGGTACATTGGAAGACCATGCCATACGAGCTGCGGAATATCGCGGTAGCCCGGACAGATGAAGTCATCTTTATTCAAAGCGTATTCGCTACCAATCATGGCTGCTTCTTGACCGGATACTGGAGCGTAGAAGCCCAGACGGCCTTGACGGCCCAAATTCACGGCACGATCATCCCAAGTGCGGGTAAATACCATACGGTACATAATTTCTTTTAATTGGTCGTCCGTAAGCTCCGGCATTTCATCCGGGTTAACAACTTCACCATCAAGCGACAAGACGGACAATGGTGTAACTGGCTCCGTTTGAACTTCATATGGCAGTTTGCTAAGCACTTTGCTCATTGTGAACGCTCACCTCAATCATTAATATTTGAATATTACAGTACTCTGTTATAGAATTATTATAAACCTGTTTAACAAAAATGGTCAAAGCAAAAAGCAAAAAATCCGCTGTATTTTCAACGCTTATGCCCTTTTTGTTAAGAAATTGTATATGTAACAGCTGCCACAAAGTTATATAACAGCATAATACAATGTTGAAACAGTGGAGCTTGTACAGCCTTTCAGTCTGCTGCCGAACTCGCATTACTAAGGCATCTCTCTATTGTTTACCCACAAGCTCCCATTCCATTCAACCAACGGAGGAAGAAATGATGACAGATGAACGTTATTTGAAACGCACCGTCCTCAGGGAAACGGTTGCAAGCAACTATTTGCAAGATGGGCAGCGCTCGCTTCGCGTCTATTTGCCGCCCGGCTACAATGAGCTGCTGAGCTACCCTGTCGTCTACTGCCAGGACGGAGAAGACTTCTTCAACTTCGGAAGAATCGCGACGACGGCGAACCGCATTATTTTGGATGAAGGCGTAGAGCCCTTCATTATTGTTGGCGTCGATGTGAATAAAACATTTCGCACAGCGGAATATGCTCCTGACGGAGACCGCCATGAGGCTTATGTCCGCTTTTTCGGCGAGGAGCTGCTTCCCTTTATAGAAGCAAAATATCCGGTCCGGCGTGAGGCCGAGCATCGCGTGCTTGCTGGCGATTCGCTTGGCGGCACCATCTCCTTTCATCTTGCGCTGGCCTATCCGCAGTTGTTCAACCGTGTGCTTTCTTTATCAGGCGCCTACTTCGAGCGCTCGCTAGAAATTATGGCTGCACAGAATGACCTTTCCTGGCTGGAGCTGTACATGATTGTCGGCCTGCAGGAAACGGCATATGAAACAACAGATAGAGGCGTGTATAATTTTGTCGAATTAAACCGTGAAGCCAAAAAGCTGCTCGAAGAAAGACAAGCTCCCTTTTATTATGCGGAAAAAGAAGGCCAACATCAATGGGGCTTTTGGCAGAAAGAGCTGCCGGAAGCATTAATGTATTTTATCGAGCGCCAATAAGCGCGGCAGCCTTGCCTAACAAATGAAACAAAGCCTTGATTTCCCCCGCCCAAGGAGGAAGCCAAGGCTTTGTTTGTTTATTTTGAGCCATTCTATCAACTGCATGCTCGCTTAGCTTGGTTACTTAAGCTTCACATGGTCCAGCAGCCGCTCGCAGCCTGCATCCACCAATTCAAATACATAATCAAATTGTCCCGTATAATAAGGATCTGGCACATCCGCTACGCCGCGCTCGGGCAGCAGGCTCATAAAGGTCAGCACTTCCGCATTCCCCACACGCGTTCCGAGAATTTCACGCACATCGCGCTCGTTTTTCGTATCCATACAGACAATATAGTCAAAATCCGCATCATCCTGCTGTGTGAACTGACGTGCCTTCATCCCTGTATAGGATATGCCATTCGTGTCAAGCTCTTTGCGTGTGCCCTCATGCGGCGGATGGCCGATATGCCAATCTCCCGTACCCGCCGAATCTACAATAATTTGCTCTGACAGCCCCGCCTGCTCCACCTTGCTGCGAAAAACAGCCTCCGCCATCGGTGAACGGCAAATATTTCCAAGACAAACAAACAACACTTTTTGCTTCATTTAGGCTTCTCCTTTCTCCTGAACAATTTTCTCCCGCAGCGAGCGGCGCGGCAGCTTCCATTTGTAATACACCGACAGCATCCTGAACACGATAATAAGCACGAACAGGAACAGCAAATCGAGTGTTGAATGAAACCAGCCCTTGCCAATAACCAAGCCGCCAATCATCGCCCAAACGGCATAAATTTCATCCCGCAACACAAGCGGTTTGCGCCCTGCCAGTACATCGCGAATGATGCCTCCGCCGATGCCTGTCAGCATAGCCGCTACCATCACCGCGCTGATCGGGTGGTTCATTTGCGTCGCATAGAGCGCGCCCTGAATCGCAAAGGCTGATAAACCGATCGCATCGAAAAAAGCTTCGCTTTTGCGCCACGTATAAATCCATTTAACCGGCAGCAAAAAAGCAATCGTCATCGCGATGAGCGCGATTTTCAGCAAGCTCCCCTGGCTCCAAAGCGAGGTAACCGGAACGCCGATCAGCAAATTCCTTATTACCCCCCCGCCAAACGCCGTAACCAGGCCCAGCACAAAAACGCCAAGTATGTCGTATTCCTCCTCCATTGCCACAACCGCGCCGCTGACGGCAAAGGCAATGGTGCCGATGATGCTGAATACGCCAAAAATCTCCAAATCCAACGTGTACGCCCCCGCTTCCGTTCTCCCGTCCGATGTCATCTATCAGACGGTATGTCCTTTCCCATTTTAGCCCCGCCGCTTTCGTAAAGCAACGACATATTTCGCCAAATCTCTGCCGATTTTCCGTCTGCTGCTGGTGTTCCTGCTCAAAGTAGCTATATACTAGCAAAAGCGACAAGCTACAAGGTGAAACGGCTGTCGCCGTCATTTGGCGGCAAAGCTACAAAAGTGATAAAGAAAGAAGGAAGCGATTATGCCACAACGAATAGTCATTTGCTCAGGCGGCGAGCTTGGAACTTGGGCACTGCCTCATCTGAAGCAGGATGCCTTCCGCATTGGCGCAGACCGCGGCGCACTATTTTTGGTGGAGCAGGGATATTCCCCACAGCTCGCAATCGGCGATTTTGATTCGGTCACTGACGAGCAGCTGGAGCAAATACGTTCCGCCAGCACGGAGCTCATCACTTGTGATCCGATTTATAAAGACTATACGGATACAGAAATGGCTTTGCATTATGCGCTGGAGCAAAATCCAGATGAAATTATTTTACTGGGTGCTTTAGGCACCCGCTTTGACCATTCGTTATCGAATGTACAGCTGCTGGTGCTCGCCGAACAGCGGGGTATCCCCGCCTGTATTATCGACCAACATAACTGTATTACTGTTACTTCCTCTAAACGAATAATACAGAAAGGGCTGTATGCGAATGTTTCCCTGCTGCCCTTGTCTTCTGCTGTTTCCGGCATTACGTTAACTGGCTTTCAGTATCCTCTGCATAAAGCAAACTTGCAAATTGGCCAATCCCTTGGCATTAGCAATATACTGACGGAGACGGAAGGCAGCATTACGATTGATACTG
The DNA here is from genome assembly GCF_059383755.1 of Paenibacillus sp. JT22N15. Taxonomy (NCBI): domain Bacteria; kingdom Bacillati; phylum Bacillota; class Bacilli; order Caryophanales; family Paenibacillaceae; genus Paenibacillus; species Paenibacillus sp. JT22N15. The sequence continues at coordinate 162,707 of NZ_JBXENV010000003.1, read as the reverse complement.
GGCTGCTGCTCATTATTCAAAGCCGCGATTAAACATTAAACATTAAACATTAAACATTAAACATTAAACAATGAGGAACTAAAAGCACGAACATTATTCAAAAGCCTCTGGCTCCATCTCGATGACCAGCCCTTCCACATGCTTGCGGCTCAGCTGTTTGCGAAGCTTGCGATTCTCCTTGGAATCGAAGACGATGCTCATATCATAATCTTCCCCAGGATAAAGCTCCTCCCTGCTGATCGACAGCTTGAGCCGCTTTCGGTTAAAGGCCAGCTTGCGGCCCTGCACCTGAACAATGACTTCTCCACGGGCATCAGCCGGACGAAAAACGATACCCAGGCGCTTGAGCGGATAAATCCATACCGCATCGCCCGCTTGAAAGGGCTGCAAGGCGCTTTTACCGGCGCCCTCTTGTTTTTTGCTGCTATTTTTGACATCAATCTCCGTATGAGCTTCGCTACTATCTTCGGCATGCACGGTTGCAGCATCTGGGTTTAACATTGTTACCTGCTGGCGGTTAACTGCGAGCTGCTCCGCACGCTGCATAACCCGCTCCGGTAAACCGTAACGGCGGGCAATGGCGAAGGCTTGGCTTTCGCCTGCCTCCCCAATGATCAATTGATACAGCGGAAGCAGCGTCTGCGGATCAAAAGCCATCCGCGCGTTCATGCAGCCCCTCGTACGGGAAGCATATTGCTTAATCTCATTAAAATGTGTCGTTGCCGCTGTTAAAGCTCTCTTCTGGTGAAGCTCCTCCAGCACGGCAATAGATAGCGCTATGCCTTCTCCGGGATCGGTGCCTGCCGCCAGCTCATCCAGCAGCAGCAAGGAGCGCGGTTCGGCAGATTCCAGCATTTCTCTGAGCACCCGGATATGCGAGGAGAAGGTGCTCAAAGATTGCTCCAAGCTTTGCCCATCTCCTAAATCGGCAATAATCGTGCGGAAAATGCCGAATCGGCTCCCTTCCTTTGCTGGAACAAGCAGTCCTGACTGAGCGAGCAGTGCAAGCAGGCCGATTGTTTTTAGTGTTGCTGTTTTCCCGCCAGTATTGGGCCCTGTTATAATGAGCTGACTCCAGCTCGTACCAAGCTCCACATCCAGTGGAACTGCCGACGGGCCAAGCAATGGATGACGAGCCTGCGATAAAGAGATGAGAGGTTCATCGGTTAATTGAAACGATTTCCCATCGTAGGAACGCGAAAGCTTGCCGCGCGCCATAATGAAATCGAAGGAGGCCATCGCCTCTAAATTAAGTCTTAGCTCAGCTTCGTGCGCATCAGCCAGATCGGATAAACCCGATAAAATAACGGTGCGTTCGCGTTCCTCCTCCGCCTCCCACTGCCGCAGCTCGACCTGCAAATCGGCTACATCAACCGGTTCTATGAATAAGGTTTGCCCACTGGCCGATTCATCCCACACCGTACCCGGTACCTGCTTGCGCAGCTCGCGCTTTACTGCGATAACAAGCCGGCCGCTCCGCTTGCTCACTATCGGCTCCTGCAAGGCTGCTTTGTATTTGGAAAGCGAAGCTTCCATTTTACGACTGATTTTGTCCTCGACAGCGTAGCGATGCCTCCTAATTTCCGCGAGCGAAGCGCTTGCCTGATCGGTGAGGCTTCCGTAGCGAATACAGCGGCTCAGCTCTTCGCGCAGCTGCGGGCAATCATGCATGGAATCTGCATAGCTGGCAATGATCGGGGCAATTGCCCGTTTGCTCGCCATGTATCTGCGCATTTGCATGACAGAAGCGAGCCATGTCTGCAATTGCTCCAGCTCCTGCTCAACATAAATGCGTCCTTTGCCAAGCAGTGCCAGAAAAGGATCAATCCCCTCCATAGCGGATAAGGGAACGCTTGCCCCCGCTGCCAGCAAGGCGGAAGCTTCCTCTGTCTCCAACAGCCATGCTTGAATCTGTCTCATTTCTATACTGGGCAGATGGCGTTCCGCTAATATTTTCCCTGCTGGAGAAACCGTATAGCCGATCAATTGTTCCTTCAATTTGTCATATTCCAAACGCTTTAGCGTAGCTTCGTGCATCATTTTCAATCGCTCCTCATTAAATTCGGTTGTATTTCCCATTTCGTTGGCGTGAATGATTCGAAATCAACCGTTTGGCGCACCTATAAAAGCCTATTTACCAAAAAAAACAGGAACAGAACGCATGAGCGTCCCATTCCTGTTTCAATCGGCTGCTATACCTAACCAAGCATTATTAATCATGCCTAACGTAACCGCCACACAAAAACGGTTGTCATTAGCGCAAATAACGCAAAAAAACCGTGCTGCAAGAGCACGGTGGTCAGGCCGCTGCCGAATGGCATTCAGGCGGAGTCCACATGTTCTTAACTCTTGGTATCAGAACGCTGCTGAAGATACGTTCATAGAAACCTGCCTGAACTGCATAAAGCAGCCGGCAAGCCTCCATTCGCCATCAAGCGCGATCTGATCTATCCAATTTATGAGTTAAGAACACCTGTCAACATAAAATAAACCCCTTCCTGAACCATCCAGCCAACAAAATATAACTTCAACTTACTTCAAAAACAAGCTCCTTGTCAACCCTATCGGCGTTTGCAAGAAACTTCATGCTGCTTATGCTACATTGGTCTAGGCCTAGCTATACCGTCACTTCAAGTGCTGCCCTTGCAAATTGCACAGAGGTTGGAAGCCCATAATCGCTATTCAGATCAATGTCATGAGACATATGGGTAAATATCGTATGATTCGGCTGCCAAAGTTGAAGCAGCTCCAGTGCTTCCGTTACATCATAAACAGAGCGGGTTTCATAGGCGAAGGGCTCTTTATAAAAGCTTGTTCCGAGCACAAGCAGATTAAGGCCATAAAGCTGCTGCTGCTGTTCGTCTGTTAGCCCAATCGCGTCAGAGCAATAAGCCCAGGAACGTTTCTCGACCGCATGATCAAAACGAAAAGCATAAGCATAGCCATTTTTGCCATGATTGATTCGCCAGCTCGTTATATCCCAATTGCCCATTCGCAGATTACCGCCGTCTATGGCATGAAAATCAATTTGCCGCTGCAGCCAAGGAAAACGCGCATTAATTTCGCCAATCACCTCAGCCGCTGCAAAAGCCTCGCCCTTGACGTTCAGCCAGCGGCAAGCGTCGGCCCATTCCACAAGACCGCCAATATGGTCAAAATGGGCATGTGTAATTAAAATCCGCCTGACGAACCTGAGTCCAGCCGCTTCCATTTGCCTTCCCCAATCAGGACCGCAGTCAATCCAAACCGGATCATCAGCTCCACCTGCAGGCTCTGCACCCAATCCATCAAGCTGTACGAGTGAACGCAAACGGCGATTAATGCCCGTGCTTCTCGCCTCTTCACATACAGCGCAGCTGCAATAAACACGCGGAACGCCCATCGAATCGCCTGTTCCACGAAAGGTAATACGCATTATAGCGGCAGCAGCGCGACCTGCTCCTGCTGTCGCAACTGATTGATCATATCCAGCCATGCTTGCGGCTTGTTAGGCAGCGCCTCATAATAGCCTTCAAGGAAAGTTACGATGAGCGAAGCCGGCAATAATGCCATATTTTCATCCGCAGGCAGGAAGCTGAGCTGAAGTCCTGTTACCGCTTGACCCTCATGATCCCAAGAAGGATGCACATATGGGAAATCCAATCGGTTATACCCAATATGCGACAATACTTCGCGGCGCACAAATGGATTCATGGGCGTTACGCCGCCAAATGCATGCTGCTCCTTCGTTTCATAGGGGTTATAAATTTCCGCGAACATGCCGATTGATTCTGTACCGGATTGTTCAGCCAGACGCGCCAAATCCTTTTCTCTAGCACGCAGCAGGAAGCGGCCAATGCCCTTGCCCGCTTGTCCGATAATAGTGAAGTCAGTCATCGCTACGCGCAGCTCAGGATAATAACGATATTCGGTGGAGCCTACTACTTTGCCATCTTCTACCGCAACATAAACATGGATGCCAGCATCCTCAAGCGGTTCTCTCCACAGCTCATAAGCCAGCACTTCCTCCGGCGGAAAAATCGTTTGAAGCAGCTTATGCAGCTCAGCAAAATAAGGGTCATCAATGGAGGTAATTCGATGGTACAGCATAAAATATCCCTCTCCTTATGTATCGGTTGTTATTTAATCAGCAGCAAAAAATGGATTGCGCCATTCCATCAGTGCGGCATAGCCACAGGACTGCTCATCTTCCAAATAATTTGCCGCTATGCCTGTCGGCGTACGGCCGCAGCGGAGCAGGAATGAAAGAACAGGGTCGCTGTATATTCCAGCTACGACCCCGCTAACATAACTTTCCGGTGTTATTTCTTCTGCATAGCGATAATAGCCGGGCATCCGCCCGCCGCCAAGCAGCCTTTCAAGCTGCAGGTGCACGACCGTCTCATACATCGTCTGCATTAGCCATTTTCCAATGCCCGACTTTCGGTACTCTGGAATTACACAAATATCTACCACATAAAGCGTATCGCCGCTGCGGTTATGATTGCGAATAAAACCGTTATCCGTAATCGCTTCCCAGCTGTGCGAATGTCCGTAATCGTCCATATGAATGATAAGGCCTGTCATCGAGCCGATAAGCCTGCCACCAACTTCAGCGCAAAGCGCTCCTTCGGGAAACCGGGAAACGTGCTCGGCAAGCTGCTCCTTGCTCCACCATAATTCCGCAGGAAACGGTGGCGGGAAGCTTTCGCGCTGCACATCGATTAGCCCTTCAAAATCCAACTCCGTGTATCGTCTTATTACTGCCTCTACCGGTACGCCCTCATGATATACATATAATTGCTTACGAATAATGCCACATCCCTTCTGCCAGGGAAAGCTTTAATACCAATCGGTATAAAGATCGGTGCGACGGTCCCGCCATGTCGTAACGGAGCCTGCGGTACGCACATCTTCCAGCAGCTTCAAATCAAGATCAGCTACAACGAGCATATCATCATTAATGATTCCTTCTGCCAAAATGCCGCCCGGCGGAAAGGGGATATCGTTTGGCGACAAAATCGCCGCCTGCCCAAAGTTGGCCCGCATAAAATCGACCTTCCGCAGCGAGCCCACTGTACCAGTCGTGACCACATATACTTGATTTTCTATCGTCCGTGCATGAGCGCTATATCGAACGCGATAAAAGCCATGGCGATCATCCGTACAGGATGGGCAAAAAATGACGTCCGCCCCTTTTGCCCTCGCCATCCGCACGATTTCCGGAAATTCGATATCATAGCAGGTTAACATGGCAATCGTGCCATATGGGGTTTGGAACACTTCCAGCCCTTCTCCCGGCGACATCGCCCAGTCGCTCACTTCCGTTGGCGTCAGATGGATTTTCGACTGACGGTCGATCTTACCATCCGGATGAAACAGGTGCGCAACATTGCGAAGCTTGCCGCCTTCCGCTTCTACAACATGGGTTCCTGCCACAATGTGCATATTGTATTCCGCCGCCAGCTTGGTGAACAGTTCTTCATAGGCAGCTGTAAAACTCGGGAGTTTGTCAAAAGCCAATGGTGTGCCGCTGCTGTCGCTGATGGACAACAGCTGCGTTGTAAAAAACTCAGGAAATAACAGAAACTGTGTGCCGTATTCTGAGGCATTGCGCACATAATGCGCGACCTGCTTGGCGAATTGCTCAAATGAGCTGATGTCGGCCAATTTGTATTGAACGGCCGCTACTCTATATTTCAAAACCGACCCTCCTACCGTTACTTTCGTTGTTTAAATTGCAATGTAATCGTCGTGCCAATATCCTGCTGGCTGAATACATCTACCTTGCCATCATGCAAATCAACAATTCGTTTGGCAATGGAAAGACCTAGTCCAGCCCCGCCAGTCGCACGGCTTCTAGCACCGTCGACCCGATAAAAACGTTCAAACAAATGCGGCAGGTCACTCTCTGGAATACCTACGCCTCTATCCTTTACTTCAATCTTGACGATTGTTTTCACTTGGCTAACCGAAACATCAATCGAATCCTTACTATACTTTATGGCATTGTCAAGCAAAATGACGAACAGTTGTTTAATTTTTTCTTTATCGCCATACATTCTGATGATTTTCGAGCTTGTTTTAATCCGAATCGGACGATGAAACGTCGTCTGCAGCATGCCTGCCAGCTCATCAATAGCCTGAACGACATCGAACTGCTCCTGCTTCAACCAATCCTCTTGCTCAGCTTCAGCAAGCGTAAGCATGGACTTGGTCAAATTTTGCATCCGCTTCGCTTCTCGGTCAATCGCTTCAATCGCTTCATCTCGCACTGCGGCATCGTCGCGCCCCCAGCGCTTAAGCATATTGGCGTAGCTGGAAATGACCGTGAGCGGCGTTTTGAGCTCATGAGATGCGTCTGCCACGAACTGCTTCTGCTTCTCGAACGTACGATCGAGCCGCTCAATCATCTGATTGAAAGCTCGGATCAGCTGCTGCAGCTCCGCGGATTCCTCGTGGCTGGTCGTCTCAATAACCCGCAGCTTCCCGCTTCGGTCGATTTCTCGCATCGTCGTGACCATTTGCTGGATGGGCGCTGTCAGTCTGGACGTAAACCAATACGTACCGAATATCGCAAACAAAATCGCACCCGCACTTGTTACCGTGAGAGCGGCCACTAAAATTTGCAAATAATTGTCCAGCTCGTTAAGTACTCTGTTAATTTCCAGCATGCCGACGATTTCGGTCCCATCGTATAGGGGAACGCGCATATACAAAATACGTTCGCCGCCCTTCGAAATCATTCCGGTATCATGCTGGCTGTCGAAAGCTGCTGGAAGCCCCAGCAGCACAGGGTCCGAGCCTGTAATATTGACGACCTTGCTATCTGGCTGCACAATGCGAATCATTTCATTCACATTATAATATTCACTAAGCAAATCCGAATTGTTAAGCCCTTTGCCGCTTTGGATTTGCGGATTTTCCAGCATGAGATTGACTTTGTTCGCGATGACGCGCTCTTCGCTTTCTGTCGTAATTTTAATGACATAAAAATAAACGAAAATGTTAAACAAAATCAATATAAAAATGAGCCAGAAAATCGTGAAGAGCGTAAATCGTTTACGCAGCGTCATGCGTCAGGCTCCTTGACCATATAACCAACACCCCGAACGGTATGAATAAGCTTGTGGCGGTAGCCCTTGTCCAGCTTTTGCCGCAAGTAACGGATATACACATCGACCAGATTCGTCTCGCCGATAAAATCATATCCCCATACTTCGGAGAGAATATCCTCACGGGATTTCTCTTCATTTTTGTTCTCAACCAAATAAACGAGCAATTCAAATTCTCGCGGCGTCAGCTCGATTATAATATCTTTGCGGAAAACTTTGCGCGTACGCAATTCAATCGTCAAATCGCCTACCTTAATCATATCCGAGCCTTCGGATTCACGCGGATTTTGCTGGAATATGCGCAAAATATTGCGAACGCGCGCCAGCAGCTCCTCCATCGCAAACGGCTTCGTAATATAATCGTTAGCTCCATGCTCAAAGCCGCTTACTTTATCGGGAACGGTATCTCTCGCTGTAAGCAATATGACTGGAACTGCATTGCCCGCCTGTCTCAGACGGCGCAGCACCTCAATACCGTTAAGCTCCGGCAGCATGACATCAAGCAGCACAAGCTCCCACTCCCCTGACGAAGCCATTTCATAGCCTGTCCGTCCGTCCAAAGCCGTGCCTACTGTATATCCTTCATGCTCAAGCTCAAGCTGTAAAATGCGGGATATGCCTGCTTCATCTTCTACTACCAGGACACGTTCTTTCATCTTAAGCGTTCACCTACCTTAGCAAATAGTCTGCATGGACCCGTTTTGTACTCATCATAAAGGAATATTCAATTGAAATGCAAGCAAGCCGGACTACTGCCGCTTGCAGTCCGGCTTGCTTGTTTTCTTCAAGCGTTATTACGATCAAGGTGAAACGGCCGAAAGCCGTCCTCTGGCGGCGCGGCACGTTTCAGTCCGAGAAATATAGAGAAAGGATGGCAAAATCATATCCTTTCCTATATTTCAGGCTGCAACTTGATTAATTTTGGGTTTGCATGGACCAGCTTTCGACATCCCAAGTTTTCGTAACCCAATCCTCGTAAAAATCAGGTTCGTGGGATACGAGAACGACGGTGCCTTTGAATACGCTAAGCGCGCGCTTCAACTCGGCTTTTGCAATGACATCCAAATGGTTCGTTGGCTCATCGAACAAAATCCAGTTGCTTTCGCGCAGCATTAGCTTGCAAAGGCGAACCTTCGCCTGCTCGCCACCGCTCAATTGGTTGAGCGCCCGCGTAATATGCTCATTTTTCAAGCCGCAACGGGCAAGAGCTCCACGAACTTCACTTTGCGTCATATGCGAAAATTCATTCCATACATCATCCAGCGGCGTCATCGTAGGCGCCTTGGCTTCCTGTTCGAAATAGGCCGGATGCAAATAATCCCCGCGATAAACTTTACCGTCTAGCGCCGGAACAACGCCGAGAATCGTTTTGAGCAGCGTTGATTTGCCCACACCATTGCAGCCTACGATGGCAATTTTGTCACCGCGCTCAATGAGCATGTTCATCTTAGGCAGCAGCGGCTTATTATAGCCAATGGACAAACCGTCCGCCTCGAATACCGTTTTACCGCTAGTACGGGCCTCTTTAAAACCAAAGGTCGGCTTAGCCGCTTCCTCCGGCTTGTCAATACGATCGATCCGGTCAAGCTGCTTCTCACGGCTCTTCGCCCGTCCAGAAGTCGAAGCACGCGCTTTATTTCGCGAAATAAAGTCTTCCTGCTTCTTGATAAAATCCTTCTGCTTCTCGTAGGCATCAATATGCTGGGCTTTGTTCATATCTGCCATCTCAAGGAATTTCTCATAGTTGGCAGAATAACGCGTCAGCTTGGCAAACTCCAGATGGTAAATGATATCTACCACTTGGTTCATAAAGCCCGTATCATGGGAAATCAGGACGAACGCATAAGGGTACGACTTCAGATAGTTCGTGAGCCAATTAATATGCTCTTCATCCAAATAGTTCGTAGGCTCATCGAGCAATAAGACGGTCGGCTTCTCTAGAAGCAGCTTGGCAAGCAAAACTTTCGTCCGCTGTCCGCCGCTCAAAGCCGTTACGTCGCGTTCAAGCCCAACCGCATTCAGTCCTAGCCCATTCGCCATCTCATCGACCTTGACATCGATTAAATAGAAATCGCCAATTTCCAGCTCTTCCTGAATTTCGCCCATCCGCTCGAGCAACTGCTCCAGCGTATCCGGATCGGCATCGCCCATTTGCAGCGCAATATCATTCAGCTCCTGCTCCAGCAGCAGCATCGGTAAAAATGCGTCCTTCAGCACATCGCGAATCGTCTTGCCTGGCGTTAATTTCGTGTGCTGATCTAGATAGCCATAGCGCACGCGTGGTGTCCATTCTACTTTGCCTTCATCCTTCAGCAGCTTTCCGGTCAAAATGTTCATCATTGTCGATTTTCCCGTTCCGTTAGCGCCTACAAGGCCAACATGCTCGCCAGCCAACAGGCGGAACGATACGTTTTTGAACAAAACGCGGTCGCCAAACGTATGGGATAGTTGCTCTACTGTTAATAAACTCATTTCTACTTAGCTCCATTCATGCACTTGTTTATCGCGAGGATTTGCTCCATTCCCGTGTTGGGTGTATGACAAACAAAGCCTCATCGTATGAAAACGCCCGCAACACCTAGCCTATTCGGTCTTCGTGTCGGTACGCAATACTTGTCGTTTTTAAGCTTATATATGTTTATGCCCGACCTATTGTACCACAAGAGCTGCGCTATTGTGTAAAAATCAATGCGGATTTTGTCTCTTGAAGGGTACTGTCTAGCATCTTCGGCATCTTCGGCATCCTCATTTCCCTTTCCCCTTATTCAGCATTCGGCTAATTAACACAAGCAGCGGATCAAATGACTGCTTTACAGGCATGCAAAGCCGTTTGTCCTCCGTCACCCATTTGCCGCTCCAAAGCACTTTAAGCCATTCAGCTGCTGGCAGCATAGGCAGCGCTGCTAGTGGCCGCTCCGGCAGTAATTGCAGCCATTGCTCCCGCTCCACGAAGCGGTTATCCTTATTCGCCAGCCATACGAGACGACCTTCCTGAGCATTCAGCTTCTGCTGAAGCGTTTGAAGGCGGCGCAGCTGTGGCTGCTGCCATTTTGCCGGAAAAGGATCGGCGACTATACAGACCAGCTGGCACCGAGTTAACCACTCGCCTGCTGCCGGCTCATTGAAGCTGGAAACATCGACAATTTTCACATCATAATGCCGCTGATGCAAATAAAGCTCCCATTTTTCCAAGTCGAACGTTTCTTGCTCTATTTGGGCAGGTTTTTGGGCAAGCCATTGAATAACGCCTTCCTGCCAAGTCCAATAATGATGGAAGACCTGCCTTCCACTCGCATATTGGGAGGGCAGGAGCGCATGCCATTCCGGCCGATTACTTGGAAATTCAGCTGCAAGACAGCTCAATCCCCCTTGACCAAGCAGCTTGGCTAATGTAATAGCTGCAAAGGTTGCCCCCGCTCCGGGTGACAATGGCCATACGCCAATCGTTATTCCATTTGCCGCGCTAATGTGACCTTGCCTGCCTGGGAAGCCCGATGACAGACGGACATGATCGCCACTCAGTTGAACGATAGCCAGCAGTTCGCGCTCTACTTGCTCCATATTTGCGATGCGCTCCTCAAGCCGATAGGCGAGCATCCGGCTAAGCACATGAGCCAGCATGGCAGAGCCCTCTGTCTTCATTCGCCCCTTCCACTTGAAATGAGGCTCTAGGCGTGGAACAACGGGTACGGGCTCATAGTACTCGCCCCCGCTCGCCAAATAATAGAGCAGTGCGCCAAGCCCATATACATCGGTTCGTGGATCGCTTCGGCCGCTGCCCTGGTACTGTTCGGGAGCAGCAAAGCCCGGCGTTCCAAGCTTTGCCGTATCTTGTCCGCCATTTGCCTTAACCTGCCTTGCAATGCCAAAATCAATCAGGCGCAAATGTCCGCTCCCATCCTCTATCATGACATTAGATGGTTTTAAATCCCGGTGAACCATTTGCGGCGTTTGACGGTGCAGATAGTTAAGTGCCGAACACAACTGAAGTCCAAGCTGGGTCACCTCTAACAGTGTTATTTGGCACTGTCGTTTTTGAAACTGTGCTGCAAGCGTTTCTCCATGAATGAAGTCCATCACAACGGCATAGACAGATTGTTTATGTATCGGAAACGCATCCACTATATGAGGGAGATTCGGATGATTTAACCGCACCAGCATGGCTGCCTCTGCGTTAAACGAATGAGTCCCGCCCGCAACCTCCTCTATAGATATAGGCGTAATTTTAATGGCCCGCAGCTTGCCTTGCAGCTTTCGATCTTCCACCGCATATACGATGCCCATTCCACCCTTGCCGAGCACCGAAATAATTGCATAGCGATCCGCTATTATTGAACCCGTCTCCCATAGCGGGAGTTCAACCTCCGCTCCGCTTCTTCCCATTCATCCCACCCTTTCCGTATGAATGCAAAAAATCCCGGCTGGACAGACGAATGGCGTTCGTCTTACAGCCGGGATGCTTTCCCTAAGTTTTAACGCCTATTATAACATGCAAACATAAAAAAATGAATGACTATTTGAGCATTATTCACTAAGCAAATATTACGATCTTCCTGCATATCCCGCATTAAGCTCCTGAATAATCTGATCGCCGCCAAGCAGCTTCCACCGCTGTACTTCCTTGTTGAAGCCTTGCTCGTCAAGCAAGCCGAGAATAAAGGAATTAGTCGCATTTTGAATAATGATATTCAGTTCGCCGCCACGCTCGTTAGCAGTAGGAGAATCAAGCGAGGCTGCAGGGTTAATAACGAGAAAGCTGCGATTTTCCTCTGTCAAACGGTCGCTTTTTTCCCTAAGCGGATCACCCTGAGGCCGAATAGCAAGCGCCCTTACCCCCATCAGCGAAATAAGCGGCCGCACCTCCTGCTCCCATCGCTCGCTTTCATTGGAGAGCAGCTCAACCATATCCCCATTCTCCAGCTTGTAGTGAATGCCTTCAACGCCATAATTCAGCATATAAATAAGCTCAGGATCAGCAAGCCGATTAAAAAAGGCAAGAATACGCAGCAGCTCAGCCTCGCTTTTCACCTGCGATTTTGGGAATACGAATATGCCGTTATGCCCCGCCTGCGACCATACATGCGGCTTGCCGTCAGGCCCGTTGATCCGGTTCAGCAAATCAAGCTCAGCCTTCGGGTTGCGCTGAATGAGCGCCTTATATAAATTTCGGGCATCATCCATATTGCCGATATAAACGCCCGCACGCCCCTCCGAAAATTCCTCCCATTGCTGCTGTTTGCTAGTGACTGCGAACTGCTCATTCATCAATTTTTCCTCATACAGCTTCCGCATAAATTTCATCGTATCCTTGTATGCGCTGAACATAAATGCCGGCTGCAGACTTCCCTCCATCCAGCCCCACTCATTTGGCGCGCCAAAATACGAGGCCAGCGTTTGAAAAGCGCCAAACTTCAAATCGTTGCGATCCGTTAGGCCATAGGTATCATTTATGCCATTGCCATCAGGATCATTTTTCGTGAATGCCTCCATCATTTTATATAGGCTTTCCAAATCTGTCGGCGTTTCCAGCTGCAGCTGGTCGAGCCAGTCTTTCCGGTAAATGATGCCTTGCCGGGACAAGTCTCGCTCACGATAAATGCCATATATTTTGTTATCGATTGATGTATTTTGCAAAATGGTTTTGTCCATCGCGTTCAGATTCGAAAATTGTGATAAATAGGGGCCGATTTCCCAAAAAGTCCCGGCACGAACCGCACTCAAAAAAGCAGAATTGCGAATGTCCTGAATCGTGACGATTTTTGTCAACGCATCTGAGGCTAGCGCAATATTCAGCTTGTCCTCCTTCATCGCATCAGGAACCCATATAATGGACAGCTTCGTGTTGGTCGCTTCCTCAATATGCCCCAGCACAACATCAGACGGAGGGCTCGTTGTGTACTGAACGGCCGTCCAGGTTAAAGCAAGCGGCGCTTCCATAGTCAGGGTGCTCCCGCTCTCATCGAGCAGTTGGCACGATGCCATAAGCAAAGCTGCTCCGCATGCTAACGCCGTTAAAACCGATTTCGCGCAGCGATGAATCTGTCTCTTCACAAAATTCATAGGCAACATGACCCACTTTCTGGTATAATACCCTAGTAATTATAGTTTGCGAAGCCGTGCAGCAAGTGGCTCGCAATAGTTTTGGAGGAGATATGATGGCAGCCCCACCTAATCGGTATTTTTTGCGCATTTTGCTGTTCGGCTTTCTAATCAGTTCGTTGCCAGTCATTATTGTTGGACTATTCTCCTACATGAAATCCTCCGACACCATTCAACAGAATGTAAACGCATCCAAACTGTTACAGCTGGAGCAGATGCAAATGAATGTGGAACAGGTCATGCGCACTGTAGACCATTCCATGACATATTTCGTCAATTCATCTTTTTTGAAGTCAGCCATTTTGGAACCGCTTAATGTGGAACAATTTCAATTATTTAACCAAATCAAGCAAGAAGTCAACCATTTACAGACATTTGATACAGGAATTGAAAATATTATTTTGTTAAGCACTCTTGAAAATTGGTATATTGACAACTCCGGCTTATACCGGTTGAGTGATTTGGACAAAAAAGACAGGCTGCTTCAATATAAGGAGCTTCCTTTCGATTCGCAATGGATTACGGAGCCTGTCAGCAATACCGTGCTGCTAGGGCAATCTTCCAGTCGTTGTACATACGGCATCAGCCTCGTAAAGAAGCTGCCGCTGACGGCTTCAACCAAAAATGGGCTTGCGGTATCGACGATCCCTTCCTGTTATTTGAACGAGCTGCTTTCCTTTGACAAAAATAGCGAGGCCGTACTCGTATTTAATGATAGAGGCGAGCTGCTGTTTGGGCAAAATGAAGAGCTGCTGCCGTCTGACGGCTTATTTGCCGCGCTTTATCAGGATATTGCCGAATCGGACTCAGCCTTTGCCCAATTTGATACGCAGCTCGAAGGGACAGGCTATACGGTATCTTACCGCAAGTCTGATTATAATGGCTGGACGTATGCTTCTATTACATCGCTCCATGCGTTGTCGAAGCAATCTCGTGCCATTGGCTGGTTTACTGTAATTATTTGCCTAACGCTGCTTGCCATAACGCTGTTAGTGACGTGGTTCGGCTCCCAACGCTTGTACAAGCCGATTGAGCAGCTGTTCGTTAGCGTCTTTCAACTGTTTCCGTCCAAGCATGATAAACCAAGCCGCGACGGCTTCGTCTATATTGCGGATCAAATTCGGCATGTTATTCGCGAGAAAAGCGAGCTGGAAAGCACGATGAACAATCAGATTGACAGCTTGCGCACGTTGTTTATGATGGAGCTCTACCAAGGAAAAAGCAACAGCCGTAGCATTGAAGAACGGCTTAAGACGCTGGCTTTCCCTACGTCATTTAAAGGTTATGCTGTTATGACGCTGCGCATTGATTTTTTTGAAGGGACGAGCTATTCGAAGGGCGATACGGATTTGCTGCTGTTCGCCGTGAATAATATTGTGGAGGAATTGGTTGATGCGAGCGACAGGCTGGCGCCTATCGTCTACGAGCAGTCGCAAAATACACTGCTGCTGAATCGTGAGCATAATCAGGATGCCTTTTTTGCCCAATTGGTTCCACTTGCTGAGCAAATTGCGCACACCGTAAAAGAAGTGCTGAATCTGTCCGTCAGCTTCGGCTTTAGCGGTTACCATGACAAGCTGAAATCAGCGGGTACAGCCCTTGAGGAAAGTATGGAGGCTTATAAGCATTTAAAGCGGTTTGGCGACTCGTCGGCGATGTTTTATCGCGATCTGCCGCAGAAGCTGAGCTTCAACACCTCTTATCCGGTACGGCTGCAGACCGAATTGAATGATGCTATTAAGCTTGGAGATCGGGCCAAAAGCGAAGAAGCGCTGGCGGAGCTGTTCGAAGCGGTGTTTAAGCAGCAGCTGAGCGCCCATGATTTTGAGCTGACGACTGCACGGCTGTTAATTGATTTAATTCATCTGTCCCAGTCGCTCGGCATTCACGAGATGGAGCTTGGCGACCATTCTTCCTTGTTTGAATATTTGTTCCAGCCGCACTCTCCGAAGGAAGTTCGCAACTGGTTTCTTCAAAACATTGTGGAACCGATTATCGTATCCGTTGAGGAGCGCACCAATTCACAGTATAAAAATATTTCCGAAGAGATCATTCATCTGATTCACCAGCAATATGACCAGGAGCTTACGCTGGAAGCCATCGCGGCCAGCATGCATTACAATGCGAACTATGTGAGCAGCGTATTCCGCAAGGAAACAGGTACTTCCTTCAGTGAATATTTGGCGGCACACCGTCATCGCATCGCGCTTGGCCTCCTACAAGATACGAACATTTCGGTCAAGGAAATTTCCGAGAGGCTGCAATATACGAATCCGCAAAATTTCATTCGCTCCTTCCGCAAGTTTGAAGGAACAACTCCCGGAAAATACCGGGAGCTGCATCAGCCGGGGTGACCACTCTCTGCTCCCCGGCCTAAGTGATTATTCCTTTTGTGCTTGAGCAGGCTGCAAACCAAGTACACCATCCAATTCTACACAAGCGAGTACGAAAGCACCTACACCGTGCAAATCGTTCTCGCTTGTTGGCCGTGTCACATAGTTGTCATAATCCCCCGCCGACGTTCCGATGCAGATGCCAGTTACAATCAGCCCCGCCTCATCGGAACGCAGCGTACGGAGCAGACCTTCATAGCCTTTTGCTGCAATTTCTGAGTAAGCCTTCGGAATGCAGCCATGCTTGATCGCTTTCGCTATCGTATATAGGAAGAGGCTTGTACACGAGGTTTCCAGCCAATTGTCCTCACGCTCGCCTTTATTGACAACCTGATACCACAATCCGCTGTTTTCATCCTGGAACTCGGTGAGGGCTTCAACAAGCGCTGCAACCTCCAGCTCGATGACAGCTCTGCCTTGATGAGAAGCTGGCAGTACATCGAGAAAGTCGACAAGCGCCATCCCATACCAGCCGAGTGACCGGCCCCAAAACTCAGGTGAGCATCCCGTCACCGGGTTAGCCCATGGCATGCTTCGCGTCTCATCCCACGCATGATACAGCAATCCTGTCCGTGTATCCTTCATATGCCTATTCATTAATCGCTCCTGCTTGAGCGCCATATCCAGTAGCTCCGGCTTATCATATTTCGCACCATAAATCATTGCAAATACGCCGCCCATATAGAGGCCATCCAGCCACATTTGATAAGGATATTTATCCTTATGCCAGAAGCCTCCCTCCGACGTCTGATTGAGCGTTTCGAACAGTCCGAGCAGGCGATCTGCCGCCAGCCGATACCGTGGATCATCAAACTGCTCGTCCAGCGTAAACAAAATCAGCCCTGCCATTATCGCATCCAGCTCGCCGCGGTCAAAAGCTAGATTCCCAAATGGATCGATCAAGGCATCCACGTAGCTTTTAATATAAAGCAAATATCGCTCGTCGCCATTTTGCTCCCATACCTTGAGCATACCATACAAAAACACACCTTGATGGTAATGCCAGCGGTTTGCTGGAGGCAAGTCATGCGCTTGGGGAAATCTCGCCATTAAGGAATCGCAGGCGGCAACGCCCCATTCCAGCGCTAACGCATCGCGTACACGCATCGTTTCAGCTAAAGTGGAAAGACTCATTTGACTTCAACCTCTCTTCATATAGGATACAAGGATGACAACCCGGAAGCCCCCGAAGGGAAGTGTCTGCAGGCAGACTACCCCTTCACCGAGCCCAGTAAAGCGCCTTTATCAAAATACTTTTGCAAAAATGGATATACGAGCAGTACCGGAACGGTCGCTACCACGATGACGGCCATTTTGATCGTCTGATCTGGAGGCGTAACGAAATCACCCGAGAAGCCCGAAGAATCCGCCGTCAAGCCGCTTGCCAAAATAACAATTTGCCGCAGCAATACTTGAATCGGCCATTTTTCAGCACTATCAATGTACAAAATCGCCGGCAAATACGTATTCCAATACGTCACGGCATAAAAGAGGGAAATCGTTGCAATTGCCGGCATGGAGAGCGGAATGACAATGCGAAATAAAATGCCCCAATCCGTGCAGCCATCGATTTTTGCCGACTCCTCAAGACCATCCGGCAAATTTTGAAAGAAGCTGCGCAAAATAATCAGGTTAAACGCATTAATCGCCGTTGGCACAATTAGCGCCGCATAACTGTCGATCATCCCTAGCGACTTCACGACGATGAAGGTCGGAATCATCCCGCCGCTGAACAGCATCGTAAACACAATCATAAACATCAGCTGCTTGCGACCAACCAGATCACGTCTTGACAAGCCATAGGCCATCAATGATGTAAGTATCATGCTGAACAGCGTACCAAAACCAGTAACTCCAATCGAAACCAGCATACTTCGAAAAATGGTATTGGTTGAGAAAATATAGGTGTACGCATCCCAACTAATTTTCGTTGGAAACAGGACGAATCGCTTTTGCGCCAGCTCATCAACCGTCGTTAGCGATCCGGCAATAATATGCAGGAAAGGAAGAATCGTCACTAACGCAACTAAAAATAATATTACATAGACAGCGCCATCAAATAGGCGGCCGCCAATCGTTTTGTCATGCACCATAATAGCCTTTCCTCCTCAAGATGTTGCTTCGGCGGCAAACGTGGAGCTTAATAAACGCCCTCTTCGCCGAATTTTTTGGCCAGCCAGTTCGCAGACATTACCAATACCAAACCGACGAAGGATTTGAAGAAGCCTACCGCGGTGCTATAGCTGAACTGCCCCTGTTTAAGCCCTGCTGTATACACATACGTATCAAAGATTTCCGCCACATTCCGGTTCATCGCGTTAAGCAGCAAATACACATGCTCAAATCCTAGCTCCAGCACATCGCCAATTTTCAAAATGAGCAGGATTACAATAACGCTGCGGATCGACGGCAATGTAATATGCCAAATTTGGCGGAAACGGTTGGCACCGTCCATCCGCGATGCCTCGTACAGCTGTGGATCGATGGCCGCGATGGCCGCCAGGTACACAATCGTTCCCCAGCCTGCTTCACGCCAGATGACCTGCACAATGTACATGGGCCGGAACCATTCATCGCTTAGCAGAAAGTTGATTTTCTGCATGCCCATCGCATCAAGGCCCTCATTGATCATCCCGCCATCCATCGTGACCATGACGAAGGAAATCGATACGATGATAACCCAGGACATAAAATGCGGAATGTACACAATCGTTTGCACAAAACGCTTGAAGGCTTGCAGCCTTACTTCATTTAACAAAATCGCGAGTATGATAGGGACGGGAAAAAAGAAAATTAAGTTCATCAGAAACAAGATGATCGTATTGCGAAAAATCGTCCAAAACATCGGCTCGGTAAACAAGCGCTGATAATGCTTGAAGCCTACCCAATCACTTCCGAGAATACCGTCGTATGGACGGTATTCCTGGAAGGAGATCACAAGCCCCCACATGGGGAAATATTTGAATAAGACAAAATACAGCAGTCCCGGCAAAATCATGAGATAGATGGCTTTGTTTTTCAATATGCGCCGGCGAAGGTCATGCTTCTTCATGTCCGGCTTAACGGCTGCTACTGCCGAAGCTGAGTTGCTGCTCATGTGAAACATCCTTTCGGTTCCCTGTTTTTACAGGAGTTCTATTCCTATTGCCCTATTGCGATTTAGCCAAAGATTCATTGTATTCCGTGATGATGCTCTCGCCGCCGCCTTTTTTCCAACGCTCGATTTCACCATCAAATCCTGCCGCGTCCAGATTGCCCAAAATATAGCGGTATGTCGCATCGTTAATAATTTGCTGAAGCTCTACGCCCTTCAAGCCGAATGTTTTGGAATCAAGCGCTGCTGTTGGATCGTTAATCAGCATGCTGTTGTTTTCGATAATAAGTTCTTCAGCTTTTGCTTTAGCTGGAAGCTTATTGTAGGCACGCAGCATATCAATCGTGCTTTCGCCGCCCACTTGCAAAATTTCATATGGCTTTTGCTCGCGGTCTGTCATCTTTGTATCTTCCACTTTTTGGACTAAGCCGCCTTCTACAATGGTGTAATGCTTGTCTGGAACTCCCCATTTCACGAGGTTAGCCAGCTCTGGCTCCATCAGCTTGTCAAAGAAAGCTAGGATGCTTTTCAGCTCTTCTTCCGATTTAACGGACGATTTCGGGAACAACACTAGGTTTCCATAGCCTGGAATCGACCAAATGCCCGCATTGCCGTCCGGTCCGCTAATGTGGTTCGCTACATCGTAAAGGGCATTTGGATTAATTTCGACGGTTTTTTGATGCAAGCTTTGCACATCCGCCATCGAGCCAATGTACATGCCCGCTTTTCCAGTGATGACCAGATTTTGCTGATCTTCCTTGCTCGTAACCGGGAAATCTTTATTGATTAGGCCTTCGTCATACAGCTTCTTGAAGAAATCCATCGTTTCTTTATACTGCGGGAACATAAATTCCGGCTGCAGCTTGCCGTCTGCCAAGCCCCAGTTGTTCGGTGTGCCAAAATACGAGGCGACCGTCTTAAATGCGCCATACACTAAATCGCTGCGGTCGGTCAGTCCCATCGTGTCGGCCTTGCCATTGCCGTCTGGATCGCCTTCCTTAAATTGCTTCAGCATATTGTAAAGCTCATCCGTCGTTTTTGGTGCAGCGAGCCCTAGCTTATCCGCCCAATCTTTGCGGAAAATAATGCCTTGGCGCGATAACGGACGCTCTTGATAGATGGCATACGTTTTGCCGTCTACCGCTGTATTTTTAACAACCAGCTCATCGAGCTTGCTTAAATTCGGGTAATCCTTAATGAACGGGCCAATTTCCCAAAATTGATTGTTGCGAATGGCGTCGCGGAATAAAATGTAGGTCGTCTGATTTTTCATGTATACGGCCTGAGGCAAGGAACCGGTTGCAAATGACGAGTTTAGTTTTTCTTCATAGCTGCCGTCTGGCACCCAGTTAATCGTCAAATCCGTGTTCGTTTTTTCCTCTAGCATTTTCTCAATGGCATCCGTAGGAACTTCTGGTGTATGCAAGTTTGTCATTATTGTCAGTTTAAAAGGAGCCTGTGTTTCGCTCGTAGGTGCGCCTCCTTGATTGGTGCCTGAAGTTGCGCTTCCCTCGTTCACGCCTGAGCCTGATGCACAGCCTGCCAAAATGCAGCCTGCTAATGTCGTTGTACATAAGACGCGAAATGTTGTTGCCGCTTGTTTCTTTCTCATGCTTTGACCTCCCGAATTTGGAATTCATTTAGGTACGCTTGTTACCCTTTTATCGTATACTCCGCCGGGGCGGTTTGCCTATAATCACCACGCCATATGTTGTGACGCAATCCCTTGTGGCGCAAGGGTTACAGCCAAATGTGAGCTAAGGATTATAGCGGTTATACCCCAAATCCGGCCCTTTTTCCGCCAAAAAAAGCGCAGCAAAAAAGCATGCAGGGTGTTGCTCATTCGCTCCCTGCATGCTTTCTAAAAATATAAGAAAGTATATAATTTTTCTATCCTCACTCTATATTTCTCGAAATGAAACGCGCCGCGCCGCCAGAGGACGGCGACAGCCGTTTCACCTTGAATGGTTTTAGTTTCAAGTTGAGCTGGGGGCTGGAATCGGTGTTGGAATCACGCTCGATCCCGAATCTTCCACCGGCGCCCCCTCCACTATTGGAATTTCAGTTGCTGAAGGAGCAGTCGACGCCTGCTCTGCTGATGGCTCCGACGCAATCGGTGCCGCCAGGCTAGGTGAAGGCGGAGTCACAATAGGACTTGCAGTCGGTGTCGGGTTTGGACTTGTACTTGATGTTGGAGTTGGAACTGGCTTGCTCCACGGATTCGCCACGCTTTTAGCTATCCATCTGCTCCCTTGCCCGCTTATTTGGATCTCATACCAGCTTCCTTTTTCCCTCGTCACCTTATAGACACCTGATTTTACGCTGCTAGCTGTTTCTCGGTTCAGAACCGGATAACGATAAGATGTCGCTGGCGAGGTCAGCTCAATGGTGGCAGACGCTTTTTTTGCTTTTTCTGTCAGCATCGCTTGCTCGTAAGCCGTCGTCCCAATAAGCCACATCGTGTCCTTGTGCTGCTTCCAGATCCGATCCCAGTAGCTAAGCGGTACATTCGTCTCCCCTACAGCAGGAGCTATTTCTGGCGTAAGGGCCGGTTTGCCGAACTCGGTAATAAACCAATCGGTAAAACCGCCCCCCGAAGGATTAGCTTCTGGAGCTACCGCCCGATAGCCCGTCATGGCTGCGTAAGCTTGGACAAATGCCCGGTCTCTTGGCAAATTAGATGCTTTCGTCTTAAAATTCCAAAATATGATTTCACCGGACGAGTGATAGGATATTGCGATTTCCGGCTTTATTTGTTTGGTGAAATTGTACATAAGCTGGGCTTCTTTCGCTTCCAGCGGCTTTTTGCCTTTATAATTTTTATAGGAAGGCGCATATTCGGCTTGGCGTATCGTGTCCCAATCGGCGGGATACTGCCTGTTCAAATCGACACCTTTGCCATTAGCTTTCCAGCGCTTGAAATCCCGGCTATTTTTGTTCATTTTGATTAATTCGGCATGATTTTGCTGCGGAAAAGCAGCTAGCCCTTTTTGTTGGAGGGTTACGCCATCGGGATTAACCATAGGCACAATGTGAAACGTGATGTGATCGAATAAATCAGCCGTATTAAGCTGCTTCCACACTCCCTGCTTAGCTGCGCTTGCAGCCATCGTTTCCGCCATATTCATGACCGTAATGGTCGTCATCCATTCCCTTGCATGATGGGATGCATTCAGCAATACATTAACAGGCCCATTGCCAATTTCCATTACCCACAGCTCGCGCCCATATTCACTTTTTCCGAGGCTCCGATAACGGATCAGCTCAGGATAAGCTTCATCGAGCTTCTTTATATCACGCGTCATTATTTCATAGCTGTAGAGCTGTTTTGGATTTATAATCGCTTGCTTGGAGCCCCCTCCACTCGCTGCAACTAGAGTAGGCAGCACAATCGCCAAAATAAGCAGCCATAATAACGTCTTTTTTCTCAAAAACAAATGCATGTAAACAAGCCCCTTGTCTGTATTCGATAGATTTCAACAACATCCATGAAATTTCGACAAAAATACTATATTTACCTGCTAGAAATACAAAATAATATAGTAATGGATATACCGTTTAGATGCCAGAAGCTCCCATTTATCCGTCTTAAGGCGGAGTACACTTTCGTTCTAGGGAGCCTTTTTTCACATTGGAATGTCCTGTAAAATTTCCATTGAATACAACGCTGCTTAAAAAGTGAAAAAGGATAGGTGAAAAGGATGACAGCCAATCAACCTGCTTCAGCATTATCGCTGTTAAGCAATCGATTTGTACAAGCAATATTGATGTCCACTTTATTTTTGCAAATCGGCATCTGGGTACGAAATATCGCGGTTCTGCTTTATGTAAAAAAAATGACTAATGATGATGCATTCGCCGTATCGCTCATATCCGTTGCGGAGTTCGCGCCAATCTTCGTATTTTCGTTTATTGGCGGGACGTTCGCCGACCGCTGGAGGCCGAAGAAGACGATGGTGTGGTGCGACCTGTTAAGCGCCGTATCCATTTTGGCCGTATTATTCGCCATGGAAAATGGAACTTGGCATGCCGTCTTTTTTGCCACCTTAATTTCAGCTATTTTGTCGCAATTTTCTCAGCCTGCTGGCATGAAGCTGTTCAAGCTTCATGTACCCGAACAT
Organism: Paenibacillus sp. JT22N15; assembly: GCF_059383755.1. NCBI lineage: Bacteria > Bacillati > Bacillota > Bacilli > Caryophanales > Paenibacillaceae > Paenibacillus > Paenibacillus sp. JT22N15. Next base: position 139,906 of record NZ_JBXENV010000003.1, on the reverse strand, counting down.
CTAGTCCAGACGGGCATGTCGCTTTATCAGACACTGTTCGCCGTCTTTATGATATTCGGCCCCGTCGTTGGTACGTTTGTTTACCAAAGCTATGGCATCGAGACGGCCATTGGCGTAATGGGCGCAGCCTTTCTGTTATCTGCTGTTTCGCTAGCTTTCCTGCCTCGTGATCGAGATGATGCTGGAGAGCAGCAGCAGCAATCCCGCGTGCTAGAAGACATTAAAGCGGGCTTTCGCTACGTATGGTCCAGTAAAATACTGCGTACACTTGGCGGCGGCTTCATTGCTGCTGGGCTTGGTCTTGGCTTAATTCAGCCAATGGGTATCTTCCTTATTACAGAGCGGCTTGGGAAACCGGAGGATTATTTGCAGTGGTTTCTATTAGTAAATGGGATAGCCATGATTATCGGCGGCGTGCTTGCGATGAGCTTCTCCAGTAAACTATCGCCGCAGAAGCTAATAGCGCTTGGCATGACAATCGATAGTATCGCGATGATCGGAATGGGATTTTCGAAGGATTATTGGTTCACGCTTAGCCTTCAATTTATTAGCGGTTTAGCTTTGCCTTGCATCCAAATCGGAATTAACACTTTAATTTTGCAAAACACGAAGGAGTCGTTTATCGGTCGCGTAAATGGCATCTTAACACCTATGTTCATGGGCTCGATGGTCGTTACGATGATGTTGTCGGGCTTGATGAAAAATGCGATTTCACTCGTGCCTATGTACATCATTGCAGGTTTATTTTTCCTACTAGGTGTAGCTATACTCCTCCCGCTGTTTAAGTTGCAGAGCGGCATTACTCCTGCAGCAGAGAAGGCTTTGACTGAGTAAATAAGCATGCAGTAAAAAACGCCTCCCCACCTTAAGTGGAGAAGCGTTTTTTACTGCATTTTTTTGTCCAGCTATCGCACAGGCTGTCTCCTACGAAAACTCGCGTTTTTTCGATTGCAGCACCGCAGCCAAGAAAGCGAGTGTTAGCCCCTGGCCCCAGCCTTGAATCCGTTTGTAGGATACTCCTTTATAGCCTTCCGCATCATTCATAACAGCCGTTCCTGCCGAAACGCCTTGTACAGCGCCATCTTCGGTAATTTGCTCCAAAATGCCATCGATCGACTTCTGGATATATTTATTGTACAGCGACCCGAAAGTGAACAAGCCTGCTGCGATGCCTGCCGAACCGGAAGTTTCCTCATAGGAAGTGGGATCGGTCACAATCGTATGCCAGAGTCCCTTCTCTGATTGCAGGCGCACCAGCGTAGCGGCCTGATCGCGCAGCGACCCTTCAATAATCATAAAGGATGGGTGCTGTACGGCAATGAGCGGGAGCGCTTTGGCCATCGTAAGCGCAGCCCAGCCATTGCCGCGTGCCCAGAAAATGCTCGACATATGGTTTTGCGCAATATTATCCCAGCCATGATAATACAAGTTGCTGACAGGGTCTTGCAATACACGCTCATGACCATGGTATTGCAGCAAGCCGTCCTCCAAATAGTCTTCCCGTCCCAGAAGCTCGCCCATGCGAATGAGGAAGTAACCCGCCATCATCATCGTATCGACCCAAGCCTGCTCAGGGAAATTGTACGTTTCAGAATTAACCGTATGCTGGAAAATGCCTTCGGCAAACCGTACCGCATCGTTTTGCAAATAATCTGCCATTTTGATCGCAATATCTAAATACTTGCGGTCATCGGTTGCCTTATATAGCGTAATGAGAGCGTGACCAATCGATACGCCGTTAACCGACAGCTTAGGAAGATCATCCTCAAGCTTCTCGTCCACCCATTCTTTAAGCAGCGTTAAGTATTTTTCATTCCCCGTTGCCTCATAAGCTTCGCATACACCGAAAAATGCAACGCCGCCGGGCCAATCCCAGCCAAAATCCATGCGGAATGTACGGTCTACGACTTTATCGATCACTTCGCGTAAATGTTGTTCATCAAATTGCAGTTGTGGCATTTCAATCGTCTCCTCATTATTCATCGTCACTATTTCAACCCGCTTGTGCTTATTCCTTCAACGATATAGCGCTGGAATAAGAAGAATACGCCTAAAACCGGAATCAAGCTTACGATCGACATTGCGAACATGGCACCCCAGTTGGATACACTTTCGCTATCGAGGAACATTTTCAAACCGAGCGATACGGTATAAGAGCTTGGTTTATTCAGATAAAGCAATGGTCCCATCAAATCTTCCCAACGCCAGTAGAAGGAGAAAATCGAAGCTGTTGCCAGCGCCGGAATAATGAGCGGCAGGATAATGCGTAAAAACAATCCGAACTTCCCAACTCCGTCAATCGTAGCCGCTTCATCCATCTCTCTTGGAATGGTCCGAATAAATTGAACCATCAGGAAGATGAAGAACGGAACACCAAAGTATTGAGGTACAACAATCGGTGAAATCGTACCGATCCAGCCCAGCTTGGAAAACATAATGTATTGCGGAACGAGTACAACGTCATGCGGCAGCATCAGCGTAACCATCATCACCGCGAACCAGATCGCTCTGCCCTTAAACTGCAGACGAGCGAAACCGAAGGCGATAAAAGCGGATGATAATACGGCACCGATCGTCGAGAAAATAACGATTTTCAGCGAGTTTGTAATAAAACCCATAAATGATTGCCCAGAGGACCCAATCCAACCTGTAACGTAGTTGCTCCAAATCCATGGATCAGGAATGAGCGAGCTGGAAGTTGTGAAAATAAGATTACTAGGCTTAAAAGAGCTCATGAGCAGCCAAATAACGGGATACACCATAACGATCGCCAGCAGGCCAACGAAAATGTGATAAATCGGCCACTTAAATTTTTTCAATATCATGTTTAGCGGCCTCCTTCCGATTCATAGTGAACCCATAGCTTGGATGTTGCGAATACGACTGCTGTCAAAATACCAACGATGATGAGCATGACCCATGCCATTGCAGAAGCATAACCCATATCGAAGAATACGAAGGCTTGACGGAACAGATACAAGGAGTACAGCAGCGTGCCATCTAGCGGACCGCCCTCACCTTTGGAAATAATGTAGGCCGGAACGAAGGTCATGAATGCACTAATTAATTGCATAATCAGATTGAACAAAATAATCGGCGTCAGCATTGGCAAGGTGATGCGGAAAAACTTTGTAAAGAAGCCCGCACCGTCAACACCGGATGCTTCGTACAATTCATTCGGGATATTTTTCAGTCCCGCCAGGAAAATCAACATCGAGGAACCAAACTGCCATACCGATAACGTGACGAGCATGAACAATGCGGCATTTGGATCACCGAACCAGCGTACGCTGTCTACGCCTAACGAGTTAAGCAGCACATTGATAATCCCTTGATCGCCAAACAGGTTCCGCCACATAATCGATACTGCGACGCTTCCTCCAATAATGGAAGGCAAGTAATACACCGTTCTATATAACCCGACAGCTTTCGAGGTTGTATTCAAGATCATAGCGACGAATAAAGCGAAAATCAGCCGCAGTGGAACACCCAGAAACACGTAAAGCATCGTAACCTTAAGCGATTGCAAATAACGGTCATCCGAGGTAAACATGGATGTATAATTTTCAAGCCCTATCCAGCTGGGCGATGACAGCAAATCATAATCCGTAAAGGAGAAATAAAGGGACGCAGCTGCAGGTATGAGGGTGAAAATTAGAAAGCCAATGACAAACGGTGATATAAACGTGTATCCAACGAGATTGTTACGGAAGGACAATGATTTCATCGTTACCAGCTCCTGCTCCTAGTGAAGTCTATTAAGTCGGTTTAAGGGAAGGGCGATGGGCCGTCTTATAAGCGCCATCGCCCGCTTTTCCAACTTTTATTTATTTTTCTTCAATACGTTTTCTGCTTCACTTCTAAATTTCTTAGCAGCATCTTCTGCCGAAATTTGTCCGTAGTTCAGTTGCTCCGTCAAGCTTTTCAGCGATGCAAATACTTCGATAGCACCGATAGGATCAACTGGATCCATTGGGGAGCTGTTTTCTTCCGACCAAGCTACATAATCAAATACTTGAACCTGCTCTGGGGACAATAGCGGTTTAAGCTCTTCTTTAATAACGCTGGATACTGGAACGCCACGCTCGCCGAGAATCAGCTTGTTTGCTTCTGGATCGTTAACGAAGAAGTTGATAAATTTCGCTGCTTCTTCTTTCGCTTTCGAGTTTTTCGAAATCGAGAAGAACATGCTTGGCTTCAGGTACAGACCTTCTTTAGCGCCTGGGTTTAACGCTGGAGCAAATTTCATTGGACGGTTAACCGCTTGCTGAAGGGCAACAAACTGGTTGGACCACTGCCATACGCCGATTTGCGTGCCTTTCACCGTCATATCATCTTCAACACCCTTAATTTGAGCGAGTGTATCTGGAGTTGGCGCTGCGCCGGATTTTACAAGATCCGCCAGTTTGCCAAAGAAATCTACGAACAATTGGTCATCTTCATAGCCAAGTCCATTGCCTGCCTCATTGTAAAGCTTCTTGCCTACTGTACGGAGGTAGTAGCCGAAGAATACTTCTGCGCGCATGCCGCTGTCGATATAAATGCCGTTCTCTTTCGCTTTAGCCGCGATGGACAGATAATCATCCCACGACCAATTTTCCGGGATGCTGTCTACGCCAGCTTTAGCTAGCGTTGCTGGATCGTAATGGAAGCCGAGAGAGTTGACGCCAAGGTTCATCCCGAACACGCCATCGCCCAATTTACCACCGTTTAAAGCATTTTCAGAAATGTTGGTTACATCAATTTCTTTGCCGAAGTATGGAGTCAGGTCTGCCAGTTGGCCTTTGCCTGCATACTGTGCATAGTAGCCGGTATCAATTTGCATAATGTCCGGAAGCTCATTAGCTGCTGCTTGCGGAGCGATTTTTTTCCAATAGTCATCATAGTTTGCATATTCAACTTCAATCGTTACATTTGGATTTTTCGTTTTGTAAAGGTCAATGACTTTTTTCGTGTATTCGTGGCGCGTTTCAGAACCCCACCATGCCATGCGAAGCGTTATCGGCTTGTCGCCGCCACCGCTGTTCGTTCCTGCATTAGTGCCTGTTTCCGAATTCGTTCCTGCGTTGCTGCCACAAGCGGTAGCCAGCATGAGTGCGGACGCCATGAGGGCGAGAACAACTTTTTTAGCTTGCTTCTTCATTTCGTATTCCCCCTTATTTCTTCTTAGTGATTATTTATGTTGCTTACAAATCAAAGTATAGCGTTTTGTATGCGTTTTCTTAATAAAGAAAACCGCTTTTTTTGTTAAAAAAACAGAGATCACTATACGTTTATAGTGATCTCTTGTAGTCGGATGGCGTATAGCCGGTATGCTTTTTAAAAACTTGGCTGAAATATTGCGGGTTGTCTCCGAAGCCAAAACGCTCCGCAAGCTCGAAAACTTTAACGTCCTCCGTACGCATAATTTCCTCCATCGCCTTCTCTACACGCAGCTTCATGACGTAGGCTGAGAAGCGCTCACCCGTTTCTTTCTTGAACAGCTTGCCTAAATAATCCGCATTCATATATAAAATTTCATTCGCTACCCAGTTGAGCGACAATGCCGGATCAGCGAGATTGGATGCGATAACTTCGATCATTTTTTTTATAACCGTCGATTGCTTGCTGGCAAATGAATCAAAATTCGCCTCGCATATGTCTTTAGCTGCTTGTCTCACGAAAGCTTCAATAGCCTTCAGCGTCTCCAGCTCATCAAGCCGTGCCAGCATTTGCAAATAATCGTTTAACCGATCCGGTGCGCTTTGCCGGGAGATGGTAACAAAGAGCGGGATGACATATGATTTTGTCAGCACCGTATCCATGCGCTGATCGGCAAGCAATTGGAAAAAACGGGCCAGTTCCTCGCTCGCGGCTTCCCAGTTCCCCGCTTTCAGCTCCATGCCAAGCTGCTCCTCGTCATAATCGAAGCTCGAAGGCAGCACAGCTGCTGCGGTAGAAAGATCCTGAGGCGTAATAATCGCGCCCTCTCCTACATGAAAGCGGAAGTTCAGGCATTCAAGCGTCTCGCGGTACATTTTGCGTGCATCCGTAATTTCTCCAGCACCGCTGACGGCAATCGTCGTTTCAAGCTTATAAAAATCAGTGAAGGTGCACTTCATGCCTGACAGCCGGGAGAACAGCTGCTCCTCCTGCTCTGTTTCCTGAATAAGCAGCAGGACGTGCCGACCGATCGTTGTACTGAGCAGCACAATTTCCTCGCCAAGCTTTTCTTCGGCAATGTTCGTCAGGGCAAAAATATGCTCGTATTCAAACATCCCTTCCACCTGCATCAAGATGAGCCTGATTGGCAATGTGTCATGCGTAATATGAAACATCCGGCGATACGTATCCCAATCGCGCTTGCCATACGTTTTATTCGTAACGAGCTCTTTAAGAAATTGCGCTTTCGCATGGGGCAGCACCCTGGTCAGCTCGCTTTGAATCGTTTGAACGAATTGATGCTGCGTGCGCTGCGTCTGGAGATCTTCGATAACCTCGATGAGCGCCTCCGTAATCTTCGTCTCATTACAAGGCTTAAGCAAATAATGTTTGACTCCATAAGCCATCGCGGTGCGCGCGTAATCAAATTCACTAAACCCAGAAAGCAAAATGAATGCCATTTGCGGATACAGCTCTTTTACCCGCTCTACAAGCTGAAGTCCGTCCATGCCTGGCATCTTGATATCTGAAATAATAATGTCAGGCTGTTGTTCTTCAATAAAAGTCAACGCTTCCAAACCATTTCGGGCAGTGCCGATCAACTCTGCGCCAGAGCTTGTCCATGGAACAATTTGTGAAATGCCTTCCAAAATAATACGTTCGTCGTCTACCAACAGCACTTTGAACAAACTAATCCTTCCTTTCATAAGGCAGCTTCAGGCTGACCGCTGCCCCTTCATTCGGCTGGCTGCTCACATGAAGGCCATATTCCTCGCCATACAGCAGCTTAATGCGCTCATCAATATTTCGCAGCCCAAGCCCTGTTCCTTTCGTCTTCACCTCGCCGCTTAACAGCTTATCCGCATAAGCCTGCTCCATGCCGGGACCATTATCCCGCACAACGATATACAGGTACCCTTCCTCTATATAAGCCTGAATGCTAATGGTACAGCTGTCAATCATTTCTTCCAATCCATAATGGATGGCATTTTCAATCAGCGGCTGCAGCGCCAGCTTTGGCAAACCGCAGCTGAGCAGCTCCTCTGGAACATCAAGCTTGAAGTCGAGGCGCTCCTCAAAGCGGAACGTTTGAATCGTAATGTAATGATTGACGATTTCCAGTTCCTTGCGCAGCGGAATAATCGACTCCTTCAAGTTGATCGATGTGCGAAGCAAGGAGCCGAGCGCTTCCACCATTTGCGAAATTTGCAGCTGATTGCTCATTTTGGCGCTCCAGTTAATCGAATCAAGTGTATTGTACAAAAAATGCGGATTAATGTTCGCCTGGAGCGCCTTGAACTGCGTATCCTTAATCGCAAGCTGCTTGACATAGTTTTCATGAATCAGCTCATTGATGCGTTCAACCATGATACGGAAGTTTCGCTGCATTTGGCCTACCTCATCCATCGCAAGCGCCCGCTCCGCTGGGTCCTCAACATAATCGAAATACCCTAATTGAATGCGCTTCATATTGGCATTAAGCCGTTCAATCGGTTTAGTAATCCCATTAGCGACGCGCAGCGCAAATATGCCTGAAATAATAAACAGCAAGCCAAAAGCGGCAATAACGAAATTTTTGACCCAAACTAAATTGCGAAAAATATCATCAAACGAGATGATCGTATAATAATACCAATTCATGCGGCTGGAAGCGACGTAGGTGACAAAAAAAGAATTGCCTTCCCGCTCCATAATGCGGTATCCGCTTGACCCATCTGTCAAACTTAAGAGCTCTTCGACAGAAAAAATAGCCTTGTCTGGATAAATTAATTCTGCACCTCTGGCAATCATCATATTAGCTCCGCTGCTGTCAAGGCCAGCCGACAAGTCATGGAACAGCTTGACCGCATCTACGCGCACGACAATGGTGCCTAAATAATCCATATCCAAATTTTTATAGCTGCGAATTTCACGGGCTGCCGATAGCGAGCTGTCGCCTTCGCCAGGCGCTACCCACGTATTGCCCCCTTCATTTCGCTTCGTTTCCAGCTTGAGCCGCTCCAGTCTGGAACTGGATAAATTTATCGTGCGCACGCCGGTTGCATAAGCCTTATCATGCACATCATATAGCTGAACGGAATGAATATATTTATCCAAGCCGCCCAAATTAACGACGCGGTCCTGTATATTCATTTGAAGCACATAGTTATCGTATTCCGTTCCACCGCTCTTAATAGTCCGCAAATATTCCTGTACTTTGGTGTCTGTTGCAATCGTATAGGACAACTGCTCGATTTTTCGAAGCTCATTCTCAATGCTTACAGCAGAGAGACTTAACGCTTTGGCAGATTGCTCATAGATTTTCTGATCGTAGATGTCGAAGGCATATTGCTGAAGAACGCCGCCAAGTACCGCAACGGTTAATAGGACGGCGGAGAGGAGAAGGAACAGCTTATGTTTAATACGCAAATTCGCATAAAGCGCTCTCATATTACGCAAAGGAACTGCCCCCTTATCGACAATAAGCGCCCCGGTTGGAGCGCTCATCACGAATTGCTTCTATAACTAAGCCTTGCGATATTTTAAATATAATGTAATTTCATCGCGATTGTGGAACAACTGCTTGGCCCTCTCAATCGTAAAAGCGGAGCTGAGCCGCTCTGACACATCTCGAATCGTTTGCAGCGGCTTGCGGTGCATGAGCTTAATGGTAATAATCGCTGTAGCTTCACGCGCTAAGGACTGCTGCAGGTCAAGCACGAGCCTGCTCATTTGCATCGGGCTCCAGCTCATATCGCAGACGAGCAAATCATAAGCTTCTGCGGGCAGCTTCACATCCGACGCATTACGCTTATGGTAGGTTAATGCAGGATGGCCATTTAACGAAGGATGCAGCTCGCCAGGATCGACGGCCGTCACTCGGAGACCTCGTTCCAGCAGCAGCGACGTCCAGCCTCCCGGTGCCGCACCAATGTCCAGCGCCTTCTGGAAAGTTTCATAGTGCAGACCAAACTCCCGTTCCGCCTCCAGCAGCTTAAACTTCGCCCGGGAAATTTGCCCTTCCTCCCGTTGAAAACGCACAGCGCCGCCCGGCCAATCGGATAACATCTCCACTGGTGTGCCGCAGCCGACATAAAGCTGGCTTGCAGCAGCATAAATCGCAATAATCATATCCGGCGATTGTCTCGCAGATTCGGCTCCGATTTCCTCAAGCACCGCATCCAGCACCGCTTTCGTATCTGCCGCAGAATACGGATAGACGGTAACCTTCGCCTTGCGCAAATGAATCGATACCTGCTTGTCCACAAAAGAAAGCTGTGCATTCCGCACCACTCTGGACAGCTCTTCCAAATCATCCGCATCGCCGCTTGCCTCAATGACGCGGTCAACCGGCTGCAAATGCCTTAAAAAAATCGGCAGCTGCCGCTGAACCGCTTCCAAGGTTTCTTCCCTTGAAAGCGGACTTTCAAACAAAAACACTTCTCCAGCTGCAAGCTGCGTCACTTTCAGCTGTCCTAATAAACGCCTCAGCTCTTCTACCGCATAGGCAGCATATCCTTGATTAGCCGTACCAATCCACCGGCTCATAACGCCACCTCCCTAACATCACACAAACCTTTACAATGAAGCAATTTCCTCCAGCAGCGAGAACGGCATCGGCCCATTATGCACTTTCGTTTCCTTCGGTGCATTGGCGTACAGCATTTGATACATTTGTACCCGTCCTGCTGCGCTGGAAGTGTGCAGGAAAACCTGCTTTGGATAACGTCCGGTGCTCACCATATGGCGAACAACCTCCGCACCCGTATCCTGGTTCCAGCCTAAATCATAATCAAGCGATAAAATATCAATTTCTTCCGTATCAATCATTTGTTTGCATTGCTCAGCTGTCAAAGCCAGTACAAATCCCTTTGGGCAATGCCTGTAATCGTCTAAAAAAAGATGTATCATGAACGATTCCCCCGTTCGCGACTTTTAGCTTTCCACTTGCTCCGGCTGGCAGGAAGGACAGACAAATGCCTTGCGCGCAGCAGTGCCAACGACTTCAATCTGAGAACCGCAAGTACCGCATGCTTCCCCTGCACGCTCGTAGACACGGCGCTGTGTATAGTAGCCGCCTGTCAGCTTGTCGTCCATCGTAAGGGGCTGCTCCATGCTGCCTCCCTTAGCCGCCGCATCCTTCAGCACCACATGCATCGCCTCATATAGACGCTGCCATGCGTCTTCTTGAATAAGCGGAATTTTGATATCCGGACGCACAGCGGCAGCAAATGCAATTTCATCGGCATAAAAGGAACCGATTCCGCTAATTACTTGCTGATCAGCCAAAGCAGCCTTCAAAGCTCCGCGTTTTTTACGGAACAGCTGAACAAACTTTTCAAGCGTCAGCCTTTTATCTAAAGGATCAGGCCCCAGCTCTGCCAGCACCTGCTGCGTTTCTTTAACCGATAAAAGATGAACAAAGCCCTGGCGCATTCCTGCAACATAAAGGCTGCCCTTTTCCAAATGAATGACGATTTGCGCCTCGCTCTGCGGGCGTACCTCGCCTTGCCCATAAAACAGGGACGCTCCAGCATGAAGCTGCGCAAGCAAACGTTTGCCATTGTCTAGATGCAGAAGCAAATGCTTGCCACGACGCTCCACAAACCAGATCGTTCTATTCGTTAGCGCTTCGTCAAACTGCTCAGCGGAAACATTTAGAAACTTCTCTTGCAGCACTTGTGTGCCTGTAATTCGGTCTCCTGCGAGCCGTTCTGTTAATAATACGCGATAATTTTCGATTTCCGGCAATTCCGGCATTGCTGTTCGCTTCCTTCCTGTCTGTACGCTATCCCTATGTCAGCTGTTTGCAGTTTCCGTAATATAAGAGATCAGCTCATCTAAATTTCTACATATTTTATCCGGTTCGCAGCCTGCGCGTTCCGAATAGTGCTTATAATTTTGCTCCGTTGTAAGTCCTGTCAAAACGAGCAGCGTCCCACAGCCCGAAGCGCGGCCAGCTGCAATATCCGTAGCCAGATTGTCACCGATTACCCATGTGTCCGAAGCCGGAAGGCCGAGCTGCTTTAAGGAATAATCCATCAAAATCGATGAAGGCTTGCCAATGACAATCGGCTCCTTGCCCCCTGCTGCTTGCAGCATCGCTCCAATTGAACCAGCCCCCGGCATTAAACCGCCTTCCGTTGGAAGCAGCAAATCAGGGTTCGTTAAAATAAACGGAGCTCCGCCATGAATATAGCGAACCGCAAGCGAAAGCCTCGAATAGCTAAGCTCACGGTCGATACCTTGAATAACAAAATCCGGCTGTTCTTCCGTTAGCCGCAAGCCGGCTTCTTCAATAGCTGCGCGCAAGCCAGCCTCTCCAATAACAAAAACAGAAGCCCCCGGCTTTACAGAAGCCACATATTCAGCAGCAGCCTGCGCTGATGTGCACACATCCTGCTCCTCCGCCGGAATATCCATCCTGTTCAATCGCTCCGCTACATCCCCCGGCGTAGCCGAAGAGTTGTTGGTAACGAACCGATAAGGAAGATTTAGCTCCTTAAGCTTGCGCAGCAAAGCATCTGCACCTTCAATTCTTCTCGTTCCATGATAAAGCGTGCCATCGAGATCGATGAGCAGGCCCCGCATTTCAGGCAAATTATGTCCCATGATTCCCCAGCTTCCTTCCTATCTTGCCCTGCAAGCGCAATGACCGCTTGCGAAGCTCTGCAAGCTCCGCCCGCTGCTTGGCAGTTTGACGCCCCCGAAGCGGATGGCTAAGCGCCATCTGCAGCGCTTCGTCCGCATATAATAAAGCCGAATCATAATCTTTCAGCTTATGTTCGTAATACATAGCGAGCTCGATAAAGGCGCTGTCATCGCTTGCCCCAAATTTGTGAGGCAACATTACAGCCTTCTGCCACAATAACACAGCTCGCCGCCAATTTCCAGCCTTCTTGTCACGTGCCGCGAGCAGCAGCAATGCATTAAGCGTCATACCCGGAAGCTGTTCTGCCACCGCAAATAATCGTTCCGCCTTCTCCGCCTGTCCCATCTTCTCCAGCCACAGCCCTGTTCGCACGATTTCCTCCGGCTCTTCCGGCATCGGCAGCGGGCCGCAGCCCGCTTCGCCATTTAACAAATGCCCAAATCGGATCGCTAAGCTCGCAAGAGAAAGCATGTCGATTTCATTATGGCGGAATACGCCTTCCAGCGGCTCCGGATTTTGATCAGCTAAATATTGAAAATACAGCTGCGGGGCAAGCGAGCCCGGGACATCATCCACACGCTCAATGCCAAGCCGCTCTTCCTCCACATGGCTTAGCCTGCATGAAGCAAGCGTATTGCGCCAAACGCTGCGTGCAGGATGCAGAAAATCCAGATGCAGCGGCGCCCACACTTTGCTGCCGAAGCCATTCAATATAAATCGGTTCAGCATAACGGGCCAATCAAACGTTCGTCCATTATACGTTACCAGATACGCATAAGCCGTCAGCTTTTCCTTCAAATAGGCCAGCATCGCCCGTTCCTCTGCCGGATGGCGAATTAGCGCCTGCTCTACAATAAACTGCTGCCCTTGCCAATAGGCAATGCCCACCATAAACGGCACATTTCCTGTCCCGACTCCAAGACCGGTCGTCTCCAAATCCAGAATGAGCAAATGCTCTGCGCCAATTTGCTCCCCGTGAAAAGCGGATAGCCCTTTGCTGGCTTCCTCAAGCTCCGAGAGCCGGTGAATGCCATGCTGATGGGCCGCAGGATATTTCACTTCACGCAGCAAAAAAGTTCCTACCTCATTCGTTTGCAGCTTGACGCCCATGGCGAGCCAGCTATCTGGAAGCTGCTCCGCGCCCGCTTCTATTTCTAATTCTACTTCTGCTTCTGTCTCTGTGACTTCTTTATTACCTTCTAAAGAGGCTTCTAGAGAGACTTCTAAATCAGGCACTTTAGAAGTCTGCTGCCCTGCACTTTCTATCGCTTCGCCTGTGCTGCTTGCTGATCCAGCTGCGCTGCTGCGCAGACGATTCATTCGCTCTCGCAAACTGCTCATGTATTTCCCTCCGCTTCCTCCAGAAGCTTAAGCGCCTGCTCCTTGCCGAGCAGTCCGACCTCTTCAATCGGCCCCACACAGGCTGGGCATCCGCTCAAGCAAGTACAGCCGCGAATAAGCGACTTTGCCTGGCGGATCAGTTCATCATGCACCTCAAACAGTCTTTCGCTCAGTCCAATGCCGCCCGGGTACCGGTCATAAAAATAAATCGTCGGCTTCTGTGTATGCACAGCCTTCACCTGCGGCACGACGCGAATATCATAGGGATCGCACATCAGATAGAGCGGTGCAATATGAACCAATACATTCGCAATGCCCAGCAGTGCGTATTGCATCTCATTTTTGCTTTTGCGCGCAGCAGCCTCTTCGCTGAACGAGAACCAATAGCCGCTCGTATGCAGCTCCTCCTCCGGCAAATGAATCGGGCCAGAGCCAATATTTTCATGGCTGCGCAGCCGAATTTTTTTGAAAATCGTCGCCTTGGCATTCAGCGCCAGCTCTCCATACTGCCTCGTCAGCTCGCCCGATTCGCGCTCCTTGTCTACATAAAGCACCTTCAGCTCCACTGCGAGATTCGCATCGGTGTAATAATCGACATCGACTTTGCGCACATAAGCTTTCTTCTCAGCATAATCCAGCTTCTCGACCTGATACTGCACGCCCTCGTGGATATATATCGCTTCTTCGTGAATAAGCGTTGGGGCACTGAAGCGATCAACTTCGCCGAGTACACGGCTGCCCTCCGTCATATCAATGATGACGAAGTTTTCCTGCGCTGCAGAACGCAGCGAAATGTTATGGGCGGGAAACGATTGCTCCATCCAATACCAGCGGCTGCCCGCACGGTGAAGCACCTTTTCCTCTGTTAAAAACTCCATCATATCCGCAAGCGATTCCTCGCCAAACTTCTCGCCCTCTTCAAAAGGAAGCTCGTATGCCGCACATTTCACATGATCAATGAGCACGAGCAAATTATCAGGATGGATAAGCGCGCGCTCTGGGGGGCGATTGAAGAAAAAGTCAGGATTCTGAATCATATATTGATCCAAAGGATTGCTGCTTGCCACTAAAAAAGTAACCGCGCTGCCCTGCCGGCGCCCCGCACGACCCGATTGCTGCCAGGTGCTGGCTACTGTGCCCGGATAACCGTTCAGCACGCAAGCTTGAAGCTGGCCAATGTCAATGCCGAGCTCCAGCGCATTTGTGCTGACGACGCCGCGAATTTCGCCGCTGCGCAGGCCGCGCTCAATTTCCCGCCGCAGCTTGGGCAAATACCCGCCGCGGTAGCCGCGAATCGTCTTCGCATCGAGCTTGTCCTTAATGATATCCTGCAAATAGGTCAACAGCAGCTCCACGCGCACCCGGCTGCGGGCGAACACAATCGTCTGAACGCCTTGCCGCAGCAGCAAGCCTGCCAGCTTCCTCGTCTCCAGCACGCTGCTGCGGCGAATGCCGAGCTGCCTGTTCACAACAGGCGGATTATAAAAAATAAAATGCTTTTCGCCCGTTGGCGCGCCATTATTATCAACGAGCCGCACAGGCTCGCCTATTAGCTTTGCTGCATGCTCGGCAGGATTATCAATGGTCGCTGATGCACAAATAAATTGCGGATTAGACCCATAAAACCGGCAAATTCTTTTGAGCCTGCGGATAACATTGGCAACGTGACTACCGAACACGCCTCTGTAAGCGTGAAGCTCATCGATCACGATATATTTAATATTTTCAAACAGCTTAACCCATTTCGTATGATGCGGCAAAATCGCCGAATGCAGCATGTCCGGATTCGTTACGACGATATGTCCAGCGTTGCGGATCACTTGCCTCACAGTCGGAGGGGTATCCCCGTCGTATGTATTCGTCTTGAGGTCGACGTCCATCAGGTCGGCAAGCGTCTGAAGCTCAGCCACCTGATCCTGCGCCAGCGCCTTCGTCGGAAACAAATACAGCGCCCGGCCTTCCTCATCCTCTAATAAAGACTGGAGCACCGGCAGGTTGTAGCATAAGGTTTTGCCAGAGGCAGTCGGGGTGACCGCTACAACGCTATGGCCTTCTCGAACGAACCGATAGGCCGTTTCCTGATGCGTATATAGTTCATTAATTCCCTTTGAGCGCAGCGCTTCCGCAAGCTTAGGATGCAGATCCGCAGGCAATGCTGCGGTACAGGCCTCGCGAGGCGGAATGGTCCGCCAGTGGGTAATATTGTCCGTTATGTCCTGATCGTGCTTCAGCAGCTCCAGCCACTCCTCGAGTCCCGAGGTCTTTCCCGTCCAGCGGTTCATGACTGTTTCTCTCCTTGTATCCTGACTTTTCTAGTACACTCGTTTCTTTCATTTTACAAGAATACATGTTCGGCCTGCAATTTTATTTTTTGGGTATTCGTTTATTGACAGCTTAAGGCGTAGCCATTACAATGTGATTATATTAGATTGTTAGATAATTATCTAAATATCGAAAGGAGGTCATCCCTCATTGTCGATTAACCAGGCGTTTAAAGCGTTATCCGATCCTACAAGACGCACCATACTTGATTTGTTAAGAGAACAGGACTTGACAGCGGGGGAAATTGCTGACCATTTTCACATGACCAAGCCGAGCATTTCCCATCATTTAAGCTTGCTGAAGCAGGCTGAGCTAGTATCGGACGAGCGCAAAGGGCAGCATATTTACTACTCGCTGAATACGACCGTCTTTCAGGATTTACTCAAATGGATTGCTTCGTTTCAATGAACATCAACCGATTTATGACCTGACTTGGAAAGGAACGATGAATGATGAAAAAGAATTTTTGGACTTGGCTCATTATCGCACTATCATTTATTGCCGGGTTAATCTTCTACTCTTCTCTGCCTGCCACTATGCCCGTACATTGGAATGCGTTTGGCGAGCCTGACCGTTATGCCGGCAAAATGTTTGCTTTATTTTTCATCCCGGCTTTGATGGTGCTGCTTACTCTGATGTTTAAATATTTGCCGAAAATCGATCCCAAAATGGCTGCAAGCTCCAGCACGATTAAAAGCACCGATATTATCAATCAAGTGCTGATGCTTGGCCTAGCCGCCATTCAAGGCTTTATCATCGCATATGGCTATGGCGTCGAGCTTGATATTCAGATGGTCGTCATCCCGTTTATCGGCATTTTGTTCATTACGATCGGGAACTATTTGCCACGTATGAAGCCCAATCGCTTTATCGGCATCAAAACACCGATAACGCTGAATAACGAGCATGTATGGCGCAAAACACATCAGCTTTCGGCCAAAATATTTTTCTGGGGCGGCTTTCTCATTATAGTGACGGTGTTCCTGCCAGGCATGGTGCAGCTGATCAGCTTTCTGACGTTGATTGTGCTCGTCTCCATCCTATCGGTCATCTCGACTGTATTTGTTGACAAAAAAATATAGCGCCCTTGGAGGAGCGCTATACGTGCTTTTTCTCAAAATATTTCACTAAACGTGGGGAGGCTCCCACGTTTTTTTATTCCAACCTAGTCGGTGATTCAGCACCTTCATATCCGCATCGAGCGTCACAGCTACCCCAAACGGCATTTGCTGCTTATTCCAAAAACGCACATCGCTCCAGGTCACTTCGTAACCATCGAGCTTTTCCTGCACATTCACATGAACCCGCTCGGAAAATGACAATAGAGCTTTCACGCCTTCCTCGTTCATCGCCGCACGCACAACTGGAACCAATTCCGCGTCATCCAGCTTGCACACTGTCGTCTCTATCTTAACCAAACCTCCGGCAACCGTGCCCGCTGCATAATGGTCGCCGCAGTCTGCTGTAAACTGCCAGCTGTAGCCTAGCAGTGACGGTACGAGCGTTATGCCCGTACGGAGGCCGAAGCTTTCTCGCAGCAGCCGTTTCACCTTACGGCTTACTCGCAGCCTCCATCCGATATAGAGAGCCGTCATTGCGTAAATGATGGCAAACATCGGGCCTGGCTCGGCTAAGCCTGATGCCCAAAGGATACAGCCTGATGCATGCAAAACAAACAAATACGGATCAAATAAGCATAACGTATCTAAATGCAGCCATTTCTGCGTTACAGGTCTGGCGCATTGCACGCCAAAGGAATTGAGCAGGTCCAGCAATACGTGAAAACAGACCGCAACGAACATCCAGCCTACGACCTGCCAGGCAAGCTCTGGCACACCATAAAGCCATGCAATCGGCAAGCCCAGCAGTGACCAAATGGCAGGCGCAGGCAGTGAATGCGTAATGCCGCGATGATGGCGCACATAGGCCGCTTGCCCTTTAAAGCGCATCACCGTATCAAAATCCGGCGCATGGCTGCCGAGCAGCGTTGCTGTCCATACGGCAAGCATCGCGGCTGGCTGCGCAGCGAGCGCAGGGTCGAGCATCGCCAGTCCCCCAAGTGTTGCGCCGAACAATAAATGGCTTGCTGTATCCATTACGTATCAGCCTCCCCGATGTGTATACTGCTGTTCACAGCCATCATACGGGGGGAATGTCAACGCATTATTTTCAGCATATGTTGATTTCGTAAGAGGGACTTAGGGTGTAGCAGACTGGACGGAAGTCCCCTAAGGCTAGCAGTCGCTGCGCCTTGCTATTTTGGCATGGAACAGATCATAGGCCGCTTCGGATTGCGGAAAAATACGCTGGGCCTCTTCCTTCAGCATCGGCATATCCTCAAGTAGAAAACGCGAGCTGAAATGCGTCATAATCAGCTGCTGCACACCTGCATCCTTAGCGGCCTGCGCTGCTTCAATCGTCGTCGAATGCCCATATTCATGCGCTTTCTCTTCCTGTCCTGCAGCAAACGTCGCTTCGTGAACGAGCAAATCTGCATTTTCAGCAAGCCGGGCCATGTTGGCACATGGGCTGGTATCGCCAGCAATTGCAATGATTCTTCCTTTTAATGGAGCTCCAGCTACTTCAGCAGCACGCACCGTCGTGCCATCTGGCAGCTGCACATCCTCGCCCTGCTTGAGCTTGCCATATAGCGGCCCTGACGGAACACTCAGCGCTTTCAAACGCTCTGTATTAAGCTTGCCCGGACAATCTCGCTCCAGCAAGCGGTAGCCATAACAGGGCAGGCGATGATCCAATGACCACGCTTCCACAACGAATCGCTCATCCTCATGAATAACGCCATCCCCTTGGATCTCGGTTATGATCAGCTCATAGTCAATATGGGTTCCGCTCAGCCGCAGCGCGGTTCGCACCATCTCTTCAATGCCTACAGGACCAAACAAATGGAGCGGACCTTTGCCGCCGGAATAAGATCTTGTGCTAAGCAGACCTGGAATCCCAAAGGTATGATCACCATGCAGATGCGTAATGAATAGTGCATTCAGCTTGCCCATTTTCAGCGGGGATCGCATCATTTGATGCTGAGTGCCTTCGCCTGCATCGAACATCCATAGCCCGCCATCCGGCTCTGGCAGCCGCAGCGCAATCGACGTTACATTGCGTTCTTTCGACGGCCGTCCCGCACCTGTTCCAAGAAACCAAATTTCCATGCACCTACCGCCTCCTGTTCAAAAATAGGATAAAGCCTCCGCCAATCGTTAAAAACGATTTTGCGGAGGCTCTCCCTGCTATTCATGATGCTATTTATGCACCTAACGTTCAACCTTCTCAACGTTAAAATATTGCGCTTCCGGATGGGAAAATACCATCGCAGATACCGATGCTTCCGGCTCCATCATGAAACCTTCCGTCAACTCAACGCCTATATCCTCCGGCTTCATCAGCTCGAACAATGGACCTTGATCTTCCAGATCCGGACAGGCTGGATAGCCGAACGATACGCGAATCCCTTGATAACGTGCGCCGTGGCGCTGCTTCATCGTCATCGTATGCGGATCCGGGTAGCCCCAAATATCCCGCATCATATGGTGGACGCGCTCAGCAAGTCCTTCCGCCACTTCAAGCGCCACCGATTGCAGCGCGTGCGAACGCAAGTAATCGCCTTGATCCTTCCATTGCCCCGCCAAATCGCGAATGCCTTCGCCAGCCGTTACAACGAGGAAGCCGACATAATCCATAATGCCGCTATCTACAGGCTTCAGGAAATCCGCCAAACAAAGGAATGGCTCTACCTGCTGGCGCGGGAAGGTGAAACGTTTGATTTCCTTCGTCTGATCGTTAGCGTCGTAAATAATAATATCGTTTCCTGAGGATTGCGCCGGGAAGAAGCGGTACATGCCGTTAGCCTTCAAAATCCCGTTCGTCGTTCCTTCATGCAAAATGCCGTCAACCGTTTCTTTGAGATGAACCGCCTTCTCGTTCTTTTCCTTCAGCAGGTTTTCCACGTTGCCCTTCAGTCCTAGATGATGACCGAGCAGCATCTGCATATTGATATAAGGAATAATATGCGGCAGCGGAACATCGCGCAAAATATGGCGATCCAAATCAGGCGGAATGTACACTGGCGCGTCTACTGAAATTTTTGAACGCTCGATTCGGGTAAGCTTAGGCAGCTCTTTGCTTTGAACCTCTTCTTCGCCGCCCGATGCTTTGTATTCCGCCATCTCATCTTCCATCCGTTGACGGTGGTCTTTATCCATAAGCTTATTGGCAATATCAAGCCCGTCCATTGCATCCTTCGCATACAGCACCAAGCCGTCATACTCCGGACCAATCCGCGTCTTCGTAAATTTCCGGGTCAACGCCGCACCACCGACCAGAATTGGCGCGTCAATGCCTGCGCTGCGCATATCCTGCGCTGTAATGACCATCTGCTGCGCCGATTTGACCAGCAAGCCCGACAGGCCAATCGCATCCGCCTTCTCATTGCGGTAAGCTTCTATAAGCTTCTCAGGTGGTACTTTAATGCCGAGATTAATAATCTTGTAACCGTTGTTGGACAAAATAATTTCAACGAGGTTTTTGCCGATGTCATGCACATCGCCTTTTACCGTCGCCAATATAATTTTCCCTTTTACGGACGATTCATCCTTCTCCATAAACTGCTCCAAATGAGCAACCGAAGCTTTCATGACCTCTGCGCTTTGCAGTACCTCCGCCACAATGAGCTCATTATTATTAAACAGTCTGCCGACCTCTTCCATCCCCCGCATGAGCGGTCCATTGATGACCTCCAGCGCCGTATATTTGGCAAGCGCCAAATCCAGATCAGGAATTAGTCCTTCCTTCGTACCTTCAACGACATAAGAACCCAGTCTTTCCTCCAGCGTCAGGTTGGAGATTTTCTCTTTCTTGACCACTTTCTTCTCGCGGAAGGCGGCAACGAAAGCAGCCAGCGTCTCGTCTGTCGTATTAAAAATCAATTCCTCCGCCAGTCTGCGCTCCTCTTCAGGAATCGAAGCGTAACGCTCCAGCTTCTCGGTGTTCACAATCGCATAATCAAGTCCCGCTTTTGTACAATGGTACAAATAAACCGAGTTCAATACTTCGCGACCCGCATCCGGCAAGCCGAAGGAAATGTTGCTCAGGCCTAGAATCGTTTTGGCAAGCGGATATTTTTCTTTGATTAGTTTAATACCCTCAATCGTCTCCACTGCGGAGCCAATATATTGCGGGTCACCAGAGCCAACCGGGAACATATTCGGGTCAAAAATAATATCCTCCGGGTTCATGCCATACTTATCAACAAGCAAACGGTAGGAACGCTCTGCCACTTCGAGCTTCGCTTCACGGCTAACCGCCTGACCGCGCTCATCAATTAGTATCATGACGACAGCTGCGCCATATTGATGGATAAGCGGAAGAATCTTTTCAAACTTGGCTTCGCCATCCTCCAGGTTAATGGAGTTAATGATCGCTTTTCCTTGCGAATATTTAAGGCCCAGCTCAATAATATGATCGTACGTCGAATCAAGCATGAGCGGCACTTTAATTTTCTTGACAACTTGCGGCAAAAAATGATGAACGGCGTACGCTTCATCAATATCCGTATCCTGCAAGTTAATGTCAATGACATGGGCTCCGCCTTTTACTTGCGCTCTGGCAATTTCCGAAGCTTCGTCAAACTTCTCTTCTTTGATCAGACGCTTGAACTTCCGCGAGCCGGAAATGTTCGTGCGCTCCCCTATCATAATTGGGCGGTTTTCCGGCTCAATATAGACGGTATCAATGCCGGATACTGCTGCAGGATGCTCGCCATATTTGGTACGCGGCGGATATTTCGCCATCGTCTCGACAAGAGCGCGGATATGGTCCGGCGTCGTACCGCAGCAGCCGCCAGCAATGTTAAGCCAGCCCTGCTCGGCAAAAGCAGACATTTTTTTCGCTAGCGATTCTGGCGACTCATGATATTTACCGTTCTCATCCGGTAAGCCCGCGTTCGGATAACAGCTTACTGCCGAATTGGCAATTTCACTAAGCGTACGAATATGGTCACGCATAAACTCAGGACCTGTCGCACAGTTTAGCCCCATAGATATTGGCTTCAAATGCTCCAGCGAAATATAAAACGATTCAATGCTTTGGCCCGCAAGCGTCGTTCCCATAGGCTCAATCGTTCCCGAAATCATGATCGGAAGCTCACGACCCATCGTCTCAAACGCATTGCGAATGCCGATGCTCCCCGCTTTTACATTAAGTGTATCCTGGGAGGTTTCAAGAAGCAGCGCATCTACATCTGCTTCCATGAGCGCAATGACCTGCTCGTAGTAGCTGTCCACAAGCTCTTCAAAAGTAACACCGCCTGTTACAGAAAGCGTCTTCGTCGTCGGACCAAGCGCTCCTGCCACATAACGCGGATGCTCAGGCGTCGAATATTTATCCGCCGCTTCACGGGCAATTTTCGCCGCAGCCAGGTTGATTTCGCGCGCCTTTTCCGGTATATCGTATTCAGCCAGCACGACGCTAGTTGCTCCGAACGTATTCGTTTCCAAAATGTCCGTGCCTGCCTCTAAATATTGTTCATGTATAGTACGGATGACATCAGGACGCGTCAACACGAGTATTTCATTACAGCCGTCCATATCCTCACCGCCAAAATCATCCTCGGTAAGATCGGCTTGCTGAATCATCGTTCCCATTGCGCCGTCCAAAATCAATATCCGCTTTTGCATCATTTCTTGTATGGTTGGTTTCGACAATTATGTGCACCCTTCCTGTGAAAATCACTAAAGTTCAGTTTAACAGAATCGACGCAATGTGAAAAGCAATTGCAATCGACAATCGCTTGTTTTTGCATTATAATCATTATATATTTAATATAACATTTAATTTCAATAGGAAAAGAGGGAATTGTGATGGCTGAGATTAGAATTCGCAATACTGAGGAAAGAATATCTGGCGAGCAGAACGTTCGCGCGTTTTTGGAAAGCCAAGAAGTGCTTTATGAACACTGGGATGCTAGCAAGTTGCCAGGCCATCTGCAAGATAAATTTGTATTATCCGATGAAGAGAAAGCGGAAATTCTCGCTACTTACGATGTAGAAATTCGCGAGCTTGCCCAGCGTCGCGGTTACAAAACATGGGATATCGTTGCCCTTTCAGATGCTACCCCAGGTCTTGATGATATTTTAAAACGTTTTGAGCAAGTGCATACGCACACAGAAGATGAAGTGCGGGCGATTACAGCTGGACGCGGAATCTTTATTATTAAAGGCAGCGAAGAAGTCGGTTATTTCGACGTTGAGCTGGAAGCGGGAGACGTTATTTCGGTTCCAGAAACAATTCCTCACTTCTTCACATTGATGGATAACCGTCAAATCGTTGCTGTTCGCCTGTTTATTGAAACGGAGGGCTGGATTGCCCACCCGTTCGAAGACCCTGCTTTCACTAAAGCTTGATCGTTTCTTCATTGAATTGCGTCATTATACAGAGAAGCCCCTTGAGCCATGTCAAATGGACCAAGGGGCTTCTTCTTATGCTTTTGCAGCAGTAATGGCGCGAGTATGCGCGACTATCCCAGCAGCGGCAGCAATTCCTCTAAATGCTTAATTTCATATGTAGGCACAATTTCATCCGACCGAACAGCGCCATGGCGATTAATCCATACCGAATCCATACCAATGGCATTTGCACCTAAAATATCCGTAGTCAGTTTGTCCCCAACCATTATACCCTGCTCCGGTTCAATACCAAGGCGCTCCAGCGCATGGCGGAAAATCGAAGCGGCCGGCTTGCCTTCACCGAAAGCGCCCGAAATAATGATGTGGTCAAAATAAGGCGCAAGCTGTGGAACGCCTGTAAGCTTCTCCTGCTGCAAATCCGGTGAGCCGTTCGTTAGCAGCAGCAGCTTATACTTGCCTTTTAGCGCATCTAGCAATCGAAACGTTTCATCATATACAATCGGGCGCGCTCTGCGCTCTGCCGGAAACTGCTCGGCCAGTATGGCGCCAAGCTCTGGATTGTCTACGCCCAGCGCTTTTAGCCCTTTCGTCCATGCTTCACGACGATAAGCGGGTGCAAGCTGCTCCAGCTTTCTGAACTCCTCCTGTTCTCCCTCACGGAAGTTAGCCCATAGGCCTTCAAAAGGATTAATTCCGATCATTTTCGTGAAAGGGAACGTTTCATACGATTCATATAGGCTGCGAGCTTCCTTGCGAACAGCTTCCTCCAGCTCTACCGCATCTACGCCCGCTGCTTCCGCACCTGCTTGACAGGTCGCATCAAATGCTTCTTTTACACTACGGTCATCCCATAGCAGTGTGTCATCCAAATCAAATAATACCGCTAGCTTTGCCATTGTTCACTGACGCTCCTGGTCGTTTTATTTTTGTTCGTATGTTATGCCGTTATCTTTGGCAAATTGCTCTAATCTTGCGCTGATTTCATCCGTTGGATAACGATGAAATACTCGCGAAAAAGCCCACGTCGATCCTTTTTGCGGTTCAATCGTCACATAGCCAGGCTGTACGCGAATCGTCTTGATCGCTTCTGCACCTAGACGCTTGTCGCCAGTCATCTTGCGTGTTTGAACATAGTTTTTACCGATTGTAATATACGGGCGCCGCAGGAAAAATACAATTGCCAGAAATACATAGCAGCCAATTGTCACACCTAGCAAGGTATCGAATTTAAATTGCGGGTCCATTTGGGCAAGTATAACGTACATGGCAATAAACAGCAGGAGTAAAATCGGCGCAATATAGCTGCGGCCAACAAAACGATCTGATTGGGGTCCAGCTGGTTTAAAGCTTGGGCCGCCTTGTTTTTTGCGATTTTTGTTAATTTGGTTCGTATTTCGGCGCACCTTGCGCTCCCATGTACGTGACAAATTCGTTCCTCCTTATTATGGCTGCAGCACAAAATCACGCTTAATAAATCAAGTCAGACAAGTGATGCAGGCTGACACCGTATATCTCCAGGTTTCACAGTAATTCGTTAAAACGGACGTTTGAATTTTGCAATAAAACGATTCGGATAGTCTTCGGCAAGCGCGCTGACCTCATCCAGACGGTTCCATATTTCTTCAGGCATCGTCCAGCCGACAGCTCCCATATTATCCTCATATTGCGCAAGCGTACTAGCACCAAAGATTGGGGACGTAATGCCTTCCCTTTGCAGCAGCCAATTCAGTGAAACTTGAGCAGGTGTTTTATCAAGTTCCTTGGCGGCTGCTAATACAGCATCCAAAACAGCAAAGTTTTGCTCATTTGCCCGGTTTGCCCAAGCACTTTCGCCTACTTTGCTTGTCAATCTGCCCTCTGTCGGCTCTGTGCGATCATACCTGCCGGTCAGAAAACCGCCACCAAGCGGAGCCCATGGAATAACGCCAACGTTTTCTTCTAGGCAAAGCGACATCATTTCGCGATCCATCTGGCGACTAACGAGGCTATATTGAGGCTGCAGCGAAACAAAGCGTACATACCTATTAGCATCGCTCCATGCCAAAGATTTCATAAGCTGCCATGCAAAAAAGTTAGAACAGCCGATGTAACGCACCTTGCCTGATGTGACAAGATCATCGAGCGTCCGCAGCGTCTCTTCAATCGGCGTAGCATGATCCCATACATGAACCTGATACAAGTCAATGTAATCGGTTTGCAGTCGCTTGAGGCTCGCTTCCACGCCGTCCATAATATGCTTGCGGGACAGCCCTACTCCATTAATATCAGGTGATGTTGTCATTCTAACCTTTGTAGCAACGACCATCTCAGAACGACGGCCTTTAATCGCTTTTCCGACGATCTCTTCAGAGCGTCCGCTTACATAAACGTTCGCCGTATCGAGAAAATTGCCGCCGCGCTCCACAAAACGATTGATCATCTCAAGCGAATCCTGCTCATTCGTTGTATTGCCAAATGTCATCGTTCCAAGACAAAGTTCAGAAACAGCTAGTCCACTACGTCCAAGCAGTTGGTATTTCATAAAATGATGACCGCCTCTCCCATTAAAATAATTAATGCTGTGGCTTCTCGTCTCCCGCTTCACTCTCTTCATCTTCTACGAATTTAATCGTATCAAGCTGTTGGCGAAAATTGCTTTTAAACTGCTCCATATATTTACTGCGCAGCTCAGCCCGTTCCGTCAGTTCCTCGGGCGTCAAACCGACTGTTTTATTTTTACGGGATAATTCATTAATTCTGGCAATAAGCTCTTCCATTGATTGCTCACCTCACTTGCTGTACTTTTCCCAAACTCTTTCTACTTTGACATTACCAATACGCAGTTGTCAAGGTGAAACGGCTGTCGCCGTCCTTTGGCGGCGCAGCGCGTTTCAGTCCGAGAAATATAGAGAATGGATGAGAAAATCATATCCTTTCCTATATTTCAAGAAAATGGGGCTATAATTAAATACAGAATAGATCGTACAACGATAATGCTATCATTGTTCCGATCTATTCTGTATTTAGGTCGAGTATTCACGCTTCAAAAGTTACGAAGAACAGCTACATGATTTCCGTCATGCAAACAGCTTGCGTATAGTATAGAGGCATGCTTCTTAATGAAGCTATGGAGAAGGAATGACCAGCTTCTGCCCAGGCCATATATCTGGCGACGACAGCTGGTTGCGTTCCCGTATTTGATAAACGGACCAGCGTATATCATCAGAACTGTCCGAGTATTTACGTGCAAGCTCCCATAATGTATCGCCTTGCGCAACCACTACCGTCTGCTCTCCAGCAGACGCTGGCGCAACATGATTCACTGAAGCTTCTGTGCGCACCAATAAAAAACCAGAAAACAATACGATAAACAGAGTCAGACACACCGCCAACTTCAAAGCATAGTTGCTAAATCCAGCCATGCTGATTTGCCATTTCATCTTTGCCGCCTTAACAGGCGCTTTCTCTGAGAATATAGATTGATAGGATTCTGGATAAATGATCATTGCCCTCACTCCCAAACGTTTGTTCTGTTTCGATATTAACACGAACATTTGTTTGTGGTCAACAGACAATGCGAACTTTTGTTTTTAGGAACTTATGTTTGTACGAACGGCGGTTCCATGTTATAATTTGAGAAATAAATACTCATATTGCACTTCGAATGAAGTGCATGGATCAAAGTTTCAATCAAAATTCATGTCGCACTCATCATGGAGTGCGTGAACTGGAGTGATCGTGTTGTCCAAAGCTTCCAATCGCCAGCAGTCGATTCTGGAATTTATAAAGAACGAAGTTCGCGAGAAGGGTTATCCGCCTTCCGTACGTGAAATTGGAGAAGCAGTTGGACTTGCTTCAAGCTCGACTGTACACGGTCATCTGGACCGTCTGGAGAAGAAAGGGCTTATCCGCCGCGATCCAACTAAACCTCGCGCTATCGAGATTTTGGATCAGGAAGATGTCGACGGGATTATCCGTCCTGCTGTTACCCATGTACCGATCGTCGGTAAAGTTACTGCCGGTGTGCCGATTACCGCTACTGAGAATATTGAAGAATATTTCCCCATCTCTTCCCATTACGTAGGAGATGATGATGTATTCATTCTTAATGTCATTGGCGAGAGCATGATTGAAGCCGGCATACATAACGGCGACTACGTTATTGTACGCCAGCAGCAGACCGCTACTAACGGTGATATTGTGGTCGCCATGACTGAGCACGATGAAGCAACAGTCAAAACCTTTTACCGCGAGAAGGATCATATCCGTCTCCAACCGGAAAATGTAACCATGGAACCTATCCGCCTGAAGAACGTTACGATTTTAGGCAAAGTCATCGGCTTGTTCCGTGATTTTCATTAATCGTAGAAATTTCATACCCTTCATACAAGAATAAAGCTGCATCCTTGCCCGCACTAGAAACGGGTTGGATGCAGCTTTTTAATTTAGTCAGAGGATTTTTTCCAGCTATCGGTCTTCCTCCTCAGACTGCCTCGGTATGACGACATTTGGGAAAGCTTGAACAACCCAAAAACTCCCCACGCGCACTTTTACGACGAACTAATGGCTGGCCACATTTTGCACATGCTACTTCTGTCCTTATTTGCTTCGTAATCATTTTCTCAGTATTGTTTTGTTCTGTGTCGGTATGTGGTGTTGGAATTGATCTATTGGCATTGATCTTCAAAATCATTTCAATGAGCTCTGCTCGATCAATAAGCCGAACTGTATTTGATTTTGCTAGGGTGATTGCAGCTTCTGTATATCCACTGTTGGAAATGACCCATGCCTCATTTGCCGAATAATGTGCGATAGAAGCCTGTGCTTCTTGAACAGCCTTAATCCCGACATTTTTACTATAACGTTTAGCTTGAACGACCACCCTTTGCGCGCCTTTTGCTATAACAAGATCTGCCCCGAAATCTCCTGCTGCCTGCGTCACCGTTACCTTATAGCCATGAGCCTCTAAAAGATGTCCAAGATACTTCTCGAACTGTCGGCCCTCCATCTTATCTATTTCTGCGATACCGGAACGCTTAAGGCGTTCATTACGTTTGCGAGCAATTGATATCGCTACAATTGCATACAACATCATAACCGCACCAAATGCAACACCCGCAAAAATAAAAGAATTTGTAAGCTTATAGGCACCAAAACCAGCACCCAGCATAAGTAGCAGCACAAATGCTTGTACCGGGTCCAATTCCTCTTTCTTCCTTCTACGTTTTGCCATATTTAGATCCCCTTTGTTCAACATAATATACCTTATATCGGCATATATAATAGGAATTTGTACCTAATAATGAAAAATACATAAAAGTTATCAGTCTACTCACTTCACTTAACTTTGTTTCCTCACGGTCAGTTGTGTCGATTTTCACAATAACTACCACCATATAAAAAGGCTGACACAAAGCACTACTGATATCTACATCAGTAATACTCGTGTCAGCCCTCTCCAAATTTACAATCGGTTACCGGTATGTATGCTATTGTTTCATCATTCATTTGATGTCATGGATCTGATCGAACCCAGCGAGGAAGAGCTCAACATCCCGTAATCAACAGTATGGCGCAGTGAAACTAGTTTCAATTCGCTGGACTGTGAGACGAAAATGAATGCGGCTTTATCTCCCCGCTGCCTGGAACTCGATCATTCCTGCTTTAATATCTTTCTGTCTCTATAATGATATTTGTTTCCCTCTGTTTTACATTTTTAATATAACACAGGATACTAATGCATTTTGTCGTTTTTTGTCGAAATATTTAATCGTTCGATACTAGTATCGATTTTTATTGACATAATAATGAAAATGTGTATTAAAAAAGAGCTAACCCATTTCTGGATTCAGCCCTTTTTTAGTAAGTGTTCCACTAAAGGTAGTTTTCCTTTAGCTACGTTTGCTGTATAACCGCCTTCGAAATGCGCAGTTATTGCGTAAAATGTTTTAGTAACCTCTCGAATATGCTCTACGTTCACTAGGTTGTTAACATCCAGCGCAACAAATCCCAATGGCAAAAATATTTGTTTGCATGCTTCAAGTGTCGTTATGAATGTAAAAAGGCCCTTAGTGGTATGGAATCTCGGAATGTGATAGTTTTTTTTTGGTTGGAATATATCTACAAAAAAAACTTCACCTAATTTGAATGTATCAAACTGATCTCCATCGATTTCCCCATCATAAATTCGTTGTCCTAGAATCTCAGTCGTTAGATCCATATGATATCCACTCTACTTACGAAGTTCTTTTGGGATAGGTTGAGCCCCAATGAACCCTTTTCGATTTCCACTTGCGACGGAACGCTCAGCGTCTTTTTGCAGTTTGTCTGCAATTTTACGCGCTAGTTTTTGCATCATATTCAGCACCTCCGTCCCTTTGATGAATGGATACCAATACCATCTGAGCGAAAAAAACTAAAGTAACTACATCTGATTGAAAAAATATATTTGACAAAATGAGCAACAAAGGTAAGTTCCTTTCACTGCCCCTACTCCAGCAAATCAATAACGTTAAACTCAACAATATCAATATTATCATGACTGTACCACTTAAGACAATATGTGGAATTATAGATAAAAGGCAAGTTGAGACAATCACACACGTTGTTAAGGACTTAAAATGAAAGCCTCCAGTAAACTTCCTCAGAGTCCAAAAAGCCACTAGACCAATTAAAGTCTGTATAAATGATTCAGTTGCAATCCCAATAATCAATGTAACAGCGATTATAGTTGCAGAACAAATCCGATTACCCAAAGAATAGGCCATCACTTCTACAGATACGCTGCCCTCAGGATCTAACCTTTTTATGAAAAGCGCCATTCTTTGTGATATAAACTCTATCATCCTCTGATTCTCTCCTTCTAGAGAGGAAATATAGGGTGCCAAGTATCAATAATACTAGGGGGTAAGCGTACAAGGCTGCGTCGTAATGAACGGTCAAAAATAAAGATGTCGTGATTATGGCTACAGCAGCTAATGTAGATATTGCAAGCATTCCGTTCGTTCCGGTAAATAGTTTTTCCTTGCGGCTTAGGTCATGCGGAGGAATGACGATAAAAGTAAATCCGTAATTAAATACTGTAATCAGCCATCCGACCGCCAACGAAGCAGCGTCTGTGAAAAATTGAATCGCAATAACCCCGTTCCCTCCTGTATTCTGAGCAACAACATCGCTAACACCTAACGCTGTCACGGCAAAATAGATCGGAAACTGAATACATACATAGGCGGCATAACCTACCGCTACCATCAAACCAGAATAAACAAGTCTAATTTTAAGTGAATACCGAAAAAACGCTGCGAAGATTAAAAATTGCCCAAATATATCTATGTATGGTGATAACCCAACCACAACCCGGACTGCATATGACCAACCGGCCACCCCAATGCAAATAAAAAGGACATTCCATTTATATGCTGCAAGTGGCTGCCTATACGATTTAATCATCAATACAACCATCGCAATTGCATCCAATATGCTAAAAAGCAAATAACTCGCTGTCTCCATTTATAGCGCCACCATCTTTTATTTTAAATTTTGGTTTTCAAATTTATTACTTTCATCATTGCATGATCGCAACTCTGTTGGCAAGACAGAATTTTAATACCTGACGGAAATACACGATCATAAAGAACCTCCACATAAAAAACAATCCATATTATGATTTTTATAACCAACTGATTGTTACGAATATCTTTCCAAAAACAGTGCAACCTTAAATAAAAAAGGGAGCGTGAAATTATTATGCATACCGTCTGGAAAGGCGCTATTAGTTTCGGGTTGGTGCACGTGCCGATCAAAATGCACTCTGCAACGGAAGACAAGGATATATCATTTCGCAGTCTCCATAAAGAGTGCGGCATGCCGATTAATTACGCTAAGACATGCCGTCATTGCAATAAGGAGATTAGTCCGGAAGAGATCGTTAAGGGGTTTGAGTATGAAAAAGGTAAGTATGTAATTGTCAAAGAAGAAGAGCTTGAAGCTATCAAGCCTGATTCCGCCAAAACTATTCAGATTCTTGATTTTGTAGACTTGGCCGAAATTGACCCGGTCTATTATCAAAAAGCCTATTACCTCTCCCCTGACATGGCAGGTGCTGGCGCATATAGCTTGTTGCTTGAAGCCATAAAACAAACTGGAAAAATCGGCATAGCCAAAATATCTATTCGCAGTAAAAGCAGCCTAGCAGCTGTCAGAGTAGTGGGAAATTGCCTATGTTTGGAAACGATGTTTTTTCCAGACGAGATTAGGGCCATATCCCAGGTTCCTAACATACCTGTGCAAACAACGATTAATGATAAAGAGCTCGATATGGCTAAGATGCTGGTAGAACAGCTCAGCGAACCGTTTGATCCTGCCAAATATACGGACGATTACCGTATCGCATTAACTGAATTGATTCAACAAAAAATAGCAGGACAGAGTGTTGATATTGTATCTGCACCAACAGCTGAAGGAAGGACCAATGTCATTGATCTTATGGCCGCGCTCCAAGCAAGCTTGGATGCTACAAAATCCGCCGCCATGCCTCCAAGTGCTCCCTCAACTAAGAAAAAGAGAACAGCCAAAGCAAAGGGTAACGTATCATGACCATGCAGCTCCCTTCTGTCCCTATGGCTCCAATAACCTCTTCCAATATTCCCCAAGGACCCGAATGGGGTTATCAAATTAAATGGGACGGCGTGCGCACTTTGGTCCGCTTAGATGGTTTAGGGAGGGTTGAACTATTCGGACGAAGGCTGGAGCCGCGTAATCATACTTTCCCGGAAATAGTGGCATTATTAGAGCCGATCCGCGTTGGCCCTTGTATCTTGGATGGAGAAATCGCCTATTTCGATGGAGTGCGTCCAAATTTTCAAAGGGCCAAGTTAGGGGTGCGAAAACGCACCCCCGATGATGGCCTTATATTTGTAATGTTTGATATGATCAATTCGAATGGCGAGGACATTCGCAAACTCCCTTATAAAGAACGTTTTGAGAAACTGAAAGCCTCATTTCCAGAGAAAACGCCTCGACTCTTTGTAACCGATTTGCATTCCGATGGACAAGCACTTTGGAATTGGCTCAATGAACGTGAATGGGAAGGAATTATCTCGAAAAGATTAGATAGCCCTTACATGGAGGGGAAAAAACATCAATATTGGTTTAAAAAACGCAAAGAAGTACGGATAGTCGCTGACGTCGTCGGCATAAAACTGCGGGATGGACTTGTTTCAAGCCTTGTCCTGCGATATGAAAATCGTTACATCGGGCACGTTTCGGGCTTGGATCAAGCATCCAAGCAAGTACTTCATCAGTTTATGGTAGATCATCCTGGTGAGTGCCCTTTTAAAGAGCTAACTCCTGGCATGGTAAAATCTGATGTTGTGTGGCTTTCAGTCCCCTTCCCAGCTCGTGTTACAGCTCTGGAATTTACTGATTCCGGACTACTTCGCCAGCCTAAACTACTCGGATTTGGGGACAAATAATAATCAAATATTAGAAGGGGACTTAAGCAAATAGCTCAAGTACCCTCTATTATGACTCATATTATTCACTCGACTCAATAATCCATTAATCTATAATTAGCTTAGATATTACATTTGGAGTTACCACATTCACCATTACAGGTGGCACGATCTTTTTTTAAATAAGGGATGCCCTTATCAATAATTCTAAATGTTCTTCATTTAAATTAAAGCTTATGCTCATTTCATATTCCTTCATTAATATTCTCTCCTGTGTGTAGTTTCATCAAGAATCTTCTATATAAAGTAACGACTAGTAGAATCTCCTTAAAACTATATTTATAATTTGATCCATAGGCAAACGAAAGGAGACGAATCCTGTGGCATCCCTTGAATTGGGGGATAGCCGGCTGCCCGAACACTTAAAGCGCATGAAGATGACACAAGCCGAATTTGCACGGGCACTGGAAGTGGATCGTCAGTTTATCCAACAGATACTCAAGAAAGAAAGACGATTCTCTTTTATCCATCCCCCCCTTTCGCTAACCCTCCATCTAGCAAGAAAGCCGACACAAAGTACGCTTCTTATCAGCGTCATTGTGTCGGCCCGGTCCGGCTTCTTACCATACAGTCACCAACTTTTTTATTTAGTGCTTTTTGAGATTTTACTCTTGTCTATATCATCAGACAGCACGAGTTGTCGCAAATTTTTATTAAACACCATTGTGGTGATCTGATACCTGAATGCCCATCCCTCTACAGTCGTCTTCATCGCCGTAATTTGCAGACCTTCATGTAACGTATTGAGAAAAGGATTAAAGTCCCCTGTCATTACATTCACAATCCTTTTTAAATATTTGTCCATTCGATTTTCAGACTTTGTAAAGTCTAATAAATCATATTCCAAATTCGTGAAATCCTGTTCAAAGACAAGGACTGCTGAATCTGTATCAAGCCGAAAAGTTGTTCGTATTGCTCCTCTACCAGACCATTTCTTTTTGAACTCAGCAAACTTTAATGCGGCGTTTTTTTCAAATTCTGCTATCTCCATGACCTGCATCCCCCTGATGTAATAGGCTTATACCTGTATTATCAGGGACTTACTGGAAGAAGTAAATATAAATTGGCGATCGTGAATTATGTCGCACTATGTCGAATGAGTCTTGACAAATTAAGAACGTTAATTTACCGCACAAAAATAGCCCTTTTCCTGTAGGAAGGGCTACATTAGTTGAATTTCCGGATTGTACTTCAGCATAAATTCGACAAAATCTTTGACTCTATGGTATGCTACGCCGCATTTTTTAGATTGTTTATTAACAATCCTTTCAAAGTAAGCATCTCCTGTTTTAGGATTCAGCAATATTACCTTATCTTGATTAATCATTTCTGAACGATCGAGCACAAGGAAATTGTACCCGCTGCTGTTAAGCGCCGTTTCCCAGTATACAAGAGTACCCATAGTATAGTAAACATCCGTCAGAGTGTGTATGATTATGCGCTTCTTTTCCGATAAGGATTTAATAATTATAATGTCCTGTACCTTAACAGAAACTAGACCTAATGTGCCTAACTCGTCCTTGGAGACGGTCAACGTATCGATCGTGTATAAGTGCATGGATGTTCACCACTATTTCAACAATTCTTCTGGGGTTTCTGGCTGATTGACATAGAGGAAGCTTGCTGTTCTTACTGAAAAAACAGCCGCGCCGTCCAATAATGAAGCCAATTTATATACTAGATTTTTTAGCATGGGTACTCACCACCTTTGCCAGAATTAAAGTCAAACACTGCACAAGCAGAGTTAATGCAATTATAGACGATTCTATCAATAGATTGCTACATACAATTAAGGCAGATAAAAGCTTAAGTAGTGGGTAATAACGCTTTGGAATACGAGACTGTTTTTCTATGTCTGTTGGTGAAAACATCAATACAATCAATAGATTTAAGAGATTGATTATCACCAACATTTTTCCCGGAAAGTTAGGCGTGAAAGACAATGCCGTCGCCACTCCTACGGATACTATGACACACATAGTGCCCGATTTTAGGTGTACGCCTCCGGATACCTGCCTAAGTATCGCAAATGATATCAACGCTGCTACAACGCCGCTTGTCCGCCCAGTGAAAAATGATATGAGCAGCGCACCTGTAATTATAAATAAAGCGTTTAAGATAAACGACAAAGCGTATTGCAAGCGAGCTTCCGATGCTGGATGCTCCGGAACGACTGATTTAATGCTTATTGCTAGTCTTCTCGAAATAGTTTCCACCAT
The DNA here is from genome assembly GCF_059383755.1 of Paenibacillus sp. JT22N15. Lineage (NCBI taxonomy): Bacteria > Bacillati > Bacillota > Bacilli > Caryophanales > Paenibacillaceae > Paenibacillus > Paenibacillus sp. JT22N15. The sequence goes on along the minus strand of NZ_JBXENV010000003.1, from coordinate 105,339 downwards.
GGGGCTTAACCTCCTTGAGGTACGAATATACAAAGAAAAATAATGCTGCTAGGAAATAGTAAATAATATTTAACAACTCGCTCCGCTGGTGGAGTATAAAACCGAATCCGAGCAAGATCACAATGATAAAACCTCCGACCACTCTCTGTTCATGAGGAAAACGCATCTTTTCTGAGATGCTCTCCATAAAGCCAATTCGCATACGGTTTAGTCCCCAGGCAATAGAAAGGTTAACCCCGGCTGTGATGACCTGTAGCAAGTACCCTATATATGGATGCACTTTAATCTCTGCTAATGAGAAAAAAGGTATGGTATTAACAATAGCACCTTGGATAGAGGCGAAAATAAAATACCCCAAACCAGTAATAATTAATGCTGCAAAAAAAGGTATCTTGATAACGACCGATAGAAATATTACGAACACAAAAATATTGATAACTGGCACGATACTTTCGAGCGAAAGTTCCTCCCTCAAAAAAAAGCTTTGCAAACTCATTAACGTTACAACAAGTAGTGCTGGATAAAAGCTTGCTGCATCGTATCGGTATATCTTGAGCATTAAGTAAAGAATGCCGAAACCCTCAACAATGGAGAAAAGCATAAATAAAATGAATTCCAACAAATTTTATCGTCTCCCTTTACGGCCCTAGTATCTTCTATGGTGTGAGTGGCTTGGGTACGTCTACTACCGCTATATCTTTTAAACTCATCATTACATGGGGACATGCTGAATGCAATACGGATTTTCATGATAAATGAATTTCTTTCTAGTAAATGATATATCATTTCGCAGCTTACACAAGGATTGTGGTATGCCGATAAATTACGCAAAACATGCCGACATTGTAATAAAGAGATTGGCCCTAACGAAATCGTGAAGGGTTTTGAATACGAAGCTGGGAAATTTGTAATTGTCAAAGAGGAAGACTTGAAGCAATCAAGCCGGACTCTGCTAAGACGATTCAGATTTTGGAATGCGACAAAGCATTCTACGCCTCCTAAGTCGCCCGCAACAAAGAAAAAACGGGCAGCCAAGGCTAAAGGACTGCATCATGATGCAACTTCCCGACGTGACCATGGCCCCTATCACATCGCCTGACATCCCTACAGGACCGAAATGACCGCTTCCCAGAGATAGTTGATTTACTCAGGCCATTGCGAATTGGCGCTTGCGTGCTGGACGGTGAAATTATGTATTTTGACGGGACTCGCCCAAACTTTCAGCGCGTCTTAATTGGTGTAAATCGCAAGAAATTTGACGACTCCCTTATGTTCGTAATGTTCGACATGCTTTACGACAAAGGAGAGGATATCCGCTCCTTACCCTTTAAGGAGCGCTTTGCCCGACTTAAGGAAAAATTTCCTGAGCGAAATCCCCGTGTTTTTGTGACCGATCTGGTTTATGACGGTCCGGCACTTTGAGACTGGGTAAAGGAACGTGAATGGGAAGGAATAATTTCAAAGCGACTAGATAGTCCTTATGTTGAAGCAAAGCAGCATACACACTGGTATAAAAAACGCAAAGAGGTCCGTATTGTCGCGGACGTGGTAGGTATCAAGCTTAAGGTTGGTTACGTTTCCAGCTTGGTGCTGCGGTCAGGCTCTCCGTTTCTTCTTCAGCCCAGCGTTCAAAGCGTGCATGAGGTGGATTATCCTTAATCGCTTGAAAGCTATGTTTTGCTTTTCTTCAGCACTTCCCTGAGGCTGGGTACTGAAGGTATAAAAAAAAGACCCAAATGTGATTTGGGTTGACGAAGGAAGGTTGAGTTGTCTTAATATTAAATTATGTAATCATAAATGAAAGAGTGTTGGATTTTGTGGTATAAAACTACCCTACCATAAGCCTAAATTTAAGGAAATAGTTTCTAGTCTATCCAATTGAAGGTCATTAGTCCATACCTAAAAAAACGACTCACGTACACTGAACCATCTTTATATGGAGGTGTAGTTATTGAGTTGTCCTGATATAAAAAAACGGTGTAAAAAGAAAACCATAGTGGTGTGCCATCCAAAAGAGAAAAAAATGAAACGACGTCAGCGAGTAATTAAAAAGATTGTTTGTAAAAATTGTCCACCGCCTGAAGGACAGCAATTACTTCAAGGACTTGCGGCTGCAATTGCAGAAGTTGGGCCTCAAGGACTTGCAGGAGCACTCGGACCCCAAGGTTTAGCAGGGCTTGTAGGAGCAATTGGCGCACTTGGACCCGAAGGACTTGCAGGAGCACTTGGACCCCAAGGAGCAGCAGGGATTGTAGGAGCGATTGGCGCACTTGGACCTCAAGGACTTGCAGGAGCACTTGGAACCCAAGGAGCAGCAGGGATTGTAGGAGCGATTGGCGCACTTGGACCTCAAGGACTTGCAGGAGCACTTGGACCCCAAGGACTGGCAGGACTGGCAGGAGCGATTGGCGCAGCTGGACTGGCAGGACCAGCAGGTCCTGCAGGAGCAGTGGGTCCAGCAGGAGCAACGGGAGCAGTGGGTCCAGCAGGAGCAACGGGACCTTCTGGTGGCGTATTAGGCTTTGCAGATTTTTTTGCCTTGATGCCTCCTAATAATGCAGCAACTGTTGCTCCCAACACGGATGTAAGTTTTCCGCAAGATGGTCCAGTTAGTGGGACTGCAATTACCCGTATAAATGCGAGCTCATTTAACTTGTCTGCAATTGGCACATATCAGGTTTTGTTTCAGGTAAATGTAAACGAAGCGGGTCAACTGATTTTAACACTAAATGGCGCTGATCTGGCCTATACGGTGGTCGGGCGTGCAACAGGAACTTCTCAAATAGTAGGAATGGCACTTGTGCAAACAACGGTCATTAATTCAATACTCACAGTTCGAAATCCTGCTGGCAATTCCACGGCACTCACGATCACTCCATTAGCTGGAGGAACAAGGCCAGATTCCGCACACCTTGTTATTATGCAGATCGCATAGAGGGGGAAATACAATTTTTTTTCAATAAAATTCCAAATGTCAAATTGAGGCCGCCCTCAATACTTCTGCAGTACAATTATTGGTACGGGGACGTTGTGCTCCTAGCTATATAAAGGCAGTTGGAAAAGTTTAATGTGTAGATGATTATACTAATGGGCAGTAGAGATTGTGGTATAACACTACTCAACCATAAAGCCCAATATACTAAAAATAGTTTATAGTCTAGCCAATAGTCGGCTATTAGTCCCTGCCTGAAATAAACGACTCATATACACTTATTAGGGAGGTGCCGTTGTTGAGTTGTCCGGTTAGAAAAAAACGGTGTAAAAAGAAAACAGTAATTGTGTGCCATCCAAAAGAAAAAAAAAAGAAACGTCGTCTTCAAGTTATTAAAAAAAAAATTATAAAAAAAGCAGTACGGGTGTGTCCCCCGCTAGAAGGACAGCAATTACTTCAAGGACTGGCAGGAGCAATTGCAGAAGCCGGACCTGAAGGACTTGTAGGAGCACTTGGACCCCAAGGACTGGCAGGACTGGCAGGAGCAATTGGGGCAATTGGACCCCAAGGAGTAGCAGAATTACTTGTAGGTGCAATTGGCGCACTTGGACCTCAAGGACTGGCAGGAGCACTTGGACCTCAAGGACTGGCAGGACTTGCGGGAGTAATTGGCGCTGCTGGACTAGCAGGACCAAAGGGTGAAACGGGTCAAATAGGACCTACAGGACCTACAGGGCCTACAGGACCTACAGGACTTACAGGGCCTCAAGGAGAAGAAGGACCAGCAGGACCAGCAGGATCGCAATCAATCAATCGCATTTATGTAGCCAATTTCAACAGTAACGATGTCTCTGTGATTGATGGCGCAACCAATGCTGTGATCGCTACCATTCCAGTTGGGGTTAATCCAGCGGGAGTTGATGTCGATCGATTAACGGGACGTATTTATGTAGCAAACAGAGCCAGCGACAACGTATCCGTTATTGATGGAGAAAGTAACACTGTGATTGCTACTATACCAGCTGGGGATGAAGCAGGAGATGTAGGGGTCAATATAGCTACTAATGCTATTTATACGGCAAATTTTAATTCATTGGACTTAACTGAAGATGTTACGGTAATTAGCGGATTGACCAATACGGTTATAGATACCATTATTATTCCGGGTCTCAATTTATTAACGGGGATAGGTGCCAATCCATCAACTAATCTGATTTATGCAGCTAATTTTAATTCGGATACCGTTTCTGTAATTGATGGAGAAACCAATACTGTGATTACTACTATTCCAGTGCAAGTTAATCCATTCAGAATTGGGGTCAATCCAGATACTAACCGTATTTATGTTTCAAATTTCACCAGTAACACTGTCTCTGTAATTAATGGATTAACCAATACAGTGATTGCTACTGTTCCGGTTGGGACTACTCCAGCCGAAGTAGGCGTTAATACGTTTACGAATGCCATCTACGTAGCAAATCGAGATACTAATAATGTTTCTGTGATTGATGGACTAACCAATACAGTGATTGCTACCATTCCGGTCGGAACTAATCCAAATGGAGTAGGGGTCAATCCATTAACCAATCGTATTTATGTGTCAAATCAGGATGATAATACCGTTTCAGTGATTGATGGAGACACTAATACAGTGATTGCTACCGTTCCGGTTGGAGCTCGCCCATTCGCAATTGGGGTATATACGTAGAGCCCATTTGAGAACGGATAATGTAGGCATTCAAACTTGGTCATGATCTTACACGGAGAGGTGATTCATATGATAGAAGTTCAAAAGACAGAAGAGTTAATTGAACAGTTGTCAAACATGAACAAAGAGAATTCATTATGCCAAGTCTTACTTCCCGGTAAAGGGACATTCAAGATTGTACTGCAAGAGGAAGATGAACGTTCCTCCACTTCATCAGAAATTCAATCAATGACGAATGAAACGGAGAATAAAGGGCGAGTCATGTCGGTATCTGAATTAAGAAGGAATCCATTCCTCTAAGGAATCGAATTTTAATAACTGGAATTTATAAATTGCGGAACCCCATCACCGTGGACACGTGAGTTTTGCGAAGCTAACGGAGTCTTTAGTTTGTTGACAACAGCGGCAGGTTAAGACTTTACTTTTCAAGTCTTAGCCCGCTGTTTTTTTGATTTATGGTCAATGCTTTGGAATGCTTCTTCTAAAGAATACGAACAACGGCAGCACCTATTAAGATGACTAAACATACAGCAGTGTATCGTTTCCACGGGCGATTCGATCCATGTACAGAGTTCCCCACTCGAAAAATCCGATTTCATCTTCATCTGTTGAATTTAATCAGTTGTCGGAGCAAATTGTAATAGCCCACCATCGTCAAAGGCGATTACTATTTAGAGTTAAGTGTTATCTCATCTATTAATGAATCATGAACATTTCTGACATTTCCGACATGCCTGGAAACAGGGTATTTCATCATTAACTCAGCTGGATAAGGATTAAGGAAGCTTAAAACATCTTCAGTTGCTTCTATATCTTGATCGATCCAATTGTGAGCAGCAACGCTTCATATATTCATAATTCGTTTTCCCCACTAAAAAAAACTTCAACTACCTCTTCGATATTGGAAGTTATCGTATATCGTCCACACATCGTTCATCCCTACTCAATTCAGGATTTCCTTTCATGATGAACTTAATCATTTTATTTTTCAATAGGTATCACTTCAATTTGATCCGCAACGAATTCATTTTTGGCGCTGTCGAATTTATATGTAATATTGAAATCACACACATATGTGGTAGATATACCAACAGATCCCGAGAGGTTCAATTTTATTTTTTGATTCTCCAATGTATAAATAAATACACCGCCAAAAGCCAGATCCTCTTGCTTATAATCTGGTGCTGGATCAAAATCATAGTTGAATTTATATTCTTTCCCTTGTGTTTTAACTGTAATGCCTAATGTACCATCACCATTTTTTACAACATGCGAATCAATTTGGTCGGCGACAATGTCCTCATAATTCTGGACTTTAATTTCGGAGAAGTCCTCGGCATTAACTACATGAATATCATAGTTATTTAATCCTGTCCCTTTTCCAGTCTGAATAATAATTACGGCTTCTTCCTTCCCGTCACCCGTAAGATCCGTATAGGTTACCTGCGGGTTTGTTCCCGTATCACCGGGGAATTTCCAATCAAAGTCTTTTTCATTACCGTTAATATCTAGTTTTATCCCATCGGTCGTTGCATAAAGTTTTACTTTTTCATCAGTATTTTGTTCCGGCTGTGTGGTTACTTGTTTACTTGTAGACTCGCCCGTCTCCTGAGTAACCGTCGCAGACTCTGATCCACATCCTGTAAGCAAAACGGCACCCAATAACATCACTACACCTAGCTCTTTTTTCAATCCTACTCTCCCCTTTCAACTACCTATAAAAATTATATCTGAGCAAAAGAACGGATGAATGACAAAAAATTAACAAATTCAGTAAGTTTGAAGATATAGAACCCCTCCGGGCTCTTCCATTCCATACTTCCCTCCTATTCCACATATCGCCAAGATGCGAATTTTGCAGTAGAATGATGTCATATATTCCAAGGGGGAAAATGGATATGAGAGAGAAAAAGTCGATTCATAAGAAATGGTGGTTCTGGGCGATTGTCGTCATTATTGTAGCCGGTGCTGTTAATGGTGGTAGAGGAAATGAAGCTACGACCACGGAAGCTGCAGCAAGCGTTGAGCCTGCCCCAACAACTGCGCCAGAACCAACATATAAAGAAGCAAAGCTGCCTGAATTTAAAATTACTGAAGAGCGTTTGGATAAATCAGGCATATGGTACGTGACAATGAGTACGTCGAGCAAAGATGAACGAGAGTTACAAAAGCTTGTCCGAAACACCGCTATTCTTGCTGCTGCAAAGTCACAGGTTGTTGAATCTGTATTTGTATATGTGGATGCACCAGGTAGTGAACCAACCCGCATAGCTACTGGAAAGATGGCTTTTACCAGCAAAGGCGAAGTACAGATGGCTCTGAAAAAGGGTGAAGTTGAGTTTAAGTTGATCGAAACCGCTCCCAGCAAATCGGGTTCAAAAGAACCGACAGCGGAAAAATTGACAGGAGAAGACAAACAGAAATACGTGGAATTAGCGAAGCTTGTTGAGCAAGATAAACTGGATGATGTGAAGGCAGCGTATAAAGCGCTAGGAGGAGAATAACGAATGCGGTCTCTATAATAAGCCCACTTAAAAGGGATATGTCCGCGACGAGTGGCCTATGGCGATGTATCCTAACAAAACTCAAAAGCCCTGCCAGCCTAATGGCTGACAGGGCTTTTGTAAATACTATCCTTTTAATTTTAGAACAATGTCAAATATTGATCTCTTTCCCACTGATGGACTTGCGTTTTGTACATATCCCACTCAATTTCTTTCAGCTCATAGAAGTGAGCCAGAGCGTGCTCGCCGAGCGCGCTGCAGATGACATCGCTGCGGAGCAGCTCATCCAACGCTTCTTTAAGATCAACTGGCAAGCTAGGCACGCCGGATTCGATGCGCTCTTCTTCAGTCATAATGTAGATGTTGCGGTCTGTTGGAGCTGGAAGAGTCGTTTTGTTTTTGATTCCATCAAGGCCAGCTTTCAGCATAACAGCAAGTGCCAAATATGGATTAGCAGCAGGGTCTGGGTTACGCACTTCAACGCGCGTGCTCAGTCCTCTTGATGCTGGAATACGAATCATTGGCGAGCGGTTGCTTGCGGACCATGCCACATAGCAAGGCGCTTCATATCCTGGCACAAGACGCTTGTACGAGTTGATTGTTGGGTTCGTGATCGCAGCCATTGCGCGAGCATGCTCCAAAATACCTGCCATATAATAACGAGCGGTTGCGCTAAGGCCCAGCTTGTCGCTCTCGTCATAAAATACGTTAGTGCTGCCTTGGAACAACGATTGGTGGCAGTGCATACCCGATCCGTTAACGCCGAACAATGGCTTAGGCATAAATGTAGCATGCAGGCCATGCTCTCTCGCAATCGTTTTAACAACGAGCTTGAACGTTTGAATTTGGTCAGCCGCTTTAATCGCATCTGCGTATTTAAAGTCAATTTCATGCTGTCCTGGAGCAACCTCATGGTGAGATGCTTCGATTTCAAAACCCATTTCCTCCAGCGTCAACACGATTTCGCGACGACAGTTTTCGCCCAAGTCCATAGGTGCAAGGTCAAAGTAACCGCCTTGGTCATTCAGTTCCATTGTAGGCTCGCCACGCTCATCGGTTTTGAAAAGGAAAAATTCCGGTTCAGGACCGACGTTCATCGCCGTATAACCCATTTCTTCCGCTTCCTTCAGCGCACGTTTCAGAATACCGCGCGGGTCTCCTGCGAACGGTGTGCCGTCAGGCATATAAATATCACAGATGAGACGAGCTACACGATCTTGTGCAACCCATGGGAATACGACCCATGTATCTAAATCCGGGTAAAGGTACATGTCAGATTCTTCAATACGTACATAACCTTCGATGGAAGAACCGTCAAACATCATTTTATTATCAAGCGCTTTATCCAATTGGCTCATTGGAATCTCAACGTTTTTAATCGTTCCCAGCAAATCTGTAAATTGAAGGCGAATGAATCTTACGTTCTGTTCCTCGGCAATTCTCTTGATATCCTCTTTAGTATAGCTCACTAAAAGTCATCTCCCTTGTTTGCTTGATTATAATCGTACGATTGCACCCTAGCGCTTGTGCAAGAAACGCGACAGCTGACCCTGTATAAGCGAGGCCTGACCAGGCCGTTTCTCCAATAGCTGCTGCTTGAGCATGCGGTGAAGCTGGGCATCAGACAGTTCCTTGCGTGTAACCTCCGACTGCTCGCTAACGATAGTCGCATCATCGGATTCTTTGGAAACCGGATTCATAACCTGCTTAATTCCGGCAATATTGACACCCTTCTCAATCAACGATTTAATTTCCAACAACCGTTCCACATCATTAAAGGAAAAAAGCCGTTGGTTGCCAGCCGTTCTCGCCGGTACGATCAGCTCATGCTGCTCGTAATAGCGGATTTGGCGGGCGGTCAAATCAGTTAGCTTCATTACAATGCCTATTGGAAATAAGGCCATATTTCTACGTATCTCGTCAGCCATATCACATCAACCTTCCAGTCGCTCATTTACATCTATTTTAACGTCCTACCAAGGAAGTGTCAAGTTATGTGAGGTTTAATTACAATTAATCCATTTTCAACGAGACGCTTCAGTGCCGTCAAAATACCGAATTTCGCGTGGGCAAACGTAAGCCCACCCTGCATGTAAGCGATATAAGGCTCGCGAATAGGCGCATCTGCAGATAACTCGAGGCTGCCGCCTTGAATAAACGTTCCTGCCGCCATTATGACAGGATGTTCATAACCAGGCATGTCCCAAGGCTCTGGTGTAACATGGGAGTCAACTGCCGCTGCCTGCTGAATGCCCTGTACAAAAGCAATCAGATGCTCTGCGCTGCCAAATTTGACTGCTTGAATTAAATCTGTACGCGGCGTATCCCAGTGAGGCTGCGTATCAAATCCAAGCTGCGTGAATAATGCAGAAGCAAGCACGCTGCCTTTAACCGCTTGTCCCACTAAATGAGGGGCCAGAAACAGCCCTTGGTAAATCGAGCGCAGCGTCCCAAGCATAGCGCCTACCTCGCCACCAATTCCTGGAGCGGTCAAGCGATAAGCTGCCGCTTCAACCGCTGCCGCTGTTCCAGCAATATAGCCGCCGGTCGAGGCAAGGCCGCCGCCAGGATTTTTGATCAATGAACCTGCCATTATATCAACTCCAACCTGGGTCGGCTCCAAAAGCTCGGTAAATTCACCATAGCAATTGTCTACGAACACCAGCACATCAGGCTTGATCTGCTTGACACGGCTCGTTATTTCACCAATTTGCTGCACAGTAAAAGAAGCACGCCAGCTGTAGCCGCGAGAGCGCTGGATGCCAATTACTTTAGTTTGTGCTGTAATGGCTGCTTCAATTCCTGCCCAGTCAAGGCCGCCGTCATCCAGCAGCGCCACCTCATTGTATTGGATGCCAAAATCCTGCAAGGAGCCTTTTCCATCGCCCGGCTTGCCAATGACTTTATGCAGCGTATCATAAGGCTTGCCTGTAACGTATAAAAGCTCGTCTCCTGGTCTTAATACCCCGAATAAGGCACAGCTAATCGTATGTGTCCCAGATACAAAATGCGGGCGAACGAGCGCCGCCTCCGCACCGAAAATATCTGCATATACCAAATCAAGCACTTCACGCCCACGATCATTATAGCCATAGCCAGTGGAGCCGCTAAAATGATAGTCGCTGACCCGATGCTTCTGAAAAGCCTGAATGACCTTCCACTGATTGCGTTCCGCAATGCGGTCAACCGCCTTCATTCGATCGCCTGCAAGCTCCTCAACTTCCTCAGCAAGCTCCTCAAGCCGTTTCCATACCAAGTCTTCTTCCTTGCCGCTCCGTCCATTTTCAAATCCGCTATTTCCGTTCATTGCTGCTGTAGTCTCTCCCTTTTGTCGATCGGCTCCGAGGCATCCTTATACGATATAAGGATGCAGGCGGTGCCCATTCACTTCATAATCCTGTTTGCTTAGTTGTATCGTCAGACGGAGCAGTTCTCCCTCTTCGCCATCCACTTCTTGCTCAATTACTTCCCCTGTACGATAAGCAAGCGCGATTAAATCGCCTCTGGCGGCTGGCAGCGCAAAAACAATAGTATCTCCCATCAGCTTTTCCTGAATCGTATCGCAAAGCAGCTTCAAGTCGGCTTCCTTGTACGCATTAATGATTAGTGAATCTCCACCAGAACGAAGCGTGTAGGCTTCCTCAGGCGAACAAAGATCGATTTTATTATAAATCGTCAGCGTCGGTTTGCCCGCGGCCCCCAGATCGTTCAGAATGCGGTCTACAACGGCCATTTGCTCATCGCGCATCGGCGAACTGCTGTCTACAACATGCAGCACTAAATCCGCCTCATTCACTTCCTCAAGCGTTGCGCGGAAAGCGGCAACGAGATCATGGGGCAGATTTTGAATAAAGCCTACCGTATCGGTCAAAATCACTTCTCGGCCGTTAGGGAGCTCCAGCGTGCGCGAAGTTGGGTCTAGTGTAGCGAATAGCTGATTCTCCACATATACATCGGCATCCGTCAACTGACGCAGCAGCGTCGACTTGCCCGCATTCGTATAGCCGACTAGCGCCACTTGAATGATGCCGGATTTTTTTCTGCGCTCGCGGTATAAATGCCGATGGCGAACAACTTCATCCAACTGGGCTTTAAGTTCAGAGATACGCCCCCGAATATGGCGCCGATCTGTCTCCAGTTTGGACTCGCCGGGACCGCGCGTACCGATGCCGCCGCCAAGACGCGACAAGTTTTTGCCGTGTCCTGACAAGCGCGGCAGCAAATAACTGAGCTGTGCCAGCTCAACTTGTATATTCCCTTCGCGCGTTCCCGCACGCTGGGCAAAAATATCTAAAATAAGCTGCGTCCGGTCTACAATTTTCACATCCAGCATCTCTTCGAGATTGCGCACCTGCGCCCCGGAAAGCTCTTGATCGAAAATAGCAGTCGTCGCACCCATTTCATCGGCCACCAGACGAAGCTCCTCCGCCTTGCCTTTGCCGATAAACCATTTTGTATCAGGCTTTTCACGGTTTTGCGTTAATGTTGTAAGCACTTCAACGCCTGCTGTTTCAGCAAGCTTCACCAGTTCCTGAAGCGAATGCTCCGGGTCACTGGAACCGCGTTTAATTTGTTGTGTAACCAAAGTGACCAATATAGCCCGGTCCTGGATGTCAGTCTGTGTATCGTGCGTCTTTTCTCGCATATGTTTACCCTCTCAATCATTCATTGTGGCTCCATCAAGCTTTCGGCTCCCATTTGAAGTCCTCTGGCCTGATGGTCAATAGCTCTTGCTTTGGCGGTACACCGCTTGCATAATGATTCAGAAGCCGCACCGCCTGATGGCGAATCGCCTTTTCCAAAATATTTCTAACGTATCTTGCATTGCTGAAGGAAAAAATGTCATTTTGTTTCTCCGTCATTAAATGCTGCCTTAACTTAAATATGGACTGCTGCGCCAAATGATAATCACGATCCTTGGACATCAGCTCGGAAATTTGAATCAATTGGTCCACCGAATAGTCAGGAAAATCAATCTGAATCGGGAACCGCGAAGGCAAGCCGGGATTCGTCAGTAAAAAATGCTCGATCTCGGCCGGGTAGCCGGCAAGAATCAGTACAAAATCATTGCGCCGGTCTTCCATGCACTTCACAAGCGTATCAATCGCTTCTTTGCCAAAATCCTTTTCCCCGCCTCTGGCTAGACTGTAAGCCTCATCGACAAACAACACGCCGCCCATGGCCTTGCGTACCAAATCGCGCGTTTTCTGAGCCGTATGGCCAATGTATTCGCCTACAAGATCAGCACGCTCTACCTCAATCAGATGGCCTTTCGACAGCACGCCCATTTTTTGAAACAGCTTGGCGACGATGCGCGCAATCGTTGTTTTTCCGGTACCGGGATTGCCTTTGAAAATCATATGATACACATGCGAGCCGCCAAAAAGACCAGCTTCCGACCTCATGCGGCTTATATAGAGAAGGGCATAAATTTCATAAATCAGCGTTTTCACATTTTCCATCCCGACCATTGGCTCAAGCTCTTTCTGAATTTCAGCAAAATGGTCGCTCGCAGGCAAAGGCTTCACCGCTGACAAAGACTCGCTTTCAGTGAGGGGCGCAGAAGCTGCGACTGCATACGTCTCATGGCTTCTGAGAATAACGTTAATTTGCCTTGAAGGCCTGGGTCCGCTATTTGTGCCCGATTTGACATGTCCGCTCATCTGACGCATCACCTATCCTTCGCACTTGTCATTAGGAATGAGCGCATTTGCATAAGCGCCGCATTCAAGCAGGAACCGCTCCCATGCAGCAGTCTCGCTGCTTGGGCATTGTTCCGCTTTACAAGTGTATTCAGGCATAAACGGTCCTATTAACAGATTTTATAACTATACCTGTCATAGGATCAGCCCAGCCAGAGCATCAGGGCGTCAAGCTTCCATTTCGTATAGGCCAGAACCTCGCGCCCTTCAGCGTTCCACGGCTTCAATACCTGTGATGGTGTACCCTCAGCTTCAACTGACGCATAGTTCAAAAATTGCGCAATTTCCAGTGCCCTAGGCGCATGGAATTGATGGGTAATAATTAAAGCGCTCGCAAAACCTTCGCGCTCCATAATGGTTTTGCTGAACAGCAGATTTTCATACGTGCTCGTCGATTTGTCCTCCAGCAGCACCTTGTCCTCTGGAATGCCTTTATTGACCAGATACGTCTTCATTCCCGCCGCTTCTGTCACAACTGCGCCCCCTGCATCAAGACCACCGCTCATAATGAGCTTGTCCACCTTGCCTTGCTCATACAGCTTATAGGCCAAGTTCAGACGCTCTTTAAGCGCCGGACTTGGCACATTGTCCCAAAGCGCGGCGCCGAGCACGATACCGACATCCGCTTTCTCGCGCTCTTTAGGAGCATTATAACTGTTAATAACCCATAACACATAACCACACCAGAACACCCCTGCAACGATGCACCAGGCCAACATACGAAACAGGAGCAGCCCCGGACGCTTATTCGTCCGCCGCTTGCGCCGGCTGCTCCTTGTCCTTAGCATTTGCTTCATGACTCGCTTAACTCTCCTGTCTTCTCCGCCAAACTTTTGCGATGCTTCAAGCTAAGCGTAAAATAACGGAAACGCCCATTGCGAATATTGGACAGCAGCCTGCCGGCTGTCTTGCGTGCCATAGCAGCCTCCTTGCCTGTTACATCGCCTTGACGCAGCGCATCCTCAAGCTCATCCTCATCGAGCAGAAACACTTCACCGCTTGGCAGCACGACCACATCAAGAAACAGATCGTCAAACCAGGGAACCTGTTGATCCGTCAGTCCCTGTGTCTTGCAAATGTCAATGTACCACTGCACAACACGGCCCTTGTCATCAAACATCGTCGTCACGACAAAATGCTCGCCACGAGGAAAATGCTGCATCCACAAATAACCTCGATCGGCCAGACAAAGCCGGCGTCCGTTGTACTCTTTCCAAAGCGGCTCACGCAATTCGTGAATGCGGTAAAAGGTTACCAAGCCTCGGAACTCATCATTGTCCAGCGTGATGCAAGAGTAGCTCTTGCGCAAAATGCGACGCCAGTTCGCACGGTCAGAAAATTTTCGTTTCATACGGAACGTACCTTTCCGTTGAGATAAGCCCTAAAGTAACGGCTTTCGATGGTAAAGGATAGCTTTGTAAAAAGCTTACCATAACCAGCCGCTCATCTCCACCCGACTTGAAAAATAAACCAAGCTTAGCCTTCTTACACTGCAAAATCGCCGCCCCAGTAACGGGACGGCGATGGCAAAGCTATTTTTCCTGGATGACTACATTTTGAATAATGATTTCTTCAAGCGGCTCATTATTGTCAACTGGCGTCTTCGCAATTTCAAGCACCGTGTCCATACCGCTTACAACTTTGCCGAAAATGGAATAGTTCGGGTTCTGATTCAAATTCTCGGAGCCAGAGCCTGTGCAAATGAAAAATTGGCTGCCCCCGGTATTCGGCTTTCCAGCATTCGCCATTGCAACGATACCAGACTCATACTTAATTTCCGTATCCAGCTCGTCGGGAATCGAATAACCAGGTGTCCCAACGCCATTGCCTTGCGGATCGCCACCCTGAATCATAAACGACTCAATAATGCGATGAAACGTCAAACCGTCATAAAAGCCATGGCGAGCCAGAAATACAAAGTTATTTACCGTAATAGGCGCTTCGTTCGCATACAGCTTCACAGTAAAGTTCCCTTTATTCGTTGTAAAAACGGCGGAATACGATTTATTGAGATCCAGTTCCATCTCCGGCATGCGCTCCCAGCGCATTACCTTCTCGGCATTGCCGGATTCCGCCGCCGTTCCTGTACCGGTCAAGCTTCCTTTCGCTCCACAGCCGGCAAGCAATGTCATTATGAGAAGTGCCATTACAAAAGCACTGCATACCGACCACTGTTTCCTGCTCATTCCTGTAACCAGCTCCTTACGTAATGCCGCTTGCTACCCGGCTTCGTTAGTCGTTCCATCCCCTTGGGCGGGGTCCGGCGTCGCGTTCCCCGGATTATCCCCTCCATCTACATTGCCGCCATTTTGCCCACCCTCCTCAACTGGAGGGCTAGCCATGTTATCCGTAGGCTCGGGACTAACTGTCCCTGGGTCGACGGTTTCAATTGGAGGTGTCTCCATGCTAGGCGTAGGGGTTGGCGTCATACCGCTGTCAGGACTAAAGGATGGCAGTTCAATCCCCCCTTCATCAGGATCAAGGGAATCCATCGGAACGTCTGGAACATCAATGACCGTCTCGGGAATTTGTACGGTTATCGTCTCAGACTGCTTGCTTGTCAGATTGTTTTCCGCATCGATTGCTATGACATAATAGTCGTACGTCATGCCTGGTGCAACGGACATATCATCAACGGTTGTTCCAGCAGCATCAACAAACAAGCTGAAATCCGCTTGATCCATCGCTTTGCGATAAACCTTATACGAAATGTTGCTGCTTGCTGCCCCTTGCCATGACAAAGCAACTTTCATTTGCTCGGGAATAAACACAGCATTAAAATTCGTTACTGCACCGACATCTTTAATCGGCTCTTTCACGCCCTGCGGCTTCTTAAAGCTGGACTTCGGCATGTCTGCCATCGCCTGCTTCATAACCTTGGAGAACATCGCAGCCGACTGGGCACTGCTCTTCTTGAGCACATGCTGCTCATCTGTTCGATCGTAACCCATCCATACAGCGGCTGTCCACTCCGGTGTATAGCCTACAAACCAAGCGTCACGGTTAGCGCTGGAGTTAAAGCCAGAAATACCGTGCTGGGTCGTGCCCGTCTTGCCGGCAACCGGGCGGTCTATTGCCGCGCCTGTTCCCGTACCTCCGGATTGGACAACGGTCTGCAGCATTTCGGTCATATACCATGCGGTATCCACATTCATAACCTGCTCAGTTGACGGAGCGTTGTACGTATAGACAGCCGTATTGCTGCTCGTCGTAATTTCTCTAATGGTATGGGAATCAACGGTTTGTCCACTATTGGCAAAAGTACTGTAAGCTGTTGCCATCTGCAGCGGTGTAACACCTTCCGTCAATCCGCCAAGCGCAATCGCAAGATTGCGATCCTGGTCGCTCAGTTCAAAACCGAGCTTGGTCGCAAATTTCACGCCGTTGCTAACGCCAATTTCATTCAGCGTCCATACGGCAGGCAAGTTGCGGGAATGCTTAACCGCTTCCTGCATCGTAATCGGCGTTGCGCCTCTTGAATCTTTAGGACAATAGTTGCCGAAGCACGTTTTATCATTTTTCAAAACCGTCCACGGGAAATATTGACCGGTTTCCAGCGCCGGGCCGTAAGAAGTAATCGGCTTGAACGCCGATCCCGGCTGACGCGGCAATTCGACGCGGTTCAAGCCTTTGCGTTCATAATCGCGGCCGCCTGCGATGGCTTGGATAGCCCCGTCCCGATGGTCGATAATGACCATTGCGCCTTGAACCTTCTTATCGTCGACGCTTTCCTCGAAGTTGGAGTCGTCGGCAAATTCTTTCTCAACGACGCTTTGCGCTGTTGGGTTGAGCGTCGTATAGATCCGGTAACCGCCAATACGCAGATCCGTTTCGGTCATATCCGGCATAACTCTCAATGCTTCTTCTACTGCGTAGTCAACGAACGCTTTATAAGGCTCGTCCTTGCTTTGCTCTACGGTAGGCGGAGTCACATAATCAACGGCCTTCGCCTCATCCATTTCGTCCTTCGTAATGTAGCCCTGATCGTACATCAGCTGAAGCACAACTCCACGGCGCACCTTGGAGCCTTCCGCATCATTAACCGGGTTGTAGCGGCTTGGCGCTTTCGGCATGCCGGCGAGCGTCGCCATTTGCCACAGCTTCAAGTCTTTCAGCTCGGTGTTGAAATAATATTTTGCAGCTCCCTTGACGCCGTAAATGCCTTTGCCGAAGTAAATCCGGTTTAAATAAAGCGTCAATATTTCTTCCTTCGTATTGTTGTTTTCCAATGCGACAGCAATCGAAGCTTCCGTCGCTTTCCGGAACAACGTTTTATCCGAGGATAAAAACATATTTTTAGCTAGCTGCTGGGTAATCGTACTTCCGCCCTCGACCGCGCTGCGAGCGATAACGTCCTTGACGAGTGCCCGGCCAATTGCAAAAAAGTCGATGCCGGCATGCTCGTAAAAACGCTGATCCTCCGTCGCCACTACGGCGTTCATCATTTCTTTCGGAATTTCATCATATTCGGCAATTTCACGATTTTCTTCCGGTGTGGACAATCGAGAAATTTCATCTCCATTCGCATCATAAACAATAGATGCTTCGCCCATAACCATCATATCGGCTCTTTCCTTCAGCAGCCGCTCACCATTCAAAATAATAAGCGAATACCCGATGATCCCGCACACGATAGCTATAACTACAGTGAAAAATAACAGGAAAAACCAGGTTTTCCCCGACATTCTTCTTTTCTTCTTAGGACCCGTTTTCTTCTCAGGTTGTGTTCTTTGCCTGCGATCAGCCATTGTGACTCCCCTCCTGCGCTTCTTCTTAGAAGCTGTCTGTCTTCTTATTTATACCCCTGGAATGAAAAGGACAACCCCTGTTAAAGCGGGCTGCCCTTTCCTTCCGCTATCTAGTTAAACGCAGATCGCTATTAGAAAGTTTCACTAATAACGTGCGCCTTACGAGTCAGAGCTGCTGTTGTCCTGCATGAGAGATACATTTCGCTGCGGAGTAAACGTCGAAATGGCATGCTTGTACACCATTTGTTGACGGCCTTCGCTGTCAATAATAATGGTGAAGTTGTCAAACGCTTTAATAACGCCCCGGATTTGGAACCCGTTCATCAGGAAGACTGTAACGGGAATGTTATCTTTACGCAATTGGTTCAAGAACGTATCTTGAATGTTGATGGATTTGTTCATTGGACGTTACCTCCGTCTACAAAAGATTGATTAGAAGTATATTCAAGATGGACTTGAAACTTTCCTGCTATTATACCATGAATCCGATGCAAATTGTTGTGAAAATTTTCCCCCATATCGATCCATTCGATATCTTTCATGTGACGAAACCATGACAATTGGCGCTTGGCAAAGCGTCTCGTGTCCCGTTTCAGCAAAGTTACCGCAGCCTCAAGCGTACATTCTCCCCGTAAAAATGACGCTATTTCCTTATAGCCGAGTCCTTGCATAGCTACAGCATGAGGAGGAACGCCACGCGACAGCAGCGCCTTCACTTCCTCGACCAGTCCCTGTTCCAGCATCTGGTCAATTCTCAGTTCAATCCGGCGGTACAGCTCCGCCCGATCCATCGTCAGCCCGATGATACACAATTCGTAGGGGGATTCTTTTTTCTGACCCTCGAGCTGCTCTGATTGCTTGATTCCTGTTAAATGAAATACTTCAAGCGCGCGGATGACGCGCCTTTGGTCATTCGGATGCAGGCGTTCCGCGGACTTCGGGTCAATAAGCGCAAGCTTCGCATGCAGCGCCTCAGCACCGTGCGCAAGAGCGAACTGCTCCTGCTCCTGGCGAAAGGCCTCATCTGAGCCGCTCTCTGAAAATTCAAAGCCGTAGCAAACGGCTTCCACATATAGTCCCGTGCCGCCAACGATGAAGGGCAGCTTTCCCCTAGCAGCTATCTCTTCAATGCTGCTTCCGCAGCCTGCTTGAAAGTCTGCCACCGAATAGGGGTCATCCGGATCGCGAATATCAATTAAATGATGCGGGATACCCTCTCGCTCTTCCAGTGGAAGTTTCGCTGTTCCAATGTCCATGCCGCGATATACCTGCATCGAATCGCCCGAAATGATTTCCGCCTGCCAAGCTTTGGCCAGCTCCAGGCTTAAATTGGTTTTGCCAACTGCCGTAGGGCCAATTAATACGAGCAAAGGCTGCTTTTTGCCCAGCGCGGTTACCCGCTTATTCTCTTGTTCTGGCAACCTCTATCACTCCATAAGCAATTTTTGAAGAATGTAAATGCCGCCGCTCAAAGCCGAGTCTTGCAAACTCCTCGCTATGGCGGTGCTCCTTAAGCACGACGGTTTTGCGCGCCACTCGCAGTGCTTCGGTCACTGCCTCGATAGACAAGGCGTTGTCATTGACCAATTGGCGCAGCGGCTGAATCGAGCTCGACTCATGAATCGGCTGCCGGAACATCGGGTCAAAATACACGACGTCGACGCTTCGATCCGGCAGTTGCCGCAAGTAGTCCAGATGGTTCATGCTGATCATTCGGATTCTGCGCATCGCCGCATCCACATCAGCAAGCCCCGATTCGTAGACGGCAAGCCCTTCGCGCACCAAGGCGCATAGTACCCGCTCGCTTTCGATGGCAGTTACTTGTCCGGACGTACCGGCCGCATAAGCGAATACGAGCGAATCTGAGGCGAGTCCAGCTGTACAATCTACTATCGTATCGCCTTCCTCGCAGCCGGAGAGCGTAATGAGCGGATCTGTTTCTCCCCTTCGAAGCCGCTTAACTCTTACAAAAGCCATACTGGGGTGAAAAAATAACGGCGTATCCGTCTGTCTTTCATAATACCTGACTTCGCGATCCGTCACAACAAACAGGCGAATCTCGGCCATTTCGGCGCCGATTTGCCGCAGCGTCATTCGGCCCCTCGCCCGATAAGGGACGGACAGCTCGCCTGCAATTCTTCTCGCCTTGGCGACCGTCGCCTCAGATGGACGATCGGCGGTCGTCACGATCATGACATCACCCGCTTAAACATTTTTTCGAGCTGATAGGTGGACATATGCACGACTATCGGGCGTCCATGCGGGCAAGTATACGGTTGATGGCATGCACCAAGCCGGGAAAGCAGCGCTTCTCCCTCTTCCCTTGTCAGCCTGTCATTCGCTTTAATAGATGCCTTGCAAGAGCACATAATGGCCGCCTTCTCGCGCAGCTTGGCAATATTGATCGATTTGCGCTCGGCCAGCAGCAAATCGGCCATTTCTTCAATAATATCCTTCTCCTCGCCATCCGGCAGCCACTGCGGATAAGCACGAACAAGAAACGTTTGGGAGCCAAATGGCTCAAGCTCGACGCCCGCTTCGTTAAATAGGGGCAGCAAGCCGCGCAGTTGCTCGGCCTCTCCCGGCGTAAACTCCAGCGTAAGCGGCACTAGCAGCTGCTGGCTAGCAGCCTCGGGCATGCCAAACTTGGCGTAATAATATTCATAATTGATCCGTTCATGCGCCGCATGCTGGTCAATTAAATACAGTCCTTCCTCGGATTGCGCCACAATATATGTGCCATGCAGCTGGCCAATCCAATGCAGCTCGGGAAAACCCGCTTCATTGGCTGCTGAAGGCTGCTCCGGAGCGGCTGGCACTTGGCCTCCTTGTCCGAAATGAATGTCGGGCAAGGCTGCCGTATGAACAGTAGCAGCAACTCCACTGCTTAAATCAGCAGTTGCAGCCCCTGAGCTTTCCAATCCGTTGCCGGGCTCGCTTCCGTTAGCCACAGTCTGCGAGCTAGCCGTGCTAGCTGCGTCTTGGCGTATCCATGAAGGCTCGGATGGAAGCGGAGCGTCTTCGCTTTGCGAAGGAGAACTATTCGCCGCTGCACGTGCAAGGGGCTGCACAGCCTCAGAGGCAAGGTTCCCCCATGCTGTGCTTGCTTCACGCGCCAAGCTATATCCAGTTTGGGCAGGCTTGTACAAACGTTCAGCCGCATCCTTCGGCACAAATTCTCTGGAAGCACCTTGGCCAAATGGGGAATAAGGCGCTTGTGCTATCGACCGCTCCCCTTTGTTTTCCTTCTCTGGTACAGGCGGTGTTTTGGGCTCCGGACGATGAAAGGACATGGCGCCCTGAACGAATACAGGACCTGACCTTTTCTGATTATGTATAGAATCCGGACCAGGAATGTGACGTTCTTTGCCAAGTGCAGCCTGAATAGCCGACTCAACGAGCGTCCGCAGCTCTGCCTCCTTGCTGAAGCGAACCTCCATTTTGGAAGGGTGTACGTTTACATCAAGCAAGCTCGGATGCATGCCAATTTCAATAATCGCAAGTGGAAAACGATTGATAGGCAGCAGCGTATGGTAAGCCTGAAGCATCGCCTGATTAACGGCATGGCTGCGAATATACCGCCCATTTACAATGACGGTTATGCCATTGCGATTCGAACGTGTCAGCTCAGGCTTGGAAATATAGCCTAACAGCTCATAATCCGGGCTTTCGCCTTGTACCGCCATCATTGCTTTGGCCGTATTCGAGCCGTAAATAGCAGCAATAACCTGCAGACGGTCGCCTGTACCGAGCGTTCGCAGCAGCGTATTGCCATTGTGCTTTAGTGTAAAAGCAATACCGGGATGCGCAAGCGCAATGCGGTAAATATAATCTGAAATATGTCCAAGCTCGGTTTGCACCGCCTTCATATATTTCAACCGGGCTGGCGTATTGTAAAACAAGTCGCGCACCGTCATATCCGTACCTTGCGGCGTAGCAGCCGGAATACTGGCCGTAATCGTCCCGCCTTCAATGCTCAGCTTATGCCCTAAGCCAGTCTGTCCGGTAGAGGACAAGCATTCCAGCCGTGATACGGCCGCGATACTTGGCAGCGCCTCGCCGCGGAAGCCTAGGCTTGCGATGCGGAACAAGTCGCTGCTCGTTGCAATTTTGCTCGTAGCGTGGCGCTGGAATGCCGTTTCGATTTCTTCAGCGGGAATGCCCGAGCCATTGTCTGTCACACGGATAAGGTTCAAGCCACCCTCTTCCACTGTGATGTCGATTGTGGAGCTGCCGGCATCGACAGCATTTTCGACTAGCTCCTTAATGACAGAAGCAGGTCTTTCTACCACTTCGCCTGCGGCAATCTGGTTCGCGAGCTGCTCGTCCAGTACGAGAATTTTACCCATATCTGTTTTCCTCCTTCCCACACGGACACGCCGCTTCTAGTCGTTCATTTTGCGTTTCATGTCATTTAGCCACTGCATCGCCTGCATTGGCGTCATATTGAACAGGTCGAGCTTGCGCAGCTGATCAGCAAGCTGCTCGGATTTGGGGCTGCCTTTACGGCGGCCCGAATCAGCCTGCGCGGCAGCTGGCTCATCCCAAATGGACAGCTGAATGGCCGCCGCAGTTTCGCGAACACCAGCATTCGATGCTTGGCTGGCCGAAGGATCGAATGCAGATGGAATGCTGCTATTTTCATGGTCGGGAGCATTTGACAAAGTATCACCAGACTGCAAGGCTGCATACGAATACTCTGGTTTATTTTTATTAGAAGCGGATTTCTCCTCAGCAGTGCGACTATCTGTTTCAACAACAGCAGCTGTGCTCATCTTGATACTCGCATTTTTTTCAACCAATGCATCCGAAACTTCCAATAGCTCATAGGATCGGGAAATAATGGACTCCGGCAAGCCAGCAAGCTTTGCGCAATAAATGCCGTAGCTCGTCCCTGCTGCGCCAGGTATCATCTTGCGCAAAAAGGTAACATGATCGCCGCTTTCCTGTACCGCCATACATGCATTGGACAGTTGAGGCAAGGAATCCTCCAAATGCGACAGCTCGTGAAAATGGGTCGATACGAGCGCTTTGCAGCGAATCTGATGATGCACATATTCAATAACCGCTTGGGCAATGGCCATGCCTTCGCCCGTAGAAGTACCGCGCCCAAGCTCGTCAATAATGACAAGGCTGTTCTCCGTCGCCTTCTCGGTCATAATTTGAATATCCTTCATCTCCACCATGAACGTACTTTGTCCGCCAATCAGATCATCCGCCGCGCCAATCCGCGTGAAAATCCGGTCGGTCAGTGGAATTTGAGCCGATTTTGCCGGAACAAAGCAGCCGATTTGCGCCATAATGCCAATCAAGGCCACTTGGCGCATGTAGGTGCTTTTGCCCGCCATATTCGGTCCGGTAATGAGCAGCATCGAGTTATGCTCTTTATGTAGCTGCGTCGCATTTGCAATGAACGCTGCTCCATTTTCCATAACGGCCTCCACAACGGGATGCCTGCCTTCTTCGATAACCATATCGAACGAATCGGTAATCGAAGGACGGGTAAATCTGCGCTCTGCGCTGACCGTCGCAAATGCCTGATACACATCAAGCTCTGCTATGGCTTCAGCAAGCCGCTGCAGACGGTGAAGCTGCCCTGCTAAATGCTCGCGAAGCTCCAGAAAACGTTCATATTCGATATCGACCATCTTTTCCTCGGCCTCAAGAATTAGGCGTTCCTTTTCCTTCAGCTCCGGCGTTACGAACCGCTCGGCATTGGAAAGCGTCTGTTTTCTTTCGTAGCGGCCCTCCGGCAGCATCGCGAGATTGGCTTTGGAAACTTCGAGATAATAACCGAATATTTTATTGTAGCCGATTTTGAGCGAGCGGATGCCAGTTGCTTCGCGCTCTGCGCGCTCCAGCTCAGCGAGCCATTTTTTTCCATTGGTACTGGCTTCTTTAAGCTGGTCCAAATAATCATCGTAGCCTGCACGAATAATTCCGCCTTCGCGAATCGAGACTGGCGGCTCGTCTACGACTACTGTCGCAATCATATCTGCCAAATCGGCGCAATCGTCCAATCCGTCTACCAACTGCTCTAGCCGCTGCGATCCCGAGGCTTTGCATAGCTGTACTAGTTGAGGAACGCGCTGAATCGACGTTTTGAGGGCATTCATATCGCGACCGTTGGCACTGCCAAACGCCACTCTTCCGACCAGACGCTCCAAATCATAAATATCATTCAGCTCAGAGCGAATATCATCGCGCAAAATCAAGTTGCGGTACAACGTATCCACCGCATCCAGCCTTGCTTCAATCGCGTTGCGCGACAGCAACGGCTTGTCGATCCAGCGGCGCATCAGCCTTGCACCCATTGAGGTTTGACTGCGGTCCAGCAGCCAAAGCAGCGAGCCCTTCTTCGAGCGGTCGCGCACAGTTTCAGTCAGCTCCAGGTTTCGGCGGGTATAATGATCAAGGATCATATATTGACCCGGCTCATAGCTGCGAATTGCGCGAACATGACCGAGGGAGCGCTTTTGCGTATCATCCAAATAGCCAATTAGCAGGCTCACTGCGCGCATGCATGCTTCATTCAGCTGTACAAGCTCCTGCTTTCCGAACTGGTCGAGCAGCTTTTGCTCCGGCACAGGCTCGCGCTTTGTCAGCAATATCGGGCGATTCCAAGCGTCTGATGCTTGCAGCTTGTCCAGCAATTCCTCGTCGCCAACAATTTCCGCAGGCTGATAAACGTTAATTTCATCGATCAGCGCTTCCATCTGAAGCGGGAACGAAGTGACGTACAGCTCGCCTGTAGACAAATCGCATGAGGAAATCGATACTTTCCCGTTTAAAAGAGCAATCGCTGAAATAAAGTTATTCGTTTTATCCGCGAGCGCTTTCGACTCCATGACCGTTCCCGGGGTAATGACCTGAACAATTTCACGTCGTACGACGCCTTTGGCAGCCGCTGGGTCCTCGACCTGCTCGCAAATGGCAACCTTGAAGCCTTTTTCAACGAGTCTTGCGATATAGTTTTGCGCAGAATGATAGGGTACGCCGCACATTGGAATTTTTTCCGTGCCGCCTCCTTCTCTTCCGGTTAGTGTAATTTCAAGCTCTCGCGAGGCCGCAATCGCATCTTCAAAAAACATTTCATAGAAATCGCCCAGACGAAAAAAAAGAAACGCATCCTTCGCTTCTTCTTTAATCGCAAGGTATTGCATAATCATCGGGGTATAGCTTGCCACTGTTGCCCCTCCTTTATTGTGGTAAGCGAACGCGGGCGTTCGCAATCTATGTTTATCGTATCATCAGAGCCGCAAATTTCGCCAAATCTCCGAAATTCTTCCGAAATTCTAATGAAGCAACTTTCTACTATTATATCAAGCGTTGGCTTTCCGCGCCAACTTGTCTATTTTTCCTGATGTTCATATAGGGAGATAAACCGGGGAAATTAGCAAAAAAAGAGTGAAATGAAGCGAGAAATAAGAAGAGAAATAAACAGTGAGGCAAGGGGGAAAGGGCCTGTTTGCTTGGGAAACAAGCCGGGGTGAAAGTGCAGGATAGCTCTTTTGTCGGATAAGCTTGGGAAATAGAAGGCAATTTGAAAATAGTGAATTCGCTTCGTTGGTTTGGGGAAATTTTGTGGAGCTAATAAGCTGGCAGCGCTTTGTCGCTACGTTATGTGGGCACCGTACAGGCTGGATTTCATGTCAGCTTCGTTTGCTTCCATTATAGAGCTGAGGTGAAGCATGTAATGAACATTAAAGATTAAATAATAAAAATTATGTCGTCTATTTGTTTCGCGGCTTGTTAGAAGCTGGAGCTGGCATAGGGATGCGCCATTTGTGGCGGATGTCAGCCCGCTCATCCCAGGTTATGCCGCGCCGCGCTGCATCGAGCAAAGGCTCGATATCGGCCGCAAGGGCCGCATAGCTTGGCGTCGCCGCCAGCGCTGAGGCAAGCGGGTCCAGACACCCGGCCAGCTCTGCTCGGTCGCCGGAGTAGAAGGCTTCGACATACCGCTCGTCAAGAGCCGGTATGTCGGTGAGGACTCTAGTCTCGCGCGCGCATAGCAGCGCGAGCGCGAGCGCGGCTTTTGCCGCTGCTGGCGAGATGAGCCAGCTCGGCAGCGTGCGGTATTCGAAGCCGCCATGCGGCTGCTGGCGGTATTCGCCAAGGGCGCCGTAACGGGGGCGTCTGCCCCGGCCGGCCGGGTCTTCGACGAGAGCGAGCGGAAACGCCGCGTAGCTGTCGAGCAGCCGCAGCAGTCGGCTGGATAGCGGCGTGCCGCTGAGATGGATGTGCCCGCCGAGCGGCAGCCCCGGCACGGGCATTGCTCCAGCGACCCAGCAGAGGCTGGGGTCGCTTATGCGTTCGGCGGCGCGCAGCAGCAGCCGACGGAGATGCGCGGCCAGCGCGGCCGGGCTTTCAGCCGGCTCGGGCCGCAGCTCGGCGACGGGATAGACGATCCGTCGCCCAATGAGCATGGCGTCGCTGCCCGCGGCCCCTTGGGCGCCATCGCCAAAAAAGCGCGAAGCCGGCACGATCCGCCCATCCGGCCGCACCAGCGCAAACTCCGGGTCGGCGCCCAGCATCAGCTTGGGCGCCGTTCCCGGCATAGGCGCTGCTGCCGCCTCATACCAGGCGGCCATCCGCGCCAAGCCCACTGCGCGCAGCTTCGCATCGCGCACAGCCCCCGCTGCGCGGACGGCGGCACGCCCGCCTTCGCCCAGCACAACCTCGGCCTCGCCCATATCGAGGCCGAGTGCATACAAAGCGGCGACTGCGGCGCGGATGACCCGCCGCAGAGCCGCATCCCGCGGCCATGGCACTGCCGCATGGCCGCCTGGCTCCGCCCGCAGCAGCGGCTGCCCCGCTGCGGGCCTGCCCCACCGATCGAGGCGCTGCAGCTCGATCGGCTCTAAATGCGCAATAGCGACCTTATACAATCGGTCGCTATCTCCCAGCTCCTGCCGCCGGAGCAAGCCTGCCCGGCGCAGCCTTTGCTGCTGCTCGGCGGCAGACATCGCCGCAAAGCCGATCTCCCCCTCATTCAACAGCCAGATGCCGCTTGGCAAAGCAGGCAGCACCTGCTTTTCATAGCCTTCACGTTTTTCACTCATATGCTGTTTTTCCGTAATTCCCTTCTGTTCCCTCAAGCCCCGCTTTTCTTTAACGCCCTGCTGTTCCCACCTACTCTGCCCTTGCCCGCTCTCGCCTTGCTGACCTGTCTCTCCCTGCCTAGATTCACTACCCTTCTTTTTCTCAGCAACACAGCCGCTCACGATAACCGCGTCCCCAGCCTTGACCTCTGCAAGCAGGCTTGCAGTTGGAGCTGATTCAGCGGCAGCGGCATTCTCTTTGCCCGCCAATTCCAATCGCCCGGTACTGCTGTTCCACAGCCATACTGCCGCCATCTCATTGCTCCTTTCTGCTAAAACCCACTCACCCTACTCAAACCCGGCTTATAGGGCATACGCCCGATTATGTTTAATTCCAACAAAAAGAGGGCTTTCGCCCTCAAGTTTGCGGACATCGCCGCATATTATACCGTACAGAAGCCGAGGCACAATGGAGTTAAGCTAACGTGGAGAAGATTTAAGCTTCCGTGCCGGGAAGTTTCAATCCACATAAGCCACATGGCCGTCAGGCTGCCAGATTAAAGCTCGTCGTCGAGCAAATCCGGATCAAGATCTTCGTAGTCGTCATCGCCGAGACCGAACTCGTATTCCTTGGCATCAAGGCCGTCCAAACCTCCAGGGATACAAGCAACCGTCACTTTTGTCTCGGCAACCAGCTCTACCGAAAATTCGCGTTCAACCCGGATGACAACGCCGGAGCCGCTCGATGAAACATTCGCTTCGATACAATTCGGCTCCTGAAGCGCATCTGCTGAAACTTCCACGGTTGTGGCCCGATGCTTCGGATCGACAAACGAAAGCGGAACATTTTCTACATAATGAACGGATTCCTTCGCAACCTCGGTTTGCGAGTTTTTGCTGTACGAGTACCAGATGTTAATGTCGTAAGTACCGATGACCTCAATCCCATCGCCCGAACGAACCGCTTCATATTGATGGTTGATAATCCATGCGCCCAAAATACTGGTCGGATGTTGAGGCGGCGTAACGGTATGGGTTACAGTGGAAAACTTACGACCTTTGCCGCAGACAGCTTTGGTGATAATTTCTCTGTACTGAAGCTGTTTATCTGCATTAGCCATTGATTTAACCTCCTCCATGCAATCATTCACTTAAAGTGTATGCAGGACGTGGGCGAATGTTGATAAAACGAATGCAGACAAAGAGAGATTGTTTTAAAAAACACCCACAAAACCCGCTGCAAAACGTAAATCCACGTTTCCCCAAGACCTTCGCTCCCCATTTCCCCGCCTTTAGTTGGCCGCTATATACGAGCAGCTTGCGGGAGGCTCGCCGCAAAATCTTTTTTCACCCTTGCAGCTCCCGCTCCTGTTACGAAAGCGCCAGCTAAAATCGAACTATACTCATAGTTATGAAGGTGCCCTAGCCATTATGCCAAAGCCTGTATTTGTACCTATTGTTAACTACGAACTAGCTCAAAAAATCACATAAAAAACGCTATGCCATCTGCCCTACTGCTCACGCCATCCCGCCATCATCCTGCGCTCCAGCGCCGAAACAGCTTTGTACATAACCGTCGCAACCGCAGCAATTACAAGGAGGCTGGAGAGAACGAGCGTAAAGTTGAACACTTGGAAGCCATAAATAATAAGGTAGCCCAGCCCAAGCTTCGCCACGAGAAACTCGCCCACAATAACGCCGATCCATGCCAAGCCCACATTCACTTTCAGCGTCGAAATAATAACCGGGAACGAAGCTGGCAAAATCACGCTGTGAAAAAGCTGTGACCGCCCCGCTCCGAACAGCCGGACGACTTTAATATAGCCTGCATCCACCTCACGAAACTGGTTATAGATGTTCAAGGTTGTAATAATAACCGTTACCGACAAGGTGACCGCTACAATGGAGAGAAAGCCAGGGCCAAGACAAACGATAAAGATTGGCCCTAGCGCTACCTTCGGCATGCTGTTCAGCACGACCAAATAAGGGTCCGCAACCCGCGATACAAAAGGGAACCACCAAAGCAGCGCCGCAAGGAGCGTGCCCAACAGTGTGCCTAGTGCAAATCCGACAATCGTTTCCGATACGGTCACCCCGATATGCGGCCAGATTGAGCCGTCTGACATCGTCCCCCACAATTGATGGAACATCTTCGTTGGATAGCTGAACAGCAGCGGATCAACCCACCGATTTCGTCCCGCGGCCTCCCATAGTCCAATAAAGAGTACTAAAATAATGAACTGTGTCACGCCAACTAACGCCGTCGTCCTTTTTGCCCGCCGCATATAAGCCCGGTGCAGCCAGTCTAGCCATACTGCTCTGCCCTCTTTCACATCAATAGGCGATTGATTCTGTTCCTGCCCTACTCGCTCTGGCTCTCTATCTGTGTGTTGCTCCCTTTGCTGATTTGAACCCCCGTCATCCTTCATTGCTCTCGCTCCCTTCCCAGAGGGTCTTCTCGGCAGCGTCCAGCTCTGCCCATAATTGATCGAACAGCGGCTGAAATTCCGGCAGCTGTCGAGCTTTCATCGGCGATGCCTGCCGGATTGAATCGGGTATCGTCAGCTCGTAGCGAATTCGCCCTGGATTTGCTGCCAGTACTATGACGCGATCACTCATCGCCACCGCTTCAGATAGATCATGCGTGACGAGCAGCGCCGTTTTCCCAAGCTTTCGCAGCGTTACCTGCACCAAATCCTCCAATTGAAGCTTAATGTGCAAATCCAGCGCAGAAAAAGGCTCATCCAGCAGCAATACTTCCGGCTCAGTTGCCAGCGTCCGCGCCAAGGCGACCCGCTGCCTCATACCGCCCGACAGCTCATGCGGATAACGGGCTCCCGCTCCGGGCAGACCAAGCTCCGCCAGCAATTCAGCTACGGTTTCAAGCGCAGCCTGCGTCTTATTTCCCGTCAATTCCAGCCCCAGCGCCGCATTATCCAAAATCGTCCGCCATGGAAACAAATAATCCTGCTGGAGCATATAACCGACAAGGGTTGACGGTTGTTTAACCAGTCGATTGTTCAGGAGCACTTCACCGCGTGTCGGTAAAAACAAGCCCGCCAGCATGCTGAGCACCGTCGTTTTTCCGCATCCGCTTGGGCCAACCAGACTGACGAACTCGCCGCGCTGAACGGTCAAGTTCATATCCTCCACAGCAAGCGAGGCGCCCTTGTCATTCACATATACATGAGTCACTTGCCGCAGCGTAAGCGCGGGGTCACTATTCGCCATCTTATTTCCTCCTCGCAGCCATCGCTACTTCACGGCTTCAATCGCTGCTTCCGCAAAGGCCGTGTTTACGATGGCATCATGCTCGGTTCGCGCCTTCAGTTCGCCGGCCGAGGTCATGACATCCAGCAAATTGTTCCATTCCTCCTGATCAATAATCGGGTCAGTTGCAAAAGAGCCTTGCTGCTTATAACGATCAATCGAGCTAATCAAAATGCCGCGATCTACATTTTCAAAATAAGGCAGGACTACGTCCGCAATGGTTTCGGCACTATTTTCAGCCACCCATAATTGTGCCCGATGAATCGCATTGGTGAAAGATTGCAGCACCAACTTGTTTTTGTTTGTAAAGCTTTGCTTCGCCATATAAACGGTGTACGGCAAATGCCCGCTCTCCGCACCAAAGGAAGCCACAACCTTGCCACGGCCCTCTTTCTCAAAAATAGAAGCCGTCGGCTCAAAAAGCTGCACAAAATCGCCTGTCCCTGAAGCATAAGCTGCCGAAATGTTGGCAAAATCGACATTTTGGATCAGCTCCAAATCCTTTTGCGGGTCAATTCCGAATTTTTTCAGCGTAAATTCTCCAGCCATCTGCGGCATGCCGCCCTTCCGCTGTCCAAGGAAAGTTTTTCCTTTCAATGACTGCCAATCAAAGGTGGGCTCCGGCTCGCGAGCAACTAGAAACGTCCCATCGGTCTGCGTCAATTGGGCAAAATTGATGACCGGGTCCTCCGCTCCCTGCTGGTACACATAAATCGAAGTTTCCGAGCCGACAAGCGCCACATCGATTACGCCCGACAGAAGGGCCGTCATCGTCTTGTCACCGCCAGCCGTTGTTGTCAGTTCAATGTTCAGCCCTTCCTCTTCAAAAAAGCCCTTCTCCAGTGCTACATATTGTGGCGCATAAAAGAGAGAGCGCGTGACCTCGCCGACTTTCAGCGTTGTTTTCTCGCTTTTGCCGCCGCAGCCTGCCAGCGCAGCGGTTGCAGCCAGCGTGACAACTAGCAGCAACGTTGTCCATCTTCTCCTCATCTTTCTTTCTCCTCCCGCTATTTACAGCTTGCGTGTTGTACTCCAGCCTATGCGTGCATATCGTCGGCGGTGATTGCCGCTAACGGCTTTTTGGGCATGAAAAAGCCGTTATTCCACCTGCTCCGGAATAACGGCTCTACTAGGGCATGTATGTGAACGCAAGCGAGCTATATCTCGAAAGAAGCCAGCGTTCAAACGTCTTCCCTCTACTACCGAGAATGGCACAACTCATAAATGTGAACCTACTTACCAAAAGGCAGCTTCATGCTGCTCTTTTTGGAGCTTTGCTCCCTGCACAAACAGACAAAAATAGACTTGGAGGACGCAGCAGCCGCTATTTGTACCGAATCACTGGTTTTGGCACAGGCTGCGGACTCAGGAGCCGCTAATGCGCTGCCCATCGTCATTTTGAGAGGATTATGAAGGTAATAGCGGCTCTCCTGTCCGCTTAAGGCCCAAAATGGGAGTGAAATCCAGAATAACGGAAACTCAGTCCTTCAAAAAAGGAATAAGTTTCCAAATATATATATCCTAAGCCACAGTGGTCTCTGTGACTGTACTCTAAGTAACAATCGCATGCTGTGCTTCCTTAAGCCTTGAACAGTCAGAGGAGATTGGTCTCGAATACGTACTTAGCAAGGTGCAGCAGGAAGAGCTTCCGTTTGCATACACATCATCGGAAGCAATAAAATAAATTTGCATTTTATATAAATTAATAAACATTTCAATCCACGCTCCCGCACGGGGAGCGACTCTCTATCGATCCTGATGGCGACAATCAATATCTGGTTTCAATCCACGCTCCCGCACGGGGAGCGACGTGCAGTAGTTCATCGAAGATCGCTTCCAAGACCTGTTTCAATCCACGCTCCCGCACGGGGAGCGACCAGGCGAAAGTAGCACGCGGCGGCGTCATCGGGTTGTTTCAATCCACGCTCCCGCACGGGGAGCGACCATGACGGCGACCTGCTGTTGATTCGTAAACAAGTTTCAATCCACGCTCCCGCACGGGGAGCGACGTTTCAAGCCGAGGCAAAGCGATTGTTGCC
The DNA here is from genome assembly GCF_059383755.1 of Paenibacillus sp. JT22N15. Taxonomy (NCBI): domain Bacteria; kingdom Bacillati; phylum Bacillota; class Bacilli; order Caryophanales; family Paenibacillaceae; genus Paenibacillus; species Paenibacillus sp. JT22N15. The sequence continues at coordinate 73,392 of NZ_JBXENV010000003.1, read as the reverse complement.
AGCAGTTTCAATCCACGCTCCCGCACGGGGAGCGACGCCGACAGCTGGCAGTTGCTCATTACGATCTTCAGGTTTCAATCCACGCTCCCGCACGGGGAGCGACTTACGTCTTTAGTCCTGATGATACTGATATACGTGTTTCAATCCACGCTCCCGCACGGGGAGCGACAGCACCCTCAAAAACTCCTTACCTAGCAAGGAAAAAAAGGCCCATTTTCGCGAACCTCATTTTCCTCTCCCTTATCCACCCGTTTATCTAATCCAAAATCCGCATTTCCCCTTACGGGGAGCGGAGTGCGAACGTGCCGGGGTTTTCATGGGAGCTTCCGGTTCGCGTGGAGGTAAGTCGCTTCCTAACAATAGCGCAGCTACCTTCCCCCACTAACCAAACCTTCCTTACCAGCTACAACTATTCCCTTACTAAAGCTTATAAATCTCGCTATACTTCTTCTCCAAATATTTCACCAAATATTGCGGGTCCAGCGGCTTGCCGGTTACATTTTGGATCAACTCGGAAGGTGTTCTGAGCTTGCCGTATTTGTAAATGCGTTCGCTGAGCCATTCTTTGATCGGCAGCAGATTCCCTGTGCTTACAAGCTCCCAGAAGTTCGGCAGCTCGCGCTCCAGTGTATCGGCGAATTGCGCTGCATACATGTTGCCCAGAGAATAGGACGGGAAGTAGCCGAATGCGCCGCCGGACCAGTGTACATCCTGCAGGACGCCTTCTGCATTCGTCGGTGGTTCAATACCCAGATATTCCTTATATTTATCATTCCAAATAGCGGGAAGATCCGCGGCCTTCGCGCCTTCGTTAAATATCATTTTCTCAATTTCATAGCGGATAATAATATGAAGATTGTACGTCAGCTCATCGGCTTCAATGCGAATGAGTGACGGCTGAACGACGTTATTTCCCCGATAAAACTGATCCAGCGTCACATCAAGCTGACCCGGGAACTGCTGCTGCAAAGCGGCAAAATTATGCTGCCAGAACGGCTTGCTGCGGCCAATGACATTTTCCCAGAAACGTGATTGCGACTCATGGATGCCCATCGATGTGCCTGTGCTTAGCGTCGTTCCATCCAGCTCAGCCATAATATTTTGCTCATACAGCGCATGGCCACCCTCGTGAATGGTGCCGAACAAGGCGCTCGTCACATCATCTTCCAAATAACGTGTCGTAATTCGCACGTCGCCTGTGTTGAGTCCTGTTGCGAATGGATGCGTGCTTTCATCAAGTCTGCCCGCTTCAAAATCGTAGCCCATCTGCTTCAAAATCCGCAGGCTGAACGCTTTTTGAGCTTGCTTATCATAGTTTTGACGCAGGAAGGACGTATCCGGTTGATGCTTGGAAGCCGCAATTGCTGCTGCTAGTGGAACCAGCTGCTCGCGGAGGCCGCCGAACACTTTGTCCAGCTCCTTCACGGTCATGCCCGGCTCATATTGGTCAAGCAGCGTGTCATAGCGGGTTTCTTTCGGCCCCCATAAGTCGATAAACTGCTGCGTATAATCGATGACTTTTTCCAAATAAGGCTGGAAGCCCTCATAATCGTTAGCTGCCTTCGCTTCTTCCCATTTGGATTCTGCCTGGGAGCAAATAACGACATGCTCCTCATAAAGCTTCGGCGGAATTTTGACGCTGCGGTCGTATTCTTCCCTCGTATCGGTTACAAGCTTGCGCTCTATTTCGCTTAGTTTGCCAAACGTTTCCGGCTGTTCCAGCTCACTCAGCCATTCACCTAATTCAGGCGATGTGGAAAGCTTGAACATGTCGCCGGACAAAGATCCGATGACCTCCGAACGCATATCCATGCCTTTGCGCGGAGCGCCGGTGCGCAGGTCCCAATACAGCACGCCTAGCGCCTCACCGTAAGCTTTCAATTTTTTCACCGTTTCCAGAAACGGAGCAAGTGCCTTCGAATTATGTACGGTCATTTCTCATCACCCTTTCCAAATAAATAAAAGATCAGCCTGTTTCACCATAAAATGAGCGATTTCAGCAAAAGAATAACGTCATTCCTTCATCTTTCATCTGATCTTAACTTGATCTTAACGATTACTGTACGTATAATCAACTTTAATCTAAACATCATTAAAGTGCGATTTGAAATGGAAGAGAGGCATCACCTATGTTTATAACTTTTTCGCCATCAGCAGTTGAGCAGCTTTCTCCTTATTTAGAGGACGGCGTTCATCAGCTTAAGCTGCTGCATGATACAGAAGGCTGCGGCTGCGTTGTCAGCGGCGTCCCTGCCCTCCAGCTTGTAAAGGAACCTAGTTCAGACGACCGATTAACACAAGGTCAGCCCTTCTCCTTTTTGTATGAGCCCCGCCATGAAGTTTTTTTTGAGCCTCAACTGCGTATCGGTTACGATACAGATCGTGGAACATTCAGTTTGAAAAGCGACGGACAAATCTATTCCCTTAATTTGCGATTTCTGACGGCCTGACGGCTCCAGCCTATGCACACTGTGTTTTATGAGGATTCAACTAAGATTAATCTGCAACACCAGATATAGGAGGAGCCTATGAACAACGTTGATCAAATCATGAACGATAATACAGCTTTTGTTGAGCGCAAAGATTATGAGCAATACATAACGAGCCGTTTTCCCGATCGAAAAATGGTTATCGTCACCTGCATGGATACGCGACTCACCGAAATGCTGCCTAAAGCGATGAACCTGCGCAACGGAGACGCCAAAATTATTAAAAACGCTGGCGGCATCGTCACCCAACCGTTCGGCAATATTATGAGGAGCGTCTTAATCGCCATCTACGAGTTGCAAGCCGATGAAGTGTTTGTTATCGGGCATCATGGCTGCGGCATGACCGGGCTTAATCCCGAGGTCATCGTCCAGCATATGACGGATCGCGGCGTACCTGAGCAGACGGTTGAAACGCTGAGGCATTCCGGGCTCAATTTTATGCGCTGGCTGACTGGATTCGACAATGTGAAAGAAAGCGTGGAGAAAAGCGTAGGCATTATCCGCAACCACCCTCTGCTTCCGCCAAACGTTCCCGTTCATGGCATGACGATAGAGCCGGAAACAGGCCAACTTGATCTCATTGTCAACGGCTATGACAAGCTGAAGCAGCCATAAACGCAAGCCTTTCCTAAATAAACCTATTGATTTGAAAAAGTAGCCGTTCCCGCACAAAAGGGAAGTTGAACCGATAGCTGCCTGCGCACAATCATTCAACGATTGTGCGTGGACGGCTTCTTTGTTCTCGCGGCAATCGCTTCTGCTCTTGCGGCAATGACATCGCTGCGATCCCGCAACGTATGACGATGGATAAGCGCTTCGTCTGTCATATCGCTTGGCAACCCCCACTGCTTCTGGGTTATTCCTCTTTCCGTGCATTCCTGCTCACATAACACTTGCAGTTCAGCATCGACAATCTCGAGAGTCATATCTTGATAGACAGGCGAAATGACATCTTCCTGAGGCTTGGCCCTCGCGAGCACAGCTTCCAGTTCCACAACTGCCTTAGCGCCATTTAGTCCGAGACTGTCCAGAGCTACGGCGGTCAGCTTGCCGAGCGCTTGCTCGTACATTTTTGCTGCGCCTGCGAGATTGCCCCGCCGCTCATGATATTGGCCAACAGCCAGTTGGATCAGCCCTACCCAGATTAACGCCCGCTCATCTTCTGGATGTTCCTTCCAATACTCCTCCAACAGCTCATGGCATTCGAAAAAATCTCGCGTTGCATGAAACTCAACTAAATACGATACGTAATGTCCTGGATATTTCATACCAATCTTTCCCTTCTGCCTTTCTCCTCATTGTAGCGTTTTGTGTTGAGGATGTGCAACTGACTAATCAGGCCACAGCGAATGCCATTCAAACGATAATTTCTCTGGCGATCATGCAACAATATTCGCCCAAGCTCAGTCTAAATAAAATACGGCTACCAATACTTTACAATGGAATGAATTAGATTTATTTTTTAAAAAAAAGCAAGTGGATAACTTTAACAGATTTTTTATAAACCATAGATTCAGGTGATACAGGCACGATGATCGGAGCTACTGCTTCAAGTAATTCTAAATAAAACTTTATTATACGATGACAATATGAAGAATAAGGCCAAGATAACCAGCTGGTTTCGATGCATTAATGGAAACAGCTGGTTTATTTTTTAGACTCATTGACTGTTTTAGTAGCTATCGATCATTTTATGACGTGCCCTAATTTCCGTAGACGGTTGAACTTATAAAAATATAGCTAACGATAAAATAGAAAGCTACATATTCTCGTCATGCTACCTACTAACGAAAGCTATATAAAGTAATCATTCTGCCAATGTGCCAATGTGCTAACATGCTTTATTTTTTAATCCCTCGAAATTGCTCCTCTGATGCTAGTTAATGGATTTTTCAATCATACGGTTTGTACTTATGCCTTTTCTTTAAAAGAATAGTGTAAAGCACAAAGAAACCGACTCCCTCAAGAGCAGGTCTCTTTGGCTTAGCCATCTTTCAATATAAAAAGCCTCTAGACTTACTGTTCCTATAAAAAAAAGACGCTCCCAGCAGCTTAAGCCGCAGGAGCCTCTGTAAAAGCACACCTAATCTATTCGTTATCAGCTAAGTATTTGCTCCATCCTTCAATAGATCGAGCCTCTCCTCAGCGCTGATCTTTGGGCAAGTACTGCAATACCCATGCACCTGCTGTCCCTCCCGCCGCAGCCGGTAAGCTAAGCAGCAATATCGCCGTAAAAGAACCGAAGCCCCTCCATATTGGCGATGCTGAAATTCTTTAAATGAAACATCCAGCGGATTACCATGCCTTTTTTGGAACAAAACATGCCGGTCAGCCTTTATAAGCTGCAATCGCTGTTCCGTTTGCCAAATACTCGTATTGTGCTCGAGTTGGGCATAACATTTTTGAACATAATGCGAAATCAGCGACCACATGACGCTAACCTTTGCTCCAGTATGCGAGGATACCGCCGTCAAAATCTTTTCCGTATGCTGAAGCAAACGATCTGTCCAATTTTCAACCTCTACTTTGCGTTGTTCCAGCTCAAAAACGGGCGGCCATGGACGCACGGCCAACGTTGCCTGATACTCCATCGCTGCTAGATTCATTATTCGAAATCGCACATTTGCAGCCGATGTTTCCAGTAGACAGTCAAATAAACTAACAGCAGACAGCAGGCCCATAAAAAATACAGCGTAACGTTTGGCAAACAAGGTTCCTACTACAATACCACCCGGATCTCCCAATTGTCTGGACTGGAGCTTCATAATGTGAGAGCATTTAGCAGGATCTAGAAGCTCTGCAGCAGAGAATGGATAAGCTTCTTCCGCCAATTCCCCTATGGATATCCGAAAATGGTCTTGTAAAAAGTTAGCCGCCTGTTCCCGCTGAGAACAATCCTCCATCTTCTTACTCAATCATCTTCAATACTTCATCTATGATTTGTCCGCGTCCAATGACGCCCCAGCCTTTAAAGAGCCAAAACGAGTCTGTTTCATACACCTTATTGTTTTGCACCGCAGAAACCTTATTCCAAAAAGAGCTATCGTTGATGCTCTTGAGATTATCCTGTCCATTAGGATCAACCTCAAGCACGATATAATCGGCGTCTAAGCCCGAAATCACTTCTAAAGACAGCTCGCCGCGCTGCTCCTCAGGCGTCAATGACGTTTTCGTAAAGCCGAGATCGTGGTACAACAACGTATTTGTTGGATGGCCTTTTTCCGCATAAATTTGCAGGTTTTTCTCTCTGACTCTTAAATAAGCAAGGTTATGGTTGTCGATAGCCTTAATTTTCTCACTGGCTTGTTTAGTCTTTGCATCAAGCTCGGCAATTTTCACTTTAGCCAAATCCACTTTGTCGTACAATTCGGCCACCTTCAATAAATCCGCAGTCCAGTAGGTCGTATCATCGCCATACTCCAGCCACTCCGTACCAAGCACAAGCGTTGGCGCGATCTTTGCCAGCTGATCATACGTATTTTCCGCGGTCCGGCTCTCTATGAGAATGACATCCGGCTCCAGTTGAACAATTGCTTCCAAATTGGGACTATCCGCAGAGCCTACTAATTGTACACCTTCCAGCTCGCTTGCCAAATAAGGCAGGTAATCTCCACCATAACGGGTCTCTACATTTACGCCAACTGGTTTTTCGCCGATAGTCAGCAGATGATCGATATAAGCAGCGGAAAGCACGACTATTTTGTCGATCTTAGCTGGAACGATGGCCTCCCCTTTTAGGTGGGTAACGGTTCGAGTCGCTTTTTCCACAGGTTGATTTGCAGATTGATTCGTTTGTTCAGACTCGCTCGCTTGACCTTCTGCTTTACCGCAAGCCGTCACTGCAAGCAGCAGCATAGCCCATAATACGAGGTACATCATTCGGTGCTTATTCATTTGTTGTTAACCCTCTCTTTATAGTAATAATAATCATTATCACCAATCATAAAGAAAGGCCCTTCCAATAACCATGGATTATTCCATGCGATTAGGTTGGATCATTTCATTCTATTATTCCCAGCTTTAATGCTGCATAGTTCATCGCCCACATTCTCCCGGAAGGGCCCAGCGCTTTAAAAAATAAATCACTAGCATCATATACATGATGGCGACGTACCGCATCAAGGGATTGCCACTCTTCCGATTGAAGCAACTGCTGCAAGCGCTTCTTCGAGCCTTTAGTTGGATCAGCCATCAGAAAAATATGCTGTGAATTAAATAATGGCAGTTCATTCAGCTGGATATCGAGTGCCCATTCGTGAGCAGGGAACCGATCCGGAAGCGTTAAACCCAGATCATCATAAAAAAGGCTGCCCGTTTGATTTTTTCGCCCATATACCCGATAAAAGTTCTGGCTCACCCTTATAAAATAAACGCTCTGTTCTCCCAAGCAGGCCTTCATTCGTTCCTTCAGCTTTTCCGTTCTCTCGCCATAGCTGCTTATCCATGCTGCGGCCTGCTGCTCTCTGCCTAATAGGCCAGCAAGCTGCTCCAGCGTCTGTCCATACTTGTTCGAATGCTTTAGTACGGCAGTTGGCGCAATCTGATTCAGCAGCTCATCTCGCTCCAGACGATCACTTGTCAGCATCAGATCCGGCTTTGTTCGGAGCAGCTTATCGTAATTCGTGTGACCGCCTTGGAGCATAGAGCTTTGCTGGCTGTACGCATTCAGCCTCGGAATGGTGTAGGTGGAGGAAACCCGGTCCGTATAGGACAGCGCAGCAACTGGCTTATAGCCAAGCGTGATTAGATGGTCATCCAGTCCATAATATAAAGCCGCAATGCGATGGCATTTATTTTTAATATATAAGGTAGGAGCAACGCCTTCGGCTTTTTTGAAAACTCTGCTGAAATAATGCTCATCCTTGTAACCGACCTGCTCAGCTACACGCTTAGCTTTCATTGAGGAAACTAATAATTGCTTTGCTTTAGTAATCCGTTGCTTCATAAGATATTCGGTAGGTGTGGTGCCCATTTGGTGTTTAAAAATTTTCGTAAAATGATTCGGACTGAAGCCTGCCATTTCCGCCAATTGGCTGACCTGCAAATCCTTCGTGTAATTTTCATTCATATAGGCCAGCACCTGCTCCATGCCTACAGTCTGCTGCTCCGCTGGTTTGCTTGTGCCCATCATCAGCAACAGCAGCTTAGAAAGATTGTAGTGGATCGTATGACTCTCTTGTACTCTGGCTTGCCGATTTAATTCAAACAATTGCTGAATTAGCCCTTCAACCGCAGCAAGATCGTCAACTCCCTCCATCTTCCCCTTCAATGGAAATATAGGCCGCTTCACTGACCAGCCTTCTCGCTGCCTGCTCAACTGCATACAGGAGAACACGATCAATGAATACTGAATCGGATCGGTGGAGTCCGAATATCCTTCGACCATCATTTCAGGCTGTAGAAAAAATAAATCGCCTGGCTTGACTTGAGCAGCATAACCGTTCATTTTCATTAAGCCCTTGCCAGCAGTTACATAGACTATGGCATAGGTATGGATAATTTTGGGGGTTAATGGATCGTCCGCTTGACCCCGAAAAGAATAGCAGTGAACCGAAGTAAAAATCAGTCTCTTTAACAAATTTGCTAGATCATTCATGAGCCGCGACGCCGCCAGCCAAAAACGCGTACATGCACAATGCCCTTCGTCACCCAATGGGCTAAAATATACAGCACAATAAATAGAATTAGGAGCGGTTTAAAAAAGAACACCGCCACTAGCCAGCTGACGAGAATCTGCCAGCGTTTCATGCGCCGGATAACCTTCATTGGTGCTAAAAAAATACGGTACAGCTTATGGCTGTTTTGCAAAGCATTTAAATATTCATCCTGATATTGCTTATCCTCTGGATTGAGCCTGACGGCACTTTGCATATACTTTTCCTGCAGCGTATAATCGCCGCGGTGGCCTGCCGCCCAAGCGAGATGCAGCAGCACACCTGGATCTTCCGCCTCGATCTGAATAGCCTGCTTGTCCAACTGCTCCGATTCCTCAAAATGACCCAGCAGCGCTTCCGTATAGCTCAGCACAGCCAAATAAAGCGGCGAATCCGCATTCAGCTGGAGCGCTTGCAGCAGATACTCCTTCGCTTGCTTTAATTTTCCCATTTTGTTCATTTGACTAGCAAGCAAATAGTAGTAATGGGCTCTGTATGGTTCAATTCGCAAAGCTTCATAAGCAGCCTCAAGAAAGGCATTCACATCATCCATATCGTAATAGGTGACAACCCGCACATACCAAGCATCCGTATGGTCCGGATCTCGCTTCAACACTTCACCGGACCAATACAAGCTTTTCTCGTAATCTTCCATTAATAAATAAATCTGTGCTATAAGGGCTAATGCATCTGTATCTTCCGGGTTATGGCGCAAAAGCTGCTCCGTTTGCTCCAGAGCTTCCTTATACCGTTTCCACTCGATCAGCTGATATACAGCAGCATAAGTATTTTGCTCAAAATCTCTGTCTTCCGCCAAAGCTTTTCCTTGCTCCTTCCTGCTATTTAATGCCGTGCTTCTTCATATAATCTAGCACAACCTGGTAATCACGGTTTACATCACTGAAGGTCGCATAGTTTTTCGCGGTGGAGAACCATTCCAGTGTTGTCGCTTTGCGGGATTTTACTGCAGCTTTCACATCATTTTGAGAAATAGGCTGCACTTCACCCGTCTCCAGCATGCGCTCCATCGCCGATTCCACCGCATCGCTAACGACCTGCTCCAAATCAGCTCCGGAAAAATATTTCGTCTCGGCAGCAATCCGCTCCAAATTCAGCGAATCCATCGGCTTGCCTTTCAGCTTCAGCCCCAAAATCGTTTGGCGCTCCGCTTCCTCTGGCGGCGGTACAAAGACAAGGTGATTAAAGCGTCCGGGACGTCTGAGAGCGGAATCCAAATACCATGGCGTATTGGTTGCGCCAATTACAAATACGTTTTCGTTCTCCGCTTGTAGACCGTCCAGCTCTAGCAGCAGTTGGTTGACCAGCATGCGGTCGTGATGCTGGCGCATTTGGTTCCGGCTGCCGCCCATTGCATCAAGCTCATCTATGAAAATGACACAAGGCCTGCACTGGCGCGCTTTTTCAAAAAAGTCATGCAAATTATGCTCGCTCTGGCCTGTGTACATTGAAAGAATCGCCTGCAGCTCAATATGGATAAAATTTGCTTCAATTTCGCCCGCCACTGCTCGTGCCAGAAACGTTTTGCCACAGCCTGGAGGTCCAAACAGCAGCAAGCTTCCTCCAGCTGATTTGCCATAGGCGGCAAACAATTCCGGCTGCTTTAGCGGCAAAATGAAGTTCATGCGAATTTTCTTCTTAACATCCTCTAGTCCGCCTACATCATCGAACGTTTCCGCTGGCTTATCCGACTCGACAAGCGATTGATCCTCTTGATTGAATTGAATAAGCTTTAGATTTTTGCGCCTTTGCGCTGCGAGATCATCAAAATCAGACATTAGGCTCTCTCCTCTACTAATCTAGCATGCTGAATTTACGCTATTTATCCAGAATAATGAAATATATTGTCGTTTGCAAGGGAAGTGGGCCATTCTACTCTTCCTCCACTACCTCTTCCCATGCAGCATCCTGCCCCTGCCTTTCAAACGCCGAGCCAAGCTCCCCCTTAAAAGGCACTAATAAACTAGCATCCCGGTCTACCATTTCATAAACCTGCACCCTGAAAATATTATCGGCGTTAATATAGCTGTCTTCCTCATCGCCTGCGAACAAACGCCAGCCGCTGTCCTGCTCATTGTCGCCAGCTTCACGGTACATCCAGCACACGGCATCGCCCTGCTCCAAGCATCTCCTAGAAACGAGCGCCATTTTTTCGCCATCCGCAAGCCATCTTTCATCGCCTTCCCGCAGGATCGTTCTGGCAATATGCTGCGGCTCGAACATTAGGCTGTCTCCTAGCTTCAAGGTTTTCAAATAGACTGGCTGGTTCGTCAGCACCCCGGTGTATTGCTCAGTCGCTTGGTTAAAGCCTGTAACCTCCACCCACATCCGTTCGGCTCTCGGCTCATTTTCACCCGGGTTTGCCAGTGTAAAATGCAATCGGACCCGCCTACCTACTTCTTGCGACCGTCGCTCCTTCGCAGGCGGGATAAAGAAGCTGTCTGGATACAGCTTGCTTGTCTGCTCTACATCTTCAAGCGTCCATTCCATCATTCATTCCCCTTTCTCTCTTATATTCTTCATATCCCCAAAAGGCTTCCTCTGTTCCGCCGTCCTCCAGCAGGATCATTACCGCATAAGAGATGATGCTCAGCCATTCCTCCATCTCCTTCGTTTGCTCTGCCGTAATGATGCCGTTACTCCGCAGCATGCCATCCGGCTCTACCGCCCAGGCTCTGCCCAAATGGCAAATGCTCCATAAACAGGCCATGATTTCACTGCTGACCGATTTACTCGCTAATTCGGGCGACAGCACATCAAGGATTGTCATTACCTCATGAAAATTATCCTCTACGAGCTGACCGCTAAAGGGGCGGAGCATGCCGAGAAACCCTTTCGTCATTTTCTCCTGCTCGATATCGTCAAACGCAAAGGCATGGCATTTTAATAAGAGTAAAGCGTCTTCCCTATTCATCGACCTCTCCTTTACTCTCAAGCTTCGCGCTGAAATAGAATTGTTTTTATAAAAAAAGCTGTCCCCGCACCAATCAGAAAGTTGTGCTGTGAGCTGCAATAGCCCCTCAGTTCCATTCTTGTGCTTGGACAGCTTTATAGGTTTCGGGCAAAAGGAAGAGGCTTAAAGCTCTTTCGACGCCTGCTCCAAATATTTCGTTAATTGCGAATAATCAGGGGTATCCTTTTCCTGAATTTTTATCGTTTTTCGTTCCTCAGGCCCTTCAAACAGCTCCGCTGGCAAATCCAGACTCGCCGTGTTGAAAATCGTGAAGGAAACCGCTTTTTTGGAAGGCGAAATGACCGCCGCATACTTGCCATTTTTCAAAAAGTGAGGTTTCTTATATTGCAGCCGCTCCTGAACGTCAGGAATGACCCCGTGTACGAGGCTGCGCAGCTGATTGGATATTTCCACCTGCCAAGGCACATCCAGCGCTTCTATAAAAGCAGTAATTTCTTCTGTTTTCGACAAAACGTTTCCACCTCTCGCCTATCAGATGAATTTCGACAATGATTCACAAGCTTGTTTTTTCCTGCTGTCGTTCCCTGAGTGTATTATGCAGGATTATGGAAGCGATGTCCATATTCGTGTATTTACGTTCCGCAATAAGTGCGGTAAGCACGGCCTGAAGGCTCAGGCAATGTCGCATATTCAGCCTGCTTTGGAGAATGTGCATACGGATCAGCTAGCACCTCAAGCAGCCGCTCCATTACACTGTAATCGCCTTTTACCGCTGCTTCCAGCGCCTCTTCTACCCGATGATTGCGGGGAATTACGGCAGGATTGCTGCTGCGCATGAGCTGATCCGCTTCCTCTACGGACTGCTCCTGCCTGCCCAGCCTATTCTGCCAGCGCTCATGCCACTCTGTATATTCGGGGCTGCTAAACAGAGCCGAGTCATCCGGCTTGTTAAACGTTAACGCCACAAATGTATTCGTATAATCCGCGCCATGCTTCTCCATCAAAGTGAGCAGGTCTTTCATCAGCTCGTCGTCCTGCTCCTCCTCATTGAAAATACCCAGCTTTCCACGCATGCCTGCAAGCCAATGACGATGGTATTGGTCTGTAAAATCAGCTAAAGCTTGCTCGGCAAGCTTTAGCGCCTGCTCCTCATCATCATGCAGCAGCGACAATAGCGATTCAGCTAATCTTGCCAAATTCCAGACCGCGATGTAAGGCTGATTTCCATAGGCATAACGCCCCTGACTATCGATGGAGCTGAACACTGTCGCCAGATTAAAAGCATCCATAAAAGCACATGGGCCATAATCAATCGTTTCGCCACTAAGCGCCATGTTGTCCGTATTCATGACGCCATGAATAAAACCGACGAGCTGCCATTTGGCAATCAGCGATGCCTGACGCTTAATTACTTCCTGCAGCAAGGAGAGATAGCAATTGTCATCCCCAGCAATATGCGGAAAATGTCTTTGCACGGTGTAATCCGCCAGTGCTCGCAGCTCCTCTGCTGTTCCCCATTGCGCAGCAAATTGAAACGTTCCGACACGGATATGGCTCGCCGCTACGCGGGTTAAAATAGCACCCTGCTGCGTATCCTCTCGGTAAACAGGCTCGCCCGTTTTCACGACCGCCAAGCTGCGGGTAGTGGGAATACCTAGCCCATGCATGGCTTCGCTAATGATGTATTCACGCAGCATCGGCCCAACCCCCGCACGGCCATCTCCACCGCGAGAATAGGGCGTGCGGCCTGCGCCTTTTAACTGAATGTCGACTCGCTCGCCTGAGGGTGATATTTGTTCGCCCAGCAGCAAAGCCCGTCCGTCACCCAAGCGGTTAAAATGTCCAAATTGATGCCCTGCATAAGCCTCAGCAAGCGGCAAAGCACCTTCGGGAATTTGGTTGCCTGCAAGCATGGCGACACCTTCATCATTTTGCAGCCCCTCAGCATTTAACCCTAGTGATGCAGCTAACGCTTCATTGCATACAATCAGCTCCGGTGAGCGCACTGGGGTTGGGTTTGTTGCTGTAAACAATCCGTCTGGCAACCTTGCATAGCTGTTGTCAAAGTTCCATCCGATATATATATTGGCTTGCTTCTCGCTCATATTCGATCGCCTACTTTTTCATCAATTTGCATGCTTCTTCATTATACTACATCTTGAAACTACATCCTGCATTCCCGCTTAGCCGCTTATGAATTAGCCAGCCGCCTTCGTCTCAGGATATAATTAACAATATATCATAAAAGATATGAGCATTTCATAATGAGGAGTGAAGCATACTTATGGACCAGCAGCTTCTGGCACAAATCAACCTTTGGCATGACGAAGAAGCATTCGAGAGCATCGTTGATCGATTGCAGCAAATCCCTGAAACCGACAGAGATTATGAGGTCATCATCCAGCTTGCCCGCGCCCTTAACAATACAGATCGTTACCGTGAGGCACTACAGCAGCTTTCCTTAATCGCCGAGCCAGGCAAAAACGACCCTTTATGGCATTTTCGCCAAGGCTATGCTTATTATTTTCTAGCGCGTTATGTGGATGCCTTACAAGCTTTTGACCTGTCCAGCCGCTTGGACCCCCAATCGGAACCAACCTTGGAGTTTTTGGAGTGGACCAAGCCGCTCGCCGAAAAAATGGTGCTCCAGCATAAGCGCTATGTAGAGGAAAGCGCAGCGGTCGGGCAAAATCGCGGCACCGGGAATGACGCGCCCTTCGCTTCGTTCGATTTACAAAGCTTTTGGGAGGACAGCGATTACGCCCGCAAGTCTTATGTGCTGCCCCCTCCAACCACTGAGCTGATCTCATCCATTGAGCAGGAGCTTGGCTACAAACTGCCAGCCTCCTACATTGCTCTCATGAACAGCCAAAACGGCGGGATTCCCGTCAATTGCCGTTTCCGATCGGAGGAGCCGACCTCCTGGTCAGAGGATCATGTCGCGATTACGGGCATTATGGGCATTGGACGCAATAAATCCTACACGCTTGGCGGAGATTTAGGGAGCCGGTTCATGATCGAAGAATGGGGCTATCCAGACCTTGGGATCGTCATTTGCGACTGTCCATCCGCAGGCCATGACGTCATTATGCTGGATTACCGCTTCTGCGGGCCAGAAGGCGAACCTGCCGTCGTTCACGTTGATCAAGAGGACGAATTTAACATTACTTATTTGGCATGCAGCTTTGAACAATTTATTATAGGGCTCGTTCACGATGACGTGTTCGATAGATCTGCTGAGGAGAAGGAAGCGGATCTGAAGAAGGTGGCTGAAGGCGCATTTTCCCCTTTATTGACTGAGCTTTGTGCTGCTGTGACGGAAACGGATAATCTGGAAGGAAAAATCCGGTCGATTTGCACCCAGATTACCGAGGAGAAAGGGTATTTCGTCTTTCAGGCTGACGAGCTGTCTACCTTGATGTATGATTTGCAATTTTGGCTCTATACGAAAACTTATCCGAATCCTGCACGAAAAAAATATATTGACGACTATGATAAGTTGATCGCATTCGGCGAAGGCGAGTTTAGCACAGGCGGCTATGCGCCAGCCTTTATTACGGACTGGCTCGAAGATCGCATCAAGCTGGGAAAAATCATCGTAATGGATCGTACACTCGCCATGACGGATGAAGCTATCGAGCAGGTGCTTGAGCAGTTAAACAACTATGCAGTTCCTAACAATAAAGCAGTGCTTCATACAGAGTCTGACGGGATTACAGCACAATTGCAGCCTTTTATCTTTATTGACCACGATAATAAATCATGGTCTGTTATTCTAAATGCCGGTACCTACAAACAGGAACTGTTTGATACGAGGGCGGATGAAGGTTTTGAAGGCAGCGGCTATGACTGGAGCTCGCTCGCCGCTGTATTTTTGGAGGAAAAAATGCCTGAGCTTGCCGAGCATATCCACTTCGACTCAGAGGCAGATATGTTCTGCGTGTACGCCAGCAATCGGGAAGCCATGGTGAGTTTTGCATTGGCCTTCAAAGCAGCTTGCGAGGATCATGATTTAATCAGCGATCTATTTACTCGCGCCGAGCTGGATTAATTTTATGTAACGACTTGCCTTTATTATTAAGCGTTGCTAACTCCCTTTTGTTTCATAATCGGTAATCCAAAAATGCCCGATGCGCTCCTATAAAGAAGCCTTCGGGCATTTTTCCTAGCTTGTTAAGTTTATTTAGCTCGTTTTGCGAGAATTATAATATAGCTCCGCTCACCAAATTTCCTTTATACCACACGGCCTGCCGCTGCGCTTTTCGGGCAATAGCCTCCGCCGAGCAGCTTGCGTGAAGCAATACAAAACTGGCGGCATCGCCAACCTTAGGCCAAACCTGCTCGCCTTGAGCATTGAGCGGTGTAATTCCGCCTGTAATTAAGGCAAGAGTCTGGGACAAGGAGGCTTCCTCTTGGCAACCATACAATTCTGCGAATCGTCCTGCCTTATCCAGCAAATCCCCGCTCCCAAATGGAGACCAGTGATCCGTGAGACTATCGGTTACCAGCTTCACCTTTACGCCTTGACGGCTCAGCATCGGCAGCGGCATATTCATTTTCCCAATCGGTACCGTGGAAGCGATGGACATGCCAAGCTGAGCCATTCGCCCAGCCATTTCTTTTGCCTCCTGCGGCTTTGCGCCTGAATTGAGCTTGGAATATGCGGCTGCCGCTGGAGCTAGGTAATTTCGAAGTGCTGGAGCTTCCTTCGGAGCCCTTTTATTTCCTGACCGCGAGCAATGTCCTGCATCCCGCAGACAAATGCTCCTACCGTGATATTCAGCGTTATCCACTTATTTTACCTAGTGCGGAAGGGCTTGGACTATATAAAAGCATTATTCAGCAATTTACCGAACGCGGCTTGCAAGCCAATGTGATCGGAGAATGCTCTGATATTTCCCTATTGTTGAAGTGGGTAGCCTACGGGGATGGAGCAACCATTGTTCCGCAGTCCGTTCTTGAGCTGCATCAAGGCTATGACATTCAATCGTTTGCCATTTCAGACAGTGAACTGCATTTTGCCACTGGGCTCATCTGGCTAAAAGACCGTTATTTGACCAAAGCAGCACAACGCTTTATCGAATTAATGAAGCAGGAAATCGTTCATCTTCGATTGTGATTTTCCCATGCTCCAGCACCATAATACGGCTGCACATAAGCTGTACGGCTGCCAAATCATGCGAAATAAACAAGCAGGCAAAACCAAGCTGCTGCTGCAACCTCTGCAGTAGCTTTAAAATCTGGGCTTGGATAATCATATCCAGGCTGGCGGTCGGCTCATCCAAAATAATAAAGTCAGGCGCAATGCTGATCGCCCTGGCTATGCATACCCGCTGCTTCTGGCCTCCGCTCAGCTCATGGGGATATTGCCGCATGACGCTAGCTGGAAGTCCAACCCTATCAAGCAACAGAGCAGCCGCTTCATCCCGTTTATATCGGCTATCACCTAAAAATGCAGGTGCTTTGTCCTTGAATATATCGAGCGGCTCCATTAACGAATCCACAATCATCTGCCTCGGATTTAAACTGGCTGCCGGATTTTGAAATACCGCTTGAATACGTCCGCTTATGAACGACCTCGCAGCAGCTTTCCGGTTATGCAGCGGCATTTGCTGGAATAGGAGCAGGCCTTGGTCAAGCGGCTCCATAAGCATCAAGCATCTAGCCAATGTGCTTTTACCACTGCCGCTCTCACCGACCAGCCCTAAACATTCCCCTGCTTTCAGCGTAAAAGATACTTGATCCAGCACCTTCATGCCTTTGCCTTTCGGGTATGTTTTGACTAGATTTTGGGCGACGAGCAAGCTATTCGCTCTGCTGGCCTCTAGACTCCCCCCCTGCTCCCGCATCGTTTGCTGGGCGTCTACTGGCTGTAACTGTAGCATCAGTTCTCGTTCAGACTTTACGGTTGGTGATGACCATGAGCTGGGCTCAGCCGCAAGAAGCTGCTTCGTATAGGGATGGGTTGGCGCTTCCAGCACTGCCCGCACATTACCCGATTCCAGCATACAGCCCTCGCGCATAACAGCCACTTCATCCGCATAACGCCTGACATGCTTTAAGTCATGTGTAATAAACAGAATAGCGCAGCCGATTCGTTCCTTCATCTCCATGAGCAAACGGAGTATTTCCTCTCCCGTTGCATAATCCAGCGCAGTCGTTGGTTCATCGGCAATAAGCAGCTTTGGCTTAAGCAGCAGCGCGGCTGCGATGGAGACCCGCTGCAATTGTCCGCCACTCAGCTCAAAGGGATAGCTGTTATATACGCGCTCTGCCGGCAGACGCACCTCGCCTAAGCTGGACAATATTTGCACTTTCCGCTCCTTGCGGCCTAAGCGGCTATGCGCTTGCAGCGTCTCATCCAGCTGCTTCCCGAGTCGAATAAAGGGACTGAACATGCCCGCATAGTCTTGAAAAATATAAGCAATCTCCTTGCCCCGCAAGCTGCTTAGTTGTTGGGCTGGAAGCTCTGAAAGAGATTGCCCCTCGAACAAAATCTGCCCTTTCGTCACGCGCACAGCATGAGGCAGCAAGCCGCCAATCGCGAGGCCGGTCAGCGTTTTTCCGCTGCCGCTTTCACCAATTAAAGCAAGCCATTGCTGCTTTTCAATAGATAGATGAAGGTCATGAACTAGCTGCTGCTGCCCTGCGTATAAGCTAAGTCCTGTTATTTTCAATATGCTCATTGCTTGTTCTCCTTTACTCTCTGCTACGTTTCACATCCAGCCGATCACGTATCCGGTCACCCCACGCATTGGACAATAGGACAACGAGCATAATGGCAAGTCCCGGTGCTAGCATTAAATAAGGGGCCTGGTGAAAATAGGCGCGGCCTTCATTCAGCATCGCTCCCCATTCTGGTGATGGCGGCTGAACGCCAAGTCCAATGTAGGAAAAAGACGCAATCATCAAAATGACTTTGCCCACATCCAGCGAAGCAATGACGATGACGTTACTGAACGTTTGCGGCAGCAAATGCTTGATCACGATATGGAGCGGGCTTAGTCCGTTCAAGCGGGCAATCGCTATATAATCCTTATGTTTTTCAGACCTAACACTATTGCGCACGATGCGCGAGTAAGCGATCCATTTGACCGCCGCAATGGCAATGATTAGATTGAATATATCCGGCCCTAGCAGGCCGCTTAACACAATGGCAATCATGAAATCAGGGAAGGCGAGGAAGGAATCCGACACCCGCATAAATAGGCGATCCACGAAGCCGCCCGCATATCCCGACAGCAGACCAACAGGAATACCGATACTCAGCGCTGCCACAAGCACGATCAGACTCGCGCCGATCGTATTCCGCCCTCCAATGAGCAGGCGCGAAAACAGATCTCTGCCCAGTCCATCTGTTCCGAGCCAATACTGTGCGCTCGGCGGCAGCAAGCGGTCATGAAGATTCACTGCATACGGATCATGCGGAACGAGGAACACCGAGAAAACAAGCACAGCAAAAAACAGCAGGGCCATATATCCTGCAAGGCTTACCTTTTTCATCGGCTCTCCCCTTTCAAACGCATTTCCGGGTTTAGAGCATGATTCACCAAATCTACCAGCAAATGAATAAGCGTCACGGCAATTCCCATCACGACCATATAACCTTGAATGACCGGATAATCTCTGCTCTGAATGGCATCCACAATGAATTTGCCCATGCCCGGATAAGCAAACAGCACCTCAATGACAACCGTGCCGCCAAGCAAGCTGCCTATGCTGACACCGAACATCGTCACAACGGGCGTAAGCGCATGGCGAAAAGCATGGCGGAGCAAAATTTTTCTGCTGCCAATGCCGCGCGACCGTGCTCCCCTTATAAAATCCTGCGTTAAGCTGTCCATAAGACTGGAACGAATCAAGCGGACATAAACGGCTGACATCGTCAGACCGAGCGTCAGCGAAGGCAGCACAAGATGCCAGGGCGTCCCCGTTCCCATGGACGGCAATAAGCCCGACCTTACGGATAGCCCTTCTATTAAAAGAAGCCCTAGCCAAAAGCTAGGGATAGAAGTACCCATTACAGCAAGGAGACGGCTTGCGCGGTCAATGAATCGATTGGGATAAAGGGCCGACAAAGCGCCCAGCGGCACCGCAATGAGCAATAAAATGAGCAGCGAGCTCCCGGCAAGCAGCAGCGTTGCTGGCATTTTACGAAGCAGTTCCTCGCTTACGGGCCGATTCGTCATGTACGACTTTCCCAAATCGAGTTGTGCCAGCCCGGCAAGCCAGTTGCCATACTGAACCAATACTGGCTCGTTGAGTCCCAGCTCTTCCCTCTGTTGCTTGATTTCTGAGCTTGTGATGGCAACGTCATCTGAGCGAAGCATTTGCTTAACGGCATCTCCCGGAGCAAGCTTGACGAACACGAAGCTGACGAAGGAGAGCAGCAAAATAAACAGGACAAGCTCTACACCCCTTTTCCAAACGATGCTCATTTCCCTTCCACATCCAATTGGTTCGTCAGCATATAATATTCGCTTTTACTCGTTACCCAGTTTTTCACCTTATCCCGGTACACAACGAGCGTATTCGGATGTACAAGGTAGGAATAGTACGTTTCTTCATCAATACGGGTAAGCGCCTGTTTAATTAAAGCATTGCGCTCATTCGTGTCCACCGTCTGATCCAGCTCACCAATCCAAGCGCTCAGATCTTGGTCGTTGATTTTACCGAAATTCAGAGAGCCCTCCGGCTTAAAGGCTACATTTAGAAAATAACTCGCATCCCCGCGCGGCGCAATTAACGGGCTGTAGGTGCCCAAATCCCAATCGTCCTTCTCGAGCAAATAATCCTCATATTTATCGACTTGTGCGATCGTAATGGTAATGCCAAGCTCTCTCGCTTGCGATTGCAGCACTTGGGCCAACAAGGGAAATTCCGCACGGGAAGCGTACGTTACCAGCTTTAGGGAAAGCGGCTGGCCCCCCTTGGTCACCTTGCCCTGCTCGACCTCATAGCCTGCTTGCTTAAACCATTTGCGAGCAGCGTCCACTCCGCTTTCCTTCGGGTCATAGGCGGGCACGAACGGAAATTGTGGCAAAAAAGGACCGCTGGCGACCGTCGCTTGGCCGCCCATAATGGCGTCCTTGAGTTCATCGCGATTGACGAGCGCATCGAAAGCTTTGCGAACGTAGCTGTTTTGAAAATCCGCATGGTTCGTATTGAAAATAAGCTCATGCGTCCGCAAACTGACGACTGAATCCAAATGCAGGCTGGCGTCGCTTTTCATCGTTTCGATGCTTTCTACTGGCGGCCGGTACACAATATCTACATCCCCAGCCATAAGCGCTGACAAGCGGGCATTGGCATCTTCATTAAAGCTGAAGGTCGCATGGCTGAGCTTTGCTGCACCGTCCCAATATTCCTCGTAGCGATCCAGCTTTAGCGAGCTGCCCGAAGTGAACGCGGCGACTTGAAACGGACCGGTTCCAATTGGCTTTTTATCCGGCTCCGGTGCAGATACGTCAATAATCGCTGTATTCGGATGTACTAGCTCTGACGGAAACTGGGGAAACGGCTGCTCCGTCGTAATTTGCAGGCTTTGTCCGCTCGCCTCCATTTGCTTGATTTTCAAAACCTGCTTCACGCCCGGATTTTGCTCCATCGCCCGTTCTAGTGATAGCTTGACGGCATCCGCATCGAGCGCCTTGCCATTTTGGAACGTAACCTGCTCCCGGATTTTAAACGTCCAACGCTGCCCATCCGAGGTGCTCCACTCCTCCGCCAGCCAAGGCTGGATTTGAAGGTCTTCGCCCAGCTTGACCAGCGTTTCCACGACACCTGCTCGGAGCGGGGTATAATCCAGATGGGGGTCTATCGTTTGGCTCGCAAAGTTAAAAAGGAAGGTCAGCTCCTTCTCGGGCGGCTTGGCTTGTTCTCCGTTCGTGCTTGACCCGTTCGAACAGGCTGCCGCGAGCAGCAGCAAGCTAATGAGAAGAAATAAGGGAATGATTTTTCGCATAGGCAATGTAAGCTTACCTCCATATTTTCAAATGATACAAGATTACCTGCCTCATCGTACCTTAAGAAGCTATGAATGGTAATAGCCCGATCGAGCTATTGAAGCGCGGAAAATGTGACAATAATAAGCCAAGCCATCGTTCATTTACAGCACAAACATGCTGTGCTATGCTCAAATTTAGAGATTTTAAACTATGCAAAACAGAAAGGCGGCGTTCCCATGATCCTCGTAAGCTCCTGCCTCGCAGGCATGAAGGTGAGATATAACGGGACGGATTGTTTAGACGAAACCGTTCGCAAGCTGCTGGATGATGAGCAAGCGATAGCGGTATGTCCAGAGCTGCTTGGGGGCTTCTCCACCCCTCGGGAATCAGCAGAAATTGTAGGCGGGAATGGGGAGGATGTGTTAGCTGGCACAGCCTCTGTCATCGACAAATCAGGTACGGACGTGACGGACCTCTATATAAAAGGTGCATATGAAACGCTTCACCAAGCGCTTGAATTAGAAGCCACAGTAGTTGTGCTTAAAGAGAACAGTCCCTCCTGCGGCAGTACAATGATTTACAATGGACAATTTTCGGGTGAAAAGAAAGCTGGAAATGGCGTGACATCAGCGCTGCTCCGCCAGCATGGCATCAAGGTCGTTTCTGAAGATGGGCTGCAGGCTCTGACGCTCCCTTGAACATGAACGCCATTGCCTTTTGCAAAGGCTGATCACAATTGAATTTTTAATGCAGACAGGCTAAAGTTTAGCCTATCAAGTTTTTATAAGCGTCAAGGAGGAGTATGTTATGCAATATGCAACATTCGCGGGCGGCTGTTTTTGGTGTATGGTTACCCCTTTCGAGGAGCTGCCAGGCATTCATAGTATTATTTCTGGCTATATGGGCGGTCATCAGGAGAATCCGACTTATGAGCAGGTGAAAACAGGCGAAACAGGACATGCCGAGGTTGTGCAAATTGCCTTCGATCCGCAGCTGTTTCCTTATGAGCGTCTGCTTGAGCTATATTGGCCGCAAATTGATCCGACAGATGAAGGCGGACAATTTCAAGATCGCGGCAGCCAGTATCGCACGGCGATTTTTTATCATAATGAAGAGCAGCAGGCTTTGGCGCTCGCTTCCAAGCAGGAACTGGAGAGCAGCGGACGCTTCGACAAACCGATCGTAACGGAAATTCGGGCGGCAGATACGTTTTATGTGGCGGAGGAGTATCATCAAAATTTCCACAAGAAAAATCCGAAGCATTACAAAGAGGATCGCTCACAATCAGGCCGCGACGAGTTTATTGAGCAAAAGTGGAAATAAAGCTTGTAATAGTGCCATGAACATCAAACACCTCGTCAGGAAATTGCTGGCGGGGTGTTTGGCTTTACAGGCTTGCTTTCGTAGACCATACGTTAGACTGCAATGGAGTTCTCTCCTTGCTAGCCATTTGCCCGCTGCTGCTTATTAGCTACAGCGACAGCTTGGGCACAGCGCAGCATCAGCAGGCAAAAAGACCGGTTATGTCCAATATAAAAAGAGGACAGGTCATAGCGGTTCCGAGCCGGTTCGAACGTTACGAGCAGACGATGCTTCATCCGCTGCATCGCCAGCTGAATGAAACACTCCGTCTGCTCACAAGCCGGAAATGTAATATATGCGTACAAAGAATGATCCTCCGGCTCATCCAGCGCACTAACGCCAGCGCATGAAAACTCCGTCGGTATGCCCTGCTCCTTAAGCAGCGTGAGCGCAGGAAGCAGCTCCGCATCGATCGCGACATGCCCCAGCAGCAGCGTTTGCTTTGGCCGCTTCGTTATTTTTTCACGCTCCAGCCAGCTGTGCAGCTCCCGCTCACGCTGCTGCCAGCGCAGCGCAGTATGCATGCTTATTATCTTTTCCGCTTCGCAATCCATACTTATCTTCTGCGACATGCTTTCTCACCTACCTTCTCTTCGTATGGCATACGCCGAGTCTGCCCTTATCATTACTCAAAAAAGCTTACGTTACACCTCGATGATTTTCGGCTTATATTCGGTCAAGGCCTCTTGTATATGAGACTGGAGCAGCGAGCTGCCCTCAATAATCGCTTTACGCTTTGCCTTAAGCACGATTTGCTCCATATCCGCAAAGCTGCACCCAGCAAGCAGACTGGCGGCCGTATCATAAATAGGCTCCTGCTGCTCAAAGTCTCCAATTAACAACGATATATATTCGTACCTACTGCGATCATCCGGCATGCCGTAATGCATTTTCGTATCGAAGCGCCGCCATATCGCATTGTCCAGCTCCTCCTCCAAATTGGTTGCCGCAATAAAAACACTTTCGCAATCAAATTCGTCCAAGCATTGCAGCAGCGTATTAACGACGCGCGCCATTTCCTTCACTTCATCATTGTTTTCACGCGTCCTCGCTATCGCATCGAACTCATCGAGAAATAAGACGCAGGGCGTCGCTTTGGCGTAATCGAATATTTTGCGGACATTGCTCGCCGTCTCTCCTAGATGGCTGTGGATAATCGCATCGAGCCTGACCAAAATAAGCGGAACATCCAGCCGCTGCGCGATGTAGAAAGCAGTCAAAGTTTTGCCCGTGCCTGGCGGCCCGTACATGACAACTTTGTTCGGAATCGGCACATCATGCTCCTCAAACTTCTCCTTCATGCCCATAATCGTGAAAAACTCTTCTACGATTTGCCGATTCATCGGCGGCAGCACGATGCGTTTCACCTTTTTCGCACAATCCTTCGGGCTGTAAAAGCTAGCCATATCCGTTCCCTTGGCTCTTGGCAGGCGGTGATTGCCCTGATTTTTGCTCATATTGGGAAGCTCTTTCGTTTCATGTTACACGCGAAAAGCCCGACATAGCGGTCGGGCCATTGCGCTAAATGGTGGCCTTACGTTTAAGAAATCCAGAAGATGCCCTCCTGATCGATTTCAACCTGCTCCAGCAGCTGCTCGAAATGAGGATGCGGTGCAATCGCGGATGCTGGCCTCCAGCCGTCATTGCCGTCAGTGGCATACACATGCCACTGGCTTTGCTTCCATTGGAACTGGACGATAGGTGCTCCTGTCCATATCCGATTTTCAAAATCCGGTAGCTCCTCGGTCAAAGTAAGCCGATTACCGTCCCACTCATAGGTTAAACGGACAGCTGAACGCACATTCGGGGGGATTTTGCGGCTAATGTAGCCGTCCAGTATTTTTTCCAACCTGCGGGTCGTAAATGGGTCCATGCCCTCCCCCCTTTCGAACAAATTTTCATTTCCTTTTATATTGGCTTACCTACGTTACCAGCTTGCTTTCTTGATGCCGGGAATTTGCCCTTTGTAGGCAAGCTCGCGAAATGCGATACGCGACACTTTAAATTTACGCAAGTAGCCATGCGGCCTGCCCGTCAGCTCGCAGCGGTGATGCAGCCGGGTTGGCGATGCGTCGCGCGGAAGCTTGCTCAGTCCGATATAATCCTTGTTGTCCTTGAGCTGCCTGCGAAGCTCGGCATAACGCGCAACCGTCTCCTGTCTTTTTCTTTCCCTAACTACTTTTGATTTTTTAGCCATTCTTGTCGTCTCCTTTTGTTTATTCGTAAACTTTACGATTTATTATAACGCATGGGCTAGGTTTTGGAAAGGGGGTATGAAAGCCTTATTGGCTCACATACTCCTCCCCCGCCTGCTGCACCCATTGCACGAACAGCTTTGCCCCTTCCGTCAGCACCTCTTCATCTATATCGAATAAGGGATGATGCACCGGATACACCGTTTTGGCTGTCGGGTTGGCTATGCCAATAAACGCGAATGCTCCCGGCACCTCGTGTACATACAGCGCAAAATCCTCCCCAGCAAGGCTTGGCTTGTCCAAAATAACAACCTTATCGTCACCCAAGGCGATTCGCCCAGCCCGAACAGTCAGTTGAACGGCTTCTGCATCATTAAGCAGCGGCGTTCCTAGCCGATATTGCGACGTATAGGTGCCGCCATATGTACTGGCTACGGCATCTGCTCTCTTTTCCAGCAACTGATGTATTTGTGCAGTCAGATCTGGGTGAAAAACGCGATACGTCCCGCTCAGCTTGCTTTCCCCCGCAATGGCATTAATCGCAGTACCAGCGTGCAACGTACCGAATGCGAACACCTTCGTCTCCCATGGGTCCGTTTCCACTGCAAGCGCAAATTTAACATCAGAAACGAATTGCACCGCCATCGACAGCGCATCTACAGCCAAATGCGGCGTACTATGATGACCGTTCAATCCTTGAAAAGCGATATGGAAATGCGAGGATGCCGCCATCGCCTCCTTGCGATGTATGCCAACAACGCCTGTAGGCAGCTCGGGCCACACATGCAGCGCAAAGCAAAGGTCAACGCCGTCCAGCACCCCAGCCTCGATCATATCTCGGCCTCCGCTTATCATCCGCCCATCTATTGGGCTAGGAAGCGCACTTTCCTCCGCAGGCTGAAACACAAACTTAATCGTTCCGGACCATATGTCTCTGTGCCGACTGAGCGTTTTAGCTGCTCCGAGCAGCATCGTCATATGGGCATCATGCCCACAGGCATGCATAGCCCCTTCGCTTGTTGAACGATAGGCAAACGTATTTTCCTCCGTGATCGCCAAGGCGTCCATATCTGCTCGCAGTACGATCGTCGGTCCCGGCTTATCGCTGGTGAGAATACCTACAACGCCTTTGCCAAAATGCTTTCCGACATGCCGTTGAACCTGCAAGCCCCATTCCGATAAATAATCCGCTACCTTTTCTGCTGTTCGGTCCACCTCGAATAATACCTCGGGATGCTTGTGAAAATCTCTGCGCAGTGCGATCAATTCCTCCCGCAACGTGTCTACATAGGCAAGAGCAGCTTGTGCATTCATAATAATGGCCTCCTTATATAGAAATCTTTTTTTATCCTAGATCGACATACGCAAAAAAGCGGAAACATCCCTTGTAAAAGGATGTTTCCGCTTGTACGGTCAACTCTATTTTCAATAATAGGTATGCCCTAGCCATAAGTCAATGCCCGGTACATTTTAATACTGGCGAAAAGCAAGCACGGCGTTGACTCCGCCAAAGCCGTAGGAGTTGGACACCGCAGCAGCGGACTTCACCGCACGAGGATTTTTGACGACCAAATCTAGCTGCGCCTCTGGGTCGGGCTCGTCCAAATTCGTAGTTGGCGGCAGCCAGCCATTGCGCAGTGCTAGCAGCGTAATGGCCGCCTCAATAGCGCCTGACGCTCCAAGCGGATGACCGTACAAGCCTTTCGTGCCGCTGACGGCTACCGGATGATTGCCAAACACTTGGCGTATGACCCGCGATTCCGTCACATCATTGAGCAGCGTCGAAGAGCCGTGGGCATTGACATAGTTAATGTCCTGCGGCGCCATATCCGCGCTCGTCAGCGCCTGGCGCAAGGCCCGTGCTGCCTGCGTGCCGCATGGCAGCGGTGCGCTCATATGATGAGCATCGTTAGTCAGTCCGAAGCCTGCCAGCTCGCCATATATTTTCGCCCCTCGCGCCCTTGCATGATGCTCCGCTTCAATAACGAGCACGGCGCTGCCCTCGCCCATGACGAAGCCGTCGCGATTGCGGTCGAATGGCCGGCTTGCCACATCCGGCGATTCATTGCGAGTAGACATCGCCCGCAGCATGTCGAAGGCGCCGAAGGAGAGCGGTGCAAGCGGGGCTTCCGAGCCGCCCGCCATAATGACGTCCGCTTCGCCGCGCCGGATCGCTTGCAGCGCCCGGCCAATGGCGACGGCACCGGACGCGCAGGACATCGCGTTCGTCTCATTTAAGCCTGTCATGCCAAATTCCATGGCAAGATTGCACGAGGCAGCGCCGCCGAAGACGGAAAATCCGAGCGTCGGCGATACGGCCCGGAAGCCGCCATTATGATAGCGGCTGCACTGCTCTTCCGCATAGGCAATGCCGCCCAGTGCGCTGCCCATAAATACGCCCGCCCGATCCGCATCGAAATCAGCGGGATTGAGACCGGCGTCGCGCAGCGCCAGCGCGCCGCTGGAAACGGCAAGCTGCGAATAGCGGTCCATACGATGCGCACGCTTTTTATCCATATAATGCTCCGCCTGAAAATCTGGAATTTGTGCAGCTATTCGGCTGCGCAGCCCTTCCGGTACAAAACGCTCAATTTCCCTCACTGCGCTTTTCCCCCGTACTAGACCTTCCCATAGCTGCTCCACGCCTGCGCCAATCGGCGTTACACAGCCTATTCCCGTTATGACCGCTTTAATCGCATTAGCCATTGCGCCCACCTGCCTCTCTTTGTTGAAAAATGGCTTGCTCTACTGCTTCGTTTGCAAACTGCTCAGCTACCTGCTCTCTTAGTGCCTCCCATTGCAGATCTGTCCATTGCTGGGAATCAGGGTGTTCTTCTTGTATGGCTTGTTTCTTGGCATCCAGCGCGGCTTCGAGCTCGGCCTGCTGCTTCAAGCCTTGCAGCGTTCTCTCCGCAATGGCATAAACGAACCAATTGCCGATAAAACTGGCGAAAAGCCTGCGGCTCCATGGAGGAGCATTCCAGCGATGCACGATCGATACGGAAACCTTCTCGCCAGCCGGTACAATGCGCCATTCCACCTCCATGCCTTTTGTCACACCGCGCACATGGCGGTAGCCAACCATCAGTTCCTCCTCGCTGATAACCATTTCACTTTCCCACCATACCGGCCACTGAAACCGTTTGAACGGCCGAACGGCAGCCATTTTGACGAGCCCACCCCGCTCGCTGCCGCCATAGCGGAACTGGATCTGGCGATAATGTGGAAGCAGTTGCGGCCAATTTTCGATTTTCCGTGCATAGTGGAACGCGGTCAACGGCTCACAGCGCATCGTTACCTCGTTGTAGGTATGCATGTATTTCAGTCCTCCTTGTATGTACATCAATTTACAAGCAACCCTATCTTTACAAGCAATCGCCAATCACTGCTACAAGGCGGCTGCGGGCGGCTGGCAGCGAGCCAAGTCCGCGCAAAGCGGAGTGCCACAGCAGCTCATGCCTGCTCGTCCATTCGATCAGCTTCTGCAGCCGAATAGCTGGAGCGAAGCGGCTTTGCTGAATCGCTGCATAATGAACGAGCGGCGCATCGCTGCCGCTCTCCAGCGCTTGCAGCAGCAGCGGCGCAGCAAGCTCAGCACTGCTAAGCGCGCGGTAAATGCCTTGGCCTGTCAGCGGATCGTAATAACCTGCGGCATCGCCTATGAGCAGCAGCCCTCCTTGCTGCGTTGCCCGCACCCGGCGGTCAAACGGCCCACAAGCGAGCACCTCGCCTGTGCAAGCCGCCCCCTGCAAGCGCTCGGCAAGCTCAGGCAGCTCTCCTGCTTTTCCCAGAAGCCAAGCGCTGCGCCTCTCCTTGCTCGCAACAGAAGCAGCCCTGTTACCCGCTTCAGCAGAATCAGGAGCTTTTCCCCTTGCATTGACTTTGAACGATGCGGCTTCAAGCATCGCAATTTCCGTATCTGTATCTCTATCCGTATCCATATGACCAGCTACTTCCTTAACTGCTCCGCTTTCTTTCAAATCTGCGGCTAAAGCTCCCGCACTCCCGCTCCCTGACAGCTGCGCCAGCGTCAAATTGGCTTCGCCGCCGCCAATCGGCGCCAGCCCAACAACGATGCCGCGCCCGGTGAACAGCTCGACGCGCGGCTGCAGCTCCCGCACACCGCTTACCCGCGCTGTGAACGCTGTTTTGCGCAGCGGGCCGAAGCTGCTCAGCCCCGCGCAGCGAGCCACTGCCGAGCGAATGCCATCCGCGCCAATGACGAGGCGCGCCCGAAATTCCGCTGCGGTCCCCGCTGAGGAATATGCGACGACGCCAGCCACTCGGCCCTTCTCCCAAATAAGGCGCTGCACCCGCATTTGTTCAATGACCTGCGCACCGGCCTCGCAAGCATGCAGCGCAAGCGCATAATCCAGCTTTTCGCGGGCGCAGGCCATTCCGAATTGGCCTGCGGGAAAAGCTGCCAGCAGCTCCGCCTTCCCGCTTGTCAGCCGCCAGCCATGAATGAGCGAATGCTCCATGCTGCTGCGGATCGCTGCAAATTTGCCAGCGGGCAGCACGCGCATAAGCGCGGCGACTGCGCCTGGATTCAGCGACTCGCCGCAGGGTTTGCGCCGCGGGAGCGATTCTCGCTCCAGCAGCAGCACCTTTACACCCGAAGCAGCTAGCAGTGCTGCCAGTACGCTGCCGGCTGGCCCCGCACCGACAATGATAACGTCATGCATGGCATACAAGCGCCAAGCGAAATGGAAAATGCCGATGCACAACAGCGGGAACACCGGCCTGTGCCAGCAGTTCCTTCGCTTCTTTCGCGGTATAGGAGCGCTGGACGGACATTGGCCCATCATGCTTCGTCACCGGGCTGCGCCAGATGAACTTCGCGAGCATCCGTGCGGACAGCAGCGCCAGCTGGTGCCGCTCCAAATCGGTTACGACCCAGCCGACCCGCGCTACCCGGTCGATTTCCCCCAGCATGCGGCTCGCTTCCCCGTCATCCAAATGATGCAGCGCCAAATTGCTAAACACGATGTCAAAGCTGTTATCCTCAAATGGCAGAGCCGTCCCATCCGCTTGCAGTACCTGAATGGCCTTTTGATGAGCGGTGCGTTTCGCCGCAAGCTCCACCATTTTAGGATGGATATCGACGCCGACAATTTCGACTGCCATACCGCGCTTGCTGCACCATTTCTCTAAAGCCATCGGAATATCCGCTAGCCCTGTCGCCACATCGAGCAGCTTTATTTTCACCCTATCGCCTTGCACAGAACCAGGCCCTGACCCGGTCCATCCCCTCTGTTTTCCTTGCGAATTCTGCGCTGCTCCTTGCTCTAGTCCTGTTCTTTGCTCCAGTACTGCTCTTTGCTCTAGCCCCGCCCCTTGCCCAAATTTCAACTCCAGCTCCTGTGCCCGCCGCGCGATAGCCGTCTGTCTGAGCAGCCGCTCCAGATGCTTGAACAGCACCGGATTGCCGCCCAAATAACGATTGACCTGCCATACCTCGGAGAGACTCCTCTCCAGCTCCTCCAACTCCACCTCTTCCTCGTCGAGCTTTTCTTTCGCATACAGCCGCTTCATAACTGCCACCTCCTGCTTTGCTGTCCTTATTGTTATTGTTTTCCACCTTTTTTATCCACCCATATTTATTTCATTTTTTTACCTGATGGAATAAGGCAGCTGTCTTCGCAACCTCCAGCCTCCCGTTGCGTCTAATAGAGTAGAGAAACTAGAGGAGAGTGATAGAACGATTATGAAATTCAAAATGAGAAAGCTGACCGCTTTGCTGGTGCTGCTTATGCTGAGCCAGGCTTTTGCTGCGGGAAGCAGCATGGCCGCGAGCTCCGCGACGAAGTACCGGGTGTATCAGAACGATGCGTCGCTCAAGGAGTTTGCAACCGAGAAGCAGGCGATTGCCTATGCCCAGAGCTTTGCCTACAGCCATGTCGAGCAAATAGCGAGCCGGGTGTGGGTATGGGACAATTTCCCGAGGTATAAGGTATATCAAGGCGGCGCCTCCAATCCTAAATGGGAGTATCGCACCTACGAGCAAGCACAGGCCGCAGCGAAGCAGCTAGGTCAAGTACATATTCGAGATTTGCAGCAGCCGGGCTGGGTGTACGAATCTTATGCCAAATTCCAGCTCTATCAGGGCGAAAATACGAAAAGCAGCTGGGGCTTTGCTACTCTTGCAGCCGCTAAGAAGGAAGCTGCCAATTGGGGCAATGCCCATATTATTAAACGTTCCACGAATGAGTGGGTATGGGACAATGTGACGGCGGCGCAAAAGAAAGAGCAGCGTGCAGGCAAAGCCGTGTACACGATCACGAAGGATGGCGGGCAAATTTCCGGCACCAAAACATACGCTTACCTCTATGACGCTGTTCAAGCAGCAGCTAAGCAAGAGGGCAGTGAAGTAACCAATACTGCGAAAGGCAAGGTCGTTTTCTCAAATGTACGCAGCTATGAAGTACAGCAAAGCGGCAAAACCGTAAAAGCTTTTATTAGTATGGAAGCCGCGATACCCTTTGCCAAAAAATATGCAGGCGCCGATGTCGTATACAATAACGTCGTCTGGTGGACCAACAAGCCTTATTTATCCGTTTATCAAAACGATAAAATCATTAAAAGCGTACACACCAAAGAATCCGCCGTCACACTCGCCAAAAGCTACGCGAACGCCACCGTTCGTAACGCGGATGGACGAGTATTATGGAGCAATGTCACAAAGCTGATTTATATGGGCTGGAATGGCTCTTCGAACAGCCAGACGATTTTGGGGCATGTTGCGGGGACACAAGGGCTCGATATTGATTCACCGACTTGGTTCGAGCTAGGCGATGCGAGTGGCAAGCTGAACGATATGTCCGATGCGGCGACGGCCAGTACCTTGAAGGCGCAGGGCATTCTCGTCATGCCGCTCCTGCACAACCAGTTTGATAAAAAGATGACGAGTGCCTTTCTTGCCAATTCGGCAGCTCAGTCTGCTTTCATTAACAGCCTTGTCACCAAGCTTGCGGCCCTTCGCGTCTATGGACTCAATATTGATTTTGAAGAGGTAGCTGGAGCAGACCGGGCAAGCTATACCGCTTTTGTTAAAGCACTCACGAAAGCTGTTCATGCCAAAGGCATAAAAGTATCGATCGACCTGCCGCGCGGCAGCGCCAGCTGGAATCAGGCAACGGCGTATGACCACACTGCACTGTCAGGCATTGTCGATACGATTATTATTATGGCTTATGACGAGCACTGGAGCACAGGCCCGGAAGCGGGCTCCGTATCCAGCTTGGCTTGGGCTGAAGAGGGAGTTAAACAGTTTCTGGATTACGGCATTCCCCGCAAAAAGCTGATGCTCGGCATTCCTTTCTACGTTCGCGAGTGGAAGCTGGACAACTCGGGTGCCCTCATCAGTAATCGTGCGATTTATATGAAGGAAGTGCCGCAGCTCATTAAAGATACGAACGCTGTAGCTACGCCGGATGTAGCATCCGGTCAAACGAAATACACATATGTAAAAGATGGTTTCACCTACGTATTCTGGGCAGAGACCGCTTCAACCGTGCAAGCCCGCATCAATATGGCGAAAAAATATGATCTCGCAGGTGTTGCAGCGTGGCGCCTTGGCTACGAAAGCGCCGATTTGTGGACGATGATGCTGCGTTTGAAATAATTTGTTTTTTTTACTTAATTATTGAGAAAGGTCAAGCTACGGGCTAATAGTCCCTTGGCTTGACCTTTTTTTATGAAAACTGTATTAGTTTGGCTACACTTAAATCCTTGAAGCTGCTGGCCTATCATACTATACTACTCATCACATACTACCTCTACATGAGAATCCTATAACATCTTATATACATAAGCAGGAGAAGCCGCCCTCCAATTAGTTGGAGGGCGGCTTCTCGAGTACGGTTTTATATTAACCGTTCTAGGCTTCTCTTGATATCCTGACCGAATTCAACAAGAAACTATACTTGAATGAGAGCCTTCACAACACGTTTTACGGCATCATTGGCCGCTTCCTCGATCGAAGAGCTGTTTACAGCAACATCGATTGGCAAAAAGGCTTGGCCGATTATTTCTTGCGCAATGGCTTGATCGTTGTCGTTCGCAGAACCGGCCAGTACCAATGCAATAAGTCCCGCATCATTTAGCAATGTCGCATAACCCGCGATTTGCCGCACAGATTCTCCTAAGCTGTTATCGATTAGCATCGTATGATAGCCTCTCGCTACCAACCGTTTCTCGATTCCCTTCGCAAGAGCCAAGTTGCCCGAAACTGATCCAGGAAGCCAAAGCGTTAATGGCTGCTGTCCTTTTTGCTGGGCACGAACATCTCTTGTGATTTCCGTATCGATCTGGCCCGCACTATCAGAGCTTTGAAGAGCTTCGTCAATGACGCCGCAAGCGGATGTCATATTCGTTACACGATCGATGAGAATAAATCCACCGATGCTTTTATTTTTTTCAAACGCATCAAAAACAATACCATCCGATAATGAAATTTCACATTTAGCCACTTCATTCTTAACCACATGATCGGCTGTAACTGTATTGCCTGTATTAATATCAATTTTGTAATTAATCGCCGTCACAGTACCAGGAAGAACCTTTGTACCTACCTTCACCAGAGCATTTTTTCCCGGCGTCAGGACAGAATCATCCATCCAAAGAATCGTGGCGCTAAAGCTGTCGGCCTCTTGGAGCTGATTGTCCTTCGTAAATACACAACCTCGTGAAACGTCGACTTCCCGATCTAATTGAATTGTGACAGGTTGTCCGGCATGAGCCGAATTTCTGTCTTGGTCTGTTACAAAGATTCGTTTAACCTTCGCCTTCTCACGGCTAGGCAGAGTTGTCAGTTCATCGCCAACTGCGATGCTGCCGGCTTCAATCTGACCTTGGAATCCGCGGAATGTGTGGTCTGGCCTGCATACCCGCTGAATGGGCATCATAAACGGCTTCACGTCATCATTCGAATGAACATCAACACCCTCCAAATAGGGTAGCAAAGGAAGACCCTTGTACCAAGGCGTATTCGGCGATTTCTTCGTAATGTTATCCCCTTCTGTTGCAGAAACAGGGATCACCTGAATGCTTTCAAACTGGAATTCAGCGGAGATGCGAGAGAAGTCTTCTTTGATTTCATCAAAAATCTTCGTATCAAAATCCACCAAATCCATTTTGTTTACCGCCAACACCAGATGCTTAATCCCCATGAGGGCGCAAATCCGGGTATGGCGCTTCGTTTGAGTAATAATCCCTTTCGTTGCGTCCACCAGAATAATGGCAAGATCCGCAAAAGATGCGCCTACGGCCATGTTGCGTGTATATTCTTCGTGCCCCGGCGTGTCCGCTACTATGAACGAACGGTGATCCGTCGTAAAATACCGATAAGCGACATCAATCGTAATCCCTTGCTCACGTTCGGCTATCAGCCCGTCAAGAAGCAAGGAGTAGTCAATTTTGCCGCCGCGGCTGCCCAGCCTGCTGTCCAGCTCCAATGCTCTCTCCTGGTCGGCGAACAAAAGCTTAGCCTCATAAAGCATATGTCCAATCAATGTGGATTTGCCGTCATCCACACTGCCACAAGTAATAAATTTAAGCAGACTCTTCATCTTAGAAATAGCCCTCCCGTTTACGTCTTTCCATGCTTCCCGCTTCTTCCTGGTCGATCACCCTTGTTGTCCGTTCGGATGATACCGCACCAAGTGTTTCTTCAATAATAGCATCCAGCGTGTCCGCATCTGACTGGGCGCCGCCAGTCAGCGGATAGCAGCCTAATGTGCGAAATCTCATCTTCATCATTTCAATCTTCTCACCCGGCTCGAGCTTCATCCGCTCATCATCCGCCATGATGATCTGTCCATCGCGATTAACGACAGGCCTTTCTTTCGCTAAATAGAGCGGAACAATATCAATGTTCTCTCTGCGAATGTATTGCCAAATATCTTTTTCTGTCCAGTTGGAAATCGGGAATACGCGGATGCTTTCACCCTTATTAATTCTTGTGTTGAAAAGCTTCCACATTTCCGGCCGCTGGTTTTTCGGATCCCAGGCATGATTTTTATTACGGAATGAGAAAATCCGCTCCTTCGCACGTGACTTTTCCTCATCACGTCTTCCACCGCCAAAAGCAGCTGTAAATCCGTATTTGTCTAGGCCCTGCTTCAGGGCTTGGGTTTTCATAATATCCGTATAGGCGGAGCCATGATCGAAGGGGTTGATCCCTTGCTCAATCCCTTCCTGATTGGAGTGAACAAGCATGTTGATTCCGAATTCTTTCGCCTTGCGGTCGCGGAATTCAATCATCTCTTTGAATTTCCACGTTGTATCAATATGCATGAAAGGAAACGGCGGCTTCTCCGGATAAAATGCTTTCAGCGCCAAATGCAGCATCACGGAGCTATCCTTACCGATCGAGTACAGCATCACGGGATTTTCACTTTCCGCCGCTACTTCTCGAATAATATAAATCGCCTCAGCCTCGAGTTGATCCAGATGTGTCATTGCATCTATGGAATCAAGCATCAATTTGTCCATGAAAAAAGTGCCTCCCTTTAATCCTTACTAAATCTATAGACTATAATATATATCGTATCAGATTTTCACTTTTATGCAAAGTGGAATAAAGTGAATTCTTTTATTTTTTTAATCCATCCGTTTTCATCAAAAAGCACAATGGAACTACACACAATTGGATTGGATAATTCCATTTTAGAAAAAATGTAGGGATGATGTGCATCAAGCTATGATTTGCCGCGAATTATTGAAAGCTCTCGCTCGCTTTGAAGACGTAATTTTTTTGCACCTTACTTAACCACCTGCTCAAACGCCAGCCTCCCCAGCGGCAGCTCCATGAATTTCGCATAAGCTTCTGCACGCTGTTCAATGCCCTCCTTAAATTCATCAAGAGGCTCGAAGGGATGAATGACGACATCGACTCCCTTCTTCTTAACGGTTCGTTTCCAAGTGCCTACGACTTGTCCATTAACCACAACCATCGGCAGAAAAACGCCATTATTGCCAGGAACAATCCGCTGAGCAATTTCAGGCTTCAACACGGCGCTGCGTTCCTTGTAACCTAAAATATATTCATCAAAGCCCGGCAGCAAATAAACGGCAGAAGCTTTGTCTTCCTGCTTCTCCTCCTTCGAAGGCCTCTTTTCCCCCTGCTCTGTCCAAGCACCATCTGTCTGCTTTACCATCCAATAGTCGCTGCCGTCGATTCGCTCCCTATCCAGCTGGCCTTTTATGGCTTCCAGTCCTTCCCTTGCATCGCCAAGCGTCATCCCTGACCACCAGGCAAAATCATGAACGGTAGCAGGGCCATGAGCGGTAAAATAGCGCAAAGCGAGCTTGGCAAGCGCATGTTCACGCGTCAATTGCTGCGCATCTGGTACCCATTCATCAAGCAAAACGAACGTTTGCTGCTTGCCGCTTATCGGTCCAAAGCAAATCAGCCCTTTATAGGCGCTATGCCATAAAATGTGATAACCCCGCTGGCTGTCCGTGCGTATGCCCGCCCGCTCCAATTGCTCTAGCAGTTCTCCGCGCGAAACCTGTACTCCCCCTTGCAGCCTGTTGCGAATCAAGCTTTCGCTGCGCGCAAGCGTAGCATCATCTAACTCCAGCTGCTCTCTCCGCCGTCTTGACTGCTGAAGCAAACGCGGGGCAGCAAGGGACAACCGCCATAATACATCCTCTGTTGGCACAAAATGAATCGTTCCGCGCTGCGTCCAGGTCAGTACCATCTCGCGGTCCTTAATGCTCTGCTCCACCTTGGACAATGTCGCCCCAGGCGAGCGCAGGCCAATCGCCCACATGGCCTGCATATAATCCTGGGCCTGCACTGCACCGAGCTGCCCTACTACCTGTTTAGGCGACCAATTGCTTTCAGCTGATGCGATTCCTTGATTTTGCAGCCGAAGCCCTGCTATCCTGTTTATATTCATCCGGCACCCCTCTTGCACAAAATGCGTGCATTTCTGCTTCCATTTTACCACAGGGTACGAACGGTGTTTCAGCTTGACTGAAACACGCTCATGCTTTTACGGATAAAAATGTTACAATTTTGATACATTTTCTACATATTTCGAAACAAGTACCCGTTATAATTCGTCATAGGGATCACATGAGGAGGCGTTTTTGAACATGAGGATGAAAAGGACAGGACAAGCTTTGACGGTTCTGCTGCTGCTGTTTGCCTTTGGCTGCACTGGCGCGCAGGAAACCGTATCGCCTATAGCGAGCCAATTGCCAGCGAATAATGCGAATACCGATGCTGCTGGGGAAGCGGGGGATACCGCCGTGCAGGAAACGTCAGGTACGGTTGACGATTTGCTTGTCGTAGCGAACCCTACGGCAGCCTTCGTGCTCGTAAATAAGCAATACAGCTTGCCAGAAGGCTACGAGCCGCAGGATTTGGTATATCCCGATGTAGCGTTCACCTTCACTGAGAAAATCGACAAGCGCATGCTGCGCAAGGAAGCGGCTGACGCTTTGGAGCAATTATTCGCCGGAGCATCTGGTGATGGCATTCAACTCGCTGGCGTTTCCGGCTACCGTTCTTATGATCGCCAGAAAACGCTGTTCGACAATTATGTGAAAAAAGATGGCGAAGAAGCCGCTCGCATGTACAGCGCTGTTCCAGGCACGAGTGAGCATCAGACCGGCCTTGCAATTGATGTTACGGGAGCGGATGGCAAATGTGCTGCGGAGGATTGTTTTGCGGGTACGCCTGAAGCAGGCTGGCTCGCTGATCATGCCTGGGAGTATGGCTACATTATTCGTTATCCCGAAGGGAAAGACAGCTTGACCGGCTACAAATATGAGCCTTGGCACATCCGCTACGTCGGCAAGGAGCTGGCTAAAGAGCTGAACGAGCGCGAAATTACGCTCGATGAATACTACAATGCGGTTCCGGTATCCGGGAAACGTTAATGAACATACAAAAAAAGCGGCCAAGCGGCCGCTTTTTTTGTATGCTCCCCCCTCAAATTCTCTCAAATATACTGCTCGTCCGTTGCCAGAATGGAATCCAGCAGCCCTGGAAAACATAAGTCCAGATTATCCCGACGAATCGAATAATAATGCTGCTTGCCTTCAATTCGCGGCTGAATGATTCCTCCTTCGCGCAGTATTTTGACATGATGCGACAACGTCGATTTGGACAGATGCTCGACCTCGAAAGAAGAACAGTTTTTCTCTCCTGTCCGAGCCAAACATAAAACAATTTTAAGCCGCACAGGGTCGCTCAGCGCGTGAAGCACCGTTGTGAGCTTCATTTCATTGGCTTCTGGTACTCTCATCGTTCTCATACTGCCCAACGTACCATATCCTGTGGGATGTTTCAATGCCCGATTTTCAAACTATTCCTTGCATTATTTCAGCGGGATGTGCTAAGCTGTCATCCGTTCGATAAAGCCCTGTCTCTTTCCTCTTGGGAAACGACAGGGCTGATTCGTTTAGGGCTGCTTTTGTGCTTTTTTTAATTGCCTCCTTTTAAAAATCTTTCCCTTGGGCAACATATAATCGCAACGGAATTAATGAATGAAAGGAGCCGCAAACGCATGCTGCTCGTTTATGCTGTCGCCCTACTGCTTGGAGGATTATTCGCGGTGAATGCCGTATTCGCTTATCAAAGCAAGCATATTGATCCCGTTTTCTGGGCCACGATTTGGTACCAGTTCAAGCTGCTGCCCGTCATTTTTGCTGCAAATGTCATGATTGGCTTCGGCGTCAAATTTATGTATAAAGGGTTTGGCAATTTGACCTTCGCCCTCACCTTGTCGAAAGGCATTGAAATTTTGGTCTGTGTCATCATTGGCATGATGTTTTTGCGGGAAATGCCCAATTGGAAAACGATCGTCGGGCTCGCCGTCGTCGTGCTTGGCTTCTGGATTACGAAGCTCAAATGAGTACTTTCTCTCCCAAGCATTACACGAGGAAAAAGCAAACAGCCTAAAGCCGCCCCCTTGCAGAAGGCATCAGCTTTAGACTGTTTCATTTATTATTCCATCATTATTCTTTCATAATTTCTTCATTCTGTACGCTGCTCTCGCTAATCAATTCGAATGCGGTACGGATTTTCTCAATGTAAGCAGCATCATTGCCGGTACACATAAAGCGAACGCTGCCGCTTCGTACGCCGCCTACCATGCCAACACGGCTTAGCAGCGCCATAAGACGTTTTACCGTTCCCACATTGCCATCTATAATTTGAATGTGCGGCGGCAATATTTCGCGGAGCAGCCCTTTGTAGAAAGGATAATGGGTACAACCCAGCACAATCATGCCATAACGGTCCAAATCATAGTCAGCAAGCTTGGAGCGGAAATAGTCGCTCATAATGCTTTTGTCAAACTGCAGCTCCTCACAATAATGGACGAGCTCTGGAAGGGGCAAGGAATCTACTATCCCCTCATCGTCCACACGTGAGACAAGGGCATAATATTTTGGCTGCTGAAGCGTCAACGGTGTCGCGAACACCAGCACCCTCTTCCCTGTCTTGCGGTTCATCTCAACGGCTGGTTTGACTGCCGGCTCCATACCGACAATAGGAAAAGAGTACATCGTTCGCAGCTCGGCAACAGCAATACTAGTGGCCGTATTGCAAGCTACAACCAGCGCATCCATCCCCTCGCCAACCATCGTCTCAACGGCCTCCAAAATATAGGCTCTGACTTCTTCCTTCGACTTCGTTCCATAGGGGACGTGCAAATTATCAGCCATAAAAAGATAATCCTGGGCAGGAAGCATTTGAATCGCCGTTGCCATGACGGTTAGACCTCCAATGCCCGAATCCAAAAATCCGATTTTCATTTTTATCGATCCTTAACTTATGTAATAAATACTAATACAAGCATAGCGCGATAGTTGGTTATAGGCAAGAGCAGCCAAGAAGATAATGCGCAGCTTTTCATGATGTAGCTTATAAATTTTTTCCATAAAAAGGACCAACCAGAAGTTTCTGATTGGCCTTTCTTTCCTATTCTATTTCATTGTACTTCTATTCTATTAATATACGCCTACCGCATTATAAGCTTGTTTAACCGATGCTACTTGCGTAGAAGTTGCGCCGTACAGCTCTGTTGCCGATTGGATGACTGCTGCACGCGTAGCGGAGAAATTAGAGAAGGTCGACAAATAGTACACCAGCGCATTGTAGTAAATTTGTACCGCTTGCTCCCTGCCGATACCCGTAACACTCACCCCACTGAACGTTCCGCCTTGTGCAAGCAAATAAAACGCCTTATTGTTAATGCCGCTATTGATATGCACGCCGGCATTGTCAGCGGAACCCGTATAGCGGTTGCTGTAATGTGCGGGCTGATTATACAAAGTCGGATCAGCAAGCGAGCGAATCGCATCGCCTGAAATGTTTGGCGTGTATACATCATCCCCGATCAGCCAGTTATCCCCTTCAATGGAATTGCCGATAATATCGGAGATCGATTCGTTAATAGCTCCCGACTCGCCGTAATACTCCAAATTAGCCGTATATTCGGTTACGCCATGCGTGAACTCATGACCAACTACATCCAAATCGCCAGACAACGGCTTAAAGGTTACGCCATCGCCATCGCCGTACACCATTTGTACGCCATTCCAGAAGGCATTGTTATAGTTCGTATAATAATGTACGGTGGAACGGAGCTGAAGACCATTGTTGTTCAAGCTGTTGCGGCCAAATTTCTGCCAATAATAATCATAGGTTTTTGCTGCATAAGCATGAGCGTCAACAGCAGCCCCATCCGTCCAAATGTTCGTTGATCGGGAGAAGAGCGTCCCCGGTAGCGAGATTCCATTATTTGCATTGTAGGTTGCAATGCCACCCCCGCGCGTTGCATCGTACAGCTGATAAGAGGAACCCACGAGCCTCGTTTCAAACGTTTTGCTATCGCCGTTCACACCTGTTCCCGAACCTGTTATTTCATGTAAAATATTATATTTAAACAATACGCTGCCTGTCTCTGCCGCGATAAAATATCTAACCCGCAGCGGCTCAGGCTCCAGCACGTTCACTTCTGTAATATAAGACAGCACCGGTTCGCCATCCTGCACAAAATAATATAATTCTGCTTTAGGAGTCGTTTGCGGCTCGCCAAGCGTTCCATACTCCTGCGATACATCAGCCTCGGCAGCGGCAATCGCATCTGCTTCGCTAATCGGAATGACCGGAGCGATCGTTTGCGGAAGCTTGTCCTGCACATTTTCAACAACGCTTCCAAGCAGTGAAGTCACTTGCCCCTCACTGTCAACATGAAGCGTTTGATCGGCACCATATACAGGAATGCCTGATGCATATTGGCTCAGCCTAAAATGGATCGTTCCCGTTGAACTATTGGTCTGCTGTTCTACAATACGGAAATGATCACGAATATTGCCCTCTTCGCCAACATTTAATTGGTCTCTTACACTTTCCAAATAGCCCCATACCTTTTCCTCAGGCGATACAGCTAAAGGAGCTACCCAATCAGGCGCCGTAATGAAAATTTGCGAGGAATCAGCGAAAAAATCACTTGAATCGTTATTTTCTTCCGCTGCGACAATCGAAGCGAATGAACCAAACACGAGCATACCTGCAACAATAGAAGCTACTTTCTTTTTCATAAAAATACACTCCTCCAATATGAATACTAGGTTATAAGCGCGAGCGAATTCCTGTTGATTGTTCATTCAGGCGGATGCCAAAGCTGTTATCTGGGATGAGAGACGATTGCGACGGACCGTTTACCTTTTTTTGCTGGCAGTCTAGTTAAAACCTATCACCCACCTAATAAGGAAATATTTGCAAACCCTTGGAGCTGATTTCATATTACTACGAGAGTCTATCATTTGTGAAGCTTTTTTTGAGATTTTTGGAAATTTCTTCTAACCTTCTATGTTAGATTACGCTAATTCATTTGCTCTTTGTCTCCCATAATCATGGCGTTTACTAAATCTATTCTTGTTTAATGGCAGTCTAGTTTAGTAGCAAGCTAATATAAAATAATATAAATAAAAAATAATTATCCCAAAAAAGGATTTTGGAAAACTTTGACGAATGTTGAAAGGTATAGAGAGACTATATAACTATAGATGGGAGTCCTATTCTTGCAAACACCGCCTAGAAGACCAGGAACGACGACCTATAGACCTGGGCAACCCTCGGCAGCGCGACCTACCAGTGCCCAAACAGGGCGGCCAGTTGCCAATCCGCGAGTTGCTGCCGGACAAGCAACTGCAGCAGCACGTCAAGCCGCTCCTCCAGCTGCTGGGCAACCCGCACCACAGGCTGCACCAGCAGCGAACAAGAATCAGCCAAAAAATAGGCTGGCCTTAGCGATTATATCGCTTATTTTTGGCATTATCAGCGTATTGCTGTGCGTTGGAGGCTTGTTTAGTTTTATCGGAACGGCACTAAATCCCTATGCCAGTGATACAGCTGGAATGGCAAGCGTCATAATTTCTGCTATTCTCATTTTCATTTTCAGCCTGCTCGGATTTATATTCGGTTTGGCCTCCAAACGTTCCTCCAGCGGCAAAGGCATGGCGATTGCAGGCATTATTTTATCCGCTCCTCCACTGTTTCTGACGGTGCTTGGCGTAGGTGGCTTTATTTTTGCTGCGATATTCGCAATGTACTAAGATAACACTTGGCAGTACTTCTCTTGAAATAAAACAAGCCTTCGCGTTCCATATGGAATGCAAAGGCTTGTTTTATTTATTGAGCTCGCTATAAATCCTTTAAGCTGCTATTGCTTCAAAATCCCCGGCAGCAATTCAATACCTCCAGGTGAACGGCGAGCCCAACGCTCGACGTTCTTTTGTTCACTTGCAATCCTATTGATCCTTAGCGCTTATGCCAGCATCTTACCTTTAGGCTCTATGCAGCTTAGTTAACCTGCTCATGAAGCCTGCTTGGCAGCGGATTGTGCATTAGGAATGCTTTGCCTGCCTGGGCCTGCAACGAAGGCCGCCACAATGCCAAGAACAGCGAAGACAATACTTAGCATAAATCCATGGTTTATCGCGGTTCCCAAAGAATCACGCACGAAAGCAACAATATCTTGCGGAACATTGCCGGCCCCTCGCACAAGTTGCTCTGGATTCGCCAGCGTCGCAATCTGATCCTGTGGAATATGGTGCTCAGCCGCTCCATCCGACAGCAGCGTCTTCAAGTTATTGTTGACTATGGTCGCCATGATTGATGCGCCGAGAACGCCGCCAATGCTGCGCCAGAAACCAACGATGGACGAGCTAATACCGATGTATTTGCGTTCCACGCTTGCCGCCATAGCTGTCTGTGACATGCTCATCAAAGGGCCGATAGCTCCGAGCCCAAGCAGTATCATAAGACCCATCATATACCACTTGGAAGCATCATGGCTAACCGTACTGAGCAAGTAGCTGACGATAACTCCCGCTGTCATTGTGAAAGCAATAAGCGTTCGATAAGCAAATTTGGATTGCAAAAAGCCAAACAAAACCGCTCCG
Source organism: Paenibacillus sp. JT22N15 (assembly GCF_059383755.1). Lineage (NCBI taxonomy): Bacteria > Bacillati > Bacillota > Bacilli > Caryophanales > Paenibacillaceae > Paenibacillus > Paenibacillus sp. JT22N15. The sequence goes on along the minus strand of NZ_JBXENV010000003.1, from coordinate 30,381 downwards.
GATATTAACGAAACCATCATCGGAGTCAACAAAGCGTTGGAGTTTTCCTGCCCTAATACGGCAGTTGAGAAAATCGGCAAATAAGCAATGGCCGAAAACATAATCGCTCCCTGACAGAGACAGGCGAGACATAGCCCGACGACCATCCGATTTTTGAACAAAACTAATGGCAATATCGGCTCCTCTGCACGCAGCTCAACGGATATAAACAGCATGCCCACGATAATTGACACCGCAAACAGCGATAAAATTTGCCAAGACGTCCAGGCGTAGTCCTTCCCACCCCACTCCAAAGCGAGCATCAAGGAGAAGGTGCAAATAATGAGGAAAGCCGTACCTAAATAATCGATTTTTGGCTTTCGCTCCGAACGGGATTCCTTGAGGGCAAAGAGCAATACAAGGAAGGACAAGATCCCAATCGGAACATTGACGTAAAAGCACCATCTCCAGCCCCACGCCTCTGATAACAGCGTCCCGATTTGCGGTCCTGCAACTGAAGACAAGCCGAAGATACCTGCAAAAACGCCGGCCATTTTGGAAGCTTGCTTCGGATCGGCAAATACCGTGTAAATGATCGTAAAGCTGATCGGCAGCAGCGCTCCCGCACCAATTCCTTGAATAGCACGGAACACGATTAGTTGGGTAATATCCTGCGCCATGCCGCATAAGGCTGAACCAAGGAGGAATATCGATATGCCAATGAGATAAAATAGTTTGCGGCCAAATAAATCGGACATTTTGCCAAAAACGAGCATCATGCTCGTTGAAGCGAGCATATAGGCGGTAAATACCCAGCTGACCTGCTCAAATCCGCCAATGTCTTTAATAATATGGCTCAGTGCCGCAGAGGTAATCGTGTTGTCGAGAGACGACATTAGCAGGCCGAGTGCCATTGCCAATACGATCAGCCCTGTTTTTTCCTTGTTCATGTTAACCCCTTCTCCTTATAATTGAGCTTTCAGCTTTTGCAATCCTTCTACTAAAATTCGATGGGAGCTCTCCTGATTGGCAATACCGATTGTGATACACAGCTCTTGGGTGGCATTCATGTTGGGTTTCCAATTTGCATAATCAGCCGTTAATTGTGCAATCTCTTCCTCCTGTTTGGCGATCGTTTTCTCCAGCCATTGAATCACTTGCTCCTGATCTGCCCATTTTCCAAAAACGAGCCTCACCATAAAATCGGATTTCGTTTCCACAGCCTGGATATCGCTTTTTAAATACAGCATAAACTGTTCCCGGCCCGCTTCCGTAATCGTATACACATTTTTATTTGGCTTGCCATCCTGCAATATGCTCTCCTTCGTAATTAATCCCTGCTTCTCCATCTTGCCGAGCGTCGGATAAATCGTCCCATAGCTGGCATTGTAAAAATACGAAAACAGCGTTTCAAATTTGTGCTTGATTTCGTAGCCCGAACAATTTTCATCCATTAAAATTCCTAAAATCACATCTTGGCTGTTCAAAAAATTCCCCACCTTCTTTGCAAATCTCTTTACGCAAGTTTATATTAACATAAAGTATATATCAGTTCAACATATGAATTTTAATCATATATCGATGAACAATATGAACAGTAGTCAAGCAGCTTCATGGCTAAATTCGTTATGCATTCAGCAGTCAGCCTTAAATTACAAAGCGGGAATCAGAGAGCCCGTACCTAATCGCTCATCCTTCCATTTGTTTCTTTTCCGCTAACCCCCTATAATCGAAAGAACGAGATGGATGAGGAAAGTAGGGAAATACAGATGAACCTGTCATCACTGCTCCCGGCTATTGAGCCGCTGGACTTAAGGAGCTGCCTGGTGTCTTATAATGGCAAGCTTATTATCGAGCATTACCGAAATGATCGTACGAGAGAAGAAATTGCAAAAGTTAATTCCTGTACAAAAAGCGTCGTTTCTGCCCTGATTTGTATCGCGATGGACAAGCAGCTGCTGCCAGAGGCATCGACGCCAGCCGCTTTATTTTTCCCCCAGCTTGCCGAAGATTCTGACCCGCGAAAACAAACGATTACGCTGGAGCATCTATTGACGATGTCTGCCGGCTTCAACTGGACGGAGTTCGGCGGACAAAACTCCTTCCCCCGCATGACGCAAACGTCAAACTGGATTCAATTTGCCTTGGAGCAGCCGTTATCGGATGAGCCTGGCTCGCGCATGGAATACAACTCCGGCATCTCACAAATGCTGTCTGCCATTCTCGTACAAGCAAGCGAGATGACCACTGCTGCATTTGCCGAACGCTACCTGTTCCAGCCGCTAGGCATTTCCCAATATGAATGGGAGCATGATCCGCAGGGCATTCATACAGGCGGCTTTGGACTGCGGCTGCTTCCAGCCGATATGCTGAAGCTGGGCCAGCTGTATTTGCAGCAAGGTACATGGAATGGGCAGCAGCTTATCCCCCAAACTTTAATAGAGCGCTCCGTCTATCCTGCAATAGCCGCTGAATCTCCTCGCCCTGGCCAGTACGGCTGGCATTGGTGGGTCGATTCTTTTGCTGCAAGTTCGGAATCCGCTTCGCCTTCTGCTTTCGATTTTTATTATGCTTTAGGCTTCGGCGGACAGACGATTACCGTCATCCCCCGCCTCAATATCGTCGCAGTCGTCACCAATGACAGGCTAAAAAGAGGCAAGCCTCCCGCAGATGTTTTCCGTCATCACATTGCCCCGCTGCTCGCGCAGCAATAATTTAAAAATCAAGACAACTCCCCTGCGGGCGTTGTCTTTTTATGTCGTATAGTTTTCCAGGCGGCAAGCCATACTGGTAAATGTAAGAAACCAGGACATGGAAACTAGGTGAACGCACATGACAACCGAGAATAGCCATACGGGGACAAGCACCCAGGAAACGATGCCAACCGTACCACAAAGTGGTCAATCAGGCAGTGGCGATGGGAAGCATCCGCTCACCTCCATACTGGAGGATAATCTTCGTTATCTGGAATCTGTCTTTGACCGCAGCTCCGACATCATCTTTATGCATTGGCATTACGGTCCCGATATGTTGCATAAAGCATGCTCGATCTATTACAGCTCGCTTATTCAAGACGATACCATTAACTATATGAAAATATCGCTGCAGGATCTTGTAACGCATGAGGTCGGACCTGGAATGGAAGCTGGCATTGAGGACGTCCGCTTTTTTTTCGAGAATCATGGCCCTTCCGGTAAAAAAGTACAGCTCGTAAACGATTTAGATGCTGTCGTAGACGGTATTTCCAGCGGACAGCTGCTGATTTTATTCGACGGCTGGAATCAGGCACTCAGCTTTAAAGCCCAGTCCGTTGAGACAAGACAGGTCAATGAGCCCGTCAATGAATCGGTCGTGCAAGGGCCGCGGGAAAGCACCGTTGAAAACTTGCAGAAAAATTTAGGACTGCTGCGGCTGCGGCTGAAGACGCCAAAATTCAAAATTGAGCTAATGAGCGGTGGCGGCGATACCAACACAACCGTCGCCTTCGGATATTTGGAAGGCAAAGTGGATACTGAGATGCTCGCCGAGTTTAAGAAGCGAATGGAGCTCATTAAGACGGTAGATGTTTTGGAAACGTCCTATATTGAGCAGCTTATTGAAGATTCCAGCTACTCCCCCTTTCCTCAGCATCGTTATACAGAAAGAACCGATATGGCTGTAGCCGGTTTGCTAAAGGGAAAAATCGTCGTGCTGGTGCAGGGAACAGGCGGCATGCTGCTTTGTCCCGGGTTGTTCACCGAGTTTTTCCAATCGAGCGAGGATTATTACCAACGGACGATCATCTCTACGATGATTCGCTGGCTGCGCATTCTCGCTTTTATTATCGCCTTATCGCTGCCAAGCATTTATATTGCGCTATCTACCTTTCATCCTGAGCTGATTCCTACCGTGCTTCTATTAGCAGTATTGAATGCACGCGAGGGTCTGCCGCTGCCAGCCTTTTTCGAAGCGCTGCTGATGGAGTTCTTTTTTGAGCTTATGCGTGAGGCAGGCGTTCGCTTGCCCCGGACTGTCGGCTCCGCTGTGAGCATCGTTGGAGCCCTTGTCATTGGAGATGCCGCGATTAGTGCAGGAATTGCATCACCGATTATGGTTATCGTGGTGGCGCTGACGGGTATCGCCTCCTTCTCTATTCCGCAATATGGCATCGCGATTGCGCTCCGTATTTTGCGGTTTCCGCTCATGCTTTGCGCTGCGCTGCTCGGGGGCTTCGGCATGATGATTTGCTTCTTGTTCATTTTGCTGCATCTGTGCAAGCTTAGGTCGCTTGGTCAGCCTTATATGGCTCCGCTCGCTCCTTTTCGGCTGGTCGAGCTTCGAGATGTCATTATGAGAATCTCGCTCAAAAAGCTGCTGCGCAAGCCGCAAAATTTGCATAAGCATTAAGAAGCTCAAAAAATCAAAGAGATGGGATCTGTATGAAAAAACAAACCGGCATTTTACTGATTGCCTCTCTATTCATGAGTTTCATGCTGCTAACGGGCTGCTGGAGCAAATACGAGCTGACCGAGCGCGGTTTTGTGATGGGCGTTGCCCTCGACGAAACGAAGGACGGAAAAATCGAAATGCTCACCCAAATTTATCGTCCCGCCTCCGTAGAAACCGGCAAATCCGCAACCACGCAAACGTCCAGCGTAAGCATTCATACGCAAGATGATACCGTAATGGAGGCGATACGCGATATTCCGATCCATTTGGGCCGTAAAGCCCAATGGAGCCATACGCGAGTCATTATCGTCGGTGAGAAGCTGGCGAGAAATCAGGATCTCGGAAAAACACTCGATATTTTTTATCGTGACCATGAACCGCGCAGCAGCGTCAAGCTGCTTATATCCAAAGGACCCGCTCACAAGCTGCTCGAGAAGCAGCCGCTCATTGAGCAGACGACAGCGCAGCAAATTCTTCGAACAGAAGAGTTCTCCTATCTCAATGCGGCGAAAACAATGGACACCTCCCTGCTCGATTTGCTTCTTCAACAGGAAAGCGCGCATCCAGACACGGTAATCTCCTATGTTTACAGAAATTCTAATCCGGAGCAGACGTTGTCCACAGCGGGGCTTGCCTTAATCAAGAACGGAAAAATGAAGAAGGTAATGCCTCCCGATAAGGTAGAGGGGCTGCTCGCTTTACGAAATGAATACCATTCCGGTGTGCTGGAGATTCCTTGCGAAGGCATGAAGGGCGAGAAAGAAACAGCGGAAGTGCTGGCTCTGCGTACAGCAAGCAAAGTAACAATGAAGGATGGAAATCCCTTAGTCAGCTACCGCATTAAAGGGGAGCTAGCCATTACAGAGCTAAAATGCACAGCTATTGTTACCAAAAAGGATGAGCAAGCCTTCCTCGAAAAATTTAGCGCTGCTCTATTGAGACAAACTTCAGCGACGTTAAAATTTTTGCAAAAAAATAAGCTGGAGGTTATCGGCATCGGCAACCAGATTTACCGCCAGAGCCCGGGGGCGTGGCACAAGCTTCAGCCAGACTGGGATGAGCGCTTTGCGGAGCTGCCGATTGATGTGAAGGTAGAGTTTAAACTCGTTACGGGCGGGACGATGAACAGCAAACCTGCATCGTAGCAAGGCGGGAAGGATGATGTTGATGTGGGAGCGGGCACTGATTGCTACGGTTTTATTCGGGGGCATGCTGCTGTATGACAGCCTCACTCTACGCGGGAAGATGAAAGGCCCCGCAGTTTGGCTCTATTCATTTATTACAGCGGCATGCCTGTATATGAGTATAGATTATGTCTTGAACAAAGACTGGTTCGATTATTTCGACGTCGTTGAGCAGCTATTGGGCGGGCCTGCCAAACAGATTAGCAGCATGCTGGGGGTGAAAGGCTAGGTTGGGCGAGGAAAGGAGCAGAATCAGCTTGAATAAACAAAAGGTCAGTTCTTTTCAAATGGGCGTGCTTTTATTCGTATTCTTGACCGGCTCCTCGATTATTTTTGTGCCTGGCCCGCTGATTGGAAAAGCAGGTGCCGCCGCTTGGCTTTCCCTGCTGCTGTCTGGAGCGATCGGGTTTGGCATCCTAATGATGCTGCTGTATTTAAATCGCCGATTTCCCGGCCAGGATTACATTGATTACAGCCGCAAGATGATTGGCAACGTACTGACGGTGCTGTTAGGGCTGCTGACTATCTCGTATTTATTGCAAATGCAGGCAGCTATTGTTGTAGGCGTAGGCCAGTTCATGATTGGGGCGATGATGAGGGAAACACCGATGTACGCCTTTACTTCCCTTATTTTTATCATTTCTGCTGTGACGGCCCGCGCAGGAATAGAAGTGATTGCACGAATGTTCACTCTGATTATGCTATTAACATCCTTTTTCATTTTCATCGTACTGCTGTTTGCGATCCCTGAATACCGTCCTGAGCAGCTGCTTCCGCTGCTGCCTAAAGGACTGACGCCTGTAGCGGCTGGAGCCTATTATACGTTCGGCTTCCCGTTCTCCGAAGTATTTTTATTCGGCATGCTGCTGCCCTTCGCCGCAGGGCACAAGCTGAACAAGAAGCTGATGACGACGATGTCCATCTCCTTCGCAGCCAGCTTGCTAGTACTCTGCGCTGTGACGGTGTGCGCATTAATGGTATTCGGTCCGGTTGCAGGGGCGGGGCCCTATATGCTGTTTTCCGTAGCCCGGCTTATTGAATTTCAGGAAATAATCCAACGCATTGAGTCCGTTATCGGCATGTCGCTCATTCTCGGCTCTTATATGAAAGCTACGCTTTCCCTCTATGTGCTCAGCCTCTTTATGGCCAAGCTTTGCGGCATAAAGGACAACAATGTCATCATTATGCCGCTGGCACTGGCGGGTTTTCTGATGGGGCTTGTCACTTATGACAGCAACACCCAGTGGGCTCGCATTGTCACAGAAATTCATCCGATATGGACGGGGCTGGTGCTGTTCGTTCCGCTGCTTGTGGTAATGGTTGTAGCAATGTTTCGCCCGACTAAGGCTTAGAGGAACGCAAAACTTCTTTGATATAACCCGCCAGCTCACTGGCTGCTTTCGCATGGGCTAATCTGCCGGGATGCTGTCTTGCGCCTAATGTGTCATCCGTCGTATTGGGAAGCTGAAAAATGGATACCTGCTTATCCCCTGTTTGCATCCGATAAGCATTTACAGCACGGTAGATAGCCGGCATCATCGGTTGACCCAGCATGCCGTAGGCCCATATGATAGGGGCATTTGGGTTATATTTTCTAATTTTGATTAGAAAGCTCACCGCTGCCTCCTCAATTGCCGCTAAATCCTCTTCGTCATACGTGCCATCAGCCTTTAACCGCTGTTTGTAAGCTTTTCCAGTAGCTGTATCTACCCATTCCGGAGAATGAAAAGCGCCGTCATCATTCGTTCCCAAATTCACGACGACGACATCCGGCTGCCAGGAGTCAAAATCATTTTTTTCGTGCGCGCCTAAAGCTTTATTGTTCTCCCCGGTAAGAAGACCGCAAACCTGTTCGTAATAATCAGGAAGATTGGCATGCGGGTTGTTATCCCAGCTCGTAAGTACGCCCCATCCGCTTTGTGAAAGGACACGGTAGTCAGCATTCAGCGCTTCCGCTGTCATCGCCGTATAATTGTCAATGGCGCTAAACCACATCGGAATCCAGTCCGTCTCCGCTTTCGCTCCGATGGTCCCTTCTCCAGAAGTAATGCTGTCGCCTATAAATTCGATGCGATAGGGTTTGGCTGCAATCGGTGTAAATTCACCGTCAAACTTCACAGCGTGAATCTGCAGGAGGCAGCCGGGATCTGCGCTCATCGCCTGTACATCCTTGACGATACGGACGTTTTTAATAGCCGCCTTATTCATGCCTCTAAAAATACAAACCCAGTACCTGCCCGCCGATAACATTTGCCTGCCGACCAGCACACCGTTGATCAGAATGCTGATCCAAGGCTCATACTGGTCGTAATTCACCTCGACTTCAACCCAAAGCTCAGACCCTTGCGCATTTAATTCCACCGAGCTTCCCGTCCAAAATAACGTTAACGGATCAAGTTGGCCAGTCGTCCGGCCATGAACCTTAAGATGAGCGATTTCGGATAACGGATGTACCATTAAGCGATCCTCTTGTTGCATCGCACACTCCTCCTCATTTTTATAAACTTTTTCGTAGATATCAATTTGATTATTGTGATTGTCCAACCCATCGCTGATTTTATGAAACCCATTCTTATTCCAAAATAATGCCCCGTTATGGTTGCCATGCTGAACACAAAGTCTGACTTTGTCTATACGCTGTGCTGCCCATTCTTCTTCTAACAATTTCAATGCAAGCGTTCCAATTCCTGCCCTTTCATGGTCCTTATGAATAATAAGCAGTCCAATCCACGGATGATGATCATTAGGATTTTGCGGAAGGTAAGTCATGATGCCAACGCATTCGTTATTTTCAGTTAAGTGAAACATTTTTTCGCCATGTTCGAGATTTTTCTTGTTTTCTTCCCTAATCTCTTCGTCCGTTTGGAGTCGTTTACCAAGGACTAAGAGATTAAACAGAGGCTGTGAATTCATAATCGCCTTTTGAATGTTTATACTTTCTGTCGAGAGCGGATCAGATACTAACTTTAAGTGAATCAGCTTCTACACCTTCTTTAGCTTAAAATAGAGCATATTCTCACGCTAGATTTTCCCATTTCGCCCACATCTCAGGCGGGTTCAATTCGTAAATTTCGTTTTCTCTGAACATAAATTGGTGCATGATAAATTCCCTGCGTATGGTGGCGAAATCTTCATGATAGCTTTTAATGAACGCATTGATTTCCTTTTCGCTGTACTTTCGTCCTGACTCTAGTTGAGATACCAAGTGCTCCAATACGATCAGCTTTTTCTTTAGCTGCGCGGGTACGTGCTTCAATTTATTGTCCATTGTGAAAAAGTTTTTAACAACAGACTGCTGAAGCCGCTTGTTTTTGTCATCCTCCAAAATATCCGTACCTCCTTTTACTTTTGTGTTTTTGTAAATTAACTCCGCAGCAGCAGTGGCACTACTTTTGATGAAGTAGTGATTTAAAGAAAAGAAGATCGTGTTTTTATCTCTTCGCTCATTAATCAAGCTTGCTTCCCGCAGCTTTGCAGCATGATGGGTTATCGTAGCTGGAGAGACACCTAGCTTTTCTGCTAAAACCTGGCCATTAAGCTCTCCTTCCGATAGCAAAATTAATAGTTTGATCCTGGTTGGATCTGCAAGCGCTTTATGGTAAGCGACTACTTTGTCCAATTGCATCTACTTCCACCTCCAGACCGAATGTCAGACGCGTCTTATTTAGCTCATATCTAATTTAATAATTATCTAATTAGATGATATCCTAATTAGATTCACAAAGTCAACAGACTAGGACATTTATGTGAATCTTTTAGGCGGCCTGTTTTGCTTTCAGCTCTGATCGTTTACTATAAGAGTAGAATCCATTTCATAACCACAAATTAACCAACAGGTCGGAGGTACACTGCCGGATGAACATTCCTGAAGCCTTTATTAAGCCGTTTCCCGCTTATGAGGATGTTTTCTATGACGATATTGAAAAGCATCGCCAGCACTTTTTGCCCCTTTGCTCGATTCATTTAAAATGCATTGATCCCGAGCTTGATGAGTGGCTGCATATTATATCAGCCAAGGAAATTTATGATGGCTGTGTGGGTGACAGCACGAAAAACTACCATACCCTTTTCACGAAAGAAGATATGCTAGGTTTTGATGTAATAGATGGGAAATACAAATTTGAGGCAGACTGGAATTACTTCACCTTGCATCAGCAGGAGCATTCAGCAGACAGTGAAATCGATGAGGATTTGAAGGCTGCCTATGCGCAAAATGATTTGGATTATCATATCCGCAAGCAATATTACCAAAACAATCAGAAGATTTACCCTTACTCCCGATTTAGCGAACAATTCGCCTCTGCTGAGGAACTGTTAGCGGATTTTAACAAGAAGCAAGCGGATGGGTGGGGACTAAGCTATCCCGAAATTAATGGCATATGGGACGATATCGCCTTTATGTCCGATGAAGCCCAAGCATTTATGCAAAAATATAATGAATCGATAGAAGAGCTCCGCAAGTTTGAAAACACCAATCTATTTCATGTCCCCAAAAAAGCAAACGGGGAAGTCTTTGATTATATCGGCTCCTTAACCGGGTATTATTTTCAGGCTTATGGCGCGGATAATATATTTTTGTTCTATGATAAAGAGCTGCGCAAGGCTGTCATTTGTTTTGAATACACCTAAGCCAGCCCACTTCGTTCAGCAGCAAAAGCGGCGACCTTCGCCTCCATCTGCTCTCTCGCATCAGCGAACTGCTTGTGTCGGTGGCCATTGGCTCCCGAAGGATGGGGAAATCCCCATAAGCAGCGCTTGTCCTCTAGCGTATCCCCCAGTTCCTTGCTGCCAACAAGCTCTTTAAGCATCGTTTCCACGGTTTTGCCCAAAGGAATAATAAGCGGCTTATGCAACAGCTTTAGCTCAGCCTTAATAAATTTCAGCGCAAAATTATGCAGAAAAGCATTGCCGGCAAGCGGGGGCTTATGCCCCGTGTAGTTTTTCCCAGCTACAAATACCGGATATTTGAGCAGCGAAGTCGTATGCAGGAGCGGATTATTTTCAGCAAACAAAGCCTCGCTGTCTGGAAGGCCAAAATACTCCGGCAGCTTCAGGCTGTCCAGCATTTGCATCAGGTTGCGGCGCATCGCACCGGAAAATCGGGCGGCGATTTTGGCAGCTTTGCACACCTCGTCCGCCGGTTTATTTTGCTCCAAAGCGAGCTTTGCCGTCCGGTAGGCCAGCTCCATCTGGGTCCAGCCGGGCGTGATGCCGACAATTAAAAGGCTCGCCGAGCTGTTCCGGTATTCGTTGTGAGGAGCATAGAACATTTCAACCTCCCCTTCTCGGTCGATCAACAAATCCGGAACGAGCAAATCAGCAGGCTCATATCGAGACTTCAGCGGCAGCGATTTAATAAACGGCTCATAGTGCAAATACTCAGTGGATAAAGACAATGGCAAACCTTTCCTCTCCATTCCGCTGTAACCCTCCTGCTTACTTCATCACCTTAAATGACACAGTTGTACCTTGGCCAGATACACTTTGAATAAACAAGCCTTGTCCATACATTTGCTTCAATCGCCGATCCACGTTTAGCAGCCCAATTCCCTGCTGCTCGCTGGAACTTCTATCCAATAGCTTATCCAATACCTCCGCATCCATGCCGACACCGTCGTCTATTATCGCAACCTCCACCTGATCATCGCGTTCGAACACTTGCACTGAAATACTTCCGCCCGCAGCACGCTTCATCACGCCATGCCTCACCGCATTTTCGACTAATGGCTGGATCGTCAACGGCGGAAGCATACTTTTCAGACTGGCCTCCACCTGCCAATGTAGCTGCAATTTATTGCCGAAGCGCTGCTGCTCAATATATAAATAGGAACGGACAAAATCCAGCTCCCGCTCCAGAGGAATCAGCTGCTCTGAATTTCTAAAATCAAAGCTCGACCGCAAGTAGTTGCTGAACTCCAAGAGCAGCACATGCATTTTGTCCAAATCAATTACACTCAGAGCCGCAATCGCATTCAACGAATTCAGTAAAAAATGGGGCTGGATTTGCGCCTGCAGCCAGGCCGCTTCCATACGAAGGCGTTCATTCATCGATCGATTCACATGGATTAAAGCCATTACCCGCGATTTCAGCTCCAGCGCATTAGACGGCTTCGTTACATAATCATTCGCTCCCGACTGGAAGCCTGCGGCAATATCCTCCGCCCGATTGCGTGCGGTCAACTGAAGAATCGGCAGCTCCGAGAGCGCATAACGCTCGCGAATGAGGCGCGTGAGCTCATATCCCGACATATGAGGCATCATAATATCGGTAATAACCAAATCCCACTTTCTCGAATCCAGCAGAGCTAGTGCTTCCTTGCCGCTTGTGAGCGACACAATGTCAAAATCTCGCACGCCAAGCATATTTTCGAGCACCTGCAAATTAACCGTATCGTCATCTACCACTAATATAGCTGGACGATCTTTCGCTTGGGTTGGTAGAGGCCTATCGCCAGTGTGCTCTAGCGATTGCTCCCCTAGATAGGCTGTGTTTGTGACATTGGCATCGGCATCGGCAGCGGCAGCGAGCATTTCCGCAGCTGGAACAGACGGCAGCAGCTCATGGTCATGGTCGCTACTCACTTCTACGGCAGCACCCATTTCTGCCAGCGGCAGCGTAAAAGTAAACATCGAGCCCTGCCCCGGCTGCGAACGGACCTCAAGCGTTCCGCCATGCAGCTCGACCAAATGCTTGCAAATGCTAAGTCCAAGCCCAATTCCGCCGCCAGGTGCAGCGGTCATGCCCGAATCTCCCTGCTCATACGGTTCAAAAATCGTGCGCTGCGTCTCCTCATCCATTCCCATGCCTGTATCGGCAATGCTTATGTACGCCATTCCCCCCTGCTGAACGGCATGAATCGCAATATGTCCTTCGCTCGTAAATTTAATCGCATTATGCAGCAGGTTAAACAAAATTTGAATGAGACGATTTTCATCCGCAAGGACATGGGGAAATACATCTGGAATCGTACTCGCGAGGCGAATAGGCTTGCCTTCCACCATATAATGGAGCATGTCGATTACGCCAGCAGCGACGCTCTGTACCTGCTGGCTGCCTCGATTCAGCCGAATACGCTGTTCTTTCAGTTGGGTCAAGTCTATCAGATCATTCAACATAAATGACATCCGGCGGCCGACCGTTAAAATAAGCTCCAATTGCTTCACGCTTTGATCACTGAGCGCCTGCTTGTCTCTATCCAGCACAATTTGCGTCATATTCAGCATGCCGTGCAGCGGATTTCGCAGCTCATGGGACGTGTTCGCCAGAAAATCATCCTTTTGCTTGTCCGCCTGCTGCAGCTCCTCGGATAACTGCTTCGACTGGGCGAAGGTATGAATGTATTGCTTAAACCAATACGCTACGAACCCGAGAAAAGAGACGACCAGATCGACTGGGTAGTAGGAGCTTTCTACGCCAATTGTATCCTTCGCAACGCTCCAAATGATATTGTTCGACATCGCAGCCACACCGAGCAGCAGCGCAATCGCATCCTTATCGCTTCTCATCGCGGTTCGCAAGGTGATGACCGGATTGACGAGGAAGGGAAGCAAAATATAAATACCGAGCAAGCCAGCTACCGCTAATACATAAGAGGCTGGCGCAAACAGCACATATACCGCAAACAACATGCCGAGCGATGTATACCAGCGAAAAATTCGCACATTCCGGTATTCGGTTAATAAGCGCTTCGTAAATTCCAGCATAAATATTGCAGCACCCATATAGGAAAGAAACTGGATCTTTAAGCTCCAATCATTGTTCATTGGCAGCCAGACCATCAGCAGCATATCATCCGATACTAGGAGCCAAAGTGCAGAGAAGAACATAGCGCCGGCGAAAAACAGCAAGCCCCGCTGCCGCAAGCCAATAAAATACAAAATAAAAGCATACACGGTATGCAGTAAATAAATAATAACGACTATTATTTGCAAATGGAGGCTAACTGCCGTTTCCTTGCTTACCACTTTCTCCGTGCCAAATGAAATGAAGCCAAGAATGCCTCCCGAGCTCGATGAATCATAGTTCGCGACTTGAATAGCAATATCGATCACTGGCTTGTCGGATATGAAGGACGCTGAATAAGGCACGTTGCGTGCTATGTAGCCTTCCTCCTCTGGTGCTGGCTGTCCTGCTTGAGCCACAAGCTCTCCGTCCACATACACGGCGGAAGCCGACGGAATGTTCTTCAAGCGGATGCCGTACGTTTGGCTTTTAACTGAATCGATGAATATACGCAGACGATACGTTCCGTAACCATACGCTGAATCCGCCTGCGGGGATAACACCGTATTCCAGTTTCCAGGCACCTGAATGAACGCCTGCCCTTTGGCTGCTTCCGCATTTTCTGGGCCGCGTATTCGTAATTGATGAGCATAAAATTCCCATTCGCCATCCAGCCTGATGGCCTCCGAGTCTGCCAGGTTATACCCCCGCAAATCCAATTGCCCTTGCACGATCGCAGGATGATCGGGAGGGAGGGTCATATAAATCCAAATTAAACGGATCGATATGAGCAGACAGAGGAACAGGCCGGTGACGAGAATTATTTTTCGTTTAGTTAGCATAATTTCACAGATATTCGACAGATTTTGCTGAATCCCTTCTCGTTAGCCTGCCTCCATTAGAATTACTTTTGACCTATTAATAAACAGCCGTTGTTCAATGAACCTTTACATCTGGAAGCAGCTTTTCATAAATGCTCCAGCCACTCGCTTCGCCTTTGTACGTATAACCACATTGCTTGTAGAAGCGGTTAAGCTTCTCATTGTTTGCGATACAATCCAGCTTGATCCGGTCTTTGCCGGAATACTGGATACCCCCTTCAACCCAAGCCATCATTTCGCTGCCAAGTCCCTTGCCGGAAAACTGACGATTAACGACTAACCGGTGCAAAAAGATCGCGCTTCCCTTGCCCACTTCCGTATCACCCCAAAGCTTACGATCCCATTCGCTAGGCTGCTGCTGTAAAATAACCGAGCCCGCGAGCCCCTCTTCCCCTGCTTTGCGAAACGCAAAAACCTCGCCACGCGCAATCGCTCCCGCAAGATTATGGCTATCCTCACCTTGAAGCAGGCCGCCCCACTGCGTGGAGCCCATGCTGCTAAGCCAGCGAGCCGTTTCCATAATCAGCTCACGTACCGCCTCCTCGTCCTCGGGACCCGCTTGAAAAGCATATATGTCGTCGTTAACGGACGGATTTAATATTTTTAAGCTTGCCATTGTGCACCTCGTTAGTAGAAATTTTTGTAGTTATAACTATGTACATGGAATAGGAGTTTACTATAACATAAGACGCTCAATGAATAAATTACTTATCCTTTTTGTCTGGCGTATCGTCTTTCTTCTCATCCTGTTTTTCAAGCTGCTCAGCAAATTGCTGTTCAATTTCCTCATTAATTTCTTTGATTTGCTGCTCGCTTAACTGATTGACTTTATTCAGTTCTGCCTCAATTTTAAAATCCTCTGCTTCTTCCTTGCCCATCAAACCTAAATGGCTTCTAATTTCCTGCAAATTTTTGTGGATGTGAAGGGTTTTGCGATAATTCAAAATCACTATAGCAAAAGTGATGCTCCAGATCAAAATCGCACCCATGGGCACCAAGCTTGAAAGGAGCAGTCCAATTAAGGTTAACACCACTATATAGAACATAAGCATTCACCTCAATTTCCTTTTGAATGTTAGTTTAACTTAATTTATATGCAGGAACTACCCCTTTCCTTACGGAGCAAAAAAAACGATAGCAGGCAAAAAGAGGCCACCGCCTCCTTCTGCCTGCTATCGTTCATCTTTATATTATGATGGCATGGAATACATAAACTATACGATCGTTTTATACTCGGTATTAACGGTAAACGTGTTCACGCCGGTATATTTGCCTGAAGCCGTTTCGGTTGTTTTCCCATTCGGGTACTCCACTTCAAACGTCACCGTATAGGGCACATCGATAACGCCCTGCAATAAAATAGCGGAAACCTCGATAGTTGCACCTGCTGGCAAAACGACTGGGACCTGCAGCGAAACCTCCTGGGACTCGTCTTGTGTCTTGGTTTCCGAATAGCTGCGCGAGCCCTCTACCGAGATTTTCACACCCGTATCGCCTACAAGCGGCAGCCCTGCTTTAAATTCAAGCGTTTCCGATACCTTGAGCCCTCTCTCCCATTTGAAATTATACGTATGGCTTTTGGAAAATTTCAATGTAACTTGCTGCGTTTGCTGAATATTCGAATGGTTGGTCACAAGCTGTTTGGCTGCTACGATCGGCACACTATTAATCACAATTGAGCTGTCCATTTGAAATTCCATTTTCTTGACCGTAATCTTCTTGCGATCGGGTACGAAAACCCATAATTCATTGATCTGACCGTGGCACCATTCCCACGTCACAAGCGAGTCGCCGCTTTTAAATGGGCCGTTGCCAGGAATATTGAGCTTCTGCTCCCAATCCACATAGCTGTTAATCGCATTGTGCGTTCCCGCAACATTGTCGTCACGCCATACCATGAGACCATTGACGTCCGCTTCTGTAACGGGCGCCTGATAAATCTTTGAGCCCTGCGTGGAGTCCTTTCTTCCAATGCACTTGCCCGTCGCTTTGTTAACGAGCGCATAGGCATTGTCATCTCCAGCGCGCACCTTTCTTTTTTCCCACAATTGATGTTCATTTCCGTACACCTGTGGCAATATCGTTATGCCTTCCCCACTCTCAGCCGCTGTAATAACAAGCAGCTTATTATCCGAAGTTCTCGCCTTAGAAACAATTACCTGATATTCAATTACATCCGCCATAACCTTCATCCACCTTCCACTCGATTTGATAAAGCTTCCCCATAGTCATCTATTCAACGTTTGCAATCGTGGATGCTCGCAGCTCTTTGACTTCTTATCATTAGCTACATCTTGGAGTAGATCACTTAGAGGATCTAGCTACTACAGAATAAAGGTAGAATGTGTCAGGCGTATGGCAAAAAAATAGAAGGGATTAATTTTCATGATTGGTATAAAACTGGTACCCCGTTCTCCGCAAGGTACGAATTTCTCCTTCTTCTGGAGGCAAATGCAGCAGCGCCTGTCGCAAGCGTTTAATCGCATGATCCACAGCCCGGTCACTCCCATCATAGCCAATTCCCCATACCTGCTCGATCATTTGCTCCCGATTAAAAATTTGATTAGGATGCTCCATTAAAAAATGCAGCAGTGCAAAGTCTTTCGGCGTTATCGATAGACATACTTCATTCAAATAAACGCTTCTGTCGTTTAAATTGATTTTCAGACTGCCGTACTGGATCTGATTTCCCGCAATTAATGCATGCGTACCTCTGCGCAATACAGCTTGAATCCGTGCTACCACCTCCTGTGGCTCGAACGGCTTGGTGATGTAATCATCTGCGCCGCTGTTCAGCCCAGCCAGGCGGTCACCAATCTCCCCTTTAGCTGTGAGCATAATGACCGGACAGACGCTGCGCCGCCGTACTTCCTGCAGCACCTCCCAGCCATCCATTTCCGGCAGCATGACATCAAGCAAAATAAGCGCGGGCTGAAGCACGGCCAGCTTCTCCACCGCCTCTTTCCCTCGGTCAAAAATAATGCTCGCAAAGCCTGCCTTTCGTATATACGCCGCCAAAACGCGGGAAATAGCCGGCTCGTCTTCGACGATCATAATCGTTTGCAAGGTTAGGCCTCCTTGGGGGAGTAGGATTTCTTTTGGCAGCAATGGCAGGGTTGGCGTATGGATGAAGTTAGTTTCTCCAATCGAAGCTTACTGGAATGTTTCAGCCTTTTGTGTTGTGCGAAAAATAGGCAGCCAATATACTAAGACTTTCCTCCCGTAATATCCCAGCTGTGATATCAGGCTTATGGTGAGAATTTTCAAATACAATTTGAGAGCAAGGACTTCCCTGCTCGCCCAATATACTGCACAACTCCATGTTGCTCGCGCTATAAACCAGTCGCCCCACATTTGTCCAAACCATCGCACCGCTGCACATATAACAAGGCTCACAGCTCGAATATAAGGTGTATTCATGCAAATCCGTAATGTGGGTTTCTTCGCAAAATCGCCGCAGCAGCCCAGCCTCTGCATGGAAAGTTGGGTCGGTTGCTGAATAAATTTGATTTTCATTTGTAAATACAATTTCCCCGTCTTTAACGAGTATCGCTCCAAAAGGTTCGTTTCCGTGCTCAACCGCAAGCTTAGAAAGCTTAATTGCTTCTCTCATAAAAAGCTCGTCTTGACTCATATTCATTTCTCCTTTTATGTGGCGTTCCATCACAATATAATCTTTGCCGCTTTTACTGAAGGTGGCGTCCGTTTTAGAAAGCCCGAATTTCTCATAAAACGTTGCTTTATCCATTCTTGCATTGCAATATATCCGTTTAACGCCTAGGCGCTCTGATTCACTGAGTGCGTAATTCAGAAGTTTGCTTCCATAGCCTTTATTTTGATGACGGGATAGAGTAGCAAATTTTCTAAACTGAGCCTGAACGCCATGAATAAAAATGGACACCACTGAGACCAGTTCTTCCTCTTCAAAAAGTCCATAGTGAGTGCCCTCGCCATCCTCTTTAAGCTTTATAAAATCAAAATCCTTATCCGGCCACATGACCTGATGACGCAATTGCCAAGCTTGCTCCTTCTCTATGATTCTAATTTCCAAGTTAAATCAAACCTTTCATTGAGCTCAAATACTATCTATTTTAACACATACAAACCATAAAAAAATAAGGAGCCTTCTTGGCCCCCCGCGTAATACTTAATTTATATGCCAATCCTCTTATCCGACAATTTCAATGATTTTAATATCATCAAACTTGCTAAGATCAATAAACTCGTGGTTTTCAAGCGCTATAAATGGTCGAGTCGGGTAGTTATAGTTGTTCAGCAAAATAGTTCCTCGTCTGTTGTCCGATAAAACAACCTCACAACCGATTTGGGTGGAGAGCAGCATATCCAGCAGCGTGAGCCCAATTACCGAATCAAAGCGATTTAAAATAATTTGTTGATGAATTTCTTCGATGGCTTCAAAAAATTGCAGCGCAGCCCTATAAGGTCTTTCTGAGATGATAGCCATATAGAAATCTGTCAAACCTACAATTTTGCTAAAACGATCCAGCTCATCCCCCTTCAGAGCACTTGGATAACCGCTGCCGTCCTCTCGTTCATGATGCTGAAGAGCGACCAGAGCAACCCGAGGTTCAACGCCCGATTGGAGTAGTAGCTCGTTTCCGAGAATGGTATGCTGCTTTAAAATCGCGTATTCATGAGTCTCTAACCTTGACTGTTTGGAAACGATTGCAGTTGGCAGCTTGACCAGTCCGATATCATAGAGACTCGCCGCAGTTGTAAGCATATCCAATTCGTTTTCTTTCAAACCAAGCCGCTTACCTAAGGAGGTCGCAATAACGGCCGTTCCTATACATTGCCTGTACCTGTAATCGTCCTGTTCCTTAAGCTCGGAAAATAACTGAAATAGATTATATCGCTTCGCTATTTCCTTTATAAAGGGAAGAACTTCCCGTTCAAGCTCCTCGACAGGAACAATTCCGTTTTGACGAACGAACTGATCCATATCGTTAAAATGCTGCTTAGCCCTTTCATATGAATCTCGGAAGGAGGGCTTTTGTTTCGGTGTATGATCAGAAATTTCCTGATTCAGCTCAGAAGCATTCGCATCGATAGTTGTGACTTCCCCGATTTGGATCTTAAATTTAGCAAGTCTCTCGGTGTGACTTTTTAGAAGAATAGTTCCCTTTCTGATTAAAAGCGTTCCCTTTGTATCGCGGATGCTTTTCGTTAGTATTTTACCGATTAATTGTTCATAATCTTTAACTAACAATGATAGTTCCTCCCTAAGTGGATTACCTATTCTCTAATATGGATTCCTGAATACAGGATAAAAAAATATTCGGAAATATATCTGGAATACATTAGAAAAATAATGAAAATGATCTTTAAGGATTATTTTTCTAAAATTAATCATTAGTTAGATCATGACTTTATAATCATACCCGTGTTTATCCTTCTAGGTATTAAGACCCGATTCATAAATTAGAAAGCCTCTTAGTAAGTATGATTTCCAGAGGCTCATCTTCAAGTATTAAGCACCCTGAATCTCGATAACCTAATTTTCTATAAAAATGCTGAGCCTCTTCATTTGCTAAAGTAGAGGTCATAACCAAGTTAAAACGGAGCTTCTTCATTTCATCCTCCCAAAAAAGAACGGCTTTCTTCCCTAATCCTTTACTTCGATAGGTATCATCGATCCAAATCATATTCAAAAAAGGCGTGTTGTCCCAAAAATAGCTGTGCCGCATCCACCCAACGATACGATATTCTTCATTCTGCAAAATGTATATCTCATTCCCTCTAATTTTCGGTAAGATTAAGTTTTCTGAGATGTGATGGTCATGTTTTCTAATATATTCGAAGTGCGAATCATTTGCAGCAATAATCCTCATTATAATTACTCCTCTAAACTATTTAATTACATTATTATACACCTGTTCACTTCCCTAGAGGACATCATATTAATTTTCTGCTCAAATAAAAAAGCTCCTGCTCAGACTACGGGCAGAAGCTTTAATACGATATTCTAGATCATTTGTTCTGTGGTGCATTCGTCAGCCAATCAGCCAATTCTTCTGTCTGCATTAATATCGACAGCGGGTCAATAAAATAAGAGCGAATGTTAGACCAGGCATAAAGTCTGCCATTTTTGACTGCTTCCAGCCGTCCCCAGATTGGATCCTCGCGAAGCTCCTCCAATGACCTCTCCGTAGTCAGGATGATATAGTCCCCGGCATATTGCTCCAATACTTCCATTGAAATATCCTTGTATTTATCTTCCTTAACTGCTTCATCATAGGCTGGGGGCGATACCCGTCCTAGATTCTCATAAATAACTTTTCCCCCACGGCCAAACTCACTGCCATAAATACTTAATGTTTTGTCTGTCTCCTGCATGATACTAAAGGTTGCATCTGCGGGTATCACTGCTTGGACCTTGGCACTCGCAGCCGCGATTCGCGCATTATAATCGGCTATCCATGAAGAGGCCTCCTCGTCCCGCCCAAGCAGATCTCCAAAGAACTTAACTTCCTCCTCAATGGATGTGAAGTTTCCATAGGGAATGGCAATCGTTGGAGCAATTTTACTGTACTTTTTATATTCTTCCTCCTCCGAGGTCATGACGACAATCAGATCAGGATTAAGCTCAATCAGCTTTTCAAAGGAAACATCACTGCCGGAAGAACCGACAATCTCAATATTGTCCGTTAAACCGTTGAAATACGGATTATCCATAATGCGTGTTGTAGAGGCGATTGGATTAGCCTTCACGGCTAGCAGACTGCTCAAATATTGAATCGCCACAATGCGTTCAGGCTTTTTGGAAACTTCCACTTCGCCGAAGGCGGTATTCACGATCTTGGTGTCTGTTATTGGCGTCGCTTTCTGAGTTAGTGCTGAAGAATTAGAGCCAGCAGCGGCGGTTTCCGATGGGGACTGCAGATTCGTATTTCCCCCTCCGCAAGCTGTAATCAATAAGGCCATACAGATAAGAAGTGCTGCCATCATATTTTTTCTGGATGTTCGGTACATGTAAGACTCTCCCTTTTCTTTATAGTGATAACAATTATCATTATCACTATAGCATGGAGCGATGGACTCTGACATGGATAATCCCCACTTTTTATATGGATTAAACCGAACACCCTCCTTATCCGACAGCTTTTTTTTGAAATGGCTGGGAGAAAGGCCAACGTTCTTTTTGAAAATGCGGTTGAAATAAAACACATCCTCATAACCTACACTCTGGGCAATGTCACCAATCGAAGCATCTGTGTTTTGCAGCATATGACATGCTTTTTCAATACGAAGCCCTATTAGATAATCAATCGGACTGTGCATCGTCAATTCCTTGAATCTGCGGGCCAAATATTGGGGATTGTAGCCAAACCTCTTCCCTAGCAGCTCCAGTGTCAATGGCTCATCCACATGCTCATGCATATACTGAGCTACTTGCTTAACAACCTCTGTAGGAAGCAGGTCCATTCCTAGCTGCTGCTTTTGCTGAAGCATTTCCAGAATAAATGGAAAGAAGAGTGTTTTCGCTAAAAATTTTTCTTTCTCCGTCGATCGATTCCATGCAGCCTCCATCCGCTGTAGAATCTGATAAAGCCCTATAGGCTGCGCGGGAGCAAAAGCAAATATTTGCTGAAACGGCGGGATTCCTCCCTTGTCCAGAAAATGCCTTCGGCGCAGCGGAAACTCGCCACGATAAAGCACCATATAATATTCCAAATATTCCGCTGCTTCAATATCCAGCCGCATTCCCTTGCAGCCATGCAGACAATGAAAATGTTCAACAGGATGAATAATTCCATCCATCCGTATCGTTGCTTTGCCTTTGTATAGAAATATAAAAGCACTTGCAGGCAAACGGTAGCCTATGCTGGACTCTCCCTCAGAAAGAGCATGCAGACGGATGTCAGCCAGTTCAATATGTAGGTGATTCCAAAGCTTGTACTCTTCTTGCTGCTTCATCCTATGACAAATACTCCTTCCGTAATCGCTTATTGATGCACGTTCTCTTTAGAAATAGACACTGGCTTCTATATTAACTTGGATGGCTGAGACTTGCATACCTGCCCTGAGTATAGCAGTTTCAGCAAGTCTCTTAAAGACTTCGCTCATATACTGTTATTCGACTACATTATTTAATAAAAATCTTCATTAATTTATTATAGATTGGATTAATCATATAACCGGTTGGATTAATCGAATACCTTTTGCCTCTATTCAGCTGGTTGATCTGTTCCAATTCATCGCTAGTAAGCTCAAAATCAAATATCTCGCTATTTTCTTTCATTCTTTTAGGGCTCGATGATTTTGGAATGACGATGATGCCTCGCTCCAAGTGCCAACGTAAAATGACTTGCGCCACTGTTTTATGATGATAAGCCGCAATTTTTTTTAACCCCGGATGCTCCAATAACGCTTTATTCCCTTGCCCTAGCGGCCCCCATGCCTCATGCAAAATCTGATGTTCATTAAGATATTGGTGCAGGTCATTTTGCGCAAACTCGGGATGCGTCTCAATCTGATTGATCATCGGCGGGATTGTGGCATGCTTCATTAATTGCTCCAGATGCTGAATCTCAAAATTTGCAACGCCAATCACTTTGATTTTCCCTTCGGAGTACAGATCTTCCATTGCTCGCCACGCTTCCAAATAATTTGGTGCAGCAAAATGAATCAAATACATATCCAGGTAAGCTACATTCAGCTTTTTGCAAGTTTGTTCAAAAGCCTTTATGGTCGCTTCATAACCAAGATCCGTATTCCACACTTTAGACGTGATAAAAAAAGCCTCGCGAGGCAGCCCGCTTTTCTGAATCTCTCTTCCTAAAGCTTGCTCATTGCCGTAAATTTTAGCGGTATCAAAATGCCGATATCCGATTCGAATAGCCTCGCTGATCGCCATCTCAAATTCTCGTTCTTTCGTTATTTTGTATACCCCAAACCCCAATTGCGGAATTTCAACGC
Source organism: Paenibacillus sp. JT22N15 (assembly GCF_059383755.1). NCBI lineage: Bacteria > Bacillati > Bacillota > Bacilli > Caryophanales > Paenibacillaceae > Paenibacillus > Paenibacillus sp. JT22N15. Next base: position 7,246 of record NZ_JBXENV010000003.1, on the reverse strand, counting down.
CATTGCTCGCTTTTACTGCTCTATTTTCAAAAGTCATGTTATTGCCCCTTTCGGTTGTTTAAAATTAAAAGAGAGGAATGTAATATATTAAATATTCATTATATCTAGTTATCTCAAAAAAAGAGAAGGCAACCGTCGTTTAGTTCAAAAAGTCGGTTAACCTCACTTCTTTCAAATGATTGTGCATAGACATCTCAACGGTTTGTAGACTAAAGGCTATCTTTTGTTTGACTGCGTCGACTTCTTTTCCTTGCAGTGTGGTATCGGTATGGAGCTTGAACAGCGCTTTGCCAGGTTCGACTGCTAGAAAAACATCCAATAACGTAATTTCTGCTAGCGGCCGTGCCAGCAGTATGCCTCCCTTCGCTCCTTCTTTAGCAACCGTCAGCCTAGCATTGTTCAGATTCCTGATGACCTTAACCGTTGTCGGAACCGGAATATTTAATTGCTCTGAAATCACTTTGGTCGATAGAAAATTAGAGCAGTTCTCCTCCGCAATGCTGTGAATATAGAGCAATATGGCAATTCCTTGTGATAGAGCTGTTGAGTATGACATTTTTAACTCATCCTAACTATTCAGCGATCTGATCATACTATATATCATTTATATTTAGTTTTCAATAAAACTTTTTAAGAAATTGAAGTTAAAGATGCGGAAGCAGCGGGCTATCGAGAAAATATCCTTACACAGACCACAGCTAGGGCTGTCTAATATTCAGCCCATTACTCCTCATTAATCCCTGTTATCACAATAGTAGGCTGCGTCTCTATGGAGACATTGCCTGCCAAAGCTCTGGAGATCATACAGGACTCTTCTGCCCGATGTGCCAGACGCTCGGCTTTCGTCCGCTCAGCCTCTGATGCATCCGCTTTGAGCACAATTCGCGGTTTGTGTATTATCCGTTCGTACGTAAATACATTATTCGTTACATCGACAATTGCTTCAGACTCCAGAGCCAGCTCCTGCGGTGTAAGATCCGAACGCTCGAGCATCGCTGCTAAGGTAATCAGATAACAGGTCGCTGCTGCCCCCAAAAGCATTTCGTCAGGGTTGGTACCTGTTCCTGGCCCTCCCATCTCCTGTGGAATCGAAATAATCGTTTTTAATCCGCCGGCATCGATATGTCCTTCACTGTTACGCCCGCCATTCCATACCGCTTTCAGATAAAAAGGATGTTTCATCTCCCTCATTCCTTTCAATATCTTCAATTCAATCTCGGATACATGGGTTAGATTGTTATTTCCATTCCATCCTATCATAACGCTCCCTGAGGTATAATTTCAAAACAGCGCAAAAAAGGCCGCCTCTATGAAGGCAGCCCTGTATTCCTGTTTTTCTGTTTTACCATCTAAAACACTTTCGTCGTCCAATTTTCGCAGTTCCACGTATCCGTCACGATATCACGGTAAAATTCGGGTTCATGGGAAATTAGCAAAATGCTTCCCTTATACGCTTTAAGCGCACGCTGCAGCTCATCCTTGGCATCTACGTCGAGATGGTTGGTCGGCTCGTCGAGCACGAGCAAATTCGTCTCGTGGTTGATCAGCTTGCACAAGCGGACTTTCGCTTTCTCTCCGCCGCTTAGCACCACTATTTTGCTCTCGATATGCTTCGTTGTCAGACCGCATTTGGCAAGAGCCGCCCGAATTTCAAACTGCGTAAAGGATGGGAACTCGCTCCAAACCTCTTCAATACAGGTGTTATTGTTCGTTTCCTTCATTTCCTGCTCGAAATAGCCGATTTCCAGCAGATCCCCCAGCCTTGCCGAACCTGAAATAGCCGGTATTTGGCCGAGGATGCTGCGCAGCAGAGTTGTTTTACCGATCCCGTTCGAACCGACCAACGCTATTTTTTGTCCTCGCTCCATACTTAAATTCAAAGGCTTCGACAGCGGTGAATCGTAGCCGATGACGAGATCCTTCGTTTCAAAAATCACCTTGCCGGAAGTGCGCGCCGGCTTGAAGTTGAACTGCGGCTTCGGTTTTTCCCTGGCGAGTTCAATAACGTCCATCTTATCCAGCTTCTTCTGACGGGACATCGCCATATTACGCGTAGCCACGCTGGCCTTGTTGCGTGCAACAAAATCCTTCAATTCCGAAATTTCCTGCTGCTGCCGCTTAAAGGCGGATTCAAGCTGTTGCTTTTTCGCCTCGTACACCTGCTGGAAATACTCATAATCCCCCACATAGCGCGACAGCGACTGATTTTCCATATGGTAAATCAGGTTAATGACGCTGTTCAAGAACGGGATATCATGCGAGATTAAAATAAAGGCATTTTCGTATTCCTGTAAATATCGGGTAAGCCATACGATATGCTGCTCATCGAGATAGTTGGTAGGCTCGTCAAGCAATAGGATATCCGGTTTCTCAAGCAGCAATTTGGCGAGCAGTACCTTGGTACGCTGACCTCCGCTGAGATCATGAACATCCTTGTCTAAACCGATATCAGTAAGTCCAAGCCCGCGAGCCGTTTCATCGATTTTGGCGTCGATCATATAAAAATCCTGATTCGTTAGCGTGTCCTGAATCGTTCCGACATCCTCCAGCAGCTGCTCCAGCTCCTCCGGAGAGACATCACCCATTCTGCCGTACATGTCGTTCATTTCCTGCTCCATATCGAACAGATATTGGAACGCACCGCGCAGAACATCGCGCATTGACTGTCCCTTTGACAGCACAGCGTGCTGATCCAGATAGCCCGTCCGCACGCGTCTTGCCCACTCAACTTTACCATCGTCCGGCTGAAGCTTGCCTGTGATAATGTTCATGAAGGTAGACTTACCTTCACCGTTGGCACCTATTAGACCGATATGTTCGCCCTTTAGAAGGCGGAAGGATACATCGCTGAAAATCGCCCGGTCTCCGAAACCGTGACTCAGCCGCTCTACATTTAATATGCTCATGAATAACACCTATTCCTTTATTAAAGTATTCTCGTCAAATTATAAAGGTTATAGCGCCACAACTCCATACCGATTTTAAAAATAATATAGAATCTGGGCCAAGGTGAAACGGCTTTCGCCGTCCTCTGGCGGCGCGGCGCGTTTCATTCCGAGAAATATAGAGAAAGGATGGAAAAATCATATACTTTCCTATATTTTAAAAAAAACCAGAACCGCACACCCACGGTTCTGGCTTCCACCCGTCAAACACCCATTATTCCCCAATAAAACTATCCACAACAAACGCCAACTGAGCGTCCAAAGATACAGGGTCGCTGAACATAAAGCCTCTGCCTTTTTCGCGGAAAACGCGATTGTTTTTGACTGCGTCCAGTTGTTCCCACATGCTGCCTTCAAAAACAGCCTCTGGATTGTCCTTGCCTGTCCACTCGTTTATAAAAATATAATCTCCTGCATATTCGGGCAGCAGCTCCAGAGACAGCTTCGCCCAGCCTGTACCGCTGTCGATCGCTTCCTTCTGAATAATCGGCGGCGCCTTCAACTGGAATTCGCCATAAATAATTTCGCCGCCTCTTCCCAGCTTATTGCCGTATGCATAAAACTCTTTAGCGCTGCCAGAGTCAAAGATAGCAACGGTTTTGGCACCCACAGCCGCTTGCACCTTCGGTTTGTAATCGGCTATCTTTTTATCCCAAGCCGTAATCCAGGCATTAGCCTGATCCTCCCGGCCCGTCATTTTCCCGAATTCCAGCAGCTGCTGCCTTACAGGCACGCCATAATCGACAACTACCGTCGGAGCAATCTGGTTCAGCTGCTCGAGAACAGCCGGGTCATTCCATACGATAATGAGATCAGGCTGCAGCTCCAAAATCTTTTCATACGCGATCCCATCGCCTATACTTTCGACCCCATCCAGCTTTCCTTCCGTATAGCTGTTGAAAGCTTCTTCCCCCGCACCAACCGGCTTAATGCCGAGCGCCAGCAAATGGCCAACAAAGGCGCCCGCTATGATAACGATACGCTGCGGATTTTTGGGAATTTTAACTTCGCCATTCACTGCCGAATAAGTCACCATTTCCGCTGCGCTCGCTGCACCACCGTTTGATGCTGAGGCCTGCACTTGAGCGTTTCCATCTGCCGTTGCTGCTCGTGCAGGTGACGCAACTGATCCATTATTGGAGCTGCCTGCTCCTGAGCAAGCGCTAAGCAATAGCGTAAGACATAATAGTAAAGTGACCCCCATAGATGATTTGTTTCTGTACATCGATAAATCTCCCTCTCTTTTATATCGATAATGATTCTCATATCCTCTACCAATATAACGTTGTAGCCTGCGCGGGAATAGGGACGATCCAACCCTAATGATAGGATAATCGAACCCTGCTTTCTTTGCTTTATCCTGATCCTTGAATTGCTTGGGAGTCATTCCGGTATATTTTTTGAAAATCCTCGTGAAATAGGATACATCGTCATAACCGACACTGGCAGAAGCCTCTTGCACGGTCATATCTGTTTTGCGCAGGTATTCCATGGCTTTGTTAATACGCTCTTTTATCACATAATCAATCATGCTTATGCCCGTTTCCTGTCTAAATTGTCTGGATACATAGGGGACGCTGTAGTGAAAAATCTGCGCAATTGATTCCCGGGTTAAAGGCTCCCTGTAATGCTCCTGAATATAACGAATGACCTGGGCTGCGAGATTAGGTCTTTTCATGCCAATTTGCTGATGCTCCAGCTGCCATAGCAGTTCATAAACAAATTGATAAAACAACGTTTTAACATGAAATTTTTCTAACGTGCGCGAGCTCTGCCATTCTTTCAGCATATTATCCACCTTGTCAAATAAAACAGCAGACCGCAGTGGAGCCAAACTATATTGCAGTTGAAACGGATTATACCGCTCCATGAGATGCAGGATTTCCCGCCTGCCAGTCGATGGAATCGTTGCTCTGTAAAAGATCAAATAATATTCAAACTCCGCTTCCGTTGGGAAAATATCCAGACAGGTTCCTTTTCCACCATGCCATAGTTGGAATCGCTTCGCGGAATGTTCGATCCCATCCAGCAGCACCTGAGCCTCGCCGCGAATGGCATATAGGAAGACACTTGACGGAAATAGGTACGACCGCAATTCCTCGCCATGCATCATGGTGAAGTGCCTTACGTCAATAACCTTGATAGCAGCAGCATTCCATAGCTGGATATGCTCTTCCTCATTGATCGTGACAGTCAAGTGATAAGCCCCTTTTTATGTAGAATCTTATGCCGCATTTTTAATTATTGAGAACTATTATCAACAACGAAAATTATAATTCATTTATCCGCAAACCTCAATGGATTTGGCTGGGTGCAAACGAAAAAAGACCCCCTATCTCCTTGTCATTTCGTTATCTTGCTATTCCATTCCAAATTACACACAAATACCCCCGCTCACGGTTATACTAATCTTAGAGGTGAACGAGCATGTCCAATGAATGGAAAGCGAATCTGGATCAGATTCCTCGCAGTCTGCGCGATAAGGACGAGCCAATCCTTCCCGCACCTGTATCTGAAGAACAATGGCGAGCCATTGTAGGCAATGACCCTTCATATGACGGTCAATTTTATTACGCGGTCAAAACGACGGGCATCTTTTGCCGGCCATCCTGCAAATCTAGACCACCCAATAGAGAGAATATCGGATTTTTCCGAACCGCTGAACAAGCGCTGGCTGCCCAATTTCGTCCCTGCAAACGATGTAAACCGACTGGGCAACGATTGCCTGATGAAGAATGGATCGCGATGGTGACCGAATATATAGATCGAAACTACAAGGAAAAGCTAACGCTGGCTGCGCTTGCAGCCATTTGTCATGGCACGCCGTATCATTTGCACCGAACCTTCAAAAAAGTAACGGGCAAAACTCCCGTCGACTATATCCAGCAAATAAGAATCGAAAAGGCTAAGGCGATGCTTCTATCTTCTCCTGTATCCATTGCAGAAGTAGGCGAATGTGTTGGCTTGTCCAATACGCCATATTTTATTACCCTGTTCAAGCAGAAAACCGGATACACACCCGAAAGCTATCGACAGCAGCATAGTAAAGATGCCATAACAAAAATAAAGGAGATCCTCCAAAATGACGAATTCAATTAACAGGGCCATATACTGGTCGCTGTTTAGTTATGAAGATTGGAATATGCACGTCGCTGCTACCGACGAAGGGCTTTGCTTTGTCGGTTCACAAAACCAGCCATTTGAAGAGTTGGCGAAATGGGCTGCATCGCGGTTTTCACATAGCCCTTTGATCCATGATGATGAAAAGCTGCTTCCGTATAAGGCTGAGCTAGCCCAATATTTGCAAGGAGCGCTTGAAAACTTTACGGTTCCTACCGTATTTCAAGGAACGCCTTTTCAAGAGGCCGTATGGCAGGCTCTTTGCAGCATTCCATATGGGCATACCTGGTCCTATTCAGATATTGCCAACCATATTCAGAAGCCTGCAGCGGTTCGAGCAGTTGGTGCGGCCATTGGCGCAAATCCAGTGCTCATTACCGTTCCGTGCCATCGCGTAATCGGCAAAAATGGGACACTTACTGGCTATCGTGGTGGAATAGCGATGAAAACAAGATTACTGGAGCTGGAGGGTCTCCGCATCAATGGGAAAAAGAACATTCGACATGGCACAATATCGTTTTAGAAATGAGGTGTTAATTATGACAAAATGCCCATATTGCGATATCTCAAACAATGGAGATAAACACGAAATAATAATTAAAAATGATAGCTGTACCTACTCTCTTTTAGAAAATCAAGAAATAAGAGGTGCCGGAATCATTGTACCGCATATACACAGGGAGTCGGTATTTGATTTATCGGAAGAAGAATGGAATGCTACATATCACTTGCTTATCAAGGTAAAGCATTATGTGGACCAAAATTATTCACCTGATGGGTACAATATCGGATGGAATTGTGGAGATGTCGGTGGTCAACATATTTTTCATGCTCATCTACACGTTATTCCTCGTTATTCCAATGAGAAGATGGCTGGAAAAGGGATTAGGTACTTATTTAAAAATAATCAGATAATCGATTAAGCTAAAACCAGCTAATATCTTGTCAACATTTTTCTCTTAAATTTATTTGGCGTTGGCAGTATACTAAAAATAGGCGTGCTAAAGAACCTTCTCTGCAGTTGCTAGAAGGTTTTTCGTTTGAATGATAAATCTGCTAATTATGCTAAGTCAACAAAGCTCTCTTGCTTCACTAATAATGCATAAATCCAGTGCAGGAGCTTGTTAACACACGCAATCAGAGCGACGCGATAAGGCTTTCCTGATTCGCGCTTCTTGTCG